>CAZKGO010000095.1:0-18063 GCA_964552235.1 uncultured Spirochaetales bacterium | reverse complement strand
CGATCCGCCTTGGCACATTGCGCCTCGAGGCGACTTCGCGGTCCTTTTTCGAGCCTGAGGCCGCCGCCTGGCAGAGGAACCGGGGAGGCTCGGCGCGGGCGCCGCCGCCCCCGCCCCTACCCCTTGACGGCGCCGGCCACGAGCACCTGCACGATGAACTTCTGCAGGATCGTGATGATCAGCATGGCGGGCAGGAGGGCGAGCATGCTCGCGACGGCAAGCAGGTGAACCGTCACCTCCCCCTCGGTCTGGCCCTGCAGGTACTGCAGAATGCCCACCGCGATCGGGAACATCTCGGCGCGATTGAGAAAGATGAAGGGAACGATGAACTGGCCCCAGGCGTTCACGGTGTTGAACACCAGGGCGGCGGCGACGCCCGGCATGGCCAGCGGAAGGATCACGTGGACGAGAACCTGGCGCGCGCGACAGCCGTCGATCACGGCCGACTCGTCGATTTCCATGGGAATCGAATCGAAGAAACCCTTGAGCAGCCAAACCGTGAAGGGGATCTGGATGGTGATGTAGATCAGGATGAGCCCGGCGTGGGAGTTGAGCATGCCGAGGCGGACAAAGTAGCGGTACAGCGGGATGGCGATGATCAGCTGCGAGATCATCTGGAACATGAGGATCCCGAACAGGGCCTGGTCCCTCAAGCGGAAGCGGAAGCGGGAAAAGGCGAAGACCGCCGGGATCACCACGAGCAGGTTGCCGGTCACGGAAAAGAACGTGATCTTGACCGAGTTCCACAGGTAGAGGGGGATGCGGCTCATGGTGAGCACGCTCAGGTAGTTCTCGAAGGCAAAGGGGTGCGGGATCAACCGGGGCGGATACCTGAACACCTCCTCCTTGGTCTTGAGGGAGAGCGAGATGATCCACAGCACCGGCCCGATCCACATCAGGATGATCACCGCAAACAGCAGGTAGATCAGCAGGTTGGTGCTGTTGATGCCCGTCTTTCGCACTGCCATGGCGCTGCTCCTCGTCCCGCCTCAGGACCGTTCCTGGCCCGAAAGAACCAGCCTGTAGTACAGGATCGCCATCGTGAGGTTGATCAGCAGCAGGACGACCGCCACTGCCGAGCCCCGGCCCAGGCTGAAGAAGCTGAACACCTGCTCGTACGCGTTCAGCGTCAGCACCTGCGTCGATCGGGCCGGCCCTCCCCGCGTGAGGGCGATGACCATGTCGAAGGTGTTGAACGTGTAGATCGTGATGAGCACGAGGTTGATGAAGATGATGGGCCGCAGCTGCGGGATCATGATGTGGAGGAACTTCTGCAGCCCCGTCGCGCCGTCGACGTCCGCCGCCTCGTAGAGCTCGTCCGGGATGCGCTGAAGCCCCGCGTACTGCAGGATCATGGTGAACGCGGTACCGCGCCAGATGTTGGCGATGATGATGGAAAACAGCGCCAGCCCGGGCTGGACGAGAAAAGTCAGCCGCGGAAGACCGACCTTCTCCAGCAGGTAGTTGATGATGCCGAACTGCGAGCTCGACAGCAGCATCTGCCAGACGATGCCGACCAGCACGCCCGGCGCCATCCACGCGCTGAGCACCACCGTTCGCGTCAGCACGGTGCCCGGCAGCCGGCGGCGGGTCCCGGCGTTGAGCAGGATCGCTATCAGCAGCCCGAGCAGGATCTGGGCGACGATGTTCGAGAAGACGAACACCACCGACACGTAGATGCTCCGGTAGAAGTCCGGGTCCTGCAGCGTCTTGATGTAGGAATTCAGAGTGTACTTGAACTCGGCCTCGAGGGTTGAAGTGTTGGTGAAGCTCAGGCGAATCACGTCCACGAGGGGGTAGAGGTAGAACAGCACCAGCATCAGGATCATCGGCAGCATCCAGAGCAAGGGTCTTCCGTAGCTCCTGGACTGGGTCATGGACGGCACCCTCTCTTGGAAATGAGCTGGTCCGGCCTGCCGACCGGACCAGCCGCCCCGGCCTAGCTCGAAAGCTGGCTCATCGTCCTCTTGTACGCGTTGTCCACCGCCTGTTCCGGCGTCTCCCTGCCAAGGATGACAGCCTGGAAGGCGTTCTGCAAGTTCACGGTCAGGATGTTGTAGGCCTTGACCCCCGGCCGCGTCTTGGCCACCTCCACGACGCGGGCAAAGGAGAGCTGCCACGGGTCGTTGGCGAACTGCTGCGAGCTGAGCACGCTCTTGCGGGTCGGGGTGTAGCCGGCCGTGTAGCACCATCCGGCCATTCCGTCCTTGCTCGTGTAGACCGTCTGCACGAAGTCGACGCCGGCCTTGATCTTGGCGGGGTCCTTGGTGAAGAAGGCCCAGTTCCACCCTCCGGCGACCTGCCCCTTCATGTCGGCAGTCTTCTGCGGCGTGAAGGTGAAGGCCCACTTGTTGATGTCGTCCTTGACGACGTTCTTGAGCTGGCTGTAGAACCAGCTTCCCGCCAGGATCATGGCCACCTGGTTGGGCTTGGAGGCATCCGCGGCCAGGTCGCCGTCGGCCTTGATGTCGATCACGCGCTGGGGCAGCAGGCCTTGCTTGACGGCCGTCGCCCACATGTTGAAGACCTCGATCATGAGGTCGCGGTCCTTGCCGACGCCGAAGATCGGCTTGCCCGAATCATCCACGAGCTTGCCGCCGAGGCCGAAGAACTGCGGCAGCACCGCGCCGTAGTTGATCTGTTCGTCCATGGCGCCGCGGAGGATCAGCCCGTCCTTGTAGCCCTGGGCCTGCAGCTTCTTGCCCACGGCGATCCACTCGGCCCAGCTCTTGGGCGGGTTGGGGATCAGGTCCTTGCGGTACCACAGCCCGACGGCGTTGGTGGTGAACCACAGGGATTTCAACTTGCCGTCCTTGGGATCCACCATGGTGGCTCGGGCCCAGTCAAAGTAGTCGGCGACCTCGTCCTTGCTGATGTAGTTGTCGATGGGAGTCAAGGTCGAATAGAAGAGCGGAACGTACATCCCGTCGATCTGCGAAATGTCGGGGGCCGTGTTGCTGGCGACCTGCTGGAGCAGCTTCTGCAGGATCTGGTCGGGTGAGCCGCTGTGGACTTCCGGGACCAGCTTGAAGTTGGTGTGCGTCTTGGCCCATTCGGTCGAGGCCTTGGTCAGGTACTCCACGCGGGCCGGGATGCTTGCCTGATGGGAGTAGGTCAGCTCGACGTCATACCTCATGGTCACGCCGGCATTCGGGTTGCCGATCCGGTCGGCCACGACCCATTGCACGTTCTCCGGCACGGGTGCGGTCTTTTCCGCGGGCTTCTGCCCGCTCGCCCACGCCAGCGTCGCGACCGCGAGCAGCGTCACGAGCACTAAGGTCCTTCTTGCCGTCATCTCTTTTCTCCTTCTCCTCTGGATCTTTGCTGTGATGCGTGACTGCCGACTCTCTCTTCCGTCCACCTCCTTCCGGGTCGCGCGCGCACCTTGCTCCGCGCTGCCGGCGTTCAGATCGGCGCCTCGAAGGAGGCGCACCTGGCGATGCTCGCCTCCCTGCGGCGCCTGCGGCCGGCGCCTTTGGCCACGATCCTCCACTCCCGCTCGGGCCCCTCGCCGCGAACGACTCGGGCAGCCCCCTCGCCGGACACCGTGACCCGCGTAGAGGCGCGCCCGTCCTCCTCGGGGATCTCGACGGTGCCCGCTGCCGCGGGGTAGATCTCGACCCCCAGCGGGTCCCAGAGCTCCGACACCGTGCAGTCGTCGGCGCAGAACGGAAGGATCGCGTCGTCGCGCACGAACAGCGGAAGCTGCGCGAGAGCGCACGTGCGCTCGAGCCGCTGCGGACCCTTGAGCCGCTCACCCGTAAAGTAGTCATGCCAGGTGCCCGGCGGCAGCACGATCGAGACCTCGCCGCTCTCGTCGAGAACGGGAGCGACGAGGAGCGAGGGCCCAAGCATGAACTGCAGGTCCGTCGCCGTGCTGCCGGGATCGGCCGGGAACTCGAGCGCCAGCGGCCGCATCACCGGGAGGCCCGTCCGCACCGCATCCGCAGCGACGGAGTAGATGTAAGGCAGCAGCCTGTAGCGCAGGCGCACCCAGTCGCGGATGATGCCGGCGGCCTCCTCGCCGTAGTACCACGGAAGCCGCGGGGTCGTGCCGTGGAAACGCGAGTGGGACAGCAGAAGGCCCACCTGCGCCCAGCGGACGTAGGCCGCGGTCGTCGGCTGACCCTTGAACCCGCCGAGGTCGAAGGTCCAGAAAGGCACGCCCGAGAGCCCGTAGCTGAGGCCCGCGCGGATGGTGGCCGCGAGGTTCTTGAAGTCGGCGATCGGGTCGCCCGACCACTGGACCGGGTATTTCTGGCTTCCCGCGTAGCCGGAGCGTCCCCACACGACCGGCCGCTCCTGGTACTCGCCGATCACCTCGAACACCGCGCGGTTGTACAGCAGCGGGTAGATGTTGTGCATCTCGCGGCCCGTGCGGCCGTTGGCGAACACCGCGTCCTCGGGCGCCATCTCGCCGAAATCGCTCTTGAACGTGGCCACTCCCATTTCCAGGTGCGGCCTGTGCTTGCCCTTGTACCACTCGACCGCCGCGGGGTTGGAGAAGTCCACGACGCCGCCCAGGGCGTAGAAGCTCTCGGTGTACTGCGCCCGCCTGCTCGGCGCCACGTATACCAGGTGCGTGTCGTAGACCGAGCCGTCGGGCCGCTTGAGCAGGTAGCCGCCTCGCGCGGCCTCCTCGTAGATCGCCCCGCCTTTCTCAAGGTAGGGGTGCTCCCAGAGGCAGACGCGGAAACCCTTTTGCCTGAGGGCGGCCACGAGCGCCGCCGGATCGGGGTACTGGTCGCGGTCCCACTCGAAGTGGCAGAGCTGGCGGTCGCCCATCCAGTACGGGTCGAGGTGGATGAGATCGCACGGGAGGCCGCGCTCGCGGATTGTGTCCGCGAGCTCGAGCAGCTCCTGCTGGTTCATGCCGGTCCTGCTCAGCCGCTGCTCCCCGAACGGTGAGATCCACAGCCCGAAGCTCCAGCGCGGCGGCAGCGACGCGTGCCCGGTGAGGTCGGCGTAGCGGCCGAGCGCGGCCTTGAGGTCGCGGCCCACGATCACGAAGAGGTCGAACCCGGGCCCGTCGACGTCGATGGACAGAGAGAAGTTGGACGCAGCGCCGATGTCCCAGGTGCTGCGGCAGGTTTCGTTCAGGAACAGGCCGGTGCCTCGCGAGCCGAGCAGCAGCGGGATGTTCTTGTATGCGGTCTCGCGACCCGCGCCGTAGGGGTTCACGTTCCAGCAGACCACCCGCTGGCCGCGGCGCTGCAGCGCCGTGTGCTTCTCGCCCAGGCCGTAGTAGGCCTCGTGCGGATCGAGGGCGAGGTTGAGGCGTGCCGTGTGTGGGCTGCCGTCCCGGATTCGATAGCCGGTCGGCTCGCTGATCGGGTCGTCGTGGGCGTCGAGGTCGAGCGGCAGCTCGGCGAGCCGCGCACGCCTCTCGCCCTCGGAGAACACAGCCACGCGCCAGGCGTCGAGTGCCGCCTCGACGCGCACGCCGCCGCCAGCCATCACCAGTCGGTCCCCATCGCGGCGGACCTCAAGGCGAGCCGGCGCTGCCAACGCCGACGGCTCCACCAGGTCGTGCACCGGCTCGCGCGGCAGCAGCCGGTAGCGCACCAGCCCGCGCTCGTACAGGCCGATGCTCACGGGAACCAGGCCGGCGCCCGCCTCGACCCGGAACAGCACGGTATTGCCGTCCACCGAGTGAGAGCGCACCTGCTTGGGGGCAACCAGCTCGCTCATGTGCGCCCCCTATCTCGCCCGCGCCCGTGGGATCCAGACGCGCATGGCGTTCGGCCCCCGGTTGGCCCAGGCGTAGTACGGGATCGCCGTGAGCCGCACCGGCTTGCGTCCCGGGTTCGCTCCCTGCCCCAGCTTGCGGTAGAGCCGGTCCTTCCACGCGTCGCCCTCGAGCAGAAACCCGTCGGCTCCGACGGTCACCACTCCGCCGAGCAGGCCGGGAGCCCACTCGCTGGCGAGCGGCGCCATCTCGTCGATCTGCACGGAAAGCACGTCGACTCCCGGGGCCTGGTCCGCCTGCTCGAGGCAGTAGACGACCGGGCCGCGCTTGATCGCCACGGCGTTGGCGGCCGAATCGACACGGGGATGGGCCTCGTACAGCGCCGGCTCAAGGTCGAGCCGCAGCTCGACCACATCGCCGGCGCTCCAGGGCCTGTGGATCGTGACGTAGCCGAGGTGGCGGTGCGAAGCGTCGACCGGCTGGCCGTTGACCGCCAGCGCTGCCTCCTGCGACCACGCCGGCACTCTCAGGCGCAGCGGCCACGCGCCGCCCTCGGCCTTCTCGATCTTGACCCTGACCAGCCCGTCCCACGGGTAGCGAGTGTCGATCGCGAGCCGCACCGCCGCGGCAGTGCCGGCGACCGCGGCGATCGTCGCGGGCATGTACTGGTGGACCTGCACGCCCCCGTCGCCGCTGGTGGCCACGTAGTGCTCGAGCATCGCGAGAAAGCGCATCACGTTCGGCGGGCAGCACGGGGTCCACGGCCAGGGCATGCGCTGTATGCGCTTGCGGCTGATCACCGGGTCGCTTCCATTGCTCAGCAGCGTGTTCACGTAGAAGAAGTTCTTGCCGTCGAGCGAGACGCCGCTGAGAAAAGCGTTGTAGAGCGCCGCCTCGAAGCTGTCGGCGTAGACGCCGTCGCCGCTTCCGAGCAGCAGGCGCCAGTTCCACATCATGCTGGCGATCTGGGCGCAGGTCTCGCAGTAGGCGCGGCTGTTGGGCAGCTCGTAGGGCTCGCTGAAGGACTCGTTGTTGTGGATCTGGCCGAGGCCGCCGTGGACGTGGGTCTTGTGGAAGCTCATGTCGCGCCACTGGCGATGCATCGCCTCCAGCAGCGCAGCTTCGCCGGTCTCCAGCCACAGGTCGGTGACGCCGGTGGTGAGGTAGAGCTGGCGCACGGCGTGGCCTTCGACGCTCGCGGCATCGCGGACCGGCACGTGGTCCTGGTAGACGCCGGGCCCGCCATGACCGCCGTGGGTGCCCGGATCGATGAGTCCGTGGCCGCGGCGGTCGACAAAGAACTGCGCCAGGTCGAGCCAGCGCCGCTCGCCGGTCTCGCGGTACAGCTCGACGAGCGCGAGCTCGATCTCCGGGTGGCCGGGGGCCGCGTCGCGCTTGCCGGGGCCGAACGTGCGGTCGATGTGATCGGCGAACCGGAGTGCGACCTTCATCAAGCGATCTTCGTTCAGAAAGCGCTTGAATGCGATGGCCGCTTCGAAGAGATGGCCCGCACAGTACAGCTCGTGGCCGCGGGCGATGTCCTGCCAGCGCCGCCCCGGATCGCCGAGCTCGACGTCGGCACCCTTAGTCCCGCGTTGCGTCTCCGTCCCTTCGGGCGGGATCGTATAGTAGGAGTTGAGGTAGCCGTCCTTCTGCTGCGCCGCCTCGACCAGCTCGATCGCCTCGTCGGCCATGCGGCGCAGCTCGGCGTCGGGTTCGCGGGCGAGCTCGTAGGCGATCGCCTCCAGCCACTTGTAGACGTCGGAATCCCAGAAGACCTTGCCGATGAACCTGCCCTTCTTCCTGCCGCCGGCTACCATCAGGTCGTGGAAGTTGCCGGCCTTTTCCAGCTGCTCGTATCCGTGCCTGAGGCTGGCCTTGCGGTTCGCCCGCAGCGGCCGGCTCCAGAAGCCGTCGCCGAGCCGGATGCTGCCCGGCGGCAGCGGGCGCCAGCGCGCCTGGGGACCGTACTGCGGATTGTGCAGCCCGACGTGCATGCTCGTTCTCCCTTCAGGTCGACTCTCGTTCGACGAGGCGGCAGGGGACCGCGATGACCCCTCGCACGGGTTCGCCGCCCGCGCGCCGCACCCCGATGTTGGCCAGGAGCACCTCGAAGGCCTTGCGCCCCATCTCGCGCAGCGGCAGCGCGATGGTGGAAAGGCGCGGCGTGACGAACTCGCACAGGTCGCGGTCGTCGAAGCCGATGAGCGCCACGTCGGCGGGCACGGCGATTCCGCGCTCGGCCAGGCAGTGGAGCACGCCAGCAGCCATCTTGTCGTTGGCGGAGAAGATCGCGTCGGGCCTTGCGCGCCCGAGCAGCCTGCGGCAGGCCTCGTAGCCGCTCTCGCGGCTCCAGTCGCCGCGCTCCACCAGCCGCTCGTCGAAGCCGAGGCCGTGCCCGGCGAGAGCCGCCTTGTAGCCGGCGAGGCGCTGCTTCGACTGGATCCACTCAGCGATGCCGCCGATGTAGGCGATGCGGCTGCGGCCCTTCGCGATCAGATGCGAGACGGCCATGTGCGCCCCGCCTTGGTCATCGGAGACGACGCTGACGTGGCGCGGGTCGGTCGCATAGCCGTAGACGCAGACCACGGGCGCATCGATGCCCCGCGTGAGCCAGCCGAGGTCGACGCTGTGCTCGAACGACGGCATCATCACGAAGCCGTCGACCAGGCGACTGTCGATGCCGCGGCCGTCGCCGCCGTTGCGCCCGTCGCGACCGGCACCGCCCGGTCCCGCGTCGCGAACCCCGCTGCGCTCGAAGTCGACTGTGCTGAGGAGCACGCGATAGCCGCTCTCGTGTGCGGCCGAAGCGGTGCCGCCGAGGATCGAAGTCATAAAGGCGTGGTCTTCGCTCTCGGCGACCACGTGGACGATGCGGCCGCGCCCGGTCTTGAGGGCCGTTGCCGCGGGATTGGGAAGGTAGGCGCGACGCTTGAGCGCCTTCTGAATCCGGCGCCGCGTGGCCTCGTGGACGCCCGGATTGTCGTTGACCACGCGCGAGACGGTGCTGATCGAGACGCCCAGGGAAGCGGCAACCTGCTTGAGGGTCGGCGGCTTTGGCATCGCCTCGACTCCGTTCGAAGATCGGGTCGGCGGCTGCCGGTCGGCCCCGCGCTCGCCAATCGCCCCGGCCCCAGCGCCGCTGCAAACGTTCCCAAACTTGGAAACGTTTGCAGAGTATGGGCTCCGACGGCGCCGTTGTCAACAGAATTCGTCGGTCGGGCGCGGTGGTCGAGGGCGACCCCTTCGGTCAGCCCCGAGAGGCTGCGCTTGACTCAGTCATATATCTGGTTCACTATATAGCTCATAATGGCGACTGTGGTCCTTAACATGCACGAGGCGAAGACCCACCTCTCGGAACACATTGCCAGGCTGCGGCCCGGCGACCGAATCGTGCTGTGTCGCAGGAACCGACCGGTGGCGGAGATCAGGCCCGTAACCGGTTCGCAAACCGCGCGTCGGCCGGTGGGCAGGGGCAAAGGGCTGGCGATCGTCCCGGAGTCCTTTTTCGAGCCGCTCCCCGATGATGTGATCGAGCCGTTCGAGCGACCGCGGTGAGGATCCTGCTCGATACCTGCACGTTTCTGTGGCTCGTCGAAGGCAGCCGCGAGCTGAGCGAAACCGCACGCGATGCCATTACCGACGCTGAGAATGATGTCTTGCTGAGCCCGGCCTCGGGCTGGGAGATCGTAATCAAGCACGCGCTCGGCAGGTTGAGGCTCAACCAACCGCCTGACAGGTTCATCCCCGAGCAGCGGCGCGTGCATCGCATCGACGAGCTTCCGATCGACGAGGCTTCCGTGCTGCAGATCGGCAAGCTTCCGCCCCTGCACAGGGACCCGTTCGATCGGCTGCTGGTGGCGCAGGCCGTCGCGCACGGCTGCACTCTCGCCACACCCGACCCCCTGATCTCGGCCTACCCGGTCCGCGTGCTCTGGTAGCAGGGCCGGCACCACCGGGAACCGTGTCGCGGAAATTCGCACTTGACGGCGGGCCTTCGATACTATATGTTTGTATAGTATCAGGAGTCCGGAGATGGTCAAGCCACGGTTTCCACGCAGCGGCCGAACCCGACGGTCGGGCTCCCTGCCCCAGCAGCCGCGCTTCAGGCAGCGGGAGCTGTGGGACAGCCTCGAGGCCCCCGTGGAGGTGGCCGAGGCGATCCGCGCCCTCGCGGCCCTGCGGGAACGTCTGGAGCAGGCGCTCGCCGTCGACCGCTCTCGCGCAGGCGCCAGGTTGCATCCGGCAGCGCCGTGACCTACGCTATGGTGCGGGCGCAGGCCCGGCCGCGCACGCTCAGGCAGGGAGGGCGCAATGCGCATCATCGATCTCGAGCCGCAGCACGAGTCGCTCTACTTCCACTGCCTGGAGGACTGGTCCGACGAAATGCGCGAGGCCGGCAACCACAAGGAGCGCTGGTACCGCCGCATGAGAGAGCGCGGCCTGCGCGTCAAGCTGGCCCTCGACGACAACGGCACAGTCGCCGGCATGATCCAGTACGCGCCGATCGAGCACAGCAGCGCGGCCGGCCGGGGCCTTCATTCTATCTACTGCATCTGGGTGCACGGATATGCCAAGGGCCGGGGCAACTTCCAGAAGCGCGGAATGGGCACCGCGCTGCTGGAGGCCGCCGAGGAGGACGCCCGCTCTCTCGGCTCCGGCGGCATGGCGGCGTGGGGCCTCGCGCTGCCGTTCTGGATGCGGGCGTCCTGGTACCGCAAGCACGGCTACGTGCCGGCCGATCGCCAGGGCATGGCGGTCCTGCTCTGGAAGCGCTTCACGGAAGACGCTGAGCCTCCGCATTGGATACGAAAAAAGAAGGCTCCGGTCGCCACGCCCGGTCGCGTCACCGTCACCGCGTTCATCAACGGCTGGTGCCCCGCGCAGAACATCACGGCCGAGCGCGCGCGACGCGCCGCAGCCGAGCTCGGCGAGCGCGTCGTCTTCGAAGAGCACCACACGTGGGACCGCGCGGTCTTCGAGCATTGGGGCATCAGCGACGGCGTGTTCGTCGACGGGCGAGAGGTGAGCACGGGACCGCCGCTCAGCTACGCGCGCATGCGCGCGATCATCGCCAGGCGTCTGCGCAAGCTGCCGAAGTAGCGCGGAGAGTCCGGGCCGCGATTGCATCCAGGCCCACGCCGCGACCGAGTTGCTTACCGTCTGCACGGCCGGCCTCTCACGCGCTTGCCTCGCCTCCCCGATTGGTGCGAGAGTCCCTCGATGTTCCTCGGCATCGACATCGGCACGAGCAAGGTGGCTGCGGTCATCACTGACCGCGCCGGAGCGCTCGCCGCCGCGGCGTCGGCGCAGCACGGCGCCGACCTCCCGGCGCCGGCGGGGCGTTCGGAGCAGGACGCGGAGGCGCTGCTGGCTGCCGCCTGGAGGCTCGTCGGCGAGCTGCCCTCCGAGGCGCGCGCCCGGGTGTCGGCTGTCGGCGTGACCGGGCAGGTGCACGGCTGCGCGCTCGTCGACGCGAGCGGGCGAACGCTCTCGCCAATGGTCACGTGGCAGGACCAGCGCTGCGAGCAGACCCCGGGCTTTCTCGCGGAGCTGCAGGCGCGCACCGGCCATCGGCTTTGCACGGGCTTTGCCCCCGCCACCATGGCGTGGCTGCTCGCGCGGGACGCGCTTCCCGCAGACGCGGCCTGCGCTGCCAACATCATCGACCTGCTGACGCAGCGGCTGTGCGGGCTGGCACGTCCCGTGACCGACACGACACAGGCGGCGAGCTGGGGTCTGTTCGATCTCCAACGCCTGGCGTGGGACGAAGAGGCGATTGCCGCGAGCGGAATTCCCCGGCGTCTGTTCCCGGACGTGCTCGCCTGCGGCTTGCGGGCGGGGGCGCTGGCTGCCGGTCCCGCCCGCGAGCTCGGCCTCCCAGCGGGCATCCCCGTTGCCGCGGGCATCGGCGACAACCAGGCCTCGATCGTCGCCGCCCTGCGGCAGCCGCAGCGGCAGTTGCTGCTCAGCCTCGGCACGGGGGGCCAGCTTTCGGCTGTCATGCCCGCGGGCACGCGGGTGGAGCGGGCCCCGGCTGCGGCGAGCTGGGAGTACAGGGCGCACGTGGACGGGCTGTATGCCGTGGTGGCTGCGAGCCTGGCCGCCGGCTCGGCGTGGAAGTGGCTCGCGGGTCTGTGCGCGTCGTGGATGCGCGATCTCGGGGGCACGCCTCCGGCCGAGGCCGAGGTCTACGAGCGGCTGAACGCCCTTGGCGCCGAGGCGGCCGCTTCGGGTGCGGGCGCTGGGCTGGTCGTGCGGCCGAGCCTGCTGGCTGAGCGCCACGACCCGTCGCTGCGGGGCAGCATCGAGGGCATCGAGCCCGGCAACATGGGGCTGGGCGCGTTCGCCTGGGCGCTGGCGCAGGGAATCGTGCGCACCCTCCGGGACATGATGCCGCGGGAGGCGCTGCAGGGCCGCACCTCCGTGGTCGGCACCGGCAACGCGCTGCGGCGCAACCCGCTGCTGCGCGCTGCCGCGGAGGCGGTGTTCGGCGTTCGTTTGGAAGTGCCCGAGAGCCGGGAAGAGGCGGCTGTCGGGGCGGCGCTCGTGGCTTCGCGTCTGGCGTAGGATGGCACGGGTCGGGGGTGTGCGCCCGCTCCGCTTGCGGGAGTGCTATACTTGTCGCGCGAGGTGACTCATGGCGGAGCGGATGGGCGACGGCTTGGTTCGCCTTGGGGCGATGCGGGCCGACCAGCTCGAGAAGGTGCTCGTTGCGCAAAAGGCGGGCGACTCCCGCAAGTTCGGCGAGATCGCCCTCGCGATGGGCTTTGTCACCCAAGACGCGATCAAGAGCTGGGAAGCGCAGAAAAAGTAGTCGCCTGCCGCGGCCGTATGGCGCCGCGGGAGGGCTGGGCCCCTAACTGCCGCCTCCGGAGCCGCTGCGCGACCGTCCTGCACCGCCTTTCGGCGCCAGACGCTATCGCAAGGCGATGTACAACGCGGCGCCGCACATGAGGCCGACGGAAGCCGCCCCGGTGGCGATGTGCTCGGGGCTGCCGTCTTCCAGGACGAAGGCGGTGAGGCCGTAGCCGGCCACGGCCAGCGCGTTCATCAGGATGTGAGGCCAGACGGACTTCCAGTACGGGCCATAGCCGACCACCCCCAGCGACAGCGTCACGACCGAGGCGCCTGTCGTCGCGTAGGCGAACGCGGGATGCAGGTCCGTCTCAAAGGCGCCCAGGATCGCCGTGGTGGCTGCCAGCCCGAGCGTCACGAATCCCGCGATCTTGTGCGCCCCGGTCTCCTCGACCCACTCCGAAGCTGTCCGCCTGTCCTGCGCGTGCACCTGGGCAGGCGCGGCTGCGCACATCAGGGCGGCGGCGAGCAGAACCGTCACGATCCGGCTTGCTTTCGATGGGATACGCATGGGTCAAGCATAGCGCGGGCCCTCTGAGGATGCAACGGCGGCGAACAGACGGATCACGGCATCGCCAGCTCACGACAGAAGGTCACAAAAGGAAGGACCCGCACGTCGCTGCCGGCATCGCCGAAGTCACGATGGCCGAGGTGAACCTGGTAGAACCGGGGGATGGGGGTGCGCGCGCGGAAATACCGGGCGGCCGCGCTCACCCCGCGTTCGCCGCTCTTGCACTCGACTGCGAACAGCGGCTTGCGGTCGCGCAGCACGACGAAATCGACTTCACGCCGATCGGTGTCGCGGAGAAAGCGCAGCTCCATTCGGCAGCCTTCGGCGTCCTCGACGTAGTGGCAGTACTTGAGCAGCTGCGCGGCAACGAGGTTCTCGAACCGCGGTCCAGGCTCCGGCACCTGCGACCAGTCCAGCAGGTAGAGCTTGCGCTCCTTGCGCACCGCGCGGATGCGGGGCGCGCCGTAGGGAGGGACGCGGAAACAGACGTACATGGCCTCGAGGATCGACAGCCACCGCTCGACCGTGTCGTGGGCAATCTGCAGCAGGTCCGGCGCGAGGGTCGTCCTGCCCACCTGGCGCGGCCCACCCACCAAGACCATGCGGGTCTTGAGGTCTTCCGCGACCGGTCGCAGGAAGTAGCGCGGCAATCGTTTCGCGCCCATGAGTGAAATCAGGACAATCTGAAATTACTCATGAGCAAAGTCGGGTGGGCCTGGCGTTCGACACGGGCGCCTGTTCACAGAGACGGGTCGGCGCAGCCGGCTGCCTTGAACATGGCGAGCAGGTTCTCGGGCGGCACGTCGGCCAGAGCGTTGTGCACCTGCTGGAAGACGAAGCCCCCTCCAGGGGCAAGCACCGACAGCTGCGCCCTCACGTGCTTGCGCACTTCGGCAGGCGTGCCACGCGGGAGGACGGAGCGCGTGTCGCAGCCTCCGCCCCACAGCGTGATGCGGCTCCCGTAGCGACGCTTGAGTTCCAACGGGTTCATTCCGGCGCAGTTGGTCTGCACAGGATTGACCATGTCCACGCCGGCGTCGATCAGGTCTTCGAGAAGCGGCTCGATGGCCCCGCACGAGTGAAGCATGACCTTGACCGGCGCCAGCTCCTTGGCGCGGTGCCAGAGCCTGCTGTGGAAGGGCTTGTAGTAGGTCCTGTACATCTGCGGGGAAACGAGCGGCCCGTTCTGGCCACCGAAGTCGTCGGAGAACAGCACCACGTCGACGTACGGCCCTACCGCGGAGATCCACTTCTCCAGGTTGCCCATGTGGATGTCGCACAGCCTTTCGGACAGCCTGACGCACGCCTCGGGGTGGAGTGCCGCATCGACCAGGTACTGGTCGTTGCGATACAGGAACTGCGGCACCTCGAACATGCTGCCGCCGAACAGTCCGATGATCGCCCTCGAAGTGGACTCGCGCAGGGCACGGGCACCCGAGGCGAGGGCCGAGAGTCCGTCCGGCGTCAGCGGCAGGTGGGCACCCGGGCAGGGCACGCCGGTCCACATCGTGGCCGGCAGCACCTCCTCGAGATCGGCGAACGATTCGTTCTCGATCGGCCTTTCGGACAGGGGAAAGTGCGTCTGCTCGAAGTACAGCGACCCGCGCTTCTGCACCGCGAGATCCAGGCCGTCGTCGCTGACGAGGTACCAGTCGCCGCCACGGCGCTCGACATTCAGGTAGGCCGGAATCACGCAGGGAGTGCCGTCGGGGAGCTCCCACTTCTTCCAGTCCGCGGCGCTCTTCATGAAGCCGCGCCCGAGCTCGATCGTATCCACTCCAAGCGCATCGAGCACCGGCTCCTCCACGATCGCCAGCTGCTGGACCATGTCGTAGACGTAGATCGCGCCCGAGCTGATGCCGAGCATCCTCTTGAGCCTGGCGTAGGCGATCGCGGCGATTCCCGAGGAACGGTGTCCGCCGAAATCGACCGCCACGCGATCGGGCTCGCGGTGTGCCAGTGAGGTGAGAACCCGTTCTCTCGAGGTCATCGCTGCCCTCCCTCATGCGGTTGGCGTGCGCGCGGCGCAGTCGCGGGCGTCGCGTTCCTGCGCCGCGACGGCTGCGCGCCGCGACTCCGCGGGCCGGCACCCGCGCTGACGCCCTCGCGCGCCCAAGACCGCGTTGCTGCGCCGGCTTGCTCGGCCCCAGCCAGGCGCCGCCCGAAGATCCTGCCCGCCGGTCACGCGGCGCCAACAAGGCCGCGCTTCCAGTCTAGCGGGATTTCGCTCGCGAGCAAGTTGGGATTGGCGCGCGCGGCCGTCGTGGATGCCGGCGAGTGGACGCGACGCGGTGTGGCTCGTGTCGGCCGAGGACGGCTACGGGTTCCTCACCGCCTCAGTTGGCCACTGCGTTGCAGCAGGCTGGGGCGCAACCACACATGGTCGGTGTCTATCCTTGGGTCCTCGGCTCCTTGACCTCGAGAAAATCCTTGAATACTCTCATTCCATGATCACCCGAGTGACGGGCAAGAATCAGGTGACGATCCCGGCAGAGATCGCTCGCGCCGAGGGCATGCGACGGGGAACGAGGCTGCAGTGGCGCACCACCAATCGCGCGCACGTTCTCGAGGTTCAGGTGCTCCCAGATCGGCACTCACTGGCGTCGCACCTGCGCGGTCGCGGCAACGCGCACAGACGGCAATCTGGAAGCCCCGTGCGGCGGCTGGTCCGCGAGCGCGAACGCGAGGAGCGACTGGAGGATCGGCCGTGAGCAGAATCTCGCACGTGCTCGACACGTCCGCGCTCCTGACCCACTACTTCGACGAACCCGGGGCGGAACTCGTCGAGAGCCTCTGGTCAGACCCGTCAAACAGAACGGGGATCTGCGCCGTGAGCGTTGCCGAGTTGAGGTCCCGGCTGAAGGAAGAGACCACCGATGAAGCAGAAACGGAAGTGGCTGTCGACGCCTATCTGAACCAGCTTACGGTCTGTCTGTCCGTGGATCGGGCAGTCGCGGAACTCGCGTGGCAGGTCCGGCAATCCACGCCGGATCGCCTTCCCCTGGTCGACGCGCTGATCGCCGCCACTGCGCGCGCAGCGGGCGCGATGCTTGTGCATCGCGATCCGCACATGGCGGCAATCCCGCAAGAGGTTGTCCGACAGATGCGGCTGCCGGAGAAATGATTGTCCGGATTCGCCGTTGCGCCCGTAAGTAGGCCAAAGTTGAAGGTTTGCGTTGCGCGGCGAAGAACCGGCCTTCCTCCGCCCGGCTCGATAGTGGCATAGAAGTACTGTCTCATAGCCTTCATCTTGCCCAGATTGTCGTCCTCTTGCATCAGCCATCCCGTGTTGCTCTCCGATGCGCCTCTCGGCGGCTCAGCGGGCCCTCCTGGCGGCAGAGCGCCAAAGTCCCGCCGGCCCCACCGAAGTCGCGGACGTGGCGCTTCCACCGCAGCCAGACGGTCCCTGTTAAGCTCCCGGTAGTACTCGGTCTCGCGGGCGCAGTAGCTGCGGTAGACCGCCTTGATGTTGGCAGCGTTGGGACGCGTGTAGACTTGCGTTGTCTCCACGCTCTCGTGGCACAAGAGCTCCTGCACGCAGCGGATGCTCGCCCCGCAAGCCAGCAGGTGCGCGGCAGTCGCGTGCCGCAACGAGGGCAGCGTGAAACCCCGCCCAGCAAGCCCGTGGACCTCAAGGTGCCGATGAAAGCGATGGGTGAGTCACCTGTGGCTCAAGGCGCCTCAGCGGCCGCCTCCGAGAAACAGAGCCCGCCTGTCGACCATCTTGGCGAATTGGGACTTTCGCTATAGTCGCGGTTCCTAGCTCGGCCGCAGGCGGAAAGCTCGTTTACGGGCGAGGCCGGCAGAGGATGCACGCCGTCGTAACCTGATGTGCCGTCCGCGTTCAGCTCAGCCGCCGAGCGCACAGTGCACCAGGAATGCACGCTGACGCAGACGCGCTTTCTGTCTGGGCCCGAGGCATGATGCCGAGGGCCCGACCGCCGAGACAGGGGTGGATGCGTGCCAGCCGCATCGGATGGGCGCGGCGCTCAGATAATGGTGAGCTTGAGCCCCCTCAGACTTAGTGCGGATTCGATGTTACGCGCGATCGCCTCTTGTTTCGTCTCAGAGATGACTTTTCCTGGCGGCACCGTCCACTGCGCCAGGGAGTTCCTGTACAGCAGGATGCCTTCGTCCGCAACCAACAGCTCAGAGTTGGTCACTAATTTCCGGTCACCCTCGCGGTAGACGATGGTACCTCTGCTTTCTATCCGCACTTCAAACCCATCGTCGCTCACGACTCTGTTCGGCCAGCGTTTCCGGAGCATAATCCGTCCTACGGGGAGACCCCATGATAGATGATGTCGACAGCCCTCTTTGCCAACTCCCGATATTCGATTCTCGCCCAGAAGCTCTTGATAGCCACACCAGCCGTGTTTTGGAAACAGTGAACAGTGCCTCTCGCTCCCTGTGCGAAGTGACGCGACAACGCCTCCCACGCTTTCGTTTGTACACTTAGTGGCAGGTACTTCCCGACCGCCTCCATCAGCTTCCCGCCTGCTGTCATCTCCAAGGTCTTGCCGCCGCTAGCCTTTGCCCATTCCATCGCAGCTTTTCCCGCAACACTGCGGCCACCGGACCAGAAGACTCTCGTTCCTCCTGCAACCGCTGTTGTGGCATCATCCGCCAGACTAGCAGCCTGAGTACCTCCCGCAGCGAATGCGCCAACTGCCGCCCCGGCGACGGCAAAGAAGAACCCGCGCGCGGCGTCCTGCGCCTCCCCCGGGAACATGACGTCGCCGCTGAGCGGGTCCGTCACCGCTTCCTCGCCGCCCGCTTGGCCGGTGAACAAGAAGTACCCGCCGCGCAGGAAGTCCGATATCAGCGGGATCTGAGAATACCACGGGCGTCTGAGGTCCTCAGTTGAGGCCGCCGAGATCGCTGCAATCGAAGGCAAGCCGTCTTCGTCACTCAGTCCTGTCGGGTCGAAGTACCGCAGCGGATTGTTCGCGCCGTAGTGATAGGGGTTCAGATTCGTGGGCCTGAACACTCCCCCCAACCCCGG
>CAZKGO010000094.1:0-18150 GCA_964552235.1 uncultured Spirochaetales bacterium | reverse complement strand
CGATCGGCCTGGTGATGGACTGCGACACCACCGGCATCGAGCCGGACTACGCCCTCGTCAAGTTCAAGAAACTGGCGGGCGGCGGCTACCTCAAGCTCATCAACCAGTCGATCCCGCCGGCGCTGCGCCGTCTCGGCTACACCGAGCAGCAGGTGCGCGACATCGTCGCCTACTGCGTCGGCCACGGCACACTCGACGGCGCGCCGGGCGTCTCGCGCGAGTCGCTGGCTGCCAAGGGGATACCGGTGGAGGCGCTGAACAAGGTCGAGGAGCGGCTGCCGTCGAGCTTCAGCCTGACCATGGCGCTTACGCCAGCCACGATCGGTTCGGCTCCGTTGGCCAAGGCGCTCGAGATCCCGGAAGCGAAGGTCGAGCTGTCGCTGAACGTGGCCGAGGCTCTCGGCTTCAGCCGCGAGCAGGTCGAGAACGCCGACCGCTATGCCTGCGGCACGATGACCGTCGAGGGCGCGCCGCACCTGTCGCCCGCGCACTACCCCGTATTCGACACGGCCAACAAGAACGGGCGCTGGGGCACGCGCTACATCGCCTGGAAGGCCCACATCGAGATGATGGCCGCCGTGCAGCCCTACGTCTCGGGGGCGATCTCCAAGACGATCAACATGCCCGCCAACACGACGGTCGACGAGATCAAGCAGGCCTACCTCGACTCGTGGCGCAAGATGGTCAAGGCCATCGCACTCTACCGCGATGGCTCCAAGCTGAGCCAGCCGCTTTCCTCGCTCGCCCCGGGCAGCGACGCGGTGGCCGACGAGATCGTGGCCGCGGCCCGGGCGGCGCACGAGGGCGCTCCGGCCCCGGCGCCCGCGCATGTCCCCGTTGCCGCCGCCGCGGCCGCCCCGCCTGCGAGCGATTCGCAGGGGCGCCAGAAGCGCCATCCGCTGCCCAACCGCCGCGCCGGCTACACGCAAAAGGCCAAGATCGGGCAGCACAGCCTGTTCATCAGGACGGGCGAGTACGAAGGCGGCACCCTCGGCGAGATCTTCCTCGACATGCACAAAGAAGGCGCGGCGTTCCGCTCGCTGCTCAACAGCTTTGCCATCGCGGTCTCGCTCGGCCTCCAGTACGGGGTTCCGCTCGAGGAGTACGTCGACGCCTTTACCTTTACGCGCTTCGAGCCCAACGGGATGGTGCACGGCCACGACAACATCAAGATGTGCACGTCGGTGCTGGACCTGATCTTCCGCGATCTCGCGCTGACCTACCTCAGGCGCACCGACCTCGTTCAGGTCAAGCCCGAGCACCTGATCGCCACCGAGACCATGGAGAACGGCAAGAGCGGCAACGGCGGCGCCGGCGAGCGCCCGCCGCGGTCGGTGGAGGAGGAGAGCCCCGTGCTGCTGGCGCGCATGCAGGGCTACGAGGGCGACCCGTGCCCGAACTGCGGCCACTTCACGCTGGTGCGCAACGGCACCTGCCTCAAGTGCGAGACCTGCGGGGGCACGACCGGCTGCTCGTGAGGCGGAAACGGCCTGCGGCCTCTTGACTGCCGCGGACCGGCCCTCCCGGCCCGGTCTTGGGCAGGATCCGCGACTTTGCTCCGCAAGCGGCCGGTGGCGCCTGATTGGGGCTGCGGCATGCTTGCGTCCGCCTCGATTGTCTTCTATTGTTGAACACGAGAACTCAGGGCAGAAGTCGGAAGGAGAGGAAGATGACCAGCAGAATCGCGAGAACACTGGTCCTGGTCTTCGCGCTTGCGGTCTCCGCATCCACGGTGTGGGCCAGCCCAGCGGGCGAGGCGGGGGCGAAGTACCCCAGCGGCGACATCACGTTCATCATCCCCAACGCGCCGGGAGGAGGCAACGACCTGACCGTCCGCGCCCTGATCCCGGGCCTCAAGAGCGCCCTCGGCGTCAACGTCATCCCGGAGAACAAGTCGGCGGCGCGGGGCGCCGTGGCGGCCCTCGACATCACCGGCGGCAAGCCGGACGGCCAGAAGCTGTACTTCAACTCGATCACGGTCATCCTGATGAAGTATGGCGGAGTCGAGGTCAACCTCGAAGGGTTCCAGCCTGTGGCCCAGGTGGTCGACGACACCGGCGTCGTGCTCGTCAAGGCCGACGCTCCTCACCGCAGCCTCGCGGACCTCGTTGCCGCCGCGAAGAAATCCACCCTCAAGTACGGCCACAACGGGGTCGGGTCGCTGTGGCAGCTGGCGGGCGTCGAGTTCGAGGAAGCCGCCGGGGTCAAGTTCCAGGACATCGCGTACTCCGGCGGCGGCACGCCGATCATGGCCGCCCTCGCGGCCGGGGAGATCGACGTCGCGATCGTGAATCCCGCCGAGTGCCAGGCGATGATCTCGGCCGGCAAGATCAAGCCGCTCGCTACGATGGGCCAGGCGCGCCACCCGGTGCTTCCCGATGTTCCCACGGCAAAGGAGGGCGGGGTGGCCGTCACCTTTCCCGTCTGGCGCGGCATCTTTACCACCAAGGGGGTGAGCGAGCAGGTGCTCGACACCCTCGACAAGGCGATCGAAGCGGCGACAAGGTCCACGGAGTTCCAGACCTACGTCAAGAACTCGGGACTCGAGGTCAAGTTCGTCGGACACCGGGAGTTCTCAAAGTTCTTCGAGGATCAGAAGCGCCTGGTCGAAAGCCGCCTCAAGGGCAAGATCCGGTAGGCGGGCAAGTGACGGCATCGGCGGGCGGCGGCGGCAAGGCTGCCGCTGCCGCCGGCGGCGTCGCACGAGGATAGACAGTGAAGGAGCAGCTCAGCGCAGCGGCGATCGTCGCGCTCGCCGTGGGTGCCTACCTGAACAGCGCCAGCTTCTCGACCGAGAAGAGCTTCTCCGGCATGGATCCCGCCACGTATCCGCGGGCGCTGGCGATCGTGCTGATCTTTCTCGGGGCAATCCTGCTGGTTTCGTCATTCGCGCGGTCGCGAAGAGGGCAGGCCGCGCAGGCGGTGCATTCCGGCGCCCCGCTCCTCGAGGAACTGGCTGTGGTCGCGCCGGTCGTCGGAGTGCTCGCCGCCTACGTGGGCGCGATCTACCTGTTCGGTTTCCTCCTGCCGACGGTGCTGTTCACCCTCTCTCTTTCGTTGTTGCTCAAGGCGAAGAGGAGCACGGCGCTGATCATCTGCGTGCCCATGGCGGGGGTGCTGTACGTGGTCTTTTTCATTCTCTTTCGCGTGCCGATCCCCCACGGCATCCTCTTCGGGTAGAGGCGAGCGTGAACATCGGTCTCCTGACTGCCGGCTTCGGTCTCATCAACCTTGACAGCCTGCTGTTCATGATCCTGGGCACCGTGCTGGGAATCGTCGTCGGCGCCCTGCCGGGACTCACGGTGACCATGGGCGTCTCGATCCTGGTGCCTCTCACCTACAGCCTCTCGCCCGCTTCGGCCATTCTCATGCTGCTCGGCATCTACTGCGCGGGCAACTACGCAGGGTCCATTTCCGCGACCCTGGTCAACATTCCCGGAACGCCCTCGGCGGTCATGACGAGCCTGGACGCCCACCCGCTCGCCTTGCAGGGAAAGGCAGGCCTGGCGATCGGCATCGCCACGATCACGTCGGCTATCGGCGGCATCTTTAGCGTGTTCGCGATGGCGATCTTCTCGCCCCTGATCGCTTCGATCGCGCTGCGGTTCACGTCGCTGGAGATGTTCACGGTGGCCCTGTTCGGGATCAGCATCATGGCCTACGTATCGCCGGGCTCGACGGTCAAGGGGTTGATCGCGGGTTTTCTCGGCCTCCTGATCGCGACCATCGGGCTCGATCCCCTGAGCGGCCGCAGCCGCTACACGTTCGGCCAGGTGAACCTGCTGTCCGGCGTCCAGTTCATCGCGGCCATGATCGGCCTCTTTGGTGTCTCCGAGATCCTGCTCTCGGTGCACAAGAGCCTGGGCGAGAAGGCGGCGCTGCACAGGATCGAGCGGATGGGCGAGGCGACGCGGGAGATCCCCCGACTCTGGGCGGTGATCCTGCGCTCGAGCGTCGTCGGCGTGATCGTGGGCGCCATACCGGGAGCCGGCGGCACCATCGCCGCGATCGTCGCCTACGCCCAGCAGAAGAGACTGTCCAGGCATCCTGAGGAGTTGGGCAAGGGGTCGCTGGAGGGCATCGCGGCCGCTGAATCGTCGAACAACGCCTGCACGGGCGGTGCCATGACCACGCTGCTCTCGCTCGGAATTCCGGGTGACGCCGTTACCGCGATCCTCATCGGCGCCTTCGTGATCCACGGCCTCAAGCCAGGTCCCCTGCTGTTCGAGCAGCACCTCGACCTGGTGTCGGCGATCATCATCGGCATGCTGATCATCAACGTCCTGCTCCTCGCCTTTGGCCTGGCCGGGGCCAGGTACTTCGCCAAGCTGCTGCACATCCCTCGCGCCATCCTGAACACCGGGATTCTCGCGCTGTGCGTGATCGGCACCTACGGCATCCAGAACAGCATGTACGACGTGGTCGTGATGCTCGCCTTCGGCCTGCTGGGCTTTGCCATGACCAGGCTGGATTTCCCCCGCGCCCCCATGGTGCTCGGGATGATCCTCGGGCCGCTGCTCGAGGAGAACTTCCGCAGGTGGCTCGCCCTGGCCAACGGCGACTACCTCGGCTCGCTGCTGAAATCCTTCCGCACCAATCCCATCTCGCTCGTCCTGGTGTTGCTGACGATCGCCACCCTGGTGCTGCCGATCTTCCAGAGATCGGGGCGGCTGTCGGAGGACGCGGGGCGCAAGCTGGCAGCGGAGCCGAAGGACGCGCAGGGCGGCGACAAGCGCTGAGACCTGGACCGTCAACCGGGCGCTCGCCCATGCAGCGACGTTGCTGGAGGGGCAGCTATGCAGGCGATCGATGAATTGATTCAGGGCATAGCCCATGGCCGCGACTGGAGCCTCATCGGGGATACAGACAGGGTTCGCGCTCTGCTCGAAAGGGTCTACGACGAGCGATACCACAAGGCCGCCCATCACAAGGAGCGGTTCCAGCTGCGGGTTAACCTACAGAATCAGGAGGACGTAGCTTCGTACGCCGGCTGGATCACGGCCGAGAACCCCAAGTCGGGCCCCTACCAGGGCACCTCGTTCGTGTGGTTCCCGGGAAAGGGCGGCAGCGTGGCGGTGCTCGTGATCGGCACCGACGGCTTCGGGGCTGACACCGCGATCCTCGGGCGGCCCGGGCATGGGCGGCGGCTGCGGGCGATCTCACGCCTGCACAAAGGGAGGGTCTGGGTCAAGCCTGACCTCCTCGACATCACGACCGAGGTCCCCGACGCGGTGACGGAGGAGTGGCCCGAGATCGCGGCGGCGCTCAAGGCCTACTCGAGGGTCATCTACGCGGCGGTCCCGGTGCGCAGCGGGAAAGATCTGGGCGCTGTCGAGGATCTGCTGGACCTTTTCTTCTACGAGCACCGCACGCCGCTAACCGGGACGTCCAAGGTGCGCTGGGACGACCGGCGCGAGCAGATCGCTGGCGCCGTGTTTCCCGCCGTCGACGCCGCCGATGTGCTCGCCATCCTGCGGGAGAGACGATTCGTGATCCTCGAAGGGCCACCGGGAACCGGCAAGACACGTCTCGCCTACAGCATCGCGGACCAGATCGGCTCGGCCACGCGGGTCCAGTTCCATGCCGCGCGCACCTACGAGGATTTTGTGGTCGGCCTCTTCCCGCGTCCGACGGCGCAGGGGCTGGCCTTCGACGTACGCCCCGGTGATCTACTGGTAGCCAACGCCGCCGCGCGCGACCGTGAGCACCTGCTCGTCGTGGACGAGATCAACCGTGCGGATCTCGCTCGCGTACTCGGAGAAGCGATCGTACTCTTCGAGGTCGGAGAAGCGGAGCGCAGCGTGCGCCTGCCGCAGACTCCGGCGGGACACGAACCGGAGTTGAGACTGTCGGCCCGGTTGCTCGTGCTTGGCACCAGGAACACTGCCGACCGCACGATAGCTTGCATGGACATCGCGATCCGCCGCAGGTTCGCCTTCGTCCCGATGTGGCCCGACTTGAGGGCCGTCGCGGACCAAGACGTCGATCTTGCCCGCCGCCTCTTCGCCGACACCGTGCACACGTTCGTCGAGTTCGCCGATGAGGACACCCTGAGGCTGGTTCCCGGGCATGCCTATTTTCTCGATCCGCGGCCGGAGCTTGGCGCCGTCGGAAAAGCCGGGCGGGTGGCGCGCAGAATGCGGTTCGAGCTTCTGCCGCTGCTTCGTCACTACCTCGAAGAGAAGCTCTGCGGTCCTGCCACCGAGGCCGTGGCCGGCCTGGCAGATCGGATCGAGGCCCGGTTGCTGGAGGTGTGATGCCGAGGGGCCGGACGCAGAGGGGACGAGCCCGCGCTGCGCCGCTCGATGCGGCACCCTCTGCGCGTCCGCTGCTCAAAGGGCGAGACCACGGCGAACCGATCAGCGTCCGGGCGGAGGACGTGGGCGCGGCCGGGGATCGCTGGGTCGAGCCGCTCCTTGCCGCAAACGGCGATGGCTTCAACCGCCTCGAGTTGCGCCACGAAGTGCGGGCCGACCCTGAGCTCCGGCTCCTGTTGAGACCCGGGCCCAGGATCGGTGCCATCCCGCTGCTGAACCCGTGGACCCGTCGCGTGGCCGCGGGTCTGCTCATCGAGCCGCGCTTCCGATGGCCTGCCCTGGGCGCGGTGTTCGGCGCGATCGGCTTCTCGGTGCCACCCGGGCTTGGCGGCGGGCCGCTGGTACCGGGCTCGGCGCGCGAGGTGCCCGCCTGGTTGCTGGCCGGGCCGGTGATCGAGCGGATCGCGGGCCTGCTGCGTCACAGGCGGCGCGGGTTCGTCGAGCGGTGCGAGACTCGCACGAGCCCCCGCGGGCGCATCGACTGGACGGCCTGGGCAACGGCGCAGGTGCCGCGTGGAGCCTGGACGACTTTTCCTTGCCGGTTCTCGGAGCCCGACGACGACCCCGAACTCGCGGCCGCGGTCCGGTGGACGCTGGGGAGGCTTGAGGAGGATCTGAGCACGATCGCGGACTCGCTTCCGGCACGCAACCTGCTGCAGCGGGCAGCCGAGCTGCGGGCGGAGGTGGGCCCCGGGGCTCTGCGGCGCCCGCGTGCGTCCTGGTCGCTGCCGGGTTCCTCCGAGTGGGTCGCCGCCGCGGTCCAGGCCATGACCTGGGTCGCGGAGGAGCGCGGGCTCGGCGGGGCGCGAAGCCTCGACGGGCTCGCCTGGGATCTGTCGATCGACTCGGTCTGGGAGGCCTGGGTCTCCGCCTTCGCGTCGGAACTCGCGCGCCATCTCGGAATGGTCGCCAGTCCTTTCCAAGGTGCGCGAAGGCCGCTGCGCTGGATCGGACCGCATCGGTCGATGAGCGCCCTCGTGCCCGACGTCGAGCTACGCGCAGCAGAGCGCGTCGTGTGGATCGACGCCAAGTACAAGAGGCACCTGGAGCTGCTCGCGCGCCGGGGCTGGCAGGACCTTCCGGACGAAGTCCGCGCCGAGCACAGGGCAGACCTGCATCAGGCGTTGGCCTATGCGTCGCTTGCGGACGTCTCGCAGGTAGATACCCTTCTGGTGTACCCGCAGACCGCGGGCGAGGCTGAACCGCCCACAGTGGCCACCGTCACTTCAGGTCGGCGGAGGGTGCGTCTCGTTCTCGCATCTGTTCCTTTCGGCTATTGCAGCCCCGAACAGGAGGAGCGCTGCCTGCGGCGCTTCCGCGAGCTGCTGGCCGCCGCGTGACGGCGGCGGCCGCCTCTGCTACGATGCGCCGGGGGGCAGCGGTGGTCACCAAAGCCAGGCTCGAGCAGCTGGACGAACAAGGCCGGCCCATCAGGGTCGGCATCGTGGGCATGGGTGCCATGGGAGCCGGCGTGCTGCACACGATGCACGCGATGGCCGGCATGCGCTGCGTGGCTGCCGCCGACCTGGACCCCGAGCGGGCGGCGGCGGCCTTTGCGGCCAACGGCCTCGGCCGCGACGACCTCGTGTTCGCCGACAACGCCGCGGCGGCCGGCCGCACTGGCAAGCCGATCATCACGCAGGACGGCCTCGAGCTGGCCCGCATGGAGCTGGACGTCGTCGTCGAGGCCACAGGCTCGGCGGAGTTCGGGGCGCGCGTCGCCTACGAGTCGATCCTGGCGGGCAGGCACGTGCTGATGCTCACGGTCGAGGCCGACGTCGTGGTCGGGCCGCTGCTTGCGCGCATGGCGCGGGCGGCCGGCGTCGTCTACTCGCTGGTGGCAGGCGACCAGCCGGGCGCGATCCTCGAGCTGGTGCACTGGGCCGAGTCGCTGGGGCTGCGGATCATCGCCGCGGGCCGCGGCATCACGATGTACCCGGAGGACCGCCACGGCGCGCCGGGTCCCGAGCGGCGCGGCCGCATCTGGATCAGCCACAACGCCAAGATGGCCAACTCCTTTCGCGACGGCACCAAGGCGCAGATCGAGATGGCCGCGGTCTCCAACGCTACCGGCCTGGTTCCCGAGGTCCGCGGCATGCACGAGCCCCAGGTCGGCGTCGACGACCTGGCGCGGGTCTTTGCCCTGCGCGAGCTCGGCGGGATCCTGTCGCGGGCCGGCGTGGTGGAGGTAGCCAACTCCGTCACCGCCGACGGCACACCGGTCCGCGGGGGGCAGGTGGGCAACGGCGTGTTCGTGGTCGTGGACTCGCCGCATCCCGGGGTCGAGCGGTTCCTGCGCCAGGCCTTTGCCCACCAGGGTGACCACGGCGCCGCGCTCTTCCGCCCCTATCACCTGACCTGCGTCGAGGTGCCGGTGTCGATCGCCCGGGCGGCGATCGACGGCGTGGCGACCGCCGCGCCTCGCGGCTTCTTTACCGAGGTGGTCTGCGCCGCCAAGCGCGACCTGGCGGCGGGCGAGGAGCTCGACGGCGGCGGCGGCTCCACGGTCTACGCTCAGGTCGAGCGTGCGGAGAACGCCCGCAGGGAGAATCTCCTGCCGATCGCGTTCGCGGAGAACGTGCGCCTGCTCAGGCCCCTCAAGAAGGACCAGCCCGTAACCTGGGCCGACGTCGACGGGAGCGGCGACAGCTTTCTGCTGCGGCTGCGCAGGATGCAGGACTCGACGGTCGGCTGAGTCCCCTGCTTGCGTTTTGGACACGCGCGCCTATCATTGGGATGTGCCCGCCCTGGCGAGGAGGCGCGGCGCGCGCTCCTGCGGCGGGAACAATGAGCAACTCGAGGAGGTTCTGCATGAAGCACATGTGGTGGCTGTCTCTGGGGTTCGTCCTGGCAGTCGGCGCAGCCGTTTCGGCGACGCCTCAAAAGGAGGCGGCCTGGCCCGATCCGCAGAAGACCATTACCGTCATCGTTCCCTACAGCGCGGGCGGAGGCACCGACCTGATCTTCCGCCAGGTCGTCGAGGAGATGAAAAAGGCGAGCGGCGCCACGATCATCGTGAGCAACATTGACGGCGCAGGAAGCGCCACGGGCACCAACGAGATGCTCAACAAGCCCGCCGACGGCTACACGCTGCTGGCCAGCGGCACCCACACCGTGGCCGCCACCCTGCAGGGGCTCACGGTCGGCTACAAGGAGCTCGAAGGCATCGCGGGCCTCAACTTCGACCCGTTCATCGTCGCCGTCGGGGCCCAGAAGCCCTGGAAGACCCTCAAGGAGCTGTTCGACGACGCAAAGAAGAACCCGGGCAAGATCAGCCTCGGCAACGCAGGAATGGGCGGAGCCACAGGCGTCGCCTCGATCGGCATCAACCTGGCGGTCGACAAGGCCTTCAACGTTACGCCCTTCAAAGGCGGCAGCGACCTGCTGGCGAGCACGCTCGGCGGCCACGCCGACGCGGGGATCTTTTCGCAGTCGGAAATCGTGGCCAACAAGGACAAGCTGCGGCCGCTGGTGGTGCTCTACAGCGAGCACAGCACGCTGCCCGACCTGGCCGCGGTGCCCACCCTCAAGGAGGCGGGCTTCGGGCAGATCAACATCCCCGGCGGCTCCTTCAGGTCCTTCTCGGTGAAAAAGGGCACGCCCGAGGCCGTCAAGACGAAGATCGCCGAGATCGTGCGCACCGCCTTCAACTCGAAGGGCTTCCAGGACTACATGAAGAGCAAGGGCCTGATCCCCGCGTGGTCCGAGCTCAAGCAGCTGGACGCCTATTTCGAGCAGCTGGTGCAGGCGTACGTGCCGATCCTCAAGGAAGCGGGCCTGCTCAAGCAGTAGCGCAGCCGGCGGCATCCGCAGCATGAGACGCGTCATCCCCGCGGCCTTTGTGGTCGTGGCCCTGCTCTACCTGGCGCTCGCCCTTTCCTACGACGAGCGGCGAATGATCGGCGACGAGAAGGGCTGGGACCCGGGGCCGCGGGCGCTGCCGCTCGCCACCGGCGCCCTCATGCTCGTGCTGGGAATCTACCTCGCCGCGCGCGAGGGAAAGAGCCGCGCCCGTTCGGCGGCGCTTCCGCCTGCGGTGGTGCGGCTCGTCGTGTTCACGGTGGTGCTGTGCTGCCTCTACGTCGCGCTCTTCAGGGCCGTCGGCTTCGTGCTCGCCACGGCGCTCCTGCTGTACCTTCTGTTCTTCTTCTACCGCGAGCAAGATGTGCGACCCGGCCTTCTTGCGCCCTGCCTCAAAGGCTTGGCGGGCTCGCTGGCGCTCACGCTGGCCGTCTACACCACCGGCAAGGCCGTCACGCGAGCGTTGTTCGCCTACGGCCGCAGCAGCGGTCGGGCGCTCCTTGCCGACCGCACCTTCGGCGCCGGCGCGGCCCTGCTGGCCGCAGCCTTCGTCTTTATGCTCGTTCTGCTGGCGCTCAAGGCGAAGCGCGGCAAAGGGCCCCTGGACCGGCTGTCGGTGTCGGTGCTCACCGCCGCTGCCATGACCGAGTCGCTGTACGTCGTGTTCCGCCAGGTGTTCCTGGTGGCCCTTGCGCCGGGCCTGCTCTGGTGGTGACGGAGGAAGCGTGGACGCGATCGTCTCGGGGCTCGCCCAGGCCGTGCGCATCGACTCGCTGCTGTGGCTCTCGCTCGGCGAGATCCTCGGCATCATCCTGGGCGCGCTGCCGGGCCTGACCGCCACAATGGGGCTCGCCCTCATGCTGCCGATCAGCTTTCAGCTGGCGCAGGTGCCGGGCCTCGCGCTGCTGCTCGGCGTGCACTGCGGGGCTGTCTGCGGCGCTTCGATCCCGGCGATCCTGCTGGGAATCCCGGGAAACCCCAACGCCATCGCCACCATCTTCGATGGCCACGAGATGACGAAGAAGGGCCAGGCCGGCCAGGCCCTCGGCGGCGCCGTCGTCGCTTCGTTCATCGGCGGGATGGGCAGCCTCGTGATCCTCGTGCTCGGCGCGCCTCTGGTCGCGCGCTTCACGCTGCTCTTTGGCCCCGCCGAGAAGGCGACGCTCGCCCTCGTCGGGCTCACGATTATCGCGTCGGTCTCCTCGAAGCATCTGGCCAAGGGGCTGCTGACCGGCGCGTTCGGGCTCGCTGTCGCCCTGATGGGCAGCGATCCTTTCACCGACGCGCTGCGGATTCCCTTTCCGCGCCTGCTGGCCAGGACTCCGCTGGCCGGGGGAATCGAGCTGATACCTGCGCTCATCGGGTTGTTCGGCATCTCCCAGGCCTTGTCCGATCTCGAAGGGATCCTCAAGGGCAACCTCCGGCCTCCGGCGGTGAAGATCGAGAAGATCTTCCCTTCGCTCAGGAAGATTGCATCCCTGTGGCGCATCATCCTGGAGTCGACCGGCATCGGCGTGTGGATCGGAGCTCTGCCCGGAACGGGTGCCTCGATCGCCGTCTTTCTCGCCTACGAGCGGGCCAAGAAGATCACCTCGTCGCCCAAGAGCAAACTGGCCAAGGTCGGCACCGGATGCCTCGAGGGGGTGTTCGCGCCCGAGGTGGCCAACAACGCGGTGATCGGTGGCGCCCTGATTCCCACGCTGGCCCTCGGCATACCCGGCGACACCGGGACCGCGGTCTTTCTTGGCGCGCTGCTCATCAAGGGGATCGTGCCAGGCTACCAGCTCTTTTCGCAGGACCTGGCCCTCGTGTACGGCATCTTCTTCAGCTACTTCCTCGCCAACGTGTTCATGGCCGCCTACCAGCTCGCCGGAGTGCGGCTGTACCCCAAGGTGCTGTCGATGCCGATGGCCCTCCTGATTCCCGTGGTGCTGATCCTCTCGCTCGTCGGCGCCTGCGCCATCGAGGGCCAGGCGATCCTCGCCGCGGTCACCAACATGGCAGTGGCCCTGGCGTTCGGCCTGATCGGCTACGCGCTTAAAAAGGAGGACTACCCCTTTACCCCGATCGTCCTGGGAATGATCCTCGGCGGCATGTTCGAGGACAACTTCCGGCGCGCGGTCAAGCTCGCGCGCGGCGACTACTCGGTGTTCCTCACGAAGCCGATTTCGCTCGTATTCATCCTCCTGGCTGTTCTCTCGGTCGCCTGGCCCCTGATCAGCAGCCGGCGCAGGTCCAAGGAGCGGTCGTGAAGCTTGTGTTCCTGGGCGCGAGCGGAGCCGTGCCGTCTGCCGACGACGGCAACGTGAGCTTCGCGCTGGCCGCGGGCGAGGCTTCGCTCCTGGTCGACGCCTCCGGAAACCCGGCCCAGTCGCTGCTGCGCGCCGGCTTCGACCCGCTCGCGCTCGACGCGCTGGTGATCACCCACGCCCACACCGACCACATCTACGGCCTTCCGTCGCTGGTGCACGTGCTGTGGCTCATGGGGCGGCGCAAGCCGCTGCGGGTCCTCAGCAACGCCGCCACCGCCGAGCGGGCCCGATCGCTGTGCGGCGTGCTCGGGCTGCTCGAGAAGCCGCGCCTGTTCCCCATCGAATGGATCATGGACGAAGGTCTCGACACCGCTCTGCCCGGCGGCTGCTCGCTGCGCCTCTTTCCCGTGGAGCACTCGGTGCCGACGTCGGGCCTCCGCGTGACGCACCAGGGGCGCCTGCTGGTCTACAGCGCCGACACGCGGCCCTGCCCGCGCGTCGCCGCCGAGGCGGCGGGTGCAGCGGCGCTGGTGCACGAGGCCTCGGCCACCGCGGAGTGGGAGGCTGCGCTCAACGAAGCGGGCCACTCCTCGGGCCGGCAGGCCGCGGAAGCGGCGCGCGCCGCGGGGGCGCAGACGCTCTTCCTCTGCCACTTTGACCGCGCCAAGGCCGCGCCTGCCGACGTGAGGCGCGAGGCTGCGGCCCTGTTCGCCGGTCGGGTCGTGGTGCCCGTGCCCTTGGAGCCTTGCGAGGTGTGAGGGGCGCGGCCCGGCCGGGCGCTGCCTCTATATGCCCCTGACCGTCCCGCCCGAGGAGCTGGTGCGGTCCAGGGGCGGGTGGCGAGCGATCTCCGCCTCGTCCAGCTCCAGTCCGAGGCCGGGGGCGTCGGAGAGCCTCACGTAGCCGTCGGTCTGCCGCGGCAGTCCCCTGATCACGTCGAAGTAGTGGGGCGAGTAGAACTCGGCGTGGTACTCCTGGATCAGGAAGTTGGCCAGCGAGGCGCCGAGGTGCATCTCGGCGATGGCGCCCACGGGACTGCAGACGTTGTGGGGGGCCATCATCACGTGGCGCGCCTCGCCAAAGGCCGCGATCTTTTTCAGTTCCGTGATGCCGCCGGCGTTGGCCACGTCGGGCTGCAGCACGTCCGCCGCCTCGCGGGCCACCAGGTCGAAGAACGGGAACTTGGTGTACAGCCTCTCGCCCGCCGCGATCGGGATCGCGACCCTCTGCCGGACCTGGATCAGCTCGTCGATGTTCTCCGAGGAAACCGGCTCTTCGTACCACATCGGCTTGTAGGGCTCCAGGCGCAGCCCGATCTGGATGGCCGTGGCGACGTTGAACTTGGCGTGGGCCTCGACGAGGATGTCGACGTCCCAGCCCACGGCCTTGCGGACAGCCGCGACCCGCTGCTCGGCCAGGCGCGCCTCGGCCGCCGAGATCGTGTAGTAGTTGCTCTGGCCGAAGGGATCGAACTTGACCGCCGTGTAGCCCCGCGCCACGACCTCCAGAGCCTCGGCCGCGTTCTGCTCCGGCGTTCCCGGATTGGTGTACCAGCCGTTGGCGTAGACGCGAAGCCGATCCCGCTGCGCGCCCCCGAGCAGCCTCCAGACCGGTTGGCCCAGGATCCTGCCCTTGAGGTCCCACAGCGCGACGTCGACGCCCGAGAGAGCGGTTGTGGCCAGGCGGCCGCCGCGGGCGTTGCAGTTGTGGTAGAGGATCGTCCAGAGGGCTTCGGAGTCGAGGGGGTCCCGGCCGGCGAGGTAGCGGGGCACCCACGCCCTGACGAGGGCCATCACTTCGGTGTCGTGATCCATGGCGCTGGCGTCGCCGAGCCCGAAGACGCGCGGGTCGTCGGTGAGCAGCTTGAGCACGAGCCAGTTGCGCGTGGCATTGCGGTGCTCGGCCGAGAAGCGAAGGAACTCCACACCCGTGATCTTCATCGTGAACCTCCAAGGCGGCATGCGGGATTGTAGTATGGTCGGGGGCTGCGGACAAAGCGACTCCGCGGCGACCGGCCGGCGCGCCGCTGCGCCCATAGACATCTTGACAGCAGCATCCCTTAGCATCATGATGCTCACATGAGGACCACCCTGACCCTCGATCCGGATCTCGCCCGGGAGCTCAAGCGGCTGGCGAACCGGCAGAACAAGTCTTTCAAGGAGATCGTGAACAGCACGCTCAAGGCGGGCCTTGAGGCGCACAAGAAACAGGTGAGGGGGCGGAGACGGTTCAAGGTCGACGCCCGGTCCTGCGGCTTGCGGCCCGGCATCGACACCCGGAGGCTCAACCAGCTCGTTGACGAGCTGGACGCAGACGCGGCCGCCGCCAAGGCGAAACGGCATCCGAAGTGATCATTCCCGACGTCAACCTTCTTGTTTACGCTTACAACAGCGATGCTCCCCACCATCCCGCTGCCAAGCGGTGGTGGGAGCGGTCTCTTTCGGGCGAAGAGCTCGTGGGGCTGCCGTGGGTGGTTCTTCACGGCTACCTGCGCCTCATGACCCACCCCCGGGTGCTCGAACGGCCTCTGGGGCCTGCCGAGGCTCTCGGCCACGTGCGCCAGTGGCTCGAGGTTCCGTTGTGCCGGATCATTGAGCCGGGAGGCGAGCACCTCGCCATCCTCGAGCGCCTGCTCGACGAAGTCGGGGCAGCGGCGAGTCTCACGACCGACGCCGTCCTCGCCGCGCTGGCCATAGAGTACCAGGCGGAGCTGAACACCAACGACGCCGACTTTGTCCGTTTCAGCGGACTGCGGCACCGCAATCCGCTGCGAGATCGCCCGCGCCGCTGAGTCGCAGCGGAAAAAAACGGGGACGCGCGCGGGCGCGTCCCCAGTGGACTGTGCAGGGTTCAGGCCTCGGTCGGGCAGGATTCCGCGCTCGCCTCGGCGGCGACCGGGGTGCGGCGGCGGAACAGGTTCCGCGTCATGCAGACCATCCAGTTCCAGTGCAGCAGGAAATGCCCCAGCACGCCGACCATGGCGATCACGCCGCTCCAATCGTGCAGGTCCTTCCAGAACCAGCGGCTGAGCGACAGGGCGCTCGCCGCGTAGCGCGCGTTGCGCCCGCCCTGGTAGCCGCCGCCGGAGCCGGCGAACAGCAGGACGATGCCGGAGATCGCTGCCACCGCGAAGGCGATGCCCGTGATCACGTCGACCCAGTAGTTGAGCGCAGCCTTCTTCTTCATTTGTGTTGCTCCCTTCTCACGTCGCGAGTCGGGCGGCCGCGTGGCCGCCCACCCGCTCATCCGCTACCGCGCCCGCGCCAGATTGGTGCGGAACGCCTGGAGGTGATTCTCCGAGGCGTCGCGCAGCCGCTCGAACAGCGACCTGACGTCTGCGGGCAGATCGTTCTTGAGGAACGCGTCGTACATCGCGATGTTGTCGATCTCTGCCTGAACGCCGGTCTCGTAGGCGGCCTTGAGGTCCTTGGGCAGCACCGCGTGCGTCGCTCCCTCGTCGGCCGGCACCTTGTAGCCCTTCTCGCGCATCAGGTCGGCGACCCACTCGATGTGCTGCTCCTCGGCCTTGATGATGTTGCTGAACGGCCGGATGTTGCCCGCCTTGCTCATGATCAGCTCGTACTCGGCGCGGGCCAGGTACTCGTCCTGGATCGCGAAGACGAGCATCTGCTCGACGGTCGGGTTGACGGCCGCCTTGGCAGCCGCCGCTCCGTACGAAGCGCTCTCGGCGCTCACGCTCAGGGCAACAACAGCGGCGAGAATCCCCGCCAGGATCACTCTCTTGGATGTCGTGTTCATGCGAACCTCCTGGACAGCAAGGTAGCAAAGGTCCGCGAACGATCGATGGGGCGAAAATGAAGGTTGTGTGAAGGACCGAAGGCTGCACGCGGGGGCTCGCGCGGCGCGTTCCGCGACGGCTCACCGGCGTTGCTGATTTTGACGGTCGCGGGCGACCGTGCTACGATGGTGCCGCCGGCCGGGAGCCAACGATGGTTGCCCGGCTGCGCAGTGATGCCAACACTGATAAGGAGGCAGGTATGAGGAAACGATGCATGGTCGTGTTGCTGGTTCTTCTGTTGCCGGCGGCGCTTTTTGCCGGGGCCCAGAAAGAAGGGGGCGCTTCTGCCAAGGGGCCGATCACCGTCGTGGTGCGCACACTGGCCCACGGGTTGGCGGCTCAGGCCGAAGTGGACATCATCAACAAGTTCAACGCGAGTCAGCCGCAGATCAAGGCCGACATTATTCAGGGTCAGTGGACCCAGTTCTACGCGCAGCTCCGGCTGGCGGCGATGGCCGGCGAGGCTCCGCAGCTTGCGACCTCCGCCTTCCAGAAGCTGCCGGAGATGTACGAGTACTACACACCCCTCGACAAGTCGCCGTACGGCAACCTGTTCGAGGCCACCAAGCTGCGGCAGGCGGATTTCGACGCCAAGGGCTGGGAGGAGAGCTTCTACCAGGGGACCCAGTACGTTGTGCCGGGCTACTACCCCGGCAAGATGATGTGGTACAGCAAGGACCTTTTCCGCAAGGCGGGACTGGACCCTGAGAAGTTCCCCGACACCAGCGGGCCTTTCGTAACCGCGGCCAACAAGATCAAGGCCACCGGCGCCTATGCCTTCCACCCCGCCTCCGACGGGCCGCCCCGCTTCTGGCGCCGGGCCTGGGAGGTGGCGCTGTGGCAGCAGGGCGGGGAGATGTTCGACCCGGGCTACACCAAGGCCACGTTCAACAACGAGAAGGGAACCAAGGCCCTGCAGTTCATCGTGGACATCATCCACAAGTACGGGTGGAACGTCGTCGGTGGTGACGGCTACAAGCAGTTCGGAGCCAAGCAGCTGGGCATCATCTACGGCGGCAACTGGTTCTACGCCAACGCGACGGCCAGCGGAGTGGACTGGGGCGCGGCCAAGACGACCGTGTTCTTCGACAAGCGGTCGACCTGGCTCAACGGCGAAGGCCTGGTGATTCCCGTGCAGAAGAAAGGGACGCCCAAGGAAGTCTACGTCGCGGCCATGGAGGTTGCGAAGTTCTACGTCGAGAACTGCCACATCTACACGATGGGCTCCGGTCACATAAGCGCCTTCAAACCGGCCCTGGCCCGCAAGGAGCTGGTCGAAAGCGAGTACTGGCAGAGGGCGGGCATCAAGCTGGCCGAGATGATCGGCGCCGGAGAGGTGCACTATCCGGTCAAGCACACCAAGGGGTCGGAGTTGGAGAGCGCCATAGAAACCAAGATCGAGCTGGCTGTGGGCGGCATGATGAGCGGGCCGGAGGCTTTGGCCACGGCCGAAGCGGAGTGCAACGCGATCCTCACGAAGTGAAGTTAACGACGAGGCCCCCCCTGCGGGGGCCTCGTCGCCCTTGAGCGGAATGCAGCGCCCACCGCGTGCGAACACTGCGATCAGCCTCTCCCAGATCCTTCATCGGCACCCCGTTGTGGAGGGGGTCCTCTACGTGCTGCCCTTCGGGCTGGTGTGGACGGTATTCCTGGCCTGGCCGGTGGCAGAGGGAATCCTGATGAGCCTCTTCGAGTGGAAGGGCGCGGGCCCGGGGCGGTTCATCGGTCTCGGAAACTACCGGCAGCTGTTCGCCGATCCTCGCTTCTGGAACGCCCTGGTGAACACGCTCAAGTTCGCGGCGCTGGTCATCCCGCTGATCATCGGGCTCGGGCTCGCCTTTGCCCTGATGCTGTGGGGGTGGGGAGGCCGCCACCGCAGCGCGCCGGTCGCGCAGGCCTTCTTCTTCTTTCCCTTCATGTTGACCATCTCCATCGTCGCTCTCATCTGGAAATGGCTCATGGACGCTCAATACGGTCTTCT
>CAZKGO010000093.1:0-18203 GCA_964552235.1 uncultured Spirochaetales bacterium | reverse complement strand
CGTCGATGGCAGGCTGGGCAGAGCTTGTCGCGGATCGCGGCCAACGAGGAGCGTGACCGCAAGACGGTGCGCGGCTACCTGGCGGGGTTCACTACCGTCGGGTTGACTCGCGAGGGCCTCGCCGTCGCCTCCCGACCTCGGCGACATCCGACAACCGAGGGGGTGGGTCACAAACCCTGACGAATACGACCGTCGGAACTTGCTACACTAATTAATGCGCGAGCCCTAAGCGCTCTGTAGACCGCATCTGGGGCGTTCAAGGACGGACCGCTATGATAGGGGCTGTGTGGATCATGGTCTTCGTGTGCCCCTTCTGTCGGTTCTGGGGAACCCATGCGTGCGCCTGCGGATATCGCCAGATCGCCGCCGGATTCCGTGATCGACGACCTGGGGACCGGTTCAACGAGAAGTTCAGGAAGCACATCCCAGTGATTGAGCCGCTGTGGATCCGCCCAGTGGCACTTGCCGTGCCGACCCTCGTGAAGGAGTTCACGTGGGGCCTGACGATTCTCCTCGTCGTCTTCGCCCGGGCTGCGTTCGTGGTCCTGCCGCTGTTCTCCACCCGACAAGGGTGCCGCGAGTGCCTTCAACGTCAGACCTACCCGTGGATGGGAAGCAAGCCGTCGTGACATAGATGAGGATGGCGTGGCAGACGCCCGGGACTCGGCGATCACGACCTCCCGTTGGCTCATGACTGGGGTTCAGGAGGAGGGGGATTGAGGCCGGCCTGCACATCAGGCAACCGCGAACGGACGGCTTGGACCGACGCTATTCGCGGAGTTCTCGTGCCGCAGGCTCCTGCTGCGGCTGCCCGATCGCGTGCTCACCTTCACCGTGCCCAAGATCCTTCGCCCCGCCTTCCGCCTCCATCGCCGCCTCGTCGCCCGCCTCGTGAGCGTCGGCGCTCCCGCCCACATGCTCTTGCAGGCTTTCAGCCCGCGGCCCTCCCCCCACCCCACCGCTGCCCGCCAGCTTCCTGCAGCGCGCCGCCGCTGCGGCCCGTAGGCGCAACGACGTTGCGCGGCGGGGTCCGCTCCGCTACACTCGCCGCCATGATCCGCCGCTTCCTCGAGCACGCCCGCCGCCCGGTCCTCGATCTCGACGGCCTGTGGGACTTCGCATTCCTCGGCGACGTCGCAGCCGACGCTGTCGACGTCGGGCGCGTCCGCTTCGACGACCGCATCGCGGTCCCCGGCTGCTTCGACGCAAGTCCGCGCTACGCCGGCTGCCGCGGCCTGGCTGCCTACCGCCGCCGCGTTCCGCTGGCGCCCGGCCGCCGCCACCGCCTGGCGCTCAGCGGCGTCCACCACTGGTGCCGCGTGTTCGCGGACGGCTCGCTGCTGGGCGAGCACGTCGGCGGCTACACCGTCTTCGGCGTCGACATCCCGCCCGGGCCGGCGGCCGCCGCGGACCTCGTTGTGCTCGTGGACAACCGCATCGACTACAACCGCTGTCCCCTTCATCTCGAATACTTCGACTGGTACCACTACGGAGGGATCGCCCGCGGCGCCGAGCTGCACACCCTCCCCGACCCCTGGATCGAGTCGCTGCGCGTGGCGACTACGGACCTGGCCGCGCGGGAGATCGAGGTGACGCTGCGCTACGGCAGCGAGGCGGGCGGCGCCGCATCGCTGGAGCTCGCCATCCAAGGGCGGCCGGTGCTGCGCGAGAGGCTCAAGCTCGAAGCCGGCGGCGGCTCGCTCACGCGCCGCCTGCGGATCGAGGGGGCCGAGCCGTGGTCGCCCCGCTCGCCGCGGCTGTACGCGCTTTCGGTGTCCCTCGGCGACGACGACCTCGTCGAGCGCGTGGGCGTGCGCGAGGTCCGGGTCGAGGGCCGCGACCTGCTGCTGAACGGCGAGCCGCTGCGCCTGCTCGGCTTCAACCGCCACGATGCCCACCCTCAGTTCGGATGCGGGCTGCCCGAGGCGCTGCTGGCCGCCGACGTGCAGATCCTGCAGGACCTGGGCGCCAACTTCGTGCGGGGCAGCCACTACCCGCAGGACCCGCGCTTGCTCGACCTCTGCGACGAGGCGGGCCTACTGGTCTGGAGCGAGGCGATCGGGTGGCAGCACACGACCGCGCACCTCGCCGACCCGCGCTTCGTCGACGCCCAGCTGCTCGACATCCGCGAGATGATCGACAGCGCGGCGAACCATCCCTCGGTGATCCTATGGGGCCTGCTGAACGAGAGCGCGAGCCATGAGCCGGCCTGCCGCGCCGGTTACCAGCGGCTGATCGGCGAGATCCGCAGGCTCGACCCGACCCGGCCGGTGACCTTTGCCTCCAACCATTGGCGCGACGACCTGATGTTCGACCTTGCGGACGTCATCTCGATCAACACCTATCCCGGCTGGTACGTCGGCGAGCTTGAGGCGCTGCCGAGCGAGCTCGACCGCGTCATCGAGCGGCTCGAGCGGCCCGATGTCTCGGGCAAGCCGGCGATCCTTTCGGAGATCGGGGCGGGCGCCGTTCCCGGGTGGCGCGACCAGAACCGGACGCGGTGGAGCGAGGAGTACCAGGCGGCGCTGCTGGAAGCGGTGATCCGTCACGTGTTCGTCGACACGGAGCGCTTCATGGGCCTCGCCATCTGGCAGTTCTGCGACGGTCGCACCTCGCAGCTCGCGGAGCGGGTGCTGCGGCGGCCGCGGGCCTTCAACAACAAAGGCGTCGCCGACGAGTACCGCAGGCCCAAGCTGGCGTACGACGTCGTCAGGCGGATGTACCGGGAGCTGGCCGCTCAGGGCTGCGCTGCCGCCTCGGCTCCCCGGACCGGGCCCGGATCCCGCGACGCTCGCGCCGGCTCTCCAGGAGGACTCGTATGAAGATCGCCCTCGCCACCGACCACTCCGGTTTCCCGATCAAGGCCGAAGTGCTCGCGATCCTGAAGGACCTCGGCGTCGAGGTCATCGACCACGGCACGTTCAGCCCCGAGCGGGTCGACTTTCCCGACCTCGCGCGCAAGGTCTGCCGCTCGATCAGGAGCGGCGAGGCCGAGCGCGGCATCATGCTCTGCGGCACGGGAATCGGGGCGGCGATCGCGGCCAACAAGTTCGGCGGCATCCGGGCCTGCGTCTGCCACGACGTGCACAGCGCCCACCAGGGAGTCGAGCACGACGACATGAACGTGCTCTGCCTCGGCGGCAAGATCATCGGGCCGTGGCTCGCCCGCGACCTCATCAAGGCCTTTGTCGCCGCCGCCTTTACCACCGAGGAGTACTTCCGGCGCCGCCTCAAGAAGCTGGAGCAGATGGAGGCCGATGCGGCGCGGGAGCTCCTGCAGCGCGGGTAGCCGCCCGCGGCAGCCTGCCCGCCGGCGCCCGCCCCTTGCCACTGGCGGCGCGATTCCTTAGGGTGTGCGCCATGAGCGCCATCGACGAGATCCTGGACCGTGTCTCGCTGCCGCGCGTGGTGACGGTGCGCCAGAGCTTTCCGCGCCCGCGCATCGAAGACGTCGGCGGCGAGCTGCTCGCCCGGGTGAGGGCCCGCGGCCTGCTTGCCCGCATCAAACCGGGCGCCCGCATCGCCATCACCGCCGGCAGCCGCGGCATCAGCAACATGCCCGAGATGATCAGCATCCTCGGGCGGGAGATCCGCAGGCTCGGGGGCGAGCCGTTCATCGTCCCGGCCATGGGCAGCCACGGCGGCGCCACCGCCGCAGGCCAGGAGAGCATGCTGCGGGGCCTCGGCATCCGCGACGACATCCCGATCCGCTCCTCGATGGAAGTGGTGCGCATCGGCACCTCGGCGAACGGTCTGCCCGTGCACGTGGACCGCAACGCGTGGGAGTCCGACGGCATCGTGGTCATCAACCGCATCAAGCCGCACGTGGCCTTTCGCGGCCCCTACGAGAGCGGGCTGATGAAGATGCTGGCCATCGGCCTCGGCAAGCAGTACGGCGCCGAGATCTGCCACAACCTCGGCTTTGGCCGCATGGCGGAAAACGTGCCGGCCATCGGCAAGGTGGTGCTGGCCAGCGGCAGGATCCTCACGGCCATCGCCGTGCTCGAGAACCCCTACCACGAGACCTGCCGCATCGAGGTGTTCGCCCCCGAGGAGGTCGAGGCCGGCGAGCCTCCGCTGCAGGAGGAGTCGAGGCGCCTGCTGCCCCGCTTCTACACCGACTCCCTCGACGTGCTGATCATCGACGAGATCGGCAAGAACATCAGCGGCACCGGCTTCGACAACAACGTCGTCGGCCGCTACCACACGCAGTTCATCTCGGGAGGGCCCTCGATCACGCGCATTGCCGCCCTCGACATCACCGACGCCAGCCACGGCAACGCCAACGGCCTCGGGATCCTCGACTTCACCACGCGGCGCGCCTTCGAGAAGTTCGACTTCGAGCAGACCTATCCGAACAGCCTCACCTCGACCGTGCCGACCAGCGTCAAGATCCCGATGGTGCTCAAGAACGACCGCCAGGCGGTGCAGGCGGCGATCAGGACCTGCAATATCGCCCGCTGGGAGGACCTGCGCTTTGCGCGCATCCGCAACACGCTCTCGCTCGACGAGATCGAGGTGAGCGAGAACGTCGCCGCGGAGATGGCGGGAAACCCGAACGTCACCGTGGCCGGCCCGCCGCGCGAGCTGCGCTTCGACGCCGACGGGAACCTGCTCGATCGCAAGGTCGTGGCGGCGCACTGACAGCGCGCGCCGGCGGGGCGCCGGTCAGCCGGGCGCGCCGCCGATCGCAGCCGGCGGCCAGGTCGAGCGGTAAGGCTGCGTCCCGAACCGCGGGAGGTCTTCGACGAGAAAGAACATGCCTCCGCCCCTCCAGCGCTCTCCCGTGGCGAGAAAGTCCGCGACCCCGCGCCTCAGGCTCGTGTCCCGCGGCGCCGTGGCCGGGTCCACGTCGTCGCTCAAGAATATGAACCAGAGGCCGTCGCGGCCGCTGGAGGGAACCGGGAACAGGTAGAGCTCGCGCTGGAAGCGCACCAGGTTCTGCGACGAGAGCCGGATGCGCTCCAGCTGCGTGTTGAGGATCCAGGACGAGCAGCCAAAGGTGCGGCAGACCCGGTTGGGGAAGAAGCGGGCGAAAAAAGCCGCGGCCCTGCGCATCGAATCGCCGCACGCCTCGAGGCTCATCGCGCCTCCCTCGGGGATGTGCATGTCGAGGGTCGCGTCATCGGGGGCGAGCACGCACTCCCAGTCCCGCAGGGCGAGGGTCACGCGGCGCCGCTCTGCGAAGCCGAAGGGCGAGATCAGCGAGCCGCTCACGCTTTCGGGCGTCCGCTCGAGCCTCGCGGTCCACCCTCCATCCGGCTGCCAGGCGACCTGCCCTTCGTCGGTGTAGCGGGTGCCGTCGGGCGCCAGGGCGACGACGGTCCCGCTGCGGCGATGGCGAAAGGCCACCGCGCCGCCCCGCGAGGCGCGGATCATGTACTCCATCCGCCCGAGCCTGAAGAGGCGGCACGCCGGGTAGTGCCGCGTCCAGAAGATCTGGCTGACCGGGATGCCGAGACCGCCGCCGCTGCCGCGGGCGTAGTTCTGGGCAAAGCACGCGAGCTGGCTGCAGGTCTCGCGGGTCACGTCGTCGGACACCCCCATCGCGGCGTGCGCCTCGCGCACCCGGCTCACCATCCCCATGGCCACCAGCAGGCCGAAGCTCCCGCCCAGGGCCGCCGGCCACTCCTGGAAGCGGTCGTAGTCGGGATGGTCGTAGAGCAGGCGGTGGCAGTGCCACGCCAGGAGGCGCAGCGCGGGATCTCCTGCGATGCGCAGCGCCTCGGCTTCAAGCCGGCCCTGCACCTGCGGCGGAAAGCCGCCGTACTCCCGCGCCGCGCGCAGCTCGGCGGGCTCGAGAAAGGGTGGCGTCCGTGCGCCCAGGTCGCGCACCGACTCTTGCCAGTGAGGCGCCAGCGCATCGGCCGCCTCCGGTGCTCCGAGTCGCGACAGTGCCTGCCGAAGATCCATCATTGGCCTCGCTACCCGAGCGCTGCGCGGGTCATGGCGAAGTAGTGCTCGGGCGGCACGTACTCCGGCACCGAGTTCCCGGTTCCAAGCGCGTAGCCGCCGCGATCCCGCGAGCGCTCCAGCATGGCCGCCGACCTGCGGTACACCTCTTCGGGCGACCTGCGGATCACGAAGTCCACGTCAATACCCCCGAGCACCGCGATGCGGCCGACGTAGCGCTCGTAGGCCTCCTCGACAGGCAGGATCGCATCCTCGTAGGAGTGCTTGGCGTCGAATCCCAGGTCGTCGATGACCGTGTCCATCCACGGGTAGATGGCTCCGCAGGAGTGGAGGATCGCGGGCTTGCCGGATCGGTGGATGGCCGCCGCGATCCTCTTGTGCCAGGGAAATACGTAGCGCTCCATCTGGGTGGGAGTGAGCAGCGGCTGCGTCTTGAAGCCCCAGTCGTCGTTGGAGATGGCCGCGCCGACCAGCGGGTGGGCGCAGACCGCGCGGTAGTAGCCTTCGAGCGCCGCCCCGATCCGGTCAAAGACCGCCTGCGCGAGATCGGGATCGTCGGCCATCATGTAGCAGAGGCGGTCGTAGCCCACGATGCGGATCGCGTTCTCCTCGACGCCGCAGGGCCCGTGGGGGATCAGCTTCATCCCCTCGGGAACCCAGGGTGCCAGGCGATCGATGAGACCCCAGTCGACGGCGCCGAGATCGGGCCACGGGTAGCGCGCGAAAGAGGCCCGGTCGGTGATCAGGCCGCCCTCGTTCAGCGAGAGCGAGGCCTCCTTGCGCCGCTCCGGCACAACGAAGTCGAAGCCCGGCAGCGGGGCGAGGCAGGCGTGGTCGTAGCCTGCCCGGTGGAACCCGATGGCTTTCTCCGCGAAGGGCCGCAGGGTCCCGTTGTCGGGCAGCCGCACCCCCTCCAGCAGGATGTCGAACAGCGTCCTGTTGAGGAAGAACTCGAAGAGCACGGGCCGCGACGGCCGACCTTTGCGCAGCACCGTCTCGAGCTCGCCGAAGTCACAGGGGTAACGGCGGGGAGTCACGCCTGACACGGCGCGACTTTAGCACGGCGGGTGTGCGCACGCCAGTGCCGGCGGGGCTTGAAGCGGCCGCGCGGGCGGTGTAGACACGAGAGCCGGGGAGGCCCGCGATGCTCACCGTCCACATGATCGGCAACGCCCACATCGACCCGGTCTGGCTCTGGCGCTGGCCCGCGGGCGTCGTCGAAGTGCTCTCGACCTGCCGCGCGGCCGCGGACCTGGTCGACCGCAACCCGGACTTCGTCTTTACGCGAGGCGAGGCCTGGGTCTACGAGCAGGTCGAGCGCGCCGACCCCGAGCTGTTCGAGCGGATCCGCCGCCAGATCGAAAGCGGCCGGTGGAAGGTGGTCGGCGGCTGGTACATCCAGCCGGACTGCAACCTGCCGCTGGCGGTTTCGTTCGCCAAACAGATGCAAGTGGGCCTGCGCTGGTTTCGCGACCACCTGGGCGTCGGCACGGACGTGGCCTACAACGTCGACAGCTTCGGCCACACCGCCTGGCTGCCGAGCCTGATGCGCGAGCACGGATTCCGCTCCTACGTGATGATGCGGCCGGGCCCCCACGAGAAGCAGCTGCCCGCCTCGCTGTTCCGCTGGCAGGCCCCCGACGGCGCCGAGGTCCTGACTTGGCGCATCCCGGTGAGCTACACGACCCGAGGCATCGAGGAGCTGGAACGAAATGTGAAGGCGGCGCTGGCCGCGGCCGCTCCGGGGGCGCCGCACGTGATGTGCTTCTACGGCGTGGGCGACCACGGCGGGGGCCCGACCCAGCGGCAGATCGACTGGATCCGCAGCCACGCGAAGAGCTTTCCGGACGCGGAGCTCGTGTTCAGCGACCCGCAGCGGTTCTTCGCGGCCGCGGCCCCGCACGCGCAGAGCCTCGCCGTCGTCGCGGACGAGCTGCAGCACCACGCCATCGGCTGCTACTCGGTGGTGCGCGACATCAAGAGGAACGTGCGGCGCGCCGAGCGGGCGCTCGTCCGCGCCCGGGCGACCGTGGAGGCGTTCGGGGCGCAGGCGCCCGCCGGCGCCGGCGCCGTCCTCGACGAAGCCTGGAAGCCGGTGCTGTTCAACCAGTTCCACGACACCTACGGCGGCAGCGCGATCGCCGAGGCCTACGCCGAAGCGCGCGATCAGCTCGGACGCTCCTGCGCAGCCGCTGACGAGGTCACCTTCTCCACGTTGTTCCGCAGGCTCGTCTCTCTGCCGTCGGACCCGCTGCAGCGCATCGTGGCCTTCAACCCCGCGGACGTCGACTTTGACGGAGCGCTCGAGCACGAGCCGTGGCTCGACTGGGCCCCGATGAGCGGCGGCCTCATCGACGAGGGCGGCCAGTCCGTGCCGTGGCAGCCGGTGCAGCAGTCGGCGATCGTGCGCGGCCGGCGGGCGATGCTGTGGCGGGCGCGCATCCCCGCGCGCTCGCTCGCGGTCTGGCGCTTGCAGCCGCAGGCGCAGTCGCCCGCCGTGGCAGCCCCCGCGGCCGCGGCCGGAACGCGGGCGATCGCCAACGGCCTCGCCGCAGTGCGCGCCGGCCGCGGGACCGCGCTGCTCGCCTCCCCTCGCCTGGAGGTCCGCGTGCTCGCCGACCCCACCGACACCTGGTCCCACGGCGTCGACCGCTACAGCGGCCGCGTCCTCGGCCATTTTCGGGTCACCACGGCGGTCGTCGAGGAGAACGGTCCCCTGCGCGCGACTCTGCGGGTCGAGGCTTCCCATGGCCGCAGCCGCCTCACGCTGCGCGCGCGGCTGGTCGCGGGGGACCGCAGCCTTCACCTTGAGATCTCTCTGCTGTGGGCCGAGCGGCACAGGGTCGCGAAGCTGGCCTTGGCCCTGGCCGGTCCGTGCGCCTCGCGCCTCGATGGGGTGAGCGGCGGCAGCTTCCGGCGGCCGCAGGACGGCCGCGAGGTGCCGTATACCGACTGGACGCTGGCCGAAGACGGCACGGGGATCGCGGCGCCTGACTGCTGGGCCCTCGACGGAGCGGCGGGCGAGATCCGCTTCACGCTGGTGCGCTCGCCGGTGTTCGCGTGGCACGACCCGCAGCGGCTCGATGCGGCCGCGAGCTACCGCTACACCGACCAGGGCGAGCACAGCTTCCGGTTTGTCGTGGTGCCCGCGGCCACGGCGGCCGATCTCGAGGCCGCGGCTGCGGCGCTGACCCTGCCGCCCGTGTGCCTCGACTGGACGCGGGGCATGGGCGGTTGACAGCGGGACGCCGCGCGGGTACCTGTGGGGCATGAAGACAAAGCTGACCATCGACGGCGAGCAGTTCCGCATCAACGGCCGGCTCGTTTACAGCGAGATCCCGGGCAGCCCCGAGAGCGTGCACGGGCTGCTGATGAACGCGCGGCTGATCCAGGGCATCTTCGACGACAAGGCAGCGCCCGAGCGCTTTGCCCGCTTCGGGTGGCAGCGGTGGGACCCTGAGCGGCACACCGACGAGCTGATCGCGGCTCTGCCTGAGTGGTATCGCTACGGGCTGCGCGCCTTCACGGTCGGGCTGCAGGGCGGAATGCCGGTCCTCACCATCGAGAACTCCACGATCGACTGCAACCCCTTCAGCGACGACGGGCGTACCATAGACCCGGCGTACCTGGGACGGCTCGATCGCCTGATCCGAGCCGCGGATTCGTTCGGGATGGTCGCGATCGTGAGCATCCTCTACCAGGGACAATCGCCGCGGATGAAGGACGGCGCTTCGATCCGCAACGCCGTGCGCACGGCATCCGCCTGGCTGCACGATCAGGGCTACACCAACATCATCATCGAGGTGGCCAACGAGCACACCGTGGACGCGTTCAAGAAGCGGCCCCTGCTCTGGAGCCCCGACGCCGTGACCGGCCTCATCGAGATCGCGCGGGAGGCTTCGGGAGGCATGCCCGTCGGATGCAGCGAGGGGGGCGTCGAGGCCAACCGCGAAGTGGCCGAGGCGAGCGACGTGGTTCTGGTGCACGGCAACGGCGCGCACAGGCAGCGCTACTACACGTTTCTGAAGCGGGTGCGCGCCTGGAACCTCGGCAAGCCTATCGTCTGTAACGAGGATTCGCCCTGCTTCACCCAGCTCGACGTGGCCTTCGAGACGAAGACCTCCTGGGGTTACTACAACAACCACACCAAACAGGAGCCGCCGGCTGCCTGGGGGATCGCCAACGCCGAGGACCTGTTCTTTGCCCGGCGCATGGCCAGGGGTCTCGGCATTCCCGTCCCCGAGCTTCAGGAGGAGGAGCGCTACGTCCTGCTGGGGCTCAACGACCGGTGGGAGTGGCAGGGCGAGCGCTGGATCAGGCTGGCTGCGGAATATCCCGAAACGGTCCGAAAGGTCGAGTTCTTGTGCAACGAGCGGCGGATCGACGTGGCCTGGGAGGAGCCCTTCTACGTCAACCACGACGCCACTTGGGTTCAGGGCGGCTTCCCGACCGGACCCGGCGACCGTTGGAAAGCGGTCGTGCACCTGGCTGACGGCCGCGTTCTGGAGCGCAGCGCGGTACAAGGTCGGCCGTAGGGGTGCGTTCTGCATGCAGAACAGTTTTGTTGACCGCAACCCGGGGTCATGCTACGCTCTCTCCAGCCCGGAGCGGGAAACCCTTTCACGAACGGAGGTGTGGGATGAAGAGACAAGTCCTCGTCGTCGCTCTTCTGATTCTGACCGCGGGCCTGCTGTTTGCCGCAGGCGGGCAGGAGACGAGCAAGGGCGCGACAATCACGTTCTGGATGCAGAACTACGGCCCGGATCTGAATGCCCAGAAGACGACGATCGGAGACCTCGCCGCCAAGTTCGAGAAGGAGACCGGTATCAAGGTCCAGCTCGAGATCAACAACTGGACCGAGGCGTCGCAGAAATGGATGCTTGTGGTGACCGGCGGCGATCATCCGGACGTCGGCGACATGTTCTGGGCCTGGTCGAACGTTCGCATCGGCAAGGGCAAATACGGCCCGATGCCGCTGGACAAGTACAAGGACCAGCTCCACCACGAACGCTTCTACGAGAAGGCCCTGGTCGACGTGATCTACGACGGGCACGTCTACGGCATTCCCTGGCGCATCGACGTGCGGCCGATGCTCTACAGGGCCGACCTCGTGGCCGAAGCTGGGTTCAAGGGCCCGCCCGACACCTGGGACGACCTGATCACCTACGGCAAGAAGCTCACGGTCAAGGCGGCCGACGGCAAGATGGAGCGGGCCGGTATCAGCTTCACCTACGGCGTCAAGAGCGACAGCCAGGAGTTCATGCACTGGATGTGGCAGGGCGGCGGCGAGGCCATGACGGCCGACGGCAAGACCGCGACGCTCAACACCAAGGAGATCATAGATGCGATGCAGTTCGTCCGCGACCTGGTCTACAAGCACGAGGTCGTGAGCAAGGATGTGCTGGATCCCTCCTACAATGGCTCCCAGCTCTTCGTCGCGGGCAAGGCCGCCCTGCGGCCGCATGGGACGAGCGACGTGAGCGCCTTCCCGAAAGAGATGCTCGCCAAGGTCAAGCCCGCCATACCGACCAAGGGGGTGCGGCGCACGGCCTACAGCGGCGCCGGCTTTTTCGGCGTGATGTTCGGGACCAAGTACGAGAAGGAAAGCGTCAAGTGGCTCGAATTCCTGAGCCGCGACGAGAGCATGTTGGCCCTCGCCAAGCTGTCGCTGCAGTACTCTCCCTCTAAGGGCGCCAGCGCCGACGCCTACTTCGCCAGCGACGAGTGGAAGCGTGAGACCATCAAGTGCCTGGAGTTCGCCCACACGTCGCAGCACCCGAATGCGGCTTGGAGCCAGATCGCCGGCCGCGGCCCCGGAAGCCCGCTGTATGACTTCTGGGCCGACGTGCTGCTGAACAAGGAGCCGCTGCCCGCCCTGGCGGCCAAGTACAACGCCAAGGCGCAGGAGATGATGGACAAGGCCAACGCACCCAAGTAGGATTGCGCTGGAAGATGAGAGCGGGGGCGTCGAAGCCAAGGCTGGCGTCGTCAGCCGCGCCGAGGTCGACGCCCCTTCCAGGGGTCGCGGCATGAAGTCGAGGACCAAGGATAGGCTCTTTCCCTACCTCATGCTGCTGCCCTCCATGGTCGGCCTGCTGGTGCTCGTCTTCTACCCGGTGGTCCGCGGCCTTCTCCTCAGCCTCTACGAGTACACGCTGCTGTACCCGAGCTACCCCTTCATCGGGCTCGGCAACTACAAGGAGCTCTTCACAAAGGACGAGATCTTCTGGGGCACCCTGGGCAACACTGTCTGTTACACCATCGGCAACGGAGTGGGCAGCACGATCATCGCCATCTGGGTGGCCCTGGTGCTGAACCGGACCGGCAGGATCCAGGCGCTGCTGCGCGGCTTCACCCTCCTGCCCTGGCTGGTGCCTTCGGTGGTGATCTCGACGATCTGGATGTGGATGTACAGCCCGGACTTCAGTCCGATCAACGACATCCTGCTGAAGACAGGGCTCATCAGGCAGCAGATCCGCTTTCTCGCCAACGTGGACTTCAAGTTCGGACCAATCACCCTGCCCTTTCTTTCCATCCTGGTGGTGCGGATGTGGTTCTCGTTCTCCTACAAGGCGGTCATCATCCTCGCGGCGCTGGTGAACATCCCGCGGGAGCGCTACGAGGCGGCGGACATCGACGGGGCCGGCGGATGGGCTCAGTTCGTCCACGTGACGCTGCCGGGGATCTACCCGCAGCTCATGATCGTGCTGACGCTCACGCTCATCGGCAACTTCGGCTATTTCGACATCAACTACCTGATGACCAGAGGAGGGCCCGCCAACTACACCAACGTGATGGCCGTGCAGATGTACCTCATGGCGTTCGAGCATTTCCGGCTCGGCTACGCGGCCGCGATGGGCATCGTGATGCTCTTCTTCACCTCGGTGATCGCCGTCGCTTACGTCATCTTCGTCGTCAGGCGCGACCTGGAGGGAGCCTGATGGGCGTGATGCGCCGCGAGCCCCTCGCGCTGCGGATCCTCACCTGGGCACTCATCGCCCTGCTCGTGGTCTGGGTCGGCTTCCCCTTCTACTGGCTGTTCATCAGCAGCATCAAGACACCTCTGGAAGTGAGCCTGGCGCCTCCTACGTACTGGCCCAAGGAGCCGATCTTCAGGAACTACGTCGGCATCTGGACCGAGGTCACGTTTGCGCAGGCCCTCTACAACTCCTTCTTCATCACCATGGTCACCGTGGTCACGTCGCTCGCCCTGACCACAACCACCGGGTATGCTCTGAGCCGCTTCGACTTCAAAGGCAAGGATTTCGTGATCGGCCTGCTGTTGTTCGTGCAGCTCGTGCCCTTGGCGATCTACCTGATCCCGCTGTACTTCACGCTCCTCAGACTCAAGCTGATCAACAAGTACCTGGGCCTGATCATCTGTTACGGGATCATCGGCATTCCGTTCATGGCTCTGATCATGCGCAGCTACTTCAAGAACGCCTACCCGGCGGAGCTCGAGGAGGCCGCGATCATCGACGGCTGCTCGCGCTTCGGCACGTTCCTGCGCATCGGGCTGCCCCTGTCGCGCACGGGGATGATCGCCGTGGGAACGATGACAGCAATCAACACGTGGAAGGAGTTCCTCTTTGCCAGCATCGTCATCAACAAGGGACGCATGCGGCCGGTCGCCGTCGTCATCTTCGACCTCGTAGGCGAGATGGGCCTCGCTTTCACCCGGATGGGCCTGTTCATGTCCGCATGCATGCTAGTCATGGTGCCGCTGATCGTCACGTTCCTGTTCGTGCAGCGCCTCATCGTCGAAGGGCTCACGGCAGGATCCGTCAAGAGCTAGAGGGCGCGGCGCTTGATCCTGGAAATCACAGACGTCAGCAAGAGCTACGGCCGCACAAAGGCGGTCGACGGCGTCACGCTCTCGGTCGCGCCCGGGGAGTTCTTCGGCCTTCTCGGACCCAACGGGGCGGGCAAATCGACGCTCATCGCCATGGCCATGGGCCTTCTGCCTCCCGACCGGGGCGGACGGATTCGGCTGTTCGGCGAGTCGGTGGCCGGCCGCGGCGCCGAGCGCCTGCGCGCCCGCGTCGGAGTTGTCGGCGAGGCGCCGCAACTGCGCGACGAGCGCTCCGCCGCGGAGTACCTGCTGTTCTTCGCGCGGCTCTACGGTCTGGACAACGGCGTGGAACGTCTCTGGGCCCGCCTGGACGACGTGGGCCTCGCCGATGCCGGCTTCAAGCGCATCAGCGCCTTCTCCCGCGGCATGAAGCAGAGGCTCGCCCTGGCGCGCGCCCTGCTGCACGACCCCGAGCTCCTGATCCTCGACGAACCGACGAGCGGCCTCGATCCCCTGGGGGTGCACGAGGTGCGCGAACTCCTCCTCAGGAGGAACCGCACCGGCACCACCGTCTTTCTCTGCTCGCACCTGCTGTCCGAGGTGGAGAAGAGCTGCCGGCGCATCGCCGTGATGGCCGGCGGGCAACTCCAGGCGGTCGGCAGCACCGAGGAGATCGCCCACGGCGACCTCGAAGCGAGCTTCCTGCGCCTGACCGCGCCTGGTGCGGGGGGGCCTGCAGCATGAGGCGGGTCTACGCCGTGCTGGCCGGGCGCAGGATCCTCGACCTCTGCCTCGGCACGCAGTTCCTGGTCCTGGCGGCGGCGCAGCAGGCTGCGCTGTTCTTTCTGCAGCGCAGCGCTCTGGCCTCGCTCTCGAGCAACGGGCTAATGGTGGCGCTGCACCCGGCGGAGTACGGCCTCCTTGCTGCCGTCGTGCTGCTCGTGGCGTGGGTGGTCGCCTACGCTGCAGCAGGTCCGGCGCGAGAACGCGAGAGCGGCGCCCTCGAGGCGCTCTTCTACGGCCCAGTCAGCCCCGCGGCCTACGTGCTTTCGGAGCTCACGGCAGTGGCTGCAGCCGCCTGCCTCTCCCTGGCGCTCCTCGTGGCCGCACTCGCCATCGGGCAGGCGGCGGTGCGCTACGACGTCCCTGTCTCGCTCATCGCCCTCGCGCCGCTCTGCGTGCTGTGCCTGCTCGCCGTGGCCGCGGCAGCGATGACTCTCGGCCTCCTCTTCGGCCAGCAGCGGACGGCCACCGCCGCCGCGGTCCTACTACTGCTGGTATCGCTCGCTTCGTTTGCGGGTGATCTCTTGCTTGCGCAGTACGAGTCGGGGGCCTCCTTCTTCGTCGTGTTCCTGCGCTCCCTCCTCTCGCGCTTCAACCTGGTGTTCCGCTTCGTCTTTCCTCTAGGACTATTGCTCGACGACCTCGTGCGCTACGAAGCCGTCGGAGCGATTCCGCTCGCCCACGTGGGGTGGTACCCGCTCTACGGAGGCTTCTTTGCGGCGGCCGCGGTGGCGGCAATCAGGCGGCGGGGAGTGGCCGTGCGATGAAAACGCGACTCGCGGCGCTGTTGGTCGTGGCGGCGGTCGCGGCCGCGGCGCAGCAGCACCCGGCCGTGCCGGCCCGCCCCGAGACCGAAGGGGCCCGGCCGACGCGGCAGATCGTGCTGGGCGTGGCGCCCCACGACGGCGGGCGATACCTCTCCACCTTCGTCCCGGAGCGGCGCAGCGAGGTGTACATCACGGACGCCGCGCCCAGCGTCATCACGGTAAACATGACCGACGTGTACTACTGGCCCATCTCCGCCGAATACCGCGCCGATTTCCAGGGCGTGAACCTCCCGCTGCCCGGCGAACTGCGGATCCTCCGCGGCGGGCAGCTCGTCGGGACCTACGGGCAGACCGAGTACATCTATGTGTATCCCCTCGGACTCGAGGGCGAGGCGACCCGCCTGGCGCAGGGCGAGGAGATGAAACGCCTGATCGAGGAGCGGGCGAGGGCCGTGGCCGACTACCAGGCCGGACGCGCAGCGCAGCCGCCGCGCTTCGCCTACCAGGGCCCGTTCCGGGGCTTCGTCGTCAGCCTGCCTGCCGGCCGCTATCGCCTGGAGTACCGCATCGAGAACCAGGGCCGGATCTTCACACTGGGCAAGTCCCTCGAGGTGTTCTCGCCGCTGCGTCGAGGAACGCGCTACCAGATCATACCCGAGCAGAAGTGGACCGTGTCCTCCGACAGCGACTCGCCCCACAAGCGCATCTACCTCAGGACGGGCGAGGTCGTCTACTTCAAGACATTTCCCGCCCTCCTTTACAACGCCGCGAAGTACGACCTGATGGCCTTCCCCAACAGGCCGACGGCGGGGCTCGGCCTGGCGAGCTCCGTTGTCTGGGTGGCGGCCGAGGAATCCCTCGAGGAAAGGCCCGACGCCAGCCTGGAGATCCGCGCTGCGGGGCGCACCGTTGCGACCCCTCCCCGCGACTACTTGGTCGTGCAGACGCCGGGCTCCGCGCTGGGCTACGACATCGTCGAGCACTCCCTCCAGGCCTTTGCGGGGACGCGGCCGAGCTTTCGCGCCTACAGGATCGTGGCGCCACCGCCGGGCTATGACGTGAGCCTGCGCGCGGGCCAGGGACCGGGCGCGTCGCGTTCGCTGCGGTCCGTCGACACCGACGCAAGCGCCTGGTGCGCCCTGGCCCTCGCGCTGCCTCTGGCTCTCGGGGCTGCAAGGCTCGTGGTCGGGGGAGCAGGCAGACGGGCTCTGCAACGGCCGGGCCTCCGGGCCTGAGAGGAGAACTCCATGCACTCCGCGGCGCTCTGGGACAGCGTGGACATCGATTTCGCCTGTGATGACTTCGCGGGCAACCCCTTCGACCTAAGACTGTGGGCGCGGTTCACCCAGCCTTCAGGCGGCCTTGCGGTCCGCGTCCCCGGCTTCTACTGCGGGGACGGCGTGTGGCGGATCCGCTTCATGCCTGCGGCCAAGGGACCGTGGGACTTCGTCACCGAGAGCGACATCCGAGGCCTCGACGGCCGTGGGGGTCGCGTCGAAGTCGCGGGTCAGCCTTCGACAGGCCACGGGAGGCTGCGGACCGACGCTGCCAGACGTCGCACCCTCCGCTGGGAAGACGGCACGCCCTGCTTTCTCATCGCCTTCGAAGCCGACTGGCTCGCCCTCGTGGACCAGGGCGAGGCGGACATCCCGAGAGCCCGGTCACTGATCGAGGCCGCAGCAGCCAACGGCTTCAACCACATTCTGATGAACGTCTACGCCCACGACGTGCCCTGGCCGGGCGATCTCGGGCGGGGGTCGCGCTACGACTTTTCTCGACCCAACACATGGCCTTTCGGCGGAACCAACGACAGGCCTGACCACGAGACGCTCAATCCCCGGTACTTCGAGACCGTCGACCGCGTGGTGGCCGAGATGCGCGGCCACGGCATGGCCTGCCATCTCATGATCTATGTCTGGAACAAGAAGGTCAGCTGGCCGCCCCAGGATTCCCCCGCAGACAGGCGCTTCTTCGACTACGTCGTCGCGCGCTACCAGGGGTATTCCAACATCGTCTGGGATGTCTCCAAGGAGGCGCTCACCTACGGCTACTGCGGTGCCGACTACATCGCGGGCAGGTGCCAACGGGTCCGCGAGCTCGACGCCTACGGGCACCTGCTCACGGTCCACGACCGCGAGTTCTGCGAGCAGCGGCCCGATCTCGTGGACGTGGTCTCTGTCCAGGACTGGCGCAGCGACATCTACGGTCTCATGATGAGCTTCGGCGACAGGTACGCGGACAAGCTTGTCCTGAACATCGAGCACGGGGGCTACGAGGAGAGCCCCTTCATCAACGCGCCGGGCGACTACCAGGATCCGGTCGCCTGCCTGGAGCGCAACTGGCTGTGCGTGTTCGCGGGCGCCTACTCCACCCACTACTGGCAGGGTTGCTCCTGGAACATCGTCTGTTACGACCCGATGAGCCTGCCGCCGGAAAAGCGGCCGCGCTGGCAGTATTTCCGGCACATGCAGGCCTTTTTCTGCCGCCACGACTACGGCGACTTCACGCCTGTACCTTCCGGCCGCATGACCTCCAGCGGCTACGTGATGCACAGCGGCAAAGGCGATCTCCTGGTTCTCAAGCCGAGGGAAAGCTACTGCATCCACCTGCGAGACCTGGAGGGAGTCGAAGCGGTGACCGTCTCGTGGTTCCACCCCCTGACCGGCGAGTGGTCGCTGCCCGAGCGCCTGACGATGACGCGGTTTCTTCCGCTGCGCTCGCCGTGGAGCGAGGTCTTCACGATCGCGTGGATCCAGCTGGACAAGCGGGGCGGCGCGGGCGCCTGAGAGCGGCCGCGCCCGGCGCCGGCCGGCATACTTCTGCGGGGCTGCGGCGCCTCGGCGCGCCCACCCGCTCACAGCCGCGGCTTCCACAGAAAACGGCCGAAGTCCACCCGCTCGCCCTCGAAGCGGACACCCTCGGCCTCGAGCAGCGAGCGCTGCAGCTCT
>CAZKGO010000092.1:0-18553 GCA_964552235.1 uncultured Spirochaetales bacterium | reverse complement strand
CGGCGACTGCGACGGCGGCGAGGGCGGCCGCGCCGGCCGCCTCCGGCGGCGAGCCCGCGTTCGGATTCGGCGACGTCGCAGCGGATCCCTCCCCGGCCGCGGAGAGCGGCGCAGCGGAGCCTGCGGCCGGCGCGCCGGGGGCGGCGCAGCGCGCGGACAGCGACCTGCGGATCGTCGAGCTGCTCTTGCGGGCCGCGGCGAGCAGCGGACGCCGCGCCGTGAGCGTCGACCAGCTCCTGGCCGAGCTCGCGCGGGCGGTCAATTACCGCGGCGCCGCCTACTACGAGATCCCCGCCGACCCCGCCCGCTACGGAAAGGAGGACGCCGAGGGGCTGAAGGCCCTCATCGGGAACTACCTGCTCCTCCTCTCGGGCGACATCAGCTCCTACGCCGACGACCCGCTGGAGCCCCGGTCGATCCGCCTGAACGTGCAGCTGCGGACCGTCGGCGAGCGGGACACCGACCGCGCCCTTGCCGCCATCCGCTCCTACATCGGCGAACGCTTTCCGCCGCGGCTCAAGGTCGAGATCGGCGGCCTGGCGCTCGTGGAGAAGTCGCTGAACCGGCTCGTGATCCGCTCGCAGCTCACATCGGTGGCGAGCTCGCTCGCCCTGGTGTTTCTCATTCTCGCCGTCTACTACCGCTCGGCGGTGGCGGGGCTCGTGGGGCTGGCGCCTCTGGCCGTCTCGATCCTGGCCAACTTTGCCGTGATGGGAGCCTTTGGCATCAAGCTCAACATCGGCACGGCCATGGTGGCCAGCGTCTCGGTGGGCATCGGCATCGACTACACGATCCACTACATGGACTCCTACCACCGCGAGCGGCTGCGGGCGGGGTCGGCCGACGGTTTTCTCAGGCGCACGTTCGTCACCTCCGGCAAGGCGATCCTGTTCAACGCCGCGTCGGTGGCCGCGGGCTTCGCGGTCCTGGCATTCTCCCGCTTCCTCATGCTCGCCTTCTTCGGCACGCTCATCGCCCTCACCATGGCCACGAGCGCCCTCGTGAGCCTGACCGTGCTGCCCGCCCTGCTGCGCACCGTCGATCCCGCGTTCATACGGAGGCCCCTGCCGTTTGAGCGCATCGGGGCGGAAACGGAGGAACTGAAGTGAAATACGTGGTCGCGGTCTTGGCCTTGCTGGCCTTGGGGTCGGCGCCGCCCGCCCGGGCCCAGAGCGCCGACGAGATCGTGCGCCGCTCGCGCGACCGCATCGACGCCGAGACGGTCTCCATGCGCGCGCGCATGACGATCACGGCGAGAGACGGAGGCACCACCGAGCGGCTGGTCGACCAGTACTCGAAGGACTCGGGCCAGGGAACGCGCACGGTAATCATCTTCCAGAAGCCGGCCAGCGTGGCCGGCACGCGCTTCCTGACCGTGGAGAACCCGGGCCGGGACGACGACCGCTGGATATACCTGCCCGCCCTCGGCAAGGTCCGCCGCATCGCGGCAAGCGAAGGATCGGGCAGCTTTGTCGGCACCGACTTTTCCTACGACGACATCTCCTCCGCCGATCGCGACGTCGAGGAGGACGCCCACGTGCTGCTGCGCGAAGAGCCGATCGACGGCAGGCCGTGCTGGGTGATCGAGTCGACGCCCAGGGACAGCGGCTACCAGTACTCGAAGATGGTGTCCTGGATCGAGAAGGCCACCTCGATCGCCCTCAGGATCGAGATGTTCGACAAGAAGGGCGCGCTGGCGAAGACCTTGGAGGTCGGCGGCGTCGAGCCGGTGCAGGGACGCCTCACCGCGAAGACGATGACGATGACCAGCGTCCAGGCGAAGACCTCCACGATCATGCAGCTGGAGATCATCAAGTACGACGACAGGATCCCCGACGGGGTGTTCACGACCCGCTTTCTCGAGACGGGCAGGCCGTGATGAGCGGGCGCCTGTCGAGAAGCCGCACCGCGGCCGTCCTGGCGCTGGCCGCCGGCCTCGCGGCGGTCCCTGTCGCTTCGCAGGAGTTCGGCTTCGGCGACGCGCAGGAGGCCGCGGGCGCGGTCGACGGGGAGGCCCGGGCCGGCTTGCGGGTCGGCGGCGAGATCGAGTTCGGGACCACGCTCCTGTTCGATTCGCTCGACGACCTGGCCGACATGACGCTCTCGAGCCTGGCCTGCGGACGGCTCGATTTCGAGGCCAGCGGCAGCTCGGTCGACGCCGCGCTCAAGCTGCGGATCTCGGAGCAGACTCTGGACGCGTGGCCCGAGTCGTTCGTCGACGAGGCGTTCGTGCGGATCTATCTCGGACCCGTGGACCTCGAAGGCGGCCTGCTCAAGGTCGCCTGGGGCAGGGCCGACAGCCAGGGGCCGCTGGACGTGCTGAACCCCGACGACCTCACGGATCTCACGGTCACCGACGAGCGCGAGCGCAAGATCGCGCGGCCGATGCTGCGCGCCTCGGTCGCGATGGGTGAACGCTCCCGGCTCGAGGCCGTGTTCGCTGCCGGCTTCGAAGGCCACCGCATTGCCTGGGACGGGCCGTGGGCGCCGCTGGCGGTGCGCGATCTCAAAGCGGCGGTCGCGGCCCTCGGCGTCGACCCGACCGACCCGCAGCGCGTGCTCGACACTCCGGACACCGAATCGCTCGGCTGGGCCCACGGCGGGCTGCGGTTCACGACGACCCTGGGCGCCGCCGACCTGGGCGGCCAGCTCTTCAGCGGATACCTCCCGACTCCCGTCGTCGCTTCGGACCTCGCCTCGATGCTGGCTCTGGCAGGCGGAACGCCCCTGCCGGTGTCCTACGACCGCTACTACCAGGCGGGCGCCGACTTCGCCGCGGTCGTCGGCGGGCTGAACCTCCGCGCCGAGCTGGCGGCGAACGTGACCGAGGATCTTTGCGGCGACGATCCGGATGTGACCAATCCGGCCATCGCCTGGTCGCTGGGATTCGACCGCGACCTGTTTGCAGGCGTGAACCTGAACCTGCAGGCTCACGGAACCTGCCGGCTGCTCGAGTCGCGGGTCGGCAACGAGGCGTACGACATCGAGGCGGGCACCGACCGTACCAGGAGCCGGATCACGGCCGTCCTCTCGCAAAAGCTGCTCAAGGACACCGTGGAGTGGCAGCTCAGGGCTCTCGTCGGCATCGAGGACCGCGACTTCCTGCTGATGCCAACCGTGGGTCTGGTCGTCGGGGATGCGCGCGTCGATCTGGCGGCGGGCATCTTTGGCGGCGACGAGCAGGGCGAGCTCGGGCAGTACGCCGACAGCTCCTACATGCGCCTCTCCCTCTCGTACCGGTTCTAGGCAGCAGGGGCGGGGGTGCAGGCGACCGCGCCGTCTCGAGGCGGCGCGGTCGCCCGTTGATCGGACGACGAAGCTACTTCTTGAGGGTGTTGGCGAGGAACTCGACCATCTGCCGCCACGCCCTCTCGGCCGCGGCGCCGTCGCGGTAAGTCGTGCTCTTGACAAAGGCGTGGCCGACGCCGGGGTAGACGGTGAAGACGTTGGGAATCGAGCGGGCGTCGAGGGCCGATTCGAAGGCGCGCACCTGAGGCACCGGGATGCCCTGATCCTGCTCGCCGTAGATGCCGAGCACGGGACCCTTCATGCTGCCGAGACCGGCGGCATCCTGGATCGGGCCGCCTCCGTAGAAGATCACCACCGCGGCGAGATCGGGACGCCGGGTGCCCATCCGCATCGCCTGCGTGCCGCCGAAGCAGAAGCCGAGAGAGGCGACGCGGTCAGCGTCGACCCGCGGATGCGACCGCAGGTAGTCGAGCGCGGCGTCGAGATCAGCGGCGATCCGCTCGGCCGGGGTCTCGGTGGTCTGCTTGCGGGCTGCGGCCGCGTCGCTCGCCACGCTGCCGCGAAAGGCATCGGCCGCCAGCACCACGTAGCCCTCTGAGGCCAGCGCGTCGGCGAGACGGGCCATGTCGTTGTTCAGGCCCCACCACTCGTGGATCAGCACGACTGCGGGAGCGCGGCCGCCGCCGGCCGGCACGGCCAGGTATCCCTTGAGCGTCACTCCGCCGGGTCCCGAGAACGACACGTTGGTCGCCGCGGGCGCCGTTGGTTCCTGGGCCCACGCAAGGGCGCCGGCCCCGAGGACCACAGCCATTACCATCATGAGCACTTTGTGTGTATAGACCATTTACCTCTATCCTCCCCGTTGGTTGCCGGGAAGCTACTAATAGAGAACTGAAAAAGTCAACTTTATTGTGCCGCTATCGGCGAGGCGGCCGGCTGCCGCGACAGGCGCACCACCGCCCCCGACTCGAGGGTGAGCCGCACGGTCGATGAGGCCAGGTCGAAGGATGCCCTGCCTGCGGACAGGCCCTCGATGCGAGCCGGCGCCCAGGGCAGGGTGAAGGCCACCTTCACCGGAGCCTGCGCCCGCACGTCGATGACCGCGAGGTCCGCGCCCACCTCGGCCTCGGCCGTGACCGGAGCGGAAGCCGAAAAGGCGAACCCCGGGGCGCTCATCCGCACGGCCTCCAGCACGAACCAGGCAGCGACTCTGCCCGCCTCCCGCGACAGGACCGCGGCGAAGCCCGCCAGCGACGCGCCGCCGGCCTGCGCCTGCCTGCCGCGCTCGCCGCCGAGCAGCACCAGGTCCTCGCGGCGGCCCCGCGCCACGGCAAAGGCGTGGCCGCGCGAGGGCCGCTCGGCAGCCACCGCGATCGGCGCGGCTCCGGCCCGGTGCGGCCAGAGCACGGCAACGAAGTCGCGCGCGGCCTGGGCCTGCCGCGTCTCGGCGCTGAAGTGCCACTCGTCGGGCATCTGTCGCCGATAGGCCGGGTCCACCGGGACGGCCGAGCGGTCGGTTTGGCTGAAGCGCAGCTCCGCGGCCGCGGGGGCGACAAAGTGCAGCCGCGCCGCCGCGGCCGTGCCCGCGATCGTCACGGTGCCGGCGAGCGGGTCCTCGACCATGGGCCGCTTGGCGTGCAGCAGCCACTGGTGGGCGAGCGGCCGCTCGCTGGCCAGCTCGTCGGCGATCACGAAGTAGGTCCGGTCGACGAACAGCACGTGGCGCAGCGCGGTGCGCACCTCCGCCTCTGCGGCGTAGGCGCCCGAGGCGTCGCCGGTGGCCGCGTCGAATCGCTCGCCGGTGTGGAAGCGCGTGATCCGGCCCGCGGCCGAGGAGTCGCGCACCCTCTGGCCGAACCCGCCGAACAGCACCGCGTTCTTCGAGGCGGTGGTGCGCGTCCACCCGAGGTGGTGCGGGCTGCCGTACCACTCGCGCCAGCCCGAGCTGATGGCCAGCTGCTCGCCCAGGGCGTTGAGCACAAACGAGTTCTGGTCTGAGAAGCTGTGGCTGCTCGAGCCGTACGGGCTGCTCTTGAAGCCGAGCATGATGTCGGAGGCGAAGTCGCCGAGGCGGCTGTGCATCGCGACCCAGCCGACGTCGGCAAAGAGGCGGCTGCGCGGAAGGCGCGCTAGATCCGCGGCGGCGGCGCCGGCAGAGGCGCCCGCGGCGGCCGGGCCGCCGGTCCTGGACCTGTAGAGATAGAAGAGGCTGTCGTAGAACGAGTAGTTGTAGTAGCTCTCGCCCGCGGGCAGGCCGGCGCCGAGGCTCTCGGCGAAGCGAGCCAGGCGGGGGTCGTCGAAGAGCACCGAGCTCTTGAGCAGATGCATCGCCGCGTTCGCGTTGGGCCGCAGCGTGTTGCAGAGGTCGCCGAAGCTCGAGTAGGGGTAACCCATCACGTTGTAGAGCGCGAAGTACCCGTTGTTCCGGTAGTAGGGCCGGGCGAACAAATCGCGGCCCCCGAGGGCCGCGGCGGCGTCGAGAAACATGAAGTGCTGGTTGTGCCCCGTGGTCCAGTACTCGAGCCCCTCGGAGTAACCGCCGTCGTCTCCGCCCCACACGGGAAAGAAGCGCGCGTAGTACTCCCAGGCCCACGCGAGGGCCCGGGGCGCCGAGGCCCGCTCGTGGTACAGAGCCAGGCCGCCGAGCCCGAGCGTCGAGACAAAGCGCATCGCGTGGCTCTCGGCGCCCTCGATCGGAGTCGGGTGCGTGATCGAGTAGACCCGGCGCACGCGCTCCGACAGCACGGCCAGCCGCTTGTCGAGCGCCTCCTCGATGGTGGCGCGCTCGCCGGGCGTGAGCCCTGTGCAGGCCCAGTCGTAGGCCAGGATCATCGGCCGCAGGTGCTGGATGAACGCCTCGTCGTTGTTGGCGATGTCGATGCCTCCCTTGAGGTCCCAGGAGGCCAGGGCAAGGAGCCGGCGGGCGGCCTCGTGCGCGTACCTGGCCTCGCCGCTGAGCAGCCAGGCAAAGGCGAAGCGCTGGGCGCGGGCTCCCGCGTGAAAGGCCGTCGCGTAGGCTTCGCGCCAGGCTCGCGTCGCCTCCGCGCCCGTCCTCGGCGGGATGCGCCGCGGCTCGCTGGGAAGCGGCTCTCCCGTCGGCTCGACGAAGAGGTCCCGCGTGATCCGCGGCTGGGCCCCCGTCGCGGCGAGGTCGCGGACGAAGGCGCGAAAGCCCTCCAGCTCGCCCGCGAGCACCAGCAGGCGCGGATGGCTCCTCGGCACCAGCGGCGCCAGGGACGCGACGCGGTCCTCGAGGATCGTCGCCTCCCGCCCGGGAGCCGAGAGACAGCCGGCGGTCAGCAGAACCGCGGCCGCGCAGGCGGCGGCCCTCACGGTTTTCATGAGGCCCTCCTCTCGGTGTCGAGTCCGGCCCCCCACTATAGGCAGCGCCCGGGCGCCTGTCACGGCACGGCGAATTGACTAATTGACGCCCTGCTGATGGTGTTGCAGAATTGCCCCGCTCGGGCGCGGGGGCCGGTGGCGCAGAACGGCGACCCGTCACGGAGGTCCCGTTTGTCCAGGGAAGAACGCTATCTCTACTGGCTGCTGGGCCTGATGCTCGCGGCGTGCGCGGGCGCAGGCATGGCCGTGCAGGGAGCCGCGTCGACGCTGCGCGGAGTCTGGGACCTGCAGGGCCACCCGGCGCGGCTCCTGAATGATTTCACGCTGGCGGGGGGCGAGGGAGCGGCGGTCGTGAACGCCGTCCTCGTTGCCGCCATTGGGCTGGCGCTGGTCAGGATCAACAGGATCAAGCTCTCGGGCCCGACCGTCGCGGCCGTCTTCACCATGCTCGGCTTCGGCCTGTTCGGCAAGACGCCGCTGAACGTGGCGCCGATCATCCTCGGCGTCTACGTTGCGGCCCGGATCGCCGGCAAGAAGTTCGGCGAGTACATCCTGATCGCGCTCTTCGGCACCGCGCTGGGCCCGCTGGTGTCCCTGGTCGCCGTGGAGCTGGGGCTGCCGGGCTGGTTCGCCATCGTCGCCGCGTCCGCCGCAGGCGTCGCGGCCGGAGTCCTGCTGCCCGCCGTGTCGGTCGTCATGCTGCGGATGCACCAGGGGTACAATCTCTACAACATCGGGCTCACATCGGGCTTCCTGGCGCTGTTCGCCGCGGGCCTCGCCTTTGCGCGCAGCTCGCAGCTGCCGGGCGGCGGGCTCTGGAACGAGTCGCCGTCGGTGTTCCTGGTCCTCCTGGTGCCGGCGCTGTCGATCGTGATGATCGCCTCCGGGCTCGCGCTCGGCGGCCGCAAGGCCCTGGGCGATTTCGCCAGGATCCTCAGGCTCCCGGGCCGCCTGCCCTCCGATTTCATGGACATGACGTCGCCCGCGGGTTCGCTCTTCAACATGGGCGTGATGGCGCTGGCGTGCTGGGCCTACGTGCTCGCCGTCAGGGGCGACTTCAACGGCCCGGTTCTCGGCGGGATCTTCACGGTCATCGGCTTTGCCGCCTTCGGCAAGCACCCGCGCAACTCGTGGCCCGTCGTGGCGGGCATCATCATCGGCGCCCTGGCGTTCGGCAGGACGCTGGACGCGCCGGCAGTGATTCTGGCCGCCCTGTTCGGCACCACCCTCGCTCCGGTCGCCGGCCAATTCGGCATAGGCGCGGGGTTGGCGGCGGGAGTCCTTCACCTGGTCACCGTCGAGCGCAGCGGAGCCTGGCACGCCGGCATCGATCTCTACAACAACGGCTTTGCGGGGGGCCTGACTGCGACGCTGGTGGTGGGTGTCATCGAATGGTACAAGAGCGTGGCCGGCCCGCGCGACATCGGCGACGGGAGCCTGGCACAAGGAGGCGGCAAACGCCAGTATGAATCGGAAAGAGTTCATCCTCCATCTGATCGGTGAGGCGGCGCACTACATGCTGGACGCCGACCCGAACCGGCTGGTGATCTCGCTTCACCAGGAGGAAGACGGGCTGCACCTGTCGGTCCTGGACGACAGGAAGCGCGACGACGCCGAGCTGCAGGCCGTGCGGGATTCGCTGAACCGCGAGCGCCGGCCCGAGCTGGCCGGCTACTACGGCAGCATGGCCGGCCACGACATGATCGGCTCCGCGCGGCTGAATCTCATCGGCTGGCAGGTCAAGCACGGCGACGTGAGCAGCACCGACAGCGGCACCAAGATAGACCTGTGGCTCGGCGGGGAGCGGTTCGACCCCGCGAGCTTCTCGATCCCGAAGTAGGGCCGCAACGGCGGGCTATCGGGCCACGGCGCCCCTCTGCTCAACGGCGATGCTCAGACGCTCGGCGCCGGCCTTTTTGACCGCTTCGAGCGCCTGCACGATTCGGTCAAAGACGACGCTGCGGTCGCCGCGGATGATCACCACGGTCGAAGCGTCGCCACCGAGGAGCGCGGTCACTCCCACGGTCAGGTCGCCGAGGGCGATCGGCCGGCCCTGCAGGTAGGTCTGGCCGCGGGCGTCGACGGCGACCTCGATCGGCTCGCGAGGCACGGCCGGCGCCGTCACGTCGGCCTGCGGCAGCCTCACCTGGACGCGCGACTCGCGGGTCGGGTTGAAGGTGTAGACCAGGCTGAACGACGTAAAGAAGAAGATGAACATGTTCAGGATGATGTCCGTGATCGCAAACGACTCGAGGCTGGCCTGGGTCCGCCTGTGCGTGCGAATTCTCATGCCGACACTTCCCGCGTCTGGCCGGCGAGCACCCCGACGAGCTCGTCACCGGCCAGCGACATCGCGTTCGCGTGCCACTGGATGCGCGCCAGCAGCAGGTGGTAGCAGACGAAGTAGGGGATGGCCACGATGAGGCCGGCGGCGGTGGTGATCATCGCCTGGTAGATGCCCGCGGCGAGGGTGCTCACCGTGATGTTGGCGCCGAGGGCCTCCCAGTCCATGAACGCCTTGATCAGGCCGATGATGGTCCCCAGAAAGCCGAGCATCGGTTCGACGCCGATGATGACCAGCAGGCCGGGCAGCCTGCGCTCCAGGCGGCGGATGTGCTCCTCGCCCTCGCGCTCGAGCATCCGCTCGAGGCTCTCCCGGTCGAGGCCCCTGTTGGCGATGCCCAGCTCTATCAGCCTGCCGACCGGGTGGCGCACCCCCGCGCAGCGCGCGCGGGCCTCGGCCTCTCGCCCCCCCTGCAGCAGCACGAGCACCTCGCGGACGAACAGCGGCATGTTGATGCGGATCGACAGCAGCACCCACAGGCGCTCGAGGACGATCGCGAGGGCGATCACGGAAAGGGCGATGATGGGCGCCATCACCCACCCGCCCTTGATGATGAGATCGAGCATCGCTACCCCCACCCGCTAAGATAGCATCCCGCCGCGGGTTTTACCGCAAGGCTTACAGCTTGCCGCCCCGGCTTCCGAGAATCGGAATGTGAGCTCGTTGCTGTCTCGCGTCGCGGCCCCGCCGCCCGACGCCGCCGGCCCGCGGACCGCCGACCGGCAGAGCGCGGCCGTCAGGGCCTGCCTGCAGGAGATCGCCGTTCTCTTCCGGTCGCATTTCGACCAGAACTGGCTGCTCCTGCTGCTGGAGCGGTTCCCCATCGACGCGGTGGCGATGAACGAGATCCGCGAGCTCATGCATCACGACGCGACGTTTCTCGAGCCGGAGCGCCTCGCGACACGCCTGGCCCTGCTCGAGGGCTACATCGTGCACCTGCGCCGCTACCTGCTGCCCGGGCTGCGCGAGAAGCTGGGCATCTCCGGACTGCTGCCGCCGTCGCGCCGGGTATGGGGGAGAGAGCAGCTGCTGCTGCGCAGGCTGGTGGCCTACACCTTTCCCTACAACCTCGCGCGCCTCGAGCGACTGGCCTCGCAGCTGAAGAGGGTGCTGCAGGACTTCGACGAGCGCGCGAGCGCGTGAGGCGCCGCCGGCTCCCGTTTGACACGGCCACCCCCCGGTTTCTAGACTCCCCGTGTGACTCTGCTCGCTGCCGCGCTCCTTGCGGTCGGCCTGGCCGCCGGCCCCGCCGCGGCGCCGGCGGCCGCCCAGGCGCCGGAGCCGCGACGCATCGCTTCGCTCACCCTGATGACTGACGAGATCCTCCTGGAGCTGGTCGGCGCCGAGCGCCTCGTCGCGGTCACCGTGATGGCCGACGACCCGGCCATATCCAATGTGGCCGGCCGCATCGGGCCGTCGGTGCGACGCCTGACTCTGAATGTCGAGCACCTGCTCGCTCTCGCCCCCGACCTGGTGTTTCTCGCCAGCTGGAGCGACGCCGACAGCGTGCGCCAGCTGCGCGACGCCGGCATCGCGGTCCACCGGGTGAGCTCGCCGCGCTCGATCGAGGCGGTCAGGACGACGATCACCGAGATCGCCCGCCTTGTAGGCGCGCAGCCCCGGGCGGCGGCCCTGGTGCGCGGCATGGACGAGACGCTGGCGCGGGTGCGCTCCCGCGTCGAAGCGCTGCGCCCCGAGCAGCGGCTGCGCGTTCTGGACTACGACCCTTCCGGCAGCTCGTTCGGCCGCGGCTCCTCCTGGGACGACATCGTGCGGTCGGCCGGCTGCGTCAACGCCGTCGGCGATCTGCCGGCGGACCCCTGGGGCAGGGTCGGCCTGTCGCAGGAAGCGCTCATCGCTCTGGACCCGGACGCCATCGTGCTGCCGGGCTGGAAGTGGGAAGACCCTCAGGGCGCCCGCAGGGCCTACGAGCGCTTCGCCTCCGACCCGGCGTTCCGCTCACTGCGGGCCGTGCGCAGCGGCCGGCTTCTGCTGGCCGACGAACGGCACAGGCTCGCGACCTCGCACCACATCGTGAAGGCGGTGGAGGATCTGGCCGCGTTCGCCTATCCCGACCTGTTCCGCTGAGGCGGAGGCCTCAATCGCCGAACAGGCTCTCGATGCCGAGCAGATGCTGCAGCCGGCGCAGCAGTCCGGCCACGCGCCCGCTCACCTCCTCGAGGTCGCGGTGGTCGGGGCGGCCGACGATCGCGCCGAGCCTGCCGGCCGTGTTGTACTTCGGATCCCTGACCCCTTTGAACTCGCCGACCACCGGCCACTCCTCGACGACGCGGACTCCGTGGTGGGCGAACACCTGGGCCACGTACTTGAGAAAGGGCACGGCTTCGTCGACGCCCGTGTGTCCGCCGCCGTAGGTGCAGAACACCACCGCGTAGTGGCCAGGCTGCTCGGGGGCCGAGGCGAGAACCGGCGAGCCGTCGCGCAGCCGCTCCAGGAATCGCATCACCGGTTTCGGACCGAGGTTGCCGTAGACCGGCGCGCCGAAGAACACCAGGTTCGGGGCGAACGCGTCGATCTGAAGGTCGTCCGTGATCTTGACGAGCCGGGAGTCGATCCGGCAGCCGCGCAGCGCGGCATCGATCGCTTCGGCCACCTTGCGGGTGTTCCCGGTGCCGCTCCAGTAGAGGACCAGCGCGCTGCATTCCATGGGGGGAGCATACAAGCCGGGGCTCTCCCGCGCAAACCCGTTGAGGAGGCTTCCGAGCCGTGCTATACCGGGATCCATGCAAGCGATGAGCACCTGGCTGGAGGCGGGCGGGCCCGCCCATACCGAACTGACGCTGCGCCTGGCGCGGGAGCGCGCCGCCGCCCTCGGCGTGCGCCACGCTGTCGTCGCCTCCTACAGCGGGCAGACCGGAGCCCGGGCCGCGGAGCTGTTCCGGGACATGAACCTCGTCGTGGTCGGCGGCGTCTGCGGGTTCCGCGAGCCCAACCGCGTGGCGATGCAGGCCGGTCATCGCTCGGTCATCGAGGCGGCGGGCGGCAGGATCCTGTTCGCGGGCCACGCCTTTGGCATGATCGGCCGGGCCGTGCGCGCCAAGTTCGGCGCGATCCAGGCCGACGAGCTCGTCGCCCACGTCCTGCGCCTCTTCAGCCAGGGCCTCAAGGTCGCCTGCGAGGTCGCCTGCATGGCCGTGGATGCCGGGCTCGTTCCCGCCGGAGAGGAGACGGTCGCGATCGGCGGCACCGGGCAGGGGGCCGACACCGCGATCGTGCTGCGGCCGAGCAACACGCATCTGTTCTTCGAAACGCGGATTCTCGAGATCATATGCAAGCCGCGGGGATGAGCCGGCCGCCGATGCGCTCCGCCGCCCGCCTGCCCGGCCTGCTGCCGCTGCTGCTCGCGCTGCTGGCTGCGAGCGTACCGCTGGCCTGCGGCCTCGGCTCGGTGGCGGTCGCGCCCGCCGAGGTGGTGCGCGCGATCGCCTCGGCCCTCGGCATCGAGGCGTTCGGCAGGCCGGGGGATGCGGCGGCCGCCATCGTCGTGCAGGTGAGGCTGCCCCGCGTGCTGGTGGCGCTGCTGGTGGGCGGGGGCCTGGCCCTGGCCGGCGCGGTGATGCAGGGCCTGTTCCGCAACCCGATGGCCAGTCCCGACGTGCTCGGCGTCTCGGCGGGGGGAAGCCTCGGAGCGGTCGTGGCGATCTCCAGCGGGCTGGCGGACCTGCGGCCCGCCGCTCTGCCGCTGCTCGCGCTGGCCGGTTCGCTCGCGGCCGCCCTCGGCGTCTACCTGATCGCCACCGGCCGCGGCGGCACGTCGCTGCTGTTCCTGATCCTCGCGGGGCTCGCGATCTCGTCGCTGCTGAACGGCCTGATCAGCGCCGCGCTGCTGCTCGCGCGCGAGCAGGAGGTCAGCCGCTTCATCTTCTGGACCATGGGAGGCCTCGACGGCCGCCGTTGGGTGCACGTGCGCATGATGCTGCTGATCGGCGCTCCGTGCCTGCTCGTGCTGCTCGGCAGCGGCCGCGAGCTGAACCTGCTGATGCTCGGCGAAGAAGGAGCGCACGCCCTCGGCCTGCCCGTCGAGACTGCCAAGCGCCTGCTGCTCGCCGTGGCCGCGCTGCTCACCGGAGCGGCCGTGGCCGTGAGCGGCACGATCGGCTTTGTCGGCCTGCTGGTGCCGCACCTGCTGCGCCTCGCGGTCGGCGCCGACCACAGGCGCCTGCTTGCCGCCTCGGCTGCCGGCGGCGCCCTCTTTCTGGTGCTCTGCGACCTGCTGGCGCGCACGCTGCTTCCGCCGCTGGAGCTGCGCGTCGGGATCGTGACCGCGCTGGTCGGCGCCCCCTACCTTCTGTTCTTGATCCTGCGCTCGAGACGGAGGGCTTCGATTGAACCCTGGCGTTGAGCTGCGGGCCGAGGCCGTCAGTTACGCCGCGGCCGCCCGCACGATTCTCGCCGGGATCACCCTCTCGGTGCGGGGCGGCGAGCTCGTGGGCCTGGTCGGCCCCAACGGCGCGGGCAAGTCGACCCTGCTGCGCGTCCTCGACCGCATCCTGCGGCCGACCGCGGGACGCGTTCTGCTCGACGGCAAGCCGCTGGAGAGCTTCGGGCCGCGGCAGCTTGCCCGCAGGCTCACCTTGATGAGCCCCGACATGCAGCCGGTCTTCGACCTGCCTGTGCTCGACGTCGTGCTGCTGGGCCGCTACGCCCACATGCGCCGGCTCGAGAGTCTCTGCGAGGCCGATCGCGGCCGGGCCCGGGAGGCGCTGGCCACCGTCGGCCTCGGGGGCTTCGACGAGCGGCCGTTCCACGAGCTGTCGACGGGCGAGCGGCATCTGGTGATCTTTGCGCGCGTGCTCGTGCAGGAGGCCGCGGCGCTGCTGCTCGACGAGCCGACCGCCAACCTCGACATCACCCACAGGGAGCGCATCTTCGCCCTGGCCGCCGAAGCGGCGGCCGGCGGCCGCGCAGTCGTCGCCGCGATCCACGACCTCAACGAGGCGGCGGCTCACTGCTCCCGCCTGGTGCTGCTCGAGCGCGGCCGCGTCGCGGCCGACGGCGCGCCCGAGGCTGTGCTGCGGCCCGAGGTGCTGGAGCGGGTCTACGGGGTGCGCGCCGTCGTCAGCCGCAGCCCCGCCACCGGCGCGCTGCTGGTGGAGGTGCCGCACCGGCTCTGAGCGGGGCGCCGGCTCGCGCTCGATCACGGGGCGTGCGGCCTTCACCTTGCCCCGACGCTCGTACATCCCTGCACGCTACGGGGCCCGACCATCCCTGTTCTTGACTCCTGTCCAAGGGCGCCGCTACACTCCGCGCCATGTCCGAACAGCGCATCCCCGCCCGCGGCGAGCTGCCCCGCGAGTTGACCTGGGACCTGAGCTCCCTCTACGCCGACGACCGGGCGTGGGAGGCCGATTTCGGCCGCTTTCGCGAGGCCCTCGAGCCGCTGCTCGCCCTGCGGGGAAAACTCGCGGAGTCGGCGGCGACGCTCAGGGCGGCGCTCCACGAGCAGGACGAGATCGAGCGGCTGCTGGAGAAGCTTCACACGTACGCTCACCTCAAGAACGACGAGGATCTCGGGAACCAGACCTACCAGGGCATGTTCGACCGCGCGACGTCGCTGTACCATGGCACATTGGCCGAGCTCGCCTGGATCACGCCCGAGATCATGGCGATCCCCGACGAGCGGATGCGCGCCTTTCTCGCGGACCCCGAGCTCGCCTACTACCGCTTTGCCCTCGAGGTGATGCTGCGCTTCAAGGCCCACACCCTGTCCGACTCCGAGGAGCGGCTGATGGCCCTCGCCGGCGAGGCGCTCGGCAGCCCGTACAAGACCTTTTCGCGCCTCAGTAACGCCGATCTGCGCTTCCCGATGATCCCCGACGGCAAGGGCGGCACGGCCGAGCTCAGCCAGGGCAACTTTATCGTGTTCCTCGAGAGCCGCGACCGCCTCGTGCGCAAGGCGGCCTTCGAGGCGCTCTACGACACCTACGGCCGGCTGCGGAACACCCTGGCCTCGACGCTCGACGGCGCGGTCAAGGCGGCCGTCTTCCGCACGAGGGCCCGCGGGTACCGCTCGACCCTCGAGGCGAGCCTCTTTCCCGACAACGTCCCTCCGTCGGTGTACGACAGCCTGATCGAGGCGATCCACGAGCAGCTTCCGGCGTTTCACCGCTACGTCGCGCTGCGGCGAAAGGCCCTGGGTCTCGACCGCCTCGACATGTACGACATGTACGTGCCGCTCGTGCCGGACTTCGAGCTGCAGGTGAGCTGGGGCGAGGCGCGCGAATGGGTGCTGGAGTCGGTGGCGCCCCTCGGCCGGGAGTACGGCAAGATTGCGGCCGCCGCCTTTGACCAGCGGTGGTTCGACGTGCTCGAGTGCCAGGGCAAGCGCTCGGGCGCCTACTCCAGCGGCTGCTACGATTCCTGGCCGTACATGCTGCTGAACTACAAGGGCACCCTCGACGGAGTCTTCACCCTCGCCCATGAGCTCGGCCACTCGATGCACTCCCACCTCGCCAACCGGAGCCAGGGCTTCCGCTATGCCGACTACGCGATCCTGGTGGCCGAGGTGGCCTCGACGACCAACGAGATGCTGCTCACCCACCACCTGCTCACCCGGGCGACCGACCCGCGCTTCCGCCGCTACCTGCTGAACCACCTGTGCGACGGCTTCAAAGGCACGGTCTACAGGCAGGTGCAGTTCGCGGAGTTCGAGCGGCTGCTCTTCGACATGGCGGAACGAGGCGAACCGCTCACGCACGAGGGCTTAAGCGAGCGTTACTTCGAGATCAACAGCCGCTACTACGGCCCCGAGGTCGAGGCCGACCGCAGGATCGCCCTGGAGTGGATGCGCATACCGCACTTCTACTACAACTTTTACGTGTACAAGTACGCGACGGGGTTCTCGGCTGCGGTGGCCCTCTCCGAAGGAATCCTCTCCGGAGACCGCTCGCGCGTCGAGGCGTATCTCGGCTTCCTCAGAGCCGGGGCGAGCAAGGATCCGCTCGACGCGCTGCGCGACGCGGGGGTGGACCTGGCGAAGCCCGACGCGATCGCGGCCGCTCTCGCGAAGTTCGATCGCACCGTCGCGGACCTGGGCTCCGAGCTCGGCCTCGGCTGAGGGACCGCCGACAGGCGCCAACCGGAGACCGAACGTCGTCGTGATTCTCACCGGCGACCAAGCCGCCTGGGCATGGGGTGCGCGGGCAACCCGGGGATCCGCACGCCCAACCTCGACCGGCTGGCGGCCGAAGGGATGCGCTTCGACAACTTCTTCTGCGCCACTCCCGCCTGCTCTCCCGCCCGCGCGTCGCTGCTGACCGGCCGCATCCCTTCGCAGCACGGTGTCCACGACTGGATCTGGCGCGGCAACGTTCCGGTCGAGTACGGCAAGCCGAGCGTCCTCATCGAGTACCTGAGGGGCCTGCCCGGCTGCACCGACTCACTCGCCGCCGCCGGCTACCGCTGCGGTCTCAGCGGCAAGCGGCACCTCGGCGACGCCACGCGGCCGCAGAAGGGCTTCTCCTTCTGGCGCGTGCACGCCCAGGACGGGGGTCCCTACTTCGGGGCTCCGATGCTGCGAGGCGCAGAAATCTACACCGAGCCGCGCCGCATCACCGACGTGATCACCGACAACGCTCTCGAGTTCCTCGAGGAGCAGGAGCCCAACGGGCCGCCTTCCTACCTGAGCGTCCACGAGCCGGCGCCCCACAGCCCGTGGGACCGGGCCAACCATCCGGCCGAGCTCTACGACGGGCACATCGAGGGCTGCGTTTTCGCGAGCGTGCCGTGCGACCCGATGCATCCGTGGCAGATCGCCTCGGCCCCGGCGCCCGGGCAGCCGGGCGGCAGCCGCGAGGCCATACTGGCCGGCTACTTCGCGGCCGTGACGGCGATGGACGCGGGGTGGGGCGGATCCTGCAGCACCTGGAGAGCCCGGGAGCGCGGGGCGGCAGGCCGGCCGCAGACGCCCTGGCCAGCCGCTGCGGGGTCCGGCCGGCGCGGACCCGTGGTCTGATGAGGCGAGGCTCCCATGGCCGCATCGCATTCGATCATCGGCGACCGCCGCACCCTCGCCGGCTATCTCTGGTAACACCGCAGCCTCTACCTCCTGCTGCTGCCGGCCGCGGCCTACTACGTCGTGTTCCACTACCCGCCGATGTACGGCGTGGTCATCGCCTTCAAGGACTTCAACATCATCAAAGGGATTCTCGGGAGCCCGTGGGCCGGGCTCAAACACTTCCGCTACATCTTCGGCCTCGACAAATTCTCGCAGGTCTTCGCGAATACGATCGTCATCAGCCTCACCCGCCTCGTCTTCGGCTTTCCCACCCCGATCATCGCCTCGCTGCTGCTCAACGAGATCCGGCACGTCGGCACCAAACGCACGGTCCAGACCCTGATCTACCTGCCGCACTTCATCTCCTGGGTGGTCCTCGGGGGGATCCTCGTGAACATGCTCTCGACCGACGGCGGCATCGTCAACGAGGTCATCAGGCTCCTCGGCGGCCGCCCGGTCGGGTTCCTCACCGACGAGCGGTACTTCCGCGGGACTCTCGTGTTCTCGATGATACGGAAGGAGTACGGCTGGAACACGGTGATCTACATAACCGCCCTCGCGGGAATCGATCCCCAGCTCTACGAGGCCGCCACGATCGACGGGGCCAACCGCCTGCAGCGGGTGCTGCACATCACCCTGCCGGCGCTCCTGTCCACCATCGTCGTGCTGCTCATCCTGCGGATCGGCAACCTCATGCAGGCGGGCTTCGAGCAGATCTTGGTGCTCTACCACCCGGCCGTCTACCGCGTGTCGGACATCATCGACACCTACGTCTATCGCATCGGGCTGGCCGAGGGGCGCTTCAGCATCGCCACGGCCGCGGGGCCGTTCAAGTCCGTCGTGAACTTCGGGCGGCTGGTGGCCGCCAACCGCATGGCCAGGGCGCTCAACCGGCAGGGGGTCTACTAGGGGGCGGCGAGCGTCATGCGGAACCAGGGCGGGCGGGCCTTCGACGTCTTTCTCACCATCCTGATGGGGCTCGTGGCTCTCGTCACGCTGTACCCGTTTTGGGACGTGGCCGTCGTGTCGCTCATCGACCTGGTCGAGTATTCCGGCAGCCGCATCCACCTGTGGCCGCGCAGGCAGGACCTGTCGGCCTATCGCTTCATCATGAAGAGCGAGGAGCTGTGGCGCTCCAGAGGAAGAACGAGAACTTCGCGGCCAACGGGTGGGCGCACCCCCGGCCTGGGGCCACGTCGCCTGGCCGCTGGAGACCAACTACCTGCCCCGCACCGAGCCTGCGCGGGAGCGGGCCGTCGAGAGCGTCAAGGTGGCGACCCGCAACCAGGTCAAGAACCTGATCCCGATCGTGACGAACGCCGAGCTCGACAACTCGGGAGGCGTGACCGAGATCTACAACCGCTACTCCATGGACATCATGATGGGCAAGATCGGTCTCGACGCCGGGATCGCCCAGCTTGCGAAGAAGTGGCGCGAGCAGGGCGGGGACCAGATGCTTGCCGACGTGGGCGCCTACTGCAAGGCGATGAAGAAGTAGGACCGAGGCCCTGGCGGGGCGGAGCGCCCGGCTGCGCCCCGGCCGCCTGTGCGCCTGGCATGGCGCACCCGCTGATCTTCTGGCGTGTATGCGCCGGAAGTAA
>CAZKGO010000091.1:0-18849 GCA_964552235.1 uncultured Spirochaetales bacterium | reverse complement strand
GCGGCTGCCTTTGCGCCGGCCGCCGGCCCGATGGGCTTCGGCGGCGCCCCCGGCGCGCCGAACGTCCAGCCTGTCCAGTTCCCGTCGCTGCAGGGCAGCGCGCCGGCCTCGGAGCCCGGCAACATCGGGCTGCTGATGGACGTCTACATGGAGCTGACCGTGGAGCTCGGCCGCACGCGCAAGCTCGTCAAGGACATCCTCACCATCGGCGAGGGCTCGATCATCGAGCTGGACAAGCTCGCCGGCGAGCCGGTGGACGTCCTGGTCAACCACAAGCTCATCGCCAAGGGCGAGGTCGTGGTCATCGACGAGAACTTCGGCGTGCGCGTCACGGAGATCGTTTCGCAGGCCGAGCGGATGAGCGACATGGGGGTGTAGGACACGCCCTCGCGGCTTTTTTGCCGCACCCACTGGCAATAACGCGAGGGCTGTTGTATAATAGCCGCAAGTGCTCTGGGAGGGGTCACTTGAGGTTCGCCATTGTTCTCCTGCTGGCGGCGGCCAGCGGGGGTCTGTTCGCGCAAGCGACGACAAACCCTGAACAGTTGATCACGATCGGCGAGGAGGCCGGAGGCGGGACCGCAGCCGCGCGGCCGCAGCCCCTGGTTTCCACGTGGGACTTCGTGCGCATGGTGCTCGTCCTCGCCGCCGTGGTCGGGGTGATCTACCTGTTCTTCCATCTGCTGCGTCGCAGCGTGGCTCCCGTGCGGCCCGAAAGCGAGCTGATCCGCGTGCTCGGGCAGCGTTCGCTCACGGGCTCCCGCGCCCTGTACCTCGTGGAGGTGGGCGTGTCGGTCTACCTGGTGGGAGCCTCGGATTCCGGCGTCTCGCTCGTGGCCGAGATCGCCGACAAGGAGAGCCTCGACGCGGTGCGCCTGGCGGCGGCCCAGAGCCCCGAAGCGCCGCGGCCTCGCCGCAGCTTTGCCGGGCTCCTCGGCGCGATGTTCTCGGGAGCGACCGGAACGCGGGGCGAGGCCCCGCATGACAGCCTCGCCTTTCTGAGGCGGCAAAAGGACAGACTGAAGCGTATGTAGACCGACCGAAGAGCTCTTGGAACCGGGGGGGGAATGAAGTCCGCTAAACTCTTGGCCACAGCGCTGCTGCTTGCGGTCTTGGCCGCCGCGCTGCTGCCGGCCCAGGCGGCGCCTGCGGGCCGCGGGGCCGCGAGGGTCATCAGCCCGACGACGCTGCCGTTCGTCGATCTCAACGTGCGCGCGGCGCAGGATGCGCGGGAAGTGGCGCTGTCGGTGCAGCTGCTCCTGCTGCTCACCGTGCTCACCCTCGCGCCCTCGATCCTCGTGCTGATGACGGCCTTTCTGCGCATCGCCATCGTGTTCGACTTCGTCAAGCGGGCGCTGTCTCTGCAACAGGTGCCGCCCAACCAGGTCCTGATGGGCATCGCGCTGTTCCTCACGCTGTTCGTCATGTTCCCGACGTTCCAGGAGATCTATTCCAACGCCTTCGAGCCGTTCGCGCGCGAGCAGATCGGGTTGGCGGAGGTGTTCGCCCGCACCGAGGCGCCGCTGCGCCTGTTCATGGCCCGGCAGATGGGCCGGGACTTTGCCAACGTGAGGCTGTTCATGACGATGCGGGGCCTGGCCAAGCCGGACACCCTCGCCGATGTGCCGACCTACGTCCTGATACCGGCCTTCGTGCTGCACGAGCTCACCGTCGCGTTCAAGATCGGGGTGCTGTTGTTCATCCCGTTCATCATCATCGACATGGTCGTCGCCTCGACGCTGATGTCGATGGGCATGATCATGCTGCCGCCGGTCATGATCTCGCTGCCGTTCAAGCTGATCCTGTTCGTGCTCGTCGACGGGTGGGGCCTGATCACGATGCAGCTGGTGCGCAGCTTCAGGTAGGGGGTGAGGATGAGCCTCGGATTCGTGGTGAACGTGATGCGGGACGGGGTCCTGCAGATCCTCCTGCTGTCGGCCCCCATACTCCTGATCAGCCTGCTGGTGGGCCTCATCATCTCGATCCTTCAGGCGACGACGTCGATCCAGGAGCAGACGCTCACCTTTGTTCCCAAGATCGCGGCCATTCTCGGGACGCTCATGCTGCTGGGCCCCTGGATGTTCACCTCGCTGGCCCAGTTCACTGCCCGGCTGTTCGAGCGCATTCCCGAGATGGGCGGGTAGGGGGGGAGGCGCGCCATCGAGCTCTTCGTGCTGAACTTCCAGCTGCTGTTCCTCGTGTTCGTGCGCGTGCTCGCCATGATCGAGGTGGCGCCGCTGCTTTCCAGCGAGGCGATCCCCCAGGAGGCCAAGATCGGCCTGGGCCTGTTCGTGTCGGCGATGAGCCTGCCGTACGTGGTCGAGGTCGGCTATCGACTGCCGTCGGACACCGTGCAGTACTTCCTGCTGATCCTGGGCGAGGCCCTGATCGGGATCATCATCGGCTTCATGCTCGTCATGATCTTCGCGGTCTTCCAGATGGCCGGCGAGTTCTTCGCGGTCCAGATGGGCTTCGGGGCCTCGGAGGTGTTCGACCCGCTGGCCCAGGTCGAGATTCCGCTGATGGGCCAGTTCTACAACATCGCGGCGATGTTCGTGTTCCTGGCGATGGGCGGATTCCACAAGTTCATGCTGGTGGGCGTCTACCGCTCGTTCGCGTCGGTGCGGGCCGCCGACCTCGCGGCTCGCCGCGAGGCGCTGCTGCCACTCTTTGGCGACGGCCTGGGGCAGCTGTTCGCCTCCGCGCTCACCATCTCGCTTCCGATCCTGGGCACCCTCCTGCTCGTCTCGGTCGCCATGGGGCTCCTGGCCAAGGCGGCGCCGCAGATGAACATCCTGGTCATGGGATTCCCCCTGGCGATCGGGGTCGCCTTTCTGCTGCTGCTGGCGACGCTGCCGTTCCTCCTGGAGGCGTTCGGGGGGCTGATCGACGCCACGTTCGAGAAGATGCTGCGGCTGTTCTCGGACCTGAGGGGCGAGGTGAGCCGATGATCATGCCCTGGCCCGGTGCGCCCCGCCTCCTGGCTCTGCTGCCGCAGCCGCTGGCCCTCTTCGGGGGCCCCCGGCTCCGCTTCGCGGCCGAGGACGAGGGCCGCACCGAGGAACCGACCGAGCACAAGCTGCGGAAGGCGCGCGAGGAGGGCAAGGTCGCCAAGAGCGCCGAGTTCACCGCGGCGCTGGTGCTGCTCGCCTCCACGGTCATGCTGGCGCTCATGGCCCGCACCATGCTCACGGGCATGGCCGAGATGCTGGAGTTCTTCCTCAAGAGCTCCACCGAGATCGACGTGACCAGCGACCGGAGGCTGGGCATGCTGTTCGTGCGTTGGCTCGTGTCGATCACGGCGCCGGTGCTCGCGGCCGCGGTCGTGACCGCCATCGCCGCCAACCTCTTCCAGGTCGGCTTCCTGTTTTCGGTCAAGCCGATCACGCCCGACTTCAACAGGATCGTGCCCAGGTTCGGGCGCTTCTTCCAGCGGGCTTTCCTCTCGGGCGAGGCCTTCTTCAACCTGGCGAAGAACCTGCTCAAGGTCGCCGTGATCGTGGTGATCGTCTGGCTGAACGTACGGGCGGCGGTTCCCCGCATATCGACCATGGCCACGGCGCCGCTGCTGGCGAGCATCACCTTTTTCGCCTCGATGGTCTTTCGCATCGTGGCCGAGGTGGCGATTGTCCTGCTGGTGCTCTCGCTGCCCGACTACCTCTTTCAGCGCTGGCAGCACCTGGAATCGCTCAAGATGTCGCGTCAGGAGATCAAGGAGGAGCGCAAGCAGTACGAGGGCGATCCCCTGATCCGCAGCCGGCTGCGCGAGCGGATGAGGGAGATCATGAACCGGAACATGCTCGCGGCCGTGCCCCGCGCCGACGTGGTGATCACGAACCCGACCCACTATGCCGTGGCCCTCGACTGGGAGCGCGAGACCATGGCGGCGCCGACGGTCGTGGCCAAGGGAGTCGACTCGATGGCGGCGCGCATACGGGAAGTGGCCGCGGAGGCGGGCGTGCCCCTGGTGGAGAACCGGCCGCTGGCGCGGGCGCTCTACGCCGAAGTCGAGATCGGCGACGTGATCCCGGAGAAGTACTACGAGGTGATGGCGCGGATCCTGGCCGAGATCTACCGCCTGGGACAAAAGGCCGGATAGGCGCGCGGGGGGCTGGGCGCCGGGCCGCAGGACCCCGCGGTGACGGACGAGAGGCGAGGCGAGAGTCCCCGCCGTGGAGGCAGAGTTGGCGGACGCACAAGGGGTGATGCGCGGGATGTTCCGGCAGCCGAGCGACATCTTTGTCGGCATCGGCGTCGTGGCGGTGGTCATGATGATGATCATCCCGCTGCCGACGGTGCTGCTCGACGCGCTGATGGCGCTCAACCTGATCCTGGCGCTTCTCGTGATCCTGATCGTCCTGTACATGAGGCACGCGCTGGAGTTCACGGTCTTCCCGGCCCTTCTGCTGATTCTCACCGTGTTCGGGCTGGCCCTCAACGTGTCGTCGACGCGCCTGATCCTGTCGCAGGGCAGCCGGTTCGACGGCCGGCTGATCCGCGCCTTCTCGACGTTCGTCGTGGGCACCGAGGGCACCCGCGGCTACGTGATCGGCTTCGTCATCTTCCTGATCATCATCGCGGTCCAGTTCCTCGTCATCACCAAGGGTTCGACCCGCGTGGCCGAGGTGGCCGCCCGCTTCACCCTCGATGCCCTTCCCGGCAAGCAGATGGCCATCGAGGCCGAGTACAACTCGGGGCTGATCACCGAAGAAGAGGCAACCCGGCGCAAGGCCAACCTCCAGAAGGAGGTGGACTTCTACGGCGCCATGGATGGCTCGTCGAAGTTCGTGGCGGGCAACGTCAAGGTGGGCATCCTCATCACGGTCATCAACATCGTGGGCGGCTTCATCATCGGGATGACCCTCCTCGGGGAGTCGTTCCAGACCGCGCTGGACACCTACATCCCGCTGGCGATCGGCGACGGCCTCGTGACCCAGCTGCCGGCCCTCCTGATCTCGACGTCGACCGGCATCATCGTCACGCGCTCGGTGTCGGAGGCGTCGTTCGGCCGCGACGTCACCAAGCAGTTCGCAGCCGAGGGGCGCCCCTACTGGATCGCGGCCGCCATCTTGGCGGTGCTCGGGATCCTGCCCGGGTTCCCGTGGTACGTGCTGTTCCCCATGTCCGGCCTCCTGGTCTTCGGGGCGGTCAACCTCCAGCGCCGGGCGATCGCCCGCGAGGAGGAAGCCAGGCTGAAGGCGGCGGGCAAGGCAGCCGAGGCGCCGGCCGAGGTGTCGCCGGTCGTTCCCCTCGACCCCCTGTCGCTGGAGCTCGGCTACGGCCTGATCCCCCTCGTGGACAAGGACCGGGGCGCCGAGCTGCTCGACCGCATCACGCGCATCCGCAGGGAGGCGGCCCTGGACCTCGGGATCGTGGTGCCGCGCATCCGCATCATCGACAACATGCGCCTGGAACCGCCCGAGTACGTGTTCAAGATCAAGGGAGTCGAGGTCGGGCGCGCCCGCATCCGCATGAACCAGTACCTCGCGATCAACCCCGGCGACGTCAAAGAGGAGATCTCGGGCGAGGCCGCCCGCGACCCGGCCTTCGGCCTGCCCGCGATCTGGATTGGAGAGGCCGAGCGTGAGCGCGCCGAGCGCCTGGGCTACACGGTCGTCGACCCCCCGTCGATCATCGCGACGCACCTCACGGAGATCATCAAGAGGCACGCCGCCGAGATCTTGGGGCGCCAGGAGGTGCAGTCGATCCTCGACACGCTCAAGAGCGATTACCCGGCGGTGGTCGAGGCCGCTCTCAAGCTGCCCAACCCGACCGGGCTCATCCAGAAGGTGCTGCAGGGGCTGCTGCGCGAGCAGGTGTCGATCCGCAACATCGTCACGATCCTCGAGACGGTGGCCGACTACGGCGGGGTCACCACCAACGTGGCGATCCTGGTGGAAAAGGCCCGCCAGAGTATCGGCCGGCAGATTTCCCTGGCGAACGCCGACGAGGATCGCGTGCTGCACGTCCTGACCCTCGAGCCGTCGCTCGAGCAGAAGATCATCGACTCGCGGGTCGAGACCGCCGAGGGCGTTTCGGCCGGGCTGGAGCCGCAGCTGCGGCGCAAGTGGATCAACGCCGCGTCCAACGCCGTGCGCAGGGCCCAGGAGTCGGGCCGTCGCGTGGTGATCCTCTGCTCCGAGGCGGCCCGGCCTCTGGTCAAGGCCTCGACATCGCGGGAGCTTCCGCACCTGGTGGTGATGTCGGTGCCGGAGGTGGATCCCGATATCAGCGTCCAGTCGGTGGGCGAGATCACATGGGAGGCGGTTCCGTAAGATGCAGTACTTCACCATCCAGGCGCGTACCCAGGGCGAGGCTCTCGAGAAGATGCGCACCCAGTACGGCCCGGCGGCGCGCGTGCTGTCGCACCGCAGCATCCGCATCGGCCGGGTGCTGGGGCTGTTCGGCCGCGAAGGGATCGAGATCACGGGATACCTGGCCGGCGAGGACAAGCGCAGGGACGTCGAGTCGGAGAAGCGCAAGATCCTGGAGAGCGCCCGGCGCGAACAGGCGATGCAGCTGATCCTCGACGAGCTGAAGTCCCTCAAGCGCGACATCCGGACTGCGGCCCCCGCCGCCCCCTCGGCCCCCTCCGCCGGGCACCCCGCCCTGTCGCGAGTCCGCGACCTGCTCGGCGGCAACGACTTCCCGCCGACGTTCGTCGACGGGATCGTGAGCCGGATCGGCCGCGAGTTCTCCCTCGAGGACCTGGCGGACACCGCGGCGGTGGACCGCGCCGTGCTCGAGCAGATCGGCGACGCAATCCGCATCTGGCGCTCGCCGACGCCGGCTCAGGGGCCCCTCATCATCACGGTGGTGGGTCCCACCGGAGTCGGCAAGACGACCACCATCGCCAAGCTCGCCGCCATGTACAGCTTCGCCCGCGACGGCGGAACCGCCCGCCGGGTCAAGATGGTCACGATCGACAACTACAAGATCGCGGCGCGCAAGCAGATCGAGACGTACGCGGAGATCATGCAGCTGCCGGCGGCCTTTGCCGAATCACGGGCCGAGCTCGAGAAGGTGATCTCCCTGTCGCAGGATGTCGATATTATGCTCGTAGACACCATAGGGAAGAGCCCGGGGGATTTCCAGAAGCTCGGCGAGATCAAGGACATCCTGGGCGCCTGCGGAGGCCGCAACGAGGTGCACCTGGCGATCAGCGCCACAACCAAGGGCTCGGACGTGGAGGAGATCCTCCGCCAGTTCGAGCCGTTCCGCTACAGGGCGGTGATCGTCACCAAGCTCGACGAAACATCGCGGGTGGGAAACATCCTGGGGCCGCTGATCGAGCACCAGAAGCCGATTTCGTACCTCACCGACGGTCAGCTGGTTCCCCAGGACCTGGAGGCGGCCACGGTGGCGAGACTGCTGCGGATGCTTGATGGATTGAGGATCGACCGGCAACGGCTCGAGTCGCGATACGCGGAAACCACCAAGGCACGGAGCGCGTGATGACTGACCAGGCGGAAAAACTCAGGGAGTTGATGAAGAGCCGGGGGAATCCCAACAACGGAGGAGGCACCCGGGGCAGGACCCGCATCATAACCGTGTCCAGCGGCAAGGGAGGCGTGGGCAAGACCAACATCGCAATCAATCTGGCCCTGGCCTACGCCGAGCTCGGAAAGCGGGTCGTGGTGATGGACGCTGACCTCGGCCTCGCCAACGTCAACGTCGTGCTCGGCATCATCCCGAAGTACAACCTGTACCACCTGATCCGCCGCCAGAAGACCATGAAGGACATCATCCAGGACACGCGCTACGGGATCCAGATCGTGGCGGGAGCGTCGGGTTTTTCCAAGATCGCCAACCTGAACGAGGAGGAGCGCGACAAGTTCGTCGCCGAGCTGCAGGAGTTGTCGAGCGCCGACGTGCTCATCGTGGACACCGGCGCGGGGGTCTCGAACAACGTGCTCTCGTTTATCGCCGCGGCTGACGACGTGATCATCGTCACCACGCCGGAGCCGACCGCCATCACCGACGCCTACGGGATCATCAAGATCATCGCGACGGAGATCGACAACCTCAAGCTCGGCCTCAAGCTGGTGATCAACCGGGTCAAGAGCGTCTCGGAGGGGCGAAAGGTGGCCGAGCGCGTGATCAGCATTGCCGGGCAGTTCCTCAACCTCAAGGTCGACTATCTGGGCTTCGTGTTCGACGACGAGATCGTGCACCAGTCGGTCATCAAGCAGAAGCCGTTTTTCGCCGTCGATCCCAAGAGCAAGGCCGCCATGTGCGTACGCCACATCCTGAGCAGGCTCGAGAACTTCGAGTACAAGGAGGGCAGCGGGATCTCCGGGTTTCTCAAGCGGTTGTTCGGTTCCAGGCCGCCCGAAGGCGCCGTCGGGACGGCGCCCTCGGCCTGAGCCCCCTCGGGGCGCAGTCCTGGCTGGGACAGGGCGGCCGCCGGCGGGCCCGGCCCTTCGGCGACAGCCCCCTCGTGCCGCCGGCGGGCCCGGCCCTTCGGCGACAGCCTCCTCGTGCCGCCGGCGGGCCCGGCCCGTCCTTGACCGGAGATGCGGGTTTGCGTAAGCTGGAGCGGAAGCTCGCATGAGGTACCGATTAGCGGCGGTGTTCGCCGGTTTGGCCCTCGTGGTGGCTCTCCTCGCGGGGTCGGCAGGCGGAGTGCCATTCGCCACAGTCCTCGTTCGCGCCCTTGCGGGCGCGGTGGTCTTTGGGGGACTGGGCCTGGCCACGGTGACCGTGCTGCAGCGCTTCCTCCCCGAGCTGTTCGCCGGCGCCCAGCCCGCCGAGGCGCCGTCTGCGCAGCCCGCGACGCCGGCCGTGGACATCATCCTGCCGGAGGAAAACCCGCTGGCCGGGGAGTTCGAAGAGGCGCCTGAAGCGGCCGAAGACGCCGTGCCGGTGGAGCCCGAAAGCGCCGGCTCGGGGGCTCCGGACAGCCCTCAGGTCCCGGGCGAGCCGCCCGCCGCGGAGGCCGAGGTCGTGAGGGAGGCGGCCGCGGGATCCGCGGCCGACGACGTCGAGTCGCTGCCGAGCTTCGACGGTCTGGACGTGGAACAACCCGAGTCGCCGGCCGCCGGCCGGTCGCCGCGGAGGCGATCGGGGGCGACTGACGCCGCTGACATGAACACAGACCCGACGCTTGCCGCGCGGGCGCTGAGAACCTGGCTCAAGAGGGACCATGAAGGCTAAGCGGAGCGTCGGCAGGCTGGGCGGCAAGAGCGAAGACGAGCTCTGGGACCTGTACCGAAAGACGCGAGATGCCAAGATCCGCGACCATTTCGTGCGCCAGTACGCCCCGCTGGTCAAGTACGTGGCGGGCAAGGTCGCGATCGGCATGCCCCACAACGTCGAGTTCGACGACCTGGTCGGCTACGGGGTGTTCGGCCTCTTTGACGCGATTGCGAAATTCGACCCGGAAAAGCACGTCAAGTTCAAGACCTACGCCGTGACCCGCATCCGCGGCGCCATCTTCGACGAGCTGCGCTCGATCGACTGGGTGCCGCGCTCGGTGCGGCAGAAGACCCGGGAGCTCGAGGAGGCGATCCGGACCCTCGAGGCGCATCTGGGCCGGGCCGCGACCGACGAGGAGATCGCGGCGGCGATGAGCATCTCCGTCGACGAGCTGCAGAACCTGATCCTGAAGATCAGCGGAACATCGATGCTGTCCCTCAACGACGTGTGGTACGCCGGCGAAGAAGACGACAAGATCTCCATCGGAGAGAGCATCGAGAGCCCCGCCAGCATGAACCCCGACATCATCGTCGAGAAGGGCGAGATCAAGCAGGTGATCATGGCGGCGATCCAGGAGCTCCCCGACAAGGAGAAGAAGGTCCTCGTGCTCTACTACTACGAGGACCTGACGCTCAAGGAGATCGGCCACGTGCTCGGCGTCACCGAGTCGCGGATCTCCCAGCTCCACACCAAGGCGATCATGCGTCTGCGAGCCAAGCTGACGAGCGTGCGCAAGGGGATCGTCTAGCCCCGCAGCGCGATCAAGGAGGTCCGGCTTGGTCAGGCTGAGCCAGATACAGGATTTCATGGCGCAGCAGGCCGTCCGGGACCGGGAAACGCGCGCGATCCGCGTCGAGGCCTCGAGCCTCGAGGAGGCTCTCGAAAGCGCGGCGGTCCAGCTCGGCCTTCCCGTCGAGCGGCTCGAGTACGAAGTGGTCACGCGCGGCGATCGGGGCTTCTTTGGCGTCGGCCGCAAGCCCTGGGTCGTGCAGGTCTACCAGTCGACCCTGGTCGCGGTCGCGCCCCTCGCCGACGGGGCCGCAGGAGCCGGAGCCGAACCCGGCGAGGCGGCCGCCGAGGAGGCGGCCCGCCCCGGGGAGATCTTCGTCAAGCTCGTGCCGGGCAGCGTGCTGCTCAAGGTCACGCGGCCCCAGGGCAAGGCCCCCCGCGTCACGGAGCAGATGGCCCTGCAGGCCCTCGGCCGCAGGAACGTCGTGGACTACGACTTGGCCATGGTGAGCCGCGTGGTCCGCCGCGCGGACGGCGAGTTCGTGCAGGTGGGCACCTTTGACTACAACCCCGCCGGCGACGCGGTCGCCACCGTGGAGCTGGCCGAACAGGAGATGAAGGCCTACGTCGAGCTGAGGCCTCCCGGCATCAACGGCGCAGACCTGACCTTCGATGGGCTCATCGCCGTCCTGAGCAACAACGGCGTCGTTTACGGAATCCAGGAGGACGTGCTGCGCGGCCTCGAGGACTCGCCCCGCTACAACACGAGGGTCCTGGTCGCCCAAGGAGCGCCGGCCGAGGACGGCGCCGACGCGCGGATCGAGTACAGCTTCAAAACCGAGCGCGCGCCGGTCCTCAAGGAGAAAAACGGCCGCGTGGACTTCCGCGAGCTGAACCTCGTGGAGAACGTGGTGGCCGGACAGATCGTCGCCAGGAAGATCCCGGCGGGCCAGGGGCACGAGGGCCGCACGGTGACCGGCAGGATGCTGCCCGCCAAGGCCGGCCGCGACATCACGCTCAACGTGGGCAAGAACGTCCGCCTCGCCGAGGACGGGATGACGGCCATTGCGGAGATCAACGGCCAGGTGCTGCTGGTGCAGGGCAAGGTGAACGTCGAGCCGGTCTACACCGTCAACGGCGACGTCAACCTGCACACGGGCAACATCCTGTTTCTCGGCGGCGTGATCGTCAAGGGCGGTATCGACGACGGGTTCACGGTCAAGGCGGCCGGCAACATCGAAGTCCACGGGAACGTCGGCAAGGCGCATCTGGAGGCCGAAGGCGACATCATCGTCCACCAGGGCATCCTCGGCAAGGGCGGCGGGAGGGTGTCGGCGGGCAAGAGCGTCTTCGCCAAGTTCATCGAGCACGCCCACGTCGAGGCCGGCGAGAACGTCGTCGCCAGCGAGGGCCTCATCCATTCCTTGGTCGACGCCGACCGCAAGATCGTCTGCCAGGGCAAGAGGGCCTCGATCGTGGGTGGACGCCTGCGCGCGGCCGAGGAGATCAACGCGAAGAACCTCGGGTCGGTGGCCGGCACGGAGACCGTCTTGGAGGTCGGCTACGACCCCAAGAGCAAGGAGCGCCTCGTCGAGCTCGAGACCACGATCGGCGAACGGCGCAAGGAGCTAGAGGAGCTGGAGCGCAACATCAAGACGCTGCAGACGCTCAAGCGCGTGCAGAAGAAGCTCCCCGACGAGAAAGAGACATACCTGGCCGAGCAGCTGGAAAAGCGGTCCGCGGCCCTGGAGGCGATCAAGGACGCGAGCGCCGGCGTGCAGGAGCTGCAGGCGCACCTGTCCTCGATCAAGCGCGTGGGCAAGATCTCCGCATCGGAGAACGTATTCGCCAACGTCAAGATCTTCATCAGGGACGCCAGCCTCGTCATCCGCAACGAGCACAAGGCGGTGACGTTCCTCCTCGACCAGGGCAGCATCCGGGTCACGAAGTACGAGCCTCTCGAAGAGGACTACACGCGGAAGGGATAGCGGATGCCCCTGCTGCCTATCGATCTGCAGACGATCTTCTCGCAGGCGAACCAGGTCGGCCGTGAGCAGGCGGTGCAGCAGCAGGCGCCTCCGCAGGCGCAGGCCCAGGCGGCCTCCGAGCTGGTCCGCGAGGCCCAGACGCGCGACACCCAGGTCAACGAGACCAGGAACGCCGGCGACGGCGCCGAGGCGATCAAGGACAAGGAGGGCCGCCGCCGTTGGGGCCGCCGCAGGCGGCGTTCGCCCGAGCCGGCTCCGACGAGCGAGCGCAAGGCCGCGTTCACCGACCCGGAGCTCGGCCAGCACGTGGACATTCGCGGTTAGGCGCCGGGATCCATGGCGAATCTGTTTGTCGTGCTCGCGGTTGTCGTGGCCGGGCTGGCCGCGGTCTACTTGGTTCTGCGTTCCCGCATCGATCGCAGCGTCGCGCGCCTGGACCCCGCGGCTGAGATCCGCGACGAGCTCGCCTCGGTGATGGTGGAGATGAACCGCACGACGGACCGCAACGTGGCCCTGCTCGAGGACCGGATCGCGCAGCTCACGCAGCTGCTGGCCGACGCCGACCGGAAGATCCTTCTGCTGCGGCGCGAGGGCGAGAAGCACGAGGCGAGCCGCAGGGTGTACTCTCACCTCGCCCGGCCGGCGGCGGCCCGCGGCGTCGAGCGCGCCGCGGCCGACGGGGCTGCCTCGCCGACTGAGGGCTCGGCGCCCCCCCCGCCTCCCGCCAGGCCGGCCCCGGAGCCGTCGCTGGAGGCGAGGGTGCTGATGCTCGAGCGCGAAGGCTTGGCCCCCGCCGCGATCGCCAACCGCGTGGGCTCGACGGTCGGCGAAGTCGAGCTGATCATCTCGCTCGCCCGCCGCCGGCACTAGGCAAAAAAAACGGTATGCCTGGACGTCGGTGAGCATACCGTTTGCGAGAGCCGGGACCTGGTGCCCGCACCCCTGTTCTACTGATCGGCACTCCCCAAAGGACCCTTGAGCGCTCTGTCGGGCAGGCGGGCGAGAGCCTGCGCAACGAGGCGCTGATGCACCGCCGCCGAGCGGGCGATCTGGCCGTAGAGCTCGCGGGTGCGGGCGAGCGGGTCGCCGGCCGCAGGACCGTGCATCACCGCGTGGATCAGGGGCTGCATCAGGAAGCTCAGGACGTCGCGCGAGCCGAGGCTGAGCATGCGGCGGTCGCAGCGGTCGATCTCCGCCAGCGCCTGCGCGGCGGCGCCGGGGCCGGCGGCAGCCCGTTCGACCGCCGCCATGGCCGAGGCGGCCACCTCGCGGGCTGCGGCGAGCTCGCCCAGCAGCCGGTCGAGGGCCTGAGCGAGCGAGGACCAGGCGACCGCCGGCCGCCCGTCCTGCCCGCGTGCAGCCTCCCGCAGCCGGCCGATCCGCTCGTCGATCTGCGGCCTGCGCTGCGGCATCGCGAGCACCTCGGCGAGCGCGGCGGGCCGGATGCCGGCGATCGCGACGCCTCCTCGCGAGAGGGTCAGGGTCGGAACGTCGGGGTGGCGCTTTGCCTGGGTCTCGAACCACGACGCGTAGACGGCCATGCGCCGGTCCGTGAGAACCGTCTCCCCGCTGTTTGACCGTACGGGAAAGGGATCGGCGCCGCTGAGGTACGCAAAGGCGTGCTGCTCGGCCGGCTCTGTGCGGCCCGCCACGGCGAGAAAGCGGTGCTCGAAAAAGGCGCCGCGAAAGTGAGTGGCCCGGCCCGGGTAGCCGAGGTCGAGCCCCGCCATCACCACCGGCCGTGCCCCGCACATCCGCGCGAGGTCCCAGGCGGTCGTCGCCACGGATCCGCCCGCACCCAGCTCGCCTTTGCGGGCTCCGAAGGACTCGACGAAACGGCCCAGGGGGAAGAGCGAGCTCATGAAGAAGGCCGCGGGCGGAGCGAGGCGCAGCGCGCGGGGGTGCGTCGCCGATTCGGTGACCAGGAGCGTCCGCGGCGAACGGGTGCCGTCGAGGTGCCGGCTGTTCCAGTACTGGGGGTCGATGAGGACCACGGCGTCGGGCTGCAGGCCGGCGGCGAGGCAGGCGCGCAGGCTCGTGTCGACCGATATCACGACGCAGCGGCGCGCCAGCTCGTGGATATGGGGCAGCACTTCGTCGAGGGAGGGGCCCGAGGCCAGAACCAGAGCCGGAATGCCGTCAAAGGCGCCGGCCAGGCTCTCCACTCCCGGCGATGAGAGGAACAGTTCGAGGTTGCGCAGGAGGTTGCGCACCCACAGTTCGGCGAAGCGCAGCAGGGTGTCGACGTTGACCTGCCCGCGGTCGCGCGCGGCCACCAGCATCCGCTCGACGCGGGCAAAGTAGGCGGCGTGGCGCGCGCCGGAGGCCGCCAGGCGCAGCAGGCATGGCCTGGCCAGCGGCAGGGCGTCGGCCGCCGCGTCGATCGCCGCCGCCAGCGGCTGCGGATCGGCTGACACGTGCAGCTGCAGCAGCGGATCGGCGAGCAGCGCCTCCATGGGCCGCGCGGCGAGCGCCCGCAGGAACAGCCCCGGGTCGGGTTCGATCGCCAGCACCGGAAGCCGGGGCGCCAGCCGCAGGAGCGCCTCGCACGCGTAGCCCAGGCCGAAACCGAACACCACCGCGACGGTCGAATCGGGGCGGCGGCTGCCCGCTGCCACGCGATCGGCCTCGCGGACCGGATCTACCAGGCTGTGCAGGAGTTGGCCTCCGTAGCGCGCGGTCGGCTCGCCCGACCGGGAGGCAAAGACATCCACGTCGCCGGCCGGCGCCGCCGACGCCAGCTCCTCGACCAGACGCGGCCAGCGCGCTGCGATCGCCGCGAGGTTGCGCTCGAGCACGCTCATTCGAAGTCGAGGGTGATGGTCATGCCCGGCGTCACCCGCGAGCCGGGCGCGGGGCTCTGGTGCACAACGAAGCCCTCGCCCCGCATGAGGATCTTCAGGTCCTGCCGCTCGAACAGTCCGAGCAGCGCGCGCTTGGGCGACCCGCTCAGGTCGGGCATCGTCTCGCCGATCGTGATTGGGGCTGCGGGCCGCACGACCACCGAGCCGGGGTGGCGAACGATGTCCGTGCCCGCCCGCGGAACGCCGCGCAGGGCCACCAGCTTGTCGGCGATCTCCTTGAAAACCGGAGCGGCCGTGCGGCTGCCGAACGTGTCTTTCTTGGGTCCGTCGAGCACCACGTAGACGATGAACTGGGGATCGTCGGTCGGGAAGATGCCGATGAACGAAGCGATAAAGGTCTCCTCGGAGTAGGAGCCGGTGGCGGGGTCGCGCACCTCGGCCGTCCCGGTCTTGGCGCTGACCCGCAGTCCCTCGAGCCGGGCCCTCCGCGCGGTGCCGCCCTCGAATGTGGCCGTTTCCATCATCTCGAGCACGGCTCGGGCGACTTCGGGCGAGAGAACCTCGGCCACCGGCTCCCTGCCGTAGCGCTTGACCAGGCGTCCCTCGGGCGACACGATCCTGCTCACGAGCAGCGGCTTGATCAGCAGGCCGTCGTTGGCGATCGCGGTGGCAGCGGCCACCACCTGCAGGGCCGAAACCGAGATCTCCTGGCCAAAGGCGATCGTGGCCTTGGAGCGTGCCGACCACTCGCTGGGGGGGCGCAGGATGCCCGAGGTCTCGCCCGCCAGGGGCACTCCCGTCGGCTTGCCGAACCCGAACCTGCGCAGCATCTCGTAGAAATCCTCGGCCGAGGCGCGCTCGGAGGCGTACGCGGCGCCCACGTTTGACGAGTACTGCAGAATCTTCTGGGCGTTGACAGGGCCGTAGACCCCCAGGTCGCGGATGCGGATCCCGTGCCGCGCGTCCTCGTAGACGCCGCCCGCGTAGAAGACGTCCTGGGGCGTGATCGCGCCGAGCTGCAGGAGGCTGCTGATGGAGAAGATCTTGAACACCGACCCGGGCTCGTAGGCCACGCGCGCGGGGCGGTTGATCAGGGCGGCGTCGGGATAGCCGCGGTAGGTGTTCGGGTCAAAGGAGGGCAGCGACGCGTAGGCGAGGATCTCGCCGCTGCGGGCCTCCATCACGAGAACAATGGCCGCCTCGGACTCCGTCTCGCGCCAGGCCTTCTCCGCGATCTGCTCCACGAAGTACTGGACGTTCAGGTCGATCGTGAGAAAGACCTGGTTGCCGAAGACCTCGCGAACCCCCTTGCCGACCTGCGGCGGGGCCATCTCGCTGTCGAAGCTCCACTCGATTCCGTCCAGACCGGTGTTGTCCACGCCGACGTAGCCGAGCAGGTGAGCGGCCGTCTGCCGCTCGGGGTAGCTGCGCCCGTACTCGCGGTGCAGGCTGACGCCTCCCAGCTTGCCCGCGGCGATGAGCGATCTCACCCGGGCCGACTCGGTCGGGGTGATCTTGCGCTTGATCCAGACAAAGCCGCCGCCCGAGGCGAGTCGTTCGGCCACAGCGGCGGGCGTCATTTCGAGGGCCTCGGCCAGTGCCCGCGCAACCGCGACCGGGTCGCGCAGGTGCGGCACCCAAGCGGCCACCGAGTCCAGGGCGGTAGTGATGGCGAGGATGCGGCCGTTGCGGTCCAGGATCGGGCCGCGCTCCACCGCCGGCACGTCGAGCGGCGATTGCTGCAGCCCGGAGGGCGCAACGAGCGTCAGGTGGATGAGGCGGCCGGCGATGCCCAGGACGACGAGCGCCGCGCCGGCGAGGAACACCACCAAGCGTCTGTCATTCCGTGATTGCGCTTTCCACAGCATCCGCGCTTCCCAAGGATATTAACGGACGGATCGCACCCTGTCGATATGAGAAACGATGGGTACTGCTGCGCTCGCGAAGCAGCACGTCAGCCGCAGACCGCTCCGTCTGTGCCTGCCGCCGCCGCAGGAGATCCGCCGGCCGGCTGCCGTCCTGGCTTTCCGCCGCCGCCGGCGGCGTCTGCCGACGGGCGTGGCGTTGCCGGTCGTGGGCCTGCTGATCTGCCTGGCGGTCGTGCCCGCGGTCGGCACGCGCCAAGGGCGCCTGCCGGCGGACGGTCTGGCCATGAGCGCTCCCGCCACCGCGGAAGCCCTGGCCGGCTACCTGATCAGCGAGCCGATTCGGGAGGGGGGAGGCCGGACTCCCCTGCCGCAGACCCTCAGGATCGGCTCCTACCGCGTGAGACCCGGCGAGAGCCTCACCGCGATCGCCCGGAGGCTCGGGCTCTCGGTCGATACGTTGATCAGCTTCAACAGCATCCGTCGGGCCCGCTCGTTGTCGGCGGGCACGCAGCTGCGCGCGCCCAACGCCGACGGCCTCGCCTACACGGTGCGGCGCGGCGACACCCTGCGGGCGATCGCCAGCCGCTACGGCATCAGCCTCGAGAGCCTTCTGGACTGGAACAACCTCCAGAGCGACATCATCGCCGCGGGTCAGTTCCTGTTCATCCCCGGCGGACGCCTCCCGGCTTCGGTCCGCGACTCCGTGCTGGGCAGGCTCATGGTCGTGCCGTGCCGAGGCGAGCTGAGCTCGCGGTTCGGCTGGAGGCAGAACCCGTTCACCGGGGTGCGCGAGCACCACAACGGCGTGGACATCAGCGCCCCGATCGGCACTCCCGTCGTCGCGGCGATGTCCGGGCGCGTCGCGATGACCGGCGTGAGCCCGGTCTACGGCAAGTACGTGATCCTGACGCACGCAAGCGGGTACCAGACTCTCTACGGGCACCTGAACCGCGTCCTGGTGGCGCGGGGAGCCGCGGTCTCCCAGGGACAGCCGATCGGCGAGGTCGGCAACACCGGATACAGCACGGGCTCCCACCTCCACTTCACGGTCTTTCGCCACAATGTGCCCGTGGACCCTCTGCGCCTGTTCGACTAGGAGGTGGGTACCGTGAAGCGGCTGGTTCTCTCCGTGGTGGGTCTGCTGGCTCTCTTCTCGTTCCTGAGGGTTCATTCCCAGGAGTCGCAGCGCCGTATCGTGGTGCAGCCGAGCCTGCTCGAGATCGCCGACGCAGACTCGGGCCTCAGCCTGGGCGTCGGGGTCGTCGAGTCGAAGGGCGACAAGAACCAGATCTGGAGCCTGTTTCCCGTTCGCGTGTCGCTGCGGTCCGGAAGGGAGGTGTTCGCTCTCACGCTCAACGGCCTGGATCTGCTGGCTCGCCGCGGCCTGAGCTTCGGCCGTCCGATCGTCGTGACCGGCGTGCACCGCGGCGACCTGATCAGCGTCGGCGGCGCCGTGGTCGTGAGCGGGGCCGTCGAGGGCTCGGTGTGGGTCTTCGGCGCCGACGCGACCCTCAAGGCCGGCGCCCGGGTCGACGGCGACGTCGTCTCGCTCGGGGGCAAGGTTTCGGCCGAGAAAGGCGCGCACCTGGCGGGCAACAAGCAGTCGCTGCCCGCAGTGCGCATCCCGTTTCTCGGGTTCATCACCTCGCGGCAGTCGGCCGAGAGCCTGCAGTTCGTCATCGAGCTGGCCGGCCTCGGGCTCGCGCTCCTCGTGCTCTTCCTCACGCTTCATTTCAGGCTCGACTACATGAGCCGCCAGGCGGCGGTCGTCTCTTCGGGCTGGAAGGCCAACCTGCTCTACGTGTTCCTCGGCCTCGTCTTTGCTCCGATCCTCGCGGCCTTTCTCGCGGCCTCGATCGTCGGGCTGCTGCTGGTGCCCGTTGCGGTCGTCGCCCTCGCGTTCACGACGTGCGTCGGGTTTCTGGGAGTGTCGGTGCGGCTCGGCCGGGTGTTCGTGCGGGGCAGCGAGAATCCGCTCCGCCTCTTCGGCGCGGGGCTGCTCGGCCTGGCTCTCATCCGCGGGCCCGCCCTGGCAGGCCGGACGCTCTCGATCTTCACCTCGGGCCTGCTGGAGGCGATCGGCGGCGTTCTCAAGGCGATCGGCGGGGTCGCGCTGTTCCTCGCGCTGCTGTACGGGTTCGGATGCGGCCTGTCAGCCGTCCGGCAGGCGCGCTGACAGGGCTGCCCCCGGGCTCAGCGACCGTGACAGTACTTGTACTTCTTTCCGCTGCCGCAGGGGCAGGGGTCGTTCCGTCCGACCTT
>CAZKGO010000090.1:0-19316 GCA_964552235.1 uncultured Spirochaetales bacterium | reverse complement strand
GGCATCGACGTGACCGTGCGCCTGGACGGCTGGCACGGCGACGCGGCCTGGACCTTTGTGGTGGGCGAGGCCGGCGACCAGGTCGACCGGCTGCTGCGCGCTGCCTGGCGCGCCTGCATCGCGGGGCTGGTCTCGGTCAAGCCGGGCGTGCGGCTGGGCGACGTCGGCTACGTGATCAGCCGCACCGCTGCCAGGCTCGGCTGCAGCGTGATCCGCGACTACGTGGGCCACGGCATCGGGCGCCAGATGCACGAGGAGCCGCGGATCGTGAACTTCGGCAGGCGGGGGCAGGGGCTGCGGATCGTGCCGGGGATGGTCTTTACCGTCGAGCCGATGGTCAGCCTCGGCGGAGGCGACGTCAAGGTGATGGACGACGGCTGGACGGTTGTGACCGCCGACGGGAGCCTGTCGGCGCAGTTCGAGCACACGGTCGCGGTCTACCGCGAAGGCATCGAGATCCTCACCCTCTCCGACATCAAGCTCAAGGATTACCTTGACGCGCCCCCGTTCTTCTAATAGCATTTTGGCCATCCGGGCGGGCTTTGACGCTGCGGCCCGGGCTTTCGCCACCTTAGCTCAGTCGGCAGAGCACGTGACTTGTAATCTCGGGGTCCCCGGTTCGATTCCGGGAGGTGGCTGGGTTGTCCTGCATCGTGCCGATGCGGTACGAGTTGTGTCTGCCGGTCGGCACGAGACGTGCTCTCGGCGCACGCCGACGCGATGACGAATGTGAAACGTTTCCTGGCATCTCGAACGGGGCAGGGCCGTCATGCGCACAGAAGGCCCGGCAGAGCGCGAGCGTCTTGCCGGCCGGGTTGCCGATCAAGCCCGCGAGGGCACGCTGCGGACGTCGCAATTGGGGGCCGAAGCAGCCCAACCTTCGCATGCGAGGGCCCGCTGCACCACGGGGAGCGCCATGTTCCGCTGCTTCGCTTTGACTCCGCCTGTCTGCGGAGCGATGAGGACGACCGGCGTGGCGTCGGGATTTCGATGATCCGGTCGGCAGCGGCGAAGCAGTGCGCGGGCCGCGCCTCGGAGCGGTCGCAGATCACCGCGACGTCGGGCTGCGCCACGGTCGTGGCCTGGAACTCGTGCCGCTCGGGCTTGCCGGCCAGGACGACGCTCATGAGCGTCGCAGTGGCCGCACACTCCTTTCCAGGGAGCGGGGACTGGTGATCCGACGAAAGGTCATGCTCGTCGAGCCCCCTCCTGCCGCACGGATCATGGCGCTGATGAGTAGGCAGGGATCAGGCGTCGTACGTAGGATCTGCCACGCTCCCTGTCGACGGGCACCGACTCATAGCGATACGCCCGGAGCGTGTTGGGGTCGACGAGGATCCCCTGGGGTTGCCCGTCACGGAGAAGCTGCCTGAGCCCCATGCGACGCGCATCGACGTAGAGGTCGGACTCACCTTGCCCGGATGGGAGATCGGCGAGGACGCCGTCACCGGGACGCCACTTCGGCACCGGCTCGAGCGTTGGAGCCGTTGGCCGTTCTCGTCCCTCCAGGATTCCTAGTCGATGCAGCGCGTCTCGGTGTCCTTGGGAAGCGGCAAGCTCGTAGAGCTTCGCTGCCTCAAGATCATCCTGCCGAACGCACGTTCCGTGCTCGTACATGGTCGCGAGGCGAAAGAGCGCATCCGGGCTGCCGAGGCCGGCCGCAACGTTCAGCCAGTGCGCGACCTCCTGGGGATTCCTGAGTGGGTGAGGGCCCCACTCGTAGTACTCTGCCAGGTAAAGAGCAGCGGACAGATGGCCGCGGTCCCCGAGAGCGGCAAGCAGCCTCATCGCATCGTCATGCTGGCCCTGTTGCATAGCCTGCAGGGCCTCCCGGTAAGCGTCATCGTAGCGTCTTGCGTAAAAGGCTTTCCAGCCCCGGTCCAAGGGCTCGGCGATCAGGATGGCGGCCGGAAGCAGCAGGAACAAGATTGCCGAGCCCCTTCCCATCGGCGTGATTCGCCGCGAGAACGAACCCGGTGCCGAGGGAGCTCGTCCTTCGGCGATTCGCAAACTCGGCTTCTGAACGGTCGATGAGGGCATTGCCACCTCCGCGCGTCTACACAAGATCATACCGCCTTTCGCCGAACGCGTCGATTGCGCTGCCGCGAGAAGCCGGACCGCCTATCGGCGAGAAGGGGTGCATCGGGCCGGCCCCGTGTCGGTTCAGCACACGATGTTGTGTTGCATCGGCGGGCCCGGACGAGCGCACGCGATGCGCATCGTGGCGTGGGGCCTATCTCGCCGCGGGAATGGGCCCCGGCACGAGGCCCGGCGAGGCGGAACAAGCCGCAGCCGGCCGGCGTGCAGGCGGTTGACCCTCGGAAAGAGGATCTCGCAACCCTGCGTTGCGGCGAAACGCGCAGCCTCGTTGTTCCCATGCCCGGATTGCGTGGTTTTCCCGCCCGCAGAATCCTAACCTGAAAAAGGCCTGCGCAGATTGGCTGCGGCGAGCCGGCAACCCCTCAAACGCACGGCGTTGAGGAGTGACGGGAATGCGGAAACCTCGAACCGATCATGGTCAGGCACGCCTGATAGCCGCGACAAGGGCGGATGTTCTCGAGTGGCTCGCTGCAAGCTCGCGCTGACCTGCCCAAGGGCCGCAAGTCTGCCGACGGTCCGAGCGGGGGTCTTCCGCCCGCTCGGACACAAGGGCCGGTCCCGAATGACAGGTAGACGGAACGGCGAGGAGCGGGAGAGTCATCGCGCCTCTCCATCATCTGTCCACAGGCCACACGGCCGCACCGCGCAGCCGGCCGGCGGCCTTGCCGGTTGTCGCCGAAGCTGAGGCCCTTGTGCCGATCCACACGTGATCGGGTCGGCGATCGTCGCGGCGATGCGCGCCCAACTCCGATCACGAGCCGAGTAAGCGGCCTGCGGGTTTCCGTTGTCCGGGCACTGGCCGGCGGTATCGACTAACACCCGGCCCGCGGTGCAGTTCGATGCGTACGATTCCAAGCGCCGTATGCTATAATCCGTCGTGGGCTGTTCGATTTCGCTGAATTGCTCGTGACAAACCAGGTCAAGTACAGGTTCCAGACACGACGCGCCGAGAAACGGTGGCGTATTCGGGTCCGGAAGACTCAGAGGAGCTCGCGTTGCGAAAGCGTCGCGCTTCTCGCCACGCTGCCCTGGCGGGCACCGGCGGATGGCTCTATGTTCGTGCGCTTCACAGCTTTGTGGAATTCTGCATGATGGAGCGCGGGCCGGCGGCGAGGCTCGAAACCGCCCCATTCGGCCAGTTCGAGAGAGAAATCGCCGAGACGCCGACCCACAGCTGGTTGCGATCCGTCGCCGAGACGCTCAAGCGGGCCGGCTTCGACTCGGCCGACATCCGGGAGGACACATTCTGTTCTGCCGCGGAGGCAACGATCAGGCTGTCGACCAAGCATTCGAGCGAGGGGCTGGACTCTGACCGGCTGCTCCTGTCCCTGCCCCACCTGCCGCGGGCGGAGCAGTACGAGGAGCGCTCGGCCGACAAGCTGATGCGCAACCTGATCTGCGTCGCCATGACCCGGGCGACGGATAACCTGAACGTGTTTGAGATGGAGAACCCCCAGGAGCCGGCGCTGGTGGATCTCATCGCCACGGACCGGGAGGCGAGGGCGCGGCTGGCCGAGGGCGACGCGGCCACGGGAATGACGCGCGAGCGGCTGCTGCTCGTGCTGTTCCAGGAGCTGGGCTACGGCCGCCTCCCGGTCGCGACGGCGATCGAGGTGGACGGCCGGGCGTACCCGGTGAGCCACCTGTGGCAGCAGGTGCCGATTCACCTGGTGGGCTGCGGCGTTGACCTGGATCGCCGCACGCCGGGCGTGGCCGGCGCGGCGCGCATGAGCCCTCACGGCCTCGTGCAGGAGCTGCTCAACCGCAGCGAGAAGCACCTTTGGGGCTTTGTGAGCAACGGCCTGGTCCTGCGCATCCTGCGGGACAACCGCAGCCTGACGCGGCAGGCCTACGTCGAGCTAGACCTCGAGGGCATGCTCGAAGCCGAGCTGTACTCCGAGTTCGTGCCGCTGTGGCTGCTGTGCCACCAGAGCCGGGTCGAAGCCCAGCGGCCCGAGGAGTGCTGGCTCGAAAAGTGGTCGGCCCTCGGGCAGGCCGAAGGCACGCGGGCGCTGGAGACGCTGCGCGACGGCGTCAAGGACGCGATCGCGCGCCTCGGCGCGGGCTTTGTCGGCCACCCGGCCAACAAGGCGCTGCGCGAGAGGCTGCGCAGCGGCGCCCTCGCGGGCCAGGAGCTCTACAGGCAGGTCCTGCGCCTGGTCTACCGGCTGATCTTTCTCTTTGTGGCAGAAGATCGCGACGCCCTGTTCGATCCCGCGGCACCGGCGGAGAACCGGGACGTCTACCTTCAGCATTACTCCGTCGGACGACTGCGCCGGCTGGCGGAGCAGATCCGCGGCAGCGCCCACGCCGACCTCTACGCGGGGCTCAAGGTCGTGATGGCCGCGCTGGGCGGCCGGGGGCTGCCCGCGCTGGCGCTCCCCGCCCTGGGCAGCGACCTGTGGTCCGAGCGGTCGCTGGCCGATCTCAACGCCTGCGAGCTGGCCAACGAAGCGCTGCTGGAGGCCGTGCGGGCGCTGGCCTTTACGCAGCGCGGCGCGACGCTGTGGCGCGTGGACTTTCGCAACCTCTCCAGCGAAGAGCTGGGCAGCGTCTACGAGTCGCTCCTGGAGCTTCACCCGGAGATCAACGTGGACGCCGGCACGTTCGAGCCCGTGGTCGCAGCGGGCCACGAGCGCAAGACCACCGGCTCCTACTACACACCCCGCGGCCTCGTGCAGAGCCTGCTCGACACGGCGCTGGAGCCGGTGCTGGACCAGGCCGTGCGCGGGAGCGAGAGCGAGCGCGCGCTGCTCGCCCTGCGCATCGCGGACCCCGCCTGCGGCTCGGGGCACTTTCTGGTTCCAGCGGCGCACCGGGTGGCGCGCAGGCTCGCCGGCGTGCGCACCGGCGACGAGGAGCCCAGCCCGGCCGCGATGCGCACGGCGCTGCGCGACGTGATCGGCCACTGCCTCTACGGCGTCGACCTCAACCCCATGGCCGTGGAGCTCTGCAAGGTGAGCCTCTGGATGGAGGCCCTCGAGCCCGGCCGGCCCCTGTCGTTTCTCGACAGCCACATCCTGTGCGGCAACAGCCTGTTAGGCGCCACGCCGGAGCTGATGGAGAAGGGCATCCCCCAGGAGGCCTTCACCGTCCTCACGGGCGACGACAAGAAGGAAGTGGCGGCCCAGAAGAAGCGCAACAAGGAGGAGCTGCTCGGCCACCGCAGCCTCACGGACTGGACCGGGCGGGCCTGGGAGGAAGGTGAAGAAGTCCTCCAGCGCTTTGCCTCCCTCGGCGACCTGTCGGACACGACGCTCGAGGGGGTCAAGCTGCTGGAGAGCCAGTACCACGCGCTGGTCGACGACGGTGCGTACCTCCTCCGCAAGCTGGCGGCCGACGCGTGGTGCGCGGCCTTCGTCTGGCCGAGGCGCGCCGGCGGCGCGCCCGCGCTGACGCAGGACGTGTTCGCGCGCCTCATGCAGTCGCCGGAGAGCGTGCCGAGCGCGCTGATCGCCGAGGTGCAGCGCCTGGCCGAGCAGTACCGCTTCTTCCACTGGTACCTGGCGTTCCCGGAGGTGTTTGCTCGCGGCGGGTTTGACTGTGTGCTCGGCAACCCGCCGTGGGAGCGGATCAAGCTGCAGGAGGCGGAGTTCTTTGCCGAACGCGTCCCCGAGATCGCGAAGGCCGCAAACGCTGCGGCGCGAAAGAAGCTGATCGCGGCGCTTCCTGACGAAGATCCGGCGCTGTACGCGGCGTTCCAGGCCGCGCTGCGCGAGGCGGAAGGCGAGAGCCAGCTGATCCGCGAGGGCGGGCGCTATCCGCTCTGCGGGCGCGGGGACATCAACACGTATTCGATCTTCGCGGAGCTCGCGCGAAGCCTGATAGCCGAAGGAGGTCGAGCAGGCCTGATTGTGCCTTCGGGGATAGCCACCGATGACACAACGAAGCACTTCTTCGGCGAGCTTATCGAAGCGAGCCAGCTTCATAGCTTGTACTCGTTCGAGAACGAGGAGAAGATCTTCCCCTCAGTACACCACGAGTTCAAGTTCTGCTTGCTGACGCTCAGACGCGACGAGGATACCGGAGATCCGAGGTTCGCGTTTTTCCTCAGGCAGCCCTCGCAGGTTGGCGACTCAGAGCGTCAATTCTCGCTGGCTTCCGAAGACTTTGCCCTGCTGAATCCAAACACCCGTACCTGTCCGATCTTTCGTAGTAAACGCGACGCCGAGCTCACTCGGGCGATCTACAAGCGCGTTCCCGTGCTCATCAAGGAGGGGCCGCCGGAAGAGAACCCGTGGCAGGTGTCGTTCATGGCGATGTTCCACATGGCCAACGACTCAGGCCTTTTCCGGGGGTGCGATCAGCTCGCTGCCGATGGGTTCGTGCTCGAGGGCAATCGTTTCCGGAAGGGAGGATCTGCCTATCTTCCGCTGTACGAAGCGAAAATGATCCATCAGTTCGACCATCGCTTCGGCACCTACGAAGGCCAGACGCAAGCCCAGGGCAACCAAGGCAAACTACCCGAGCTCGACGACGCGCAGCACGCCGATACGTCGTTCCTGCCGATACCGCGGTACTGGGTGGCGCAGGCGGAGGTCGATGCCCGTTTGGCTGGCCGCTGGGACCGCGGCTGGCTGATGGGTTGGCGCGACATCACCAACGCGGTCGTTTACCGTACGGTCATCGCTTCGGTTCTCCCGCGCGTGGCGGCGGGGCACAAGCTTCCGCTTGTGATGGCCAAGGCTGATGCACCTACGCACGCGTGCTTGCTGGCGAATCTGAATTCCTTCGTGTTAGACTACGTTGCGCGCCAAAAGCTAGGTGGCACTTCCTTGACTTACTTCGTGCTCAAGCAGCTACCGGTTCTGTCGCCAGCGGTGTACGAAGGCCCATGCCCATGGGACTCACACGCTGGACTCCGGGACTGGCTGCTGCCACGCGTCCTTGAACTGGTGTACACGGCGCACGACGTAAAGGGGTTCGCGGCCGGGTGCGGCTACGACGGCCCGTCCTTCGGCTGGGACCCTGAGCGCCGATTCCAGCTCCGCTGCGAGCTGGATGCCGCCTTCTTCCACCTGTACGGCATCATTCGCGACGACGTCGGCTACATCATGGACACCTTCCCGATTGTGCGGCGCCACGACGAGGAGCGCTTCGGTGAGTTCCGTACCAAGCGCGTGATCCTCGAGAACTACGATCTGCTTGCCTGCCGGAGCAAGTCTGGCTCCAGAGGTCCAGAGGTGGACCAGTTGACAGAACGAACGGCGATGGGAGCTTCTCAGTGAGGCCCACTCCTGTCATCCCGGATGACTCCCTGTTGTTCCGAGACGTGCGTGCTCCCGAGGCCGACTGGAGTGCCATCGGCGATTTCGCCCTGATCTTCAACGCCTACCAGCACTGGGACAGCTTCGAACGGTGCGCTGAGATCGGCAACAAGGCCAAGCATGCTTATGAAACCTCCGGCACGGTCCCGGGCTTTCTGACCGAACTGCGGACGTGCCTGTTTTTCGAGCAGCTGCGCTGGATGCATTTCGGAGAAGAACCGGACGTGGAAGCCTTCCCGTACATTCGCGCACTGGTGAGCGCGATCCGGGCACTGGTTGCGGGCACGGGTGGCGGGTGAGATGAAAGAGTCGCCGGCAAGATCCCGGAACGATTCCGCCACCTTCGCCGTATACCCTTTCCTGAAGTGGGCGGGTGGCAAACGCTGGCTCGTGCAGTGCCACCGCGAGCTGTTCGCGGTTCGCTATCGGCGCTACATCGAGCCGTTCGCGGGAAGCGCGGCGGTGTTCTACTACCTGCAACCTTCCCGGGCGATCCTGAGCGACACCAACCGGGATCTGATCGAGACCTACCGCTCCGTGCGGGACGACTGGCGCAGCGTGTACCTCGCTCTCGAACAACATCGCGAGCGGCACTCGAAGCACCACTACTACCGCGTGCGTGGGCATGTGCCCGAGGATCCAGCAGCTCGCGCCGCCCGCTTCATCTACCTGAACCGGACCTGCTGGAACGGGCTGTACAGGGTGAACCGGCAGGGCCGGTTCAATGTTCCGGTCGGATCGAAAACCGCGGTGTTTCTCCCGACCGACGACTTCGAGGCCGTTTCCGACGCGCTGCGGTCCGCAGAGGTGCTGTGTTCCGATTTCGAGCCGGTGGTGAACATGTCGGGCAAAGGGGACCTGGTCTTCGTCGATCCTCCCTATACCGTTTGTCACGCGAACAATGGCTTCATCAAGTACAACGAGAATCTGTTCTCCTGGCAGGACCAGGTCCGCCTGGCACGGGCCGCCATCCGAGCGGCGCGACGGGGGGCCATGGTGCTCGTAACCAACGCTTTTCATCGCACTGTTGCGGATCTGTACCGGGAGTACTTCGTTTATCGAAAACTGAGGCGCTATAGCCGAATGGCCGCGAGCACCGAGGCGCGCAAGCCGTGCCACGAGCTGATCGCCATTTCCAGAAACATGAACGAGGAGTTGGGCGATGAAGGAATTCTTTCGTGAGGCGGAATACCAGGACCACCCGCTGAGGGTGCTCAGGGATTTCTTGGAACGGGAGTCTGACCTGGAAAAAGCCAAGCAGTACGCGAAGATGCGCTTCGTCGGGTACGCGCTCGACATATCCTTCGACCAGGCCACCATCATTACCTCGGATCCGTTCAAGCAAGCGGTTGGCGGCGTGCCCAGGGGGTCATACCTGATCATGGCCCCGGACAACTGGATAGAGCTGCCGCCCCACTTCACGCTGCTTCGGGTCGTAGGCACCGCGCCGACCCCGCTGAGCCGGGAAGTGCAGCAGACGTATTTTGAACTGCACAAGAAGTCGATGCCGGAGCTGGATGTATGGACCCAGGGAGAGCTGCAGTGGGGCGCCCTGAGCTGCAAGGTGCTGGGCATGTTCTATCCGGACCCTTACAAGCGCAACGGCGTGTCCTTTTCCGGCGACGTCAACAACGTGGTGAGCGCTCATAGGTACAAGGTGTTTTCCCCCGAGGCTCGACTTCTGGAGCTGATCGTGAACGGAACCGTCCGTGAAAGTCATCAGTTCCCCCTGGGCAAGCTGCGGCTAACCGAATGCCAGCTGCCCTTCGCGGAGATCCCTCACGTCGACGTGGATGTCCGAGTTTCCACCGATGACTTCAAGGGATTTCGAACCGCGATGTTCGGCAAGACCCGATTGGGCAAGAGCAACGTCGTGAAGATCATCGCCCAAAGCCTGATCGAGACCACCGCTGAGGAAAGGAATGTAGGGCAACTGATTTTCGACATCAACGGCGAGTACGCCAACGACAATCCCCAGGACGACAACTACTCGCTGCGCAGCGCGTATCCCGATCGGTGCGTGGTCTATGCCCTTACCGAGCGCGAAAAGACTCCTTCCAAACCGCTGCGTCTGAACTTCTACGAGCAGCCGGCCAGCTGCATGGAAGTGATTGGCTCTCTGCTGGAGCAGGACCGCCAAAGCGCGCAGTACGTACGAAGCTTCGCCAGCGTCCGGTTGGCTGACATCGCGGACATCGCCACCCTTCCGGCGAACCAGCAGGTTCGGGCCGTGCGCAAGATCCAGATGTACTGGGCTATCCTCAAGAAAGCCGGCTTCGATGCCGACGAGGCTCGATTGAGGGAACTGGCGCTGCGTTCAGGAAGGACTCGCGACTTCGACCCGAACTTCAACGATGAGATCAGGCAGAGCTCGTACGGAAGCAAGCCCCCCCAAGGCCCCAGGAATCTGGCGCAGCTCGTCACCGAGATGGAGAAGATCTATTCGTGGGCCAAGGAACACAGGGACGAAGCGGTGTCCTCGTCAGGCAATCCGCTGTTTGATGCCGACGACGAGGCTCTGCTGGAGTTCCTGTCGCCGGCGGTCGGCGGCGGGACCCGGATTCTCAGACCGTATATGACCTACCATTCGCCGCGCGCGGGGGACTTCATCGGGGAGATACTTGAGGAGCTCGATCGAGGCCAGACCGTGATCCTCGACCTCGGAAATGCGACCGACAGGATACGCCAGTATTTCTCCGACATGCTGTCGCGGGCTGTTTTCTCTCACCAGGAAGGGAAGTTCACTTCGGACAAGCTGGGTAACAACTACATCCAGCTCTACTTCGAAGAGGCTCACAACCTGTTCCCAAAGAACAGCGATTTCACCGACGTCTACGCCCGTTTCGCCAAGGAAGGCGCGAAATTCCACACGGGGATCGTCTACTCCACGCAGTCGCCGTCGACGATCAACAAGGAACTACTGGCCCAGACCGAGAATTTCTTCGTAGCTCATATGTCCTCCCAGGACGAAGCCGGAGCGCTGGCGAAGCTGCAGATCGCATTCGAGGGCGTGCAGGATGACATCCTGAGCTGCAGGACCCCGGGCTATCTACGCATGCTCACCTTTTCGAATCGCTTCGTCATTCCCGTCCAGGCGAAGAAGTTCACACCCAGGGCCGAGAAAGCATAGGAGGCGCACGGTGCCATACGGCAGTTCAGGAAGACTACCCGCCGAACGCGCGAGCAAGCTCGGTCATCTGCAGGTGGTGGGCAGCGAACTGGTGAACCAGCTGGTCCGCGAGTTTGAGGTTCCTGCAACCTCACAACACCAACCGGAAGCATGCTGGAAGCCCGTGCCGCCAACAGACAAGGAGAGCCTGCGCCTGGTGTTCGCCGTGGACGGTTCGCTTCAGCTTCTGCAATCGCAGATGGAGCCCTTCCGCGAAATCGCGTTCGTCAAGACCGCTCTGCTTCGCCTGGACAGAGTGGCGATGTCCAAAATCGATCAGCGCGTGCCGCATCCGCTGGCCTTGCGGGACTTGCTCAGCCAGTCGGCGCTCTATCATTCGACGGTCTTTCCGCTGAAGAACCTCAGCCTTCAGAGCATGAGCAACTTCGATGCCATTCGCCACATCATTCGAGATTCACTGAAGGACCAGTCTCTCAACGCAGAGCCGTACACCACGCTGAAGTGGCTGGCCTACGAGAAGTGGAACGGATCGCGTAGCAGGTGTCCGAGTTTCGAGTGTCCGCACTGCGGCAAGGACATCGATGGCCTGCCCTACGACGCGGACGAAGGCGACTGCCCGCACTGCGGAACGCCCGTCTTCCTGACCGACATGATCGGTTTTCATCTTGAGATGGCCGACGATACCGCCCCGCAGACGCTGGCCAGCGCCTACATGCTGGTGCATGAAACGCTGCTGCTGTTCACGGGCATTCGTCTGTATTGGGAGCAGAGCAAGTTCGACACGTTGCAGTCCTGTCTATTCATCAAGGATGGGCCCCTGACTCTGCGCGGGCAATACTCGAAGCTCGTGATACCAATCAGAAAGTTTTTCGACCACACGATACGCAAAGGGATCCAGCTTCATGTGATCGGTCAGGAGAAGAGCGGGGCCTTCTTCGACCACCTCCAATTGATCTCCAAACATGCCGCTCCCGGTACCTATTTCCTGCCCTCGAACGACTACATACGTAACGAAGTGCAGAAGCGTCCTGATCGCGGCGAGCCTTACGGATTCCGGACCAACTATGGGAACAAATTGTTCCTCAAAGTGGATGAGTTCCATAGCATGGTTATCAGCGTTCCCACCGGGGCATATAAGAACACCACCGAACTCGCCGATCTCATCGGGGCCGAAAGGATACTGAAGACAATCCCCGAGATCCGCAGCTATCAATACGAGGGTGCCTTGCTGCCTCTGCACCTGGCGAATGGCATCGCCTCTCTATCGACGTATCCTTCTGCGCAGGTTCTGAGGGTGTTTGCCGAGAGGATACTGGCATGAGTGGGGCAGGCGGCGGGTAGTGTTCCTCCAACAAGAGAAACAGATGAGAGACCGCCGGGAGTCTTGGGCTGGGCACCTTGAGGCGTGGAACCTGCAGCAGCGGACTGAGCATGCGGGCGTACAGTGCCAGACCCCGTGTAGTGCACAACGACGAAAGGTAGGCAGCGAGGCCCTTGGGGGAAGTTCAAGAGCCGTCTGATAGCCGTTCGGGGTATCCCCTGGAGGACCCGCCGTGGTTCTGAATCTCCCGCAGTTGACCGCCTACGACCCGGTCACCTCCGCCGAAGGCGCCCTCGACCCGCTATGGCTGTACTCCATCGCCGACGCGCTCGGCGTGCGGATGATCCCCGGTGTGCGCGAGCGCCAGAGCCACCCGCGTTTCCTCACGACGATGGCGGTCGGGGCGCACGTGTGCGCGGCCTTCGACGAAGACCGGGTCGCTGCCGACGGCGTGAGCCCGCCGTGGCAGGTGTTCGAGTGGCTCGCGGTCGAGGGCTTCGTGCGCAGCGCGGCAACGCCAACCGACTACGTCGGCCTGCCGGGCTCGCAGAAGTGCCAGGACGCCGTGAGCGAGGGCCTCGGTCTGTCCGCGCAGCGCTACCTCAAGTCGCCTCGAGTCTTCGGCTTCCACGGCGTCTACCGGCTGCTGGCCCGCACGCTCGACATTCTCGACGACAGGGACAGGCTGGGAGCGGCCGGTTACGAGCTGCTGCGAGTCTGGGAGAAAGAGCAGGGACTCGACGGGTTTGTGGGCACCGAAGGCGGCCCCGGCCTCAGGTGGCGCGATGCGCTCGTCGACGCGGTTCGGGAGAGCCTGGCCGCGGGTGCGGTCGCAAGAAGCGGCGGCTGGTCGGGCTGGCGGTTCTTTGGTGATCACCTGCTGCACACGCGCGTCCCACGGGAGGAAGCGCGCTTTCTCTGGCGGCTGATGACGGCCGAAGCAGCGCCGACGCGAGCGGAGGTGCTGGCATTCCTCGTGTCGCCGGCCGGCGCCGCCGCGTGGAGCGGCTCCGAGCGCGCTTTTCACCGGGCGATGCGTGAGAGCGCGAGTGCGGACCTCGCGGCGCTGCTGCGGGCCATCGACGCGTACGAGACCTTGAGCCGGCTGCTGACGGATGCGTGGGAGGGTTGCCTTCATTCTATGACTCGCAAAGCGGGAAGGACGTCGCTCGCTGAGATAGCAGCGGCGGCGCCCGTGCGCACTGCCGCGGCAAAGGTGCCGGGGATGTGGCGCGAGGTGTCGGACCTGCTCGAGCCGTTCGGCCTGGCAGCGCAGTTCGACGAAGCCTTTGCCTGGACAGCGAGAGAGGCGGAGCCCAAGGAATGGGTCGCGGGTCTGCTCGAGCATCACCTCGTGGTGCAGCGACACAAGCCGCCGGACGGGAAGAACCCGTGGTTCGAGACGCTGCCGGACGGGTCCGTGATGGTGCGGGCAGCGTACAGGCGGCCGGAGGCGCCGAGCCCGACGGAGGAGTACGTGCACGCCTACCGGACGGAGGCGCTCCTGTCCTTTGCGCGGGACCTCGGGATGATCGAGGAGTAGGCGTGCCCCATGGCGAGACGCGAGCGACAAGCGAACAGGCTGCTGGACCACTGGGTGCCGCCCAGCGGCGCCGGGGAGCCGGTGGGGTGCGTGGCAACGACCTTCACCTTTGACTCCGTGTTCTTCGAAGAAGAATGCCTGACCCGCTTTGCCCAGGTCGAGTCGGATCCGCAGGAGGACGGCCCGGCCTACCTGATCGAGCGCGAGGAGAAGCTCGCGAGCCTGGCCTGCGCAGTGGTGCTCGTGGACCAGCACCACTGCAAGGGCTCGCGCAGCCTCCGGTGGGACCTCGTGCCCGTGCGCGTGGCGGACGGCATCATGCACGCCAAGGTCTCGGTGCTGGTGTGGACTCACCTGGTGAGGGTGATCGTGGCGTCCGCGAACCTGACGCCGGCGGGCTACCGCACGAACCAGGAGATCTTCGGCGTGCTCGAGCATGTGCTGGGCTCCGGCCCTGCACCCGCCTGGCTCGCGGCCACAGTCGCCTTTCTGCGCGCCCTGCTGCCGATGGCGGGCGCGGCGGAGGCGCCGGACGTGGGGCGAGTGCGTGGCCTGCTTGGCCGCGTCGAGGCACTCGCTCCTGGAGCGCCGGCGGGCGAGGCTCAGGCTGCCCAGGAGGGGCCGGAGGTGACGGCGGTCTACCTTCAGCCCGACTCCGGGAGCGTCCTCGAACAGCTCGGCCGGCTGTGGCCGGGCGGCGGGCCGATCGGGGCGGCGAGAGTCACGAGCCCGTTCTACGACGACCCCGGGAGGCCCAACGAGCCGGCGCGCCTGCTCTGGGGGATGCTGCGCCAGCGGGGCGAAGCGGAGGTGACCTGGTACGCCCCGGGACAGAAGCTCGAGGACGGCGAGTCGGTGCTGCTCTACGCGCCGGTCAAGGAGCTCGCCGCTGGCGCGCCGAGGAGCCGGCCCGGCGTGACCACGAAGTACATGCTGGCAGCGGAGCAGGGGCTGGAGCGCGACGGAGGGACGGGGGCGTTCCGGCCGCTTCACATGAAGAGCCTCATCCTGTCCGATGCGGACCGCGCGCTGGTGATGATGGGGTCGAGCAACTTTACGAGCGCGGGGCTCGGGACCGGGGCGCGTGGCCGCAACATCGAGGCCAACCTGGTGTACCTGATCTCGAAGCGGCGCCACGAGCGCGAATGGCGCGCGATCGACGGAACACTGCCCGAAGCCGAGGAGGTCCCGGCCGACAAGGCTCGCGGCGAGGTCGCCCCGGACGTCGAGGGCGAGAACCGCGCGGGCGAGGCGGGGCTGCCGGCGTTCTTTGCGTCGGCGGTGTATGACGTCGCGGGTGGCGGGTTTGTGCTGCGCCTGGGGTTTACGGCGGGGGCGGGCGCTGCCCCGGCCTCCTGGAGAATCGCAAGTGAAGAAGGTCCCGTGCTCTACGACGACTCGCGCTGGACCGCGGCGGGCGCGCCTGCGGCGGTGGAGGTGCCGGCCCCGCCTGGCGTGCCGCCGTCGGGGTTGGTCGTGGAGTGGGCGACGCAGGATGGGGCGGTGAGGTCGTGGTGGCCGATCGTCGTGGCGAGCGGGGCGACGCTGCCGCCGCCTGACGAGCTGCGCGACCTCCCGCTCGAGGCGTTGCTCGAAGTGATCAGCTCGGCCAGGCCGGTCTACTCCGTGCTGGGCCGGTGGCTGGCCCGCAAACAGGGCGCAGGCGGGGAGGGCGGCGCGGCTCTCGTCGTCGATCCCCTCGAGCGCGTCGACTCATCGGGGTTCATCCTTCAGAGGACGCGCCGCGTGTCGTGGGCCCTGGGCGCCCTGAGGCGCCGCCTGGAGCGGCCTTGCGCCACGCGGGAGCAGCTCGCATGGCGGCTCGCCGGACCAGTCGGCGTCGACGCCCTCGCGGCTGCCATCGAGCGCGAGGCCCAGACGCCCGAGGAGCGAGTCTTTCTGCTGGCTGAGCTGGCTCTCGAGCTGTCGCGGGTGCAGCCGGCGGGCTGCCCGGGCGGGCTCGCGGCGGACGAGGTGCGCACGGCCATCGGTGAGGCGATCGAGCGGCTGGCCGCTCGCGCCGCGGAGGCTGAGAGCGGCGTGGACGCTTCGCTGGTGAGGTACGCGAAGCTGGCGTTCGAGGAGGCGCGGGCGTGAGGGGGCGGCGCCTGGGTCAGATCTCGATGTCCACGGATTCGGCGCCGGGATCGGTTGGCCCTTCGGCGTCGTCAGGCTCGAGGTGCAGGGCGATAGCTTCGCGGATGTTGGCGAGGGATTGCTCCCTGGTGTCGCCCTCGCTGATACAGCCGGGGAGCGCGGCCACGGTTACGGTAAGGCCGCCTTCCGCGGACGGCTCCAGCACGACCCGCAGCTTCATGCAACCTCGCTGCGGGCCGGAGGCGCCACGCGGCAATGATCGTCGTTCGTCAAGCGCCCGTGTCCTCCATGAGCCTCAAGAAAGTGTCTGCATCAACTATGCGGATTCCTTCGAACTCACCGAGGCGCAACAGGTGCGCGTCACCACTCACGACGTACTCCGCCCGGGCCTCGACAGCGCAGTCGATCACGTCGTTATCGGCGGGATCCTCCTTCGTCGCCGAGACGTGGCGTACCGGAGCGACCCAGTGGGTGAGCGCCGTGACCTCAGCCATCACGCTTCGTACGAACTCGGCGGTCAACGAGAACTTGGGCCGTCTCAGGACGTCCTCAATCTCGCTGACGATAGCATCGGAGACGAATACCTCTGCCCTCCGCGAGATAGCCGTATCCAGCACTTGCTGTGGTTTGCCGCCAAAGAGGATCGCCGACACGTAGACGTTTGTGTCGAGGACTATCCTCATGCCCTACTTGCGCTTTTCCGTGCGGACCAAAGCGATTTCTCTCTCGACATCCGCAGGGGTCAGGCCGCGCGCGCGCGCAACTTCTCGCCCGACCTCCATGATCTGAGCCCACCGCCGCCTGCGTTCGATGTAGCTGCGGGCCGCCTCGCGGATCAACTCCGAGCGCGAGCGCGACTCCTGCTTGGCGACCCGATCGATCTCCCTGAGAAGGTCATCTGTGAAAGAGATATTGACCGTGCTCATAGGTACCCGTCCTCAGAGAGTTTATATACAAACTTTGTATACGTCAACACGTTTCCGTCGCTGCCTGGACCGGACCGCCGTCTCCCTGAATCGCCCCCTGAGGACGCCCCCGCATGATTCCTGACACCCCCTACTGCGACGCCATCGACCTGCACGTCAAGGGCCGTATCACCCAAGCCGACGCCGCCCGCCAGACGCGCACGGCGCGCGAAGTCCTCTCGCGCCTCGCCCGGCAGCCCGGCGTCGTGCTCGCCGACGAAGTCGGCATGGGGAAGACCTTTGTCGCCCTCGCCGTGGCCGCTTCGGTAGCTCTGGGCGACGACCAGCGGCGGCCCGTCGTGGTCATGGTGCCTGGGTCCCTCAAGGACAAGTGGCCTCGCGACTTTGCCCTGTTCCGCGAGCGCTGTGCCACCGACGCGCGGACGCGCGGCCTCATCGCCCGAAGCGCCGACAGCGCGGTCTCCTTTCTCAAGCTCCTCGACGACCCGTCGGACCGAAGGTCGCACATCATCTTTCTGACCCACGGCGCCATGCACCGCGCACTCACCGACGGGTGGGTCAAGCTCGCCGTGCTCCAGGAATCGCTGCGCTACAGGCACGACGTCGACGACATCCGGGCGTCCCTCGGCCGCTTTGCCGGCTCGATCCTGCGGATGGGCTGGGTCGACCGAAGAGCGCCCGAAGTCTGGGCCAAGCTCCTCGAGCGCAGCCCGGACCGATGGCTTCGGACGCTCCAGCGCCACGGCGTGGACCCCGAGAGGGACGACAATCCCGACAGCGACGACGACCCGGTGCCCGAGCTCGTCATGCAGGCGCTGCGGGACATGGACCTCACGGGCGTCTTTGAGAGCCTGCGCGAGATCCCGCGGCGCGAGTCCGCCTACATCGACGAGAGGCTGCAGAGCGTGCGCCGCAGCCTCGACCAGGCGATCAGCGGACTGTGGCAGGATTGCATCCGCCGCGCCCGCTTCAAGCTGCCGCTCCTCGTGCTCGACGAGGCGCACCACCTCAAGAACGCCCAGACCCGCTTCGCCTCCCTCTTCCAGGACCGCGACGCCTCCGATGACGCCCAGGAGGTTTCGGCGGGCCCGCTCAACGGAGTCTTCGAGCGTATGCTTTTCCTGACGGCGACGCCGTTCCAGCTTGGTCACCACGAGCTGTGCTCGGTCCTGGACCGCTTTGGGGCCGTCTCGTGGAGCGAGTCGGGGACGGGCAAGACAGAATTTGTGGACACGATGAAGGCTCTTCGCGCGCGTCTTGACGCTGCCCAGGAGGCGGCGGTGCGACTGGAGAGCGCCTGGGGCGCCCTCAGGCGCGAGGACCTGTCGCTCGGCGGGGCGGCGCGCGACGTCGAGGAGTGGTGGGCCGCTGCGTCTGCTGCCGTGTCGACAGAATCCCTGTCCTCCGTCGCCACCGTTGTCGTCGCGCGCTACAGGCAGGCGCTTAAGGCGATGCGCGCTGCCGAAGAGGCTCTGCATCCCTGGGTGATCCGCCACATCAAGCCCCGCGTGATGGTCGGCCCCTCTGGTCCCGTGCGCAGGCGCCAGCCGCTGCCGGGCCGAGCGATCGAGACCGACTCGGAAGCCGACACAGGCAGCGGGCTTTCGATCGGCCGCGAAAGCCTGCTTCCGTTCCTGCTGGCAGCGAGGGTCACTACCGCGGCCCCGGACGAGCGTCCGGTGTTCGCCGAAGGGCTCGCTTCGTCCTACGAGGCGTTCCTCCACACCCGCGCGAGGGCGCAGGAGGCGGCGGTGGACGCCGACGACATGGTGGACGAGGCGGCGCCCGACGATGCCGTCGAGTGGCACCTCGCGCGGCTCGACGAGCTCATCCCCGCCCGCGACGCCTCCGCGGCTGCGCGCCATCCCAAGATCGCGGCTACCGTGCGACGGGTGGTCGACCTGTGGGCGCGGCGGGAAAAGGTTGTGGTGTTCTGCCACTTCGTCGCCACCGGACGGGCGCTGCGGCAGCACATATCCGCGGCGTTGGGCGACGCCGTCGGGGCGATGGCTGCGGAAAAGGCCGGCCGCCCCGCGGAGGAGGCCGGCGCCTACCTGGAGCAGCTCGGCCTGCGGTTTTTCGACCAGGACTCGCCGGTGCGCAGGGCCTGCGATCGCATCTCAAAGGGACTGGTGGCTCGCCATGCCGGGCTCGCGCCCCACGCGGAGGCGATACAGGAGGTCATCAGAAGATACCTGCGGACGCCTGCCTTCATCGTGAGATACTTCCCTCTGGACAGGGAGAGGCTCGACGAGGCGGCGGTGGACGAGGCCTTTCAGACCGCCGACGCCTCGGGGCTGACTCTGGCGCGGCTGATCGAGGACTTTCTCCTGTTCCTCGAGGAACGCTGCGGCGAGCGCGACCGCGAGGCCTACGTGTCGGCGCTCTCGAGCATCCAGACGGGGTCGATCGGCGCGGAGGCGGCGGCGAGCTTTGCGACGGACGAGCGCCAGGCGACGCCGTACCGGGACGAGCGGCTGCTGCCCAACGTGCGCCTGGTCAACGGAGCTACGAACGACGAGACGCGGCGCAAGCTGATGCTTACGTTCAACACGCCCTTCTTTCCCGAGGTGTTGGTGGCGAGCAGCGTGCTGGCTGAGGGCGTCGATCTTCACCTGAACTGCCGGCACGTGATCCACCACGACCTGTGCTGGAACCCCAGCACGCTGGAGCAGCGCACCGGGCGGGTCGACCGGATCGGGGCCAAGGCCGAGCGGTGCCTGCGGCCGGTCAGGAGCTACCTCCCGTACGTGTCGGAGACGCAGGACGAGAAGATGTACCGCGTGGTCACCGACCGCGAGCGGTGGTTCAACGTGGTGATGGGGGAGAGCTTTCGCCTGGACGCGCGCTCGCTGGAGCAGATCGCGGAGCGGGTGCCGCTTCCGGCAGCGGCGGCCGCGGAGCTCGCGTTCCGGCTCGGGGTGGTGTAGGC
>CAZKGO010000089.1:0-19781 GCA_964552235.1 uncultured Spirochaetales bacterium | reverse complement strand
CAACCGGCTCCGCCTCGGCAACGGCTTCCGCCTCCGCCACCGGCTCCAGCTCGGCCACCGGCTCCGCCTCGGCAACGGCTTCCGCCTCCGCCACCGGCTCCGCCTCGGCAACGGCCTCCGCCTCCGCCACAGGCTCCGCTTCGGCAACAGCCTCCGCCTCCGCCACCGGCTCGGCTTCGGCCACTGGTTCTTCCTCGGACCGACGGGCGGCCGGCGCAACGGCGCTACCTGGCCCCGGCCCGGCTGCAGCCGGCGACAGGAGCCCGCGAGCGACGATGCGGTTCAGGAGCTCTTCTATGTTCCGCAGGTCCGGCTGACCGGCCGCGGTCCGCTGGGCCTGAGCACCGAGCGCGCCGACGATCTCGTTCCAGCTCTTCTCGACGAGGGCGTCGACCTCCTGTCGCTTGGATTCGGGCACCCGGCCGATGCCCCGGCGGATCTCGCGGCGGACCGCCTGCTCCTTGACCGACAGCTCGCGCCGCCACGCCTCCTGGTCGATCGTCTGCCGCGACTCGATGAAATGGCGCAGAAAGTCGGTCTGGAAGCGCTTGATGCGCTGGGCGGCAGCCGCCACCGGATCCTGCCGCAGATTGAGCAGGAGAAAGACCGCGAGGAAGAGGGTGAGGAAGAAGGCAGCCATCAGAACGGTTCTCACGGCGGCAGGCATCTCGAATCGGGATTGCGGCGCAAGCAGGCCGACGCTTCCGTATGTGGAATCGACGACTGAGAACAACAGGTAGCGGTCTCCGCCGCTGGTGGCTGCCACCGGCACGCTGACCATCGCGCCGTCGGGCCGGCCGGTCCAGGCGGCCGTCACTTCGTTCGCGATGAGGTCGGCGCGGGAGTCGGGGAACCCGGCGACCAGACCCGCCTCGCCGATGGACGCGAACTCGGCGAAGGGGGCTTCGGGCAGACGCATGAGGTGGCTGTAAAGACCCCGGTAGCCGACGTAGAACAGCGCCGTTCCCTGGAACACGCGCAGCTCGTCGACCACGGGCAGCGAGTAGACAAAGGCGCTGTCGGCAACGCTGCGGCTCACCCTGCCGGCGGCGGCCTCAGGCAGAAGCAGCCTGCGGGCATCGGAACCCGCAACCCGGTCGAATGTGAAGTAACGACGAATGCCGGCCGCATCCTCGCGCACGTCGGAGGGCAGCGTGGAATAGTGGATCTCTCTTCCGTCGGCGCTGACGAGACGCACGAAGCGGAGGTCGGGGTTGTCCTTGCGCAGCCTCGCGAAGGCCGCTTCCCGAGCGCGGATGTCCTCGGCCATCTGGTTGGTGAGAAACGAACGGCCGATATAAGGGGGCTCGACCTCCTGCGCATAGCGAGTCAGGTTCGCCTCGTGGTACGCGACCACGCTGGCGTGCAGCGCCCGGGTCCGCTCTTCGTACTCCCTTCTGACGCGGGGGTTGTAGAAACTGGCCTCGATCGCCGAGAACAGCCCTGAGAAGGCGAGCAGCACGAAGGCGCTGAACACCACGACAGAGAGGAGTAGACTTAGGGCGATCTTGAGACTCTGCCTCATGCGAATGCACCCGGGCGCGAAAACTCGATGTCCCCATTATCCTTATCGGACACGGGGGGCGTCCTCGCTTAGCACCCGCCGGCCCGGGCAGACCACGGAGGACAGTCTACCATTGCCTCCGGCGCGTCATCAACGTCGGCCCGCAGGCAAAAAAAAGCGCGCCCTCGACTCGGGCGCGCCCTCGCCGCCGCGGTTCATCTACTTTTTTTTCTGATCCTCTGCCGGGGCAGGCGCCGCCTCGGCCGCCGCCTTCTTCCTGCCGCGCTTGCCCTTGGCCGAACCGCGCTCCACGAGCTCAAGGAGCACCATCTCGGCCGCGTCTCCCGGCCGCCTCCCGAGCTTGAGGATGCGGGTGTAGCCTCCGAGCCGCTGGGAGAAGCGGGGCCCGACCTCGGTGAACAGCTTGGCGAGAACCGCCTTGTCCTCCACCTGGCGCCTGGCGATCCGGCGGTTGTGGACCGAATCGACCTTGGCCCGCGTGATCATCTTCTCCGCGCGTCGGCGCACCTCCAGGGCCTTGGGGCGCGTCGTGCGGATGCGTTCATGTTTCAGCAGCGACGTCACCATGCTCTTGAGCGTAGCCCTGCGGTGCCCTGCGTCGCGACCGAGTCTGCTGACGCCGTTCCTATGCTTCATCGTCGTTGTCCTGCTCTTCCTGCGCGCCCTGCTGTCCGCCGAGGCCGGGAGCCTCCTGGTCGTCGGCTTGATCGTCGTCCTCGCCGGCGGCCCCTTCCTTCTTCTCGTACTTGAGCCGGAAGCTGGCCGGGACCTTGAGCGTCGAGTAGTCCTTCATACCGAGGCCGAGGTTCCATTCGGCGAGCCGCTCCTTGATCTCCTGCAGCGACTTCTTGCCGAAGTTGCGCGTCTTCACGATCTCGTCTTCGGTGCGACGCGTCAGGTCGCCGATAGTGCGGATGTTCGCGTTCTTGAGGCAGTTGCTCGACCGCACAGACAGCTCGAGCTCCTCCACCGGCGTCTCGAGAAACTTGCGGATCAGCTCGTCCTCATCGCCCAGCTCCTGGTCGGCCGAGATCTCGTCCTCGTTGAAATTGATGAAGATCGTGAAGTGGTCCTTGGCGATCTTGGCCGCTTCGCCGAGGGCATCCTCGGGCTTGATCGTTCCATCCGTCCAGACCTCGAGCACCAGCTTGTCGTAGTCGCTGCGCTGTCCGACCCGCGTGTTCTCGACGGCGAACCGCACCTTCTCCACGGGGGAGAACAGCGCGTCGACGGCGATCGTGCCGATGACCTCGACGTGGTCCTGGTTCCGTTCCGCCGGGACGTACCCCCGTCCGAGATCGATCTGGATCTCCAGCTCGACGTTCGCCTTGTCGGTCAGGGTCGCGATCTGGAGATCCGGGTTCAGCACCTTGATGTTGCTGCGCGCCAAGTCCTTTCCGGTCACCGATCCCTTGCCCTTGCACTCCACGACGATCGTTTCGCTTTCCGTCTCGCCGTCGAGGGCGAGCTTGAGCTGTTTGAGGTTGCTTACGATTTCGGGGATGTCCTCGACGAAGTCCGGGAGCGACTCGTACTCGCTCGAGGCCACGTGAGGAGTGCCGTCGTCCCCGAAGTGAGTGATCCTCACCGCGGTCACTGCGTACCCCTGGATCGAGGATAGCAATATGCGGCGCAGCGTGTTCCCGATGGTCGTTCCGTACCCCCGCTCGAACGGGTACGCCACGAACTTGCCGTAGTTCGGCTGCGCCTCGCTGTGCTCGAACGTCAGGCCCTTCGGCTTCTTGAAACCCTTCAGCAGACTCTTCCTCGCCATTTCGCTGCCAAGGCCTCCGTTACTTTGAATAGAGCTCGACGATCAGCTGCTCCTTCACGTCCGCGAGGTCCGTGAGGTCGTTCCTGCGCGGAAGCTGCAGCACCTTGCCGCGCAGCCCGTCGGGGTCCACCTGCAGCCAGGGAACCACGCCGGATCGCGTGTACTCCTTGAGGCTCTCTTTGACCACAGTGTGCTTGCGGTTCCTGTCGTGCACCTCGACAACGTCCTCAGCCTTGACCAGGTACGAAGGCACGCGCACCCGCCGCCCGTTCACCGAGAACAGCCCGTGCGCGACCAGCTGCCTCGCCTGCTTGCGCGAAGAGGCGAACCGCATCCGGTACACGATGTTGTCCAGGCGCCGCTCGAGGAGAACCAACAGGTTCTCGCCGGTCATGCCCTTCATGCGGTTCGCCCGGGCAAAGAACAGCCGGAACTGCGTCTCGAGCATTCCGTAGATCCGCTTGACCTTCTGCTTCTCGCGCAGCTGCACGCCGTAGTCCGAGGTCTTCTTCATGCGCGCCCGCGGACCGAGACCCGGCGCCGGTCGCTTTCTCGTGATCGGACACTTGTCGGTGTGGCACCGCTCGCCCTTGAGAAAGAGCTTGGTCCCTTCGGCCCGGCAAAGCCGGCACTGCGGTCCGGTGTACCTACCCATTCGAAACCACTCCTCGCATCATACTCGGCGGCTCTTCTGAGGACGGCAGCCGTTGTGGGGGATCGGGGTCGTGTCCTTGATCGAGACGATGCGCAGACCCAGCGCCCCCAGCGACCGCACCGCCGACTCGCGCCCTCCGCCGGGTCCCTTGACGAACACGCGGACCTCGCGCAGCCCGCCGTCCATGGCCTTGCGCGCCGCGGTCTCGGCCGTGGTCTGCGCGGCGAACGGGGTCGATTTCTTGGCGCCCCTGAACCCCAGCCCGCCCGCCGAGGCCCACGACACCGTGTTGCCCATGAGGTCGGTGATCGTAACGATCGTGTTGTTGAAGGTGGCCTGGATGTAGACGCACCCCGACGCCACGTTCTTCTTCTTTTCCTTCTTGCCGCGCTTGACTGCCAAGCTTCCCTCCTCGTGCGGGCGACGATCCGCCGCTACCCCGCGCGCCTACTGCCGCGGGGCCTTCTTCTTACCGGCCACCGTCTTGCGCTTGCCCTTGCGGGTGCGCGCGTTCGTTCGCGTGCGCTGACCCCGCACCGGCAGGCCGCGGCGGTGGCGCAGGCCCCTGTAGCAACCGATGTCCATCAGGCGCTTGATGTTCAGCGCCATCTCCGTGCGCAGGCGCCCTTCGACGGTGTACTCATTTTCGAGCAGGCGCCGGATTTCGTTGAGATCGCCTGCCGACACGTCGTTGATGCGCTGATCAGGGTTGATGTTGGCCCTCTCGCAGATCTCGCGGGCCGACGAACGCCCGATGCCGTAGATGTACGTCAGAGCAACGTCGACGTGCTTGTTCGGCAGGTCGACTCCAGCAATTCTTGCCACTTGTCCGCTCCCCTAACGGCCGCTATCCCTGCCGCTGCTTGTGCTTCGGGTTCTTGCAGATGACCCGCACGACGCCGCGACGGCGGATGACCTTGCACTTGTCACAGATGGGCTTGACGCTTGCCCGCACTTTCATGGTGAGCCTCCCCGCTACAGATTCCGCGCTCGAATGCGGCCCCTCTTCATGATGCCGTCGTGGTGGTGCATCCTCAGATGCCCTTCGATCTGCGCCATCGTATCCAGGTCCACGCCCACCAGGATCAGCAGCGACGTGCCGCCCATCAGGTAGGCCACCTCGACGGGAAAGTGGAACAGCCCCTGCACGATCGACGGAATGAGGGCGATGAACGCGAGGAACAGCGAGCCCGGGAGCACGATCCGGTTGAGGATCCGCGACAGATACTCTTCCATCTTCTCGCTGCGGATCCCCGGGATCGAGCCGCCGTTTTCGCGGATGTTCTTCGAGATCTCCATCGGGTTCAGCGTGACCTGGGTGTAGAAGTAGGCGAAGAAAATGATCAGCAGGGCGTACAGGACCTGGTAGGTGACCCCGTGCGGGCTGAGGAACGATGCGACGCGGTCAAGCCATGGAACCTGCCGGCCCAGGCTCTGGGCGATCTGGATCGGCATCGAGAGCACCGAAGACGCGAAGATGACCGGGATCACCCCGGACGGATTGATCTTGAACGGGATATAGGTGTTCTGCGCGCCGTAGATCCGCCGTCCGACGACCCGCTTGGCGTAGTTGACGGGGATCTTCCTCTGGCCCTGCTGCTCGTAGACCACGAGGGCCACCACTCCGACGAACATGCCGAACACGACGATGAGGAAGACCGGGTTCAGGCTCTGCGTGGGGTCGCGGACGGCCTTGATCAGCTGGTTGATGGCCCAGGGAATGCGCGCGACGATGCCCGCGAAGATCAGCAGCGAGGTTCCGTTGCCGATCCCGCGCCGGGTGATCTGCTCGCCGATCCACATGATGAACAGAGTCCCGACGGTGACCGTAAGGATCGCGATCAGGGCAAAGGCGAGCGGCGGCAGCGTAATCGCGTCGGGGATCTGGTCGGTGAGCCGCGTAATGGTGAACGACTGAATGATGCACACCGGCACCGTTAGCAGGCGAGTGTAGCGCTGGATCTTCTTTCTGCCTCCCGGCTCCTCGGTCAGCTTCTTGAGCTTGGGGAACGCGATCGTAAGCAGCTGCACGATGATCGACGTCGTGATGTACGGCATGATGCCGAGCATGAAGATCGAGAAGTTCTTCAGCGCGCCGCCCGAGAAGAAGTCGAGAAAGTCGATGATCCCGGCTCCCTGCGCCTCCTGCGCGAAGTAGGACACGATCGCGTTGCGATCCACGCCCGGGATCGGCAGAAACGTGCCGAGCCGGAACACGACCAGCATGCCGATCGTGAACACGATCCTGTCGCGCAGGTCCTTGACGCGAAATATGTCGACCAGTGGGTTCGCCATCGGCTAGTCCCCCGACTTGGGTTTGCGCTGCGTTGCCGCGGCCGCCCCGACGATCTCGCCGCCGGCCTTGACGATCTTCTCGCGGGCCGACTGCGAGACGGCGTCCACGTCGAACCTCAGTCCCTCGGGCGGCTCGCCTTCGCCCAGGACCTTGACGGGCCCCTTGCCCCTCACCAGGCCCTTCTCGGCCAGGCTGGCGCGGTTGACGACGTCTCCCTTGGAGTAGCGCCCCCCAAGCTGCCCGACGTTCACCGTGACGTAGTCGCGCCGGAACAGGTGGTTCGCGAAGCCCCGCCGCGCAATCCGGCGAAACAGCGGCATCTGTCCGCCTTCGAAGCCCGGCCGGACCCCGCCGCCGGCCCGCGCGTTCTGCCCCTTGCTGCCCTTGGTGCTCGTTCCGCCATGCCCGGAGCTGGAGCCGCGGCCGATGATCTTGCGCTTCTTGGTGGCGCCCGCCGGCGCCCTGAGTCGAGGGGAATCCATCACTTGATCTCCTGGACCTCGACGAGGTGAGCCACGCTGCGCACCATGCCGAGTATCTCGGGCGTCGCATTCTGCTCGGTCGCGGCGCCGACCCGTCGCAGCCCCAGGGCGACGACCGTGCGCCGGTGCTTGGGAATACTGCCGATCGGGCTTCGCTTGAGAGTGATCCTGAGCCTCTTCATGTCAGCCCCACATCTCGTCGACGCTCTTGCCGCGGCCCGAGGCCACGCCCCTGGCGTCCATCAGGCTCTCGAGCCCGTTCATGACCGCCTTGACGACGTTCATGGCGTTGCGCGACCCCATCGACTTGCTCAGCACGTCGGTGGCGCCGCACGCTCCCATCACGGCGCGCACGGCGCCGCCGGCGATGACGCCGGTTCCAGGCGCCGCGGGGCGCAGGAACACGCGCGAGCTCTTGTAGGCGCCCGTGACCGCGTGAGGGATCGTGCCCTTTTTCAGCGGGACGCGGATCATGCTCCGCTTCGCCTTCTCGAGGCTCTTGCGGATCGCCTCGGAAACATCGTTGGCCTTCCCGAAGCCCACGCCGACGCCGCCCTTGGTGTCGCCCACGACCACCAGCGCGGAGAACGAGAAGCGCCGGCCGCCCTTGACGACCTTGGCCACGCGGTTGAGCCTGACCAGTTTCTCCACCAGATCGCTTCGCTCGCGGTCCACTCGTCTCCCCCTAGAACTCGACGCCGGCCTTGCGGATGCCGTCGGCCACGGCCTTGACCTTTCCGTGGAACAGGTAGCCGTTGCGGTCGAAGACCGCCTTCGTGATCTGCTTGTCCGTCAACCGTCTGCCAAACGCCTCGCCGAGCTTTGCGATCTCGGCGACGGTGTTGCGGACCGCGGCGAGCTCCTTTTCCTTGTTCGACGCGGCGGCGAGCGTCCGACCAGTGGAGTCGTCGACGGCCTGCAGGTAGGTGTAGCGGTTGCTCTTGTAGATGGTGAGGCGCGGCCGCTCGGCCGTGCCCCGGATCCGCTTGCGGATGCTGAACTTGCGGCGCAGCCGCCGCCTGTACTTGTCTTCGAGTCTCGACATCTTGCGAACCTCAGCCTACGCCTGTCTTGCCGACCTTGCGTATGAGGACCTCGTCCTCATACTTTATGCCCTTGCCCTTGTAAGGCTCCGGCGGCCGGAACTTCCGGATCTCCGCGCCAACCTGGCCCACGAGCGCGCGGTCCGGCCCGCTGACCCGGATGCGCGTGTTCGCTTCGACCTCGACCTTGATCCCATCGGGTATCGGATACTCGATCGGGTTCGAGTAGCCCAGGTTGAGCACCAGGCTCTTGCCGGTGACCTCGGCGCGATAGCCTACGCCGTTGATCACCAGCGACCGCGAGAATCCCTGCGACACCCCGGTGACCATGTTCTGCACGAGGCTGCGCGCCAAGCCGTGAAGCTGCCGCACCCGCCGCTCGTCGCCCGAACGGGTCAGGGCGATCTGCCCCGCCTCGGCTGCCATGCTGATCTCCGGAGCGACGTCGCAGCTCAGCTTGCCCTTGGGGCCCTCGATGGTGATCGTGCGCCCGGCAACCGCCACCTTGACCCCGGGCGGAACCTTGACGGGCAACCTGCCGATTCTCGACATAACGCTTCCCTCACCACACGCTGCAGACCAGCTCGCCGCCGATCTTCTTCTCTGCCGCTTTCTTTCCGGTGATCACGCCCTCCGAAGTAGACACGATGAGGGTTCCGTAGCCATTGTAGACGCGCGGCAGCCCCGCGTGGCCGCTGTACAGCCGCCGGCCGGGACTGGATATCCGCTGCAGCCCGCGGATCACCGGCCGCTCCTTCTCGTCGTACTTGAGGAAGATCCTGAGGAACGTCTTGCCGTCCTGCGTCACCTTCTTGAAGTTCTTCACGTAGCCTTCGTTCTTGAGGATCTTGGTGATCTCGAGCTTCAGGCGCGAAGTCGGAACGTCCACCTTTTCGAACTTCGCCACGCTCGCATTCCGGATCTTGGTCAGCATGTCCGCTACCGGGTCGCTCACGCTCATCGCGCCCTCCTACCAGCTCGACTTGGTGACGCCGGGTATCATGCCGCGGCTCGCAAGGTTCCGAAAGCAGATGCGGCACATCTGGAACTTGCCGATGTAGCCCCGGGCGCGTCCGCAGATGCGGCATCGCCGCACCCTGCGGGTGCTGTACTTGGGCTTCTTCTGTGCCTTGAGCACCATCGCTTTTCTGGCCATACGCTCCCCTATTTCCTGAACGGCATGCCGAACTTGGCGAGCAGGCTACGCGCCTCCTCGTCGGTCTTGGCCGTCGTCACGATCGCGATGTTCATTCCCGCCACCCGTTCGATCTTGTCGTAGTCGATCTCCGGGAAAATAATCTGCTCGGTGATCCCGAGCGAGTAGTTGCCCCGGCCGTCGAAGGCGTTGGCGCTGATCCCGCGGAAGTCCTTGACCCGCGGCAGCGCGATGCTGACGAGCCTGTCGAGGAACTCGTACATCCGCTCGCCCCGCAGCGTAACCCTCGCGCCGATCTCGTTTCCGGCCCTGATCTTGAAGTTGGCGATCGACTTGCGCGCCTTGGTCTTGACAGCCCTCTGCCCGGCTATCGTCGAGAGCTCCTCGACCGTCGCGTCGAGCAGCTTCTTGTTCGCGAGCGCCTCCCCGACGCCCGCGTTGATCACGATCTTCTCCAGCCGGGGAATCTGCATCACCGACTTGTAGTGGAACTCGTCCTTGAGCTCCGCGGCGATCTTGTCCCGGTACAGCTTCCTGAGCCTCGGCTCGGGAACGGGCAGCTTCTCGGCGGCGGCCTTTTCGGGTGCGGCTTTCCCATCACCAGCGGCCTTTTTCTCCGACGCCGCTCTCTTGTCGCCGGCGGCCTTCTTCTCGGGGGCCGCAGCCTTGTCTGTGGCGTTGCTCATCCGATCTCTTCCTTGGTCTTCCTGCTGATGCGCACCTTGCGGTCTCCGTCGACCCGGTAGCCAAGACGCGTCCGCTGGTTCTTCTTGTCCACTGCCATGACGTTGGAGATCGCGATCGACGCCTCGATCTCGGCGATGCCGCCCTGCGGACGCTTCTGCGTCTTGCGCATAGCCTTCTTGACCAGGTTCACCCCCTCGATCACGACGCGGCCGCTGCTGTGGTCCACGCGGAGGATCTTGCCCCGCTTGCCCTTTTCGCGGCCGCTGATCACCACCACCTGGTCGTTTCTCTTGAGCTTGGTCTTCATGCCGTTGCGCTCCTACACCACCTCGGGTGCCAGCGAGACGATCTTCATGTAGTCCCGCTCGCGCAGCTCGCGGGCCACGGGGCCGAAGATGCGCTTGCCCTTGGGGTTCTGCTGCGGATCGATGATCACGCAGGCATTGTCGTCGAAGCGGATGTAGCTGCCGTCGGGCCTGCGGAACTCCTTTTTGGTGCGCACCACCACCGCCCGCTCGACCGTGCCCTTCTTGACCGGAGCGTTCGGGATCGCGTCCTTGATCGCGACGACGATCACGTCGCCGAGCCGGGCATAGGTGCGGCGGGTTCCGCCCAGCACGCGGATGCAGGTCGCCCGCTTCGCGCCGCTGTTGTCAGCCACGTTGAGGCTGGTGTACGTGCGAATCATCTCAAGCCCCCGGACCTACTTGGCCCTCGTCACGATCTCCAGCAGCCTCCAGCGCTTGTCCTTGGAGAGCGGCCGGCACTCGACGACGCGCACCGTGTCGCCGATCTTGCACTCGTTGCCCTGGTCGTGCGCCTTGACCGTCTTGGTCATGCTGACGAACTTCTTGTACAGCCTGTGGAGCTTCCTCCGCCGGATGGCCACGACGATCGTCTTGTCCATCTTGTCGCTGACCACCTGGCCGGTCAGAACCCTCTTGGTCGGTCTGCTCTTTGCTTCCACGTCCCGCGCTCCTAACCCTTGCGGATCCCGAGCTCATGCTCGTGAATGATCGTCACGAGCCGGGCGATCTGCCGCCGCAGCGTCCTCGCCTTGAGCGGGTTGTCCACGTGCCCGAGAACCACGTTGAACCGGTGGTCGCGGTATTCCTTGGTCAGGTCCTCCCGCTTCTTGTGCAGCTCCGGAAGGCTCAGGTCCTTGAACGAATTCCTCATGACCTCACCCCAGCGCGCGGCGTGCGACGAACCTGGTCCTGATGTTGAGCTTGCTGCCGGCAAGCGTCATGGCTTCGAGGGCCAACTCGCGGCTCACGCCGGAAATTTCGTACAGCACCGTACCGGGCTTCACGACGGCGACCCAGTACTCGACCGGACCCTTGCCCTTGCCCATGCGGGTTTCGGCCGGCTTCTTGGTGAACGGCTTGTCCGGGAACACCCGGATCCACACCTTGCCGCCGCGCTTGATGTGGCGCGTCAGGGCGATTCTGCCGGCCTCGATCTGCCGGTTGGTCAGCCACTTCCGCTCCAAGGAAATCAGGGCGTAGTCGCCGTACGAGATCGTGTTGCCCCGGGTGGCGATTCCCTTGAGAGAGCCCCGCTGCTGCTTGCGGTACTTGGTTCGCTTCGGACTCAGCATGACGGTCAGCTCCTCGCCGGGGTTCGATCGCGACTCTCGCGCTCGCGCGGCTCACGGGGCTCGCGCCCCTCGCGGGTCTTGCGAACGAGGAGACCGGCGTCTTCCTTCTTCTCCCGGCCGAATACCTCGCCCTGAAACACCCACACCTTGACGCCGATCGTCCCGAAGGTGGTGGTCGCCTCGGCGAATCCGTAATCGATCTGCGCCCGGAACGTGTGCAGCGGAACGCGGCCTTCTTTGGCCTCGTACTGTCGCGACATCTCCGCGCCTCCGAGCCGGCCCGAGACCTTGATCTTGACGCCCTGCACGCCGGCCTTCATGGCGTTCTGCATCGCCATGCGCAGCGCCCGCCGGTAGGAGGCCCGCGACCTCAGCTGCCGCGCCACGCTCTCGGCGATCAGCTGCGCGTCGACCTCGGGCCGCTTGACCTCTTTGATCTTGATCTGGATCTTCTTGCCGATCATCTTCTGCATCACGGCGCCGAGCTTCTCGATGTTGGCGCCCTTGACCCCGATGATCGCCCCCGGCCGCGCCGTGTGTATGACCACTGTGACCCGCTGGGGGTGGCGGATGATCTCCACGTCGGCGACCTCGCCGCCCCTCGTGTCGGGGCTGGTGGCGATCAGCCGGCGAAGCGCCAGGTCCTGGTGCAGGGTCTCCGCGTATTCCCGCGGGTCGACGAACCACTTGCTCCGCCAGCCGGTGTTGATCCCCAGCCGCAGACCGTACGGGTTAACCTTCTGTCCCACCGCTCGCTCCTCGCCCGCCCGCGCCGCCGATCTCGTCGACCACGACGCTGATGTGGCTCATCCGCCTCTGTATCCTGTCGGCGCGCCCGCGGCCGCGCGGCCACATGCGCTTCAGCCTGGGCCCGTCGTCGACGAGCAACTCCTTGATGTACAGGGAGCCCTCGTCGAGGTTCTTGTTGACGACAAGAGCGTTCGCCGCCGCTGATGCCACGACCTTTCGCAGCAGCTTCGCCGCCTTGTGAGGCAGGCTCTCCAGCATCGCCATCGCCTGCGGGTACGGCTTTCTGCGGATCTCGTCCGCGATCCTGCGGACCTTCGAGGGAGCGGTCAGGAGGAACCGCGCCCGCGCGAAGTAGCCCTTCTTGTGAGTCATGGCCTTCCCCTACGCCTTGACGGCCTTCTTGTCGGAGCCTGAGTGCCCGCGGAAGATCCGGGTGGGGGCGAACTCGCCGAGCTTGTGCCCCACCAGGTTCTCGGTGACGTACACCGGAACCCAGGTTCTTCCGTTGTACACCGACAGAGTCAGGCCGACCATCTCTGGGATGATCGTCGAACACCTGGAGTAGGTCTTGATCATCCTGCGGTCCGCAGCCTTGCTCGCCTCGAGAACCTTCTTGTACAGGCTCTTCTCGATGAAGGGCCCCTTCTTGATTGACCTCGACACCGGCCGCTCCTATTTCCGTCGCTTCACGATGAATCTGCCCGAAGGCTTGCGCGGCTTTCGCGTCTTGTGCCCCTTGGTCGGCACGCCCCATGGAGTCACCGGGTGCCGGCCGCCGGAGCTCTTGCCCTCGCCGCCGCCGTGCGGGTGGTCATGCGGGTTCATTGCCACGCCCCTGACGTGGGGCCGGCGGCCGAGCCAGCGCGAGCGCCCGGCCTTGCCGATCGACACGTTCATGTGGTCTTCGTTGCCGACCACGCCCACGGTAGCGCTGCACCTGTGGAACACCATCCGCATTTCGCCCGACGGCAGCCGCAGCGTGACGTAATCGCCTTCCTTGGCCACGACGGTCGCGCTCGCGCCGGCGGAGCGCACCATCTGGCCGCCCCGGCCGAACTGCAGCTCTACGTTGTGCACCTGCATGCCGAGCGGGATGCCCTCCAGCGGCAGGCAATTGCCGACCTCCAGGGGCGCTCCCGGGCCGGAGACCACGGTGCGGCCGACCTCGAGGCCCTTGGGCGCAAGGATGTAGCGCTTCTCGCCGTCGGCGTACTGCACGAGCGCGATGTTGGCGCTGCGGTTCGGGTCGTACTCGATCGCCACGACCTTGCCTGCCACGCCGTTCTTGTCGCGGCGAAAGTCGACCCGGCGGTACAGCCGCTTGTGCTTGCCTCCGCGGTGCCACGAGCTCACACGCCCGCCCGCCCCGCGGCCGGCCCGCGAGGGCAGGCCCCTGGTGAGGGACTTCTCGGGTTCGGTCTTGGTGATCTCGTCGAACGTGAGCGTCGTCTTGGCCCGGACGCTCGGCGTGTACGGTCTGTACGTCTTGATGCCCATGCTCAGGCTCCCTCGAACAGCGCGATCTTCTCGCCGGGTGCAATGGTGACCACGGCCTTTTTCCACGCCGCGGTGTAGCCCTTGCGGTAGCGGACCCTCTTGGGCTTGCGCTTGACCGTCATGATGCTGCAGGCCAGCGGATGCACGTCGAAGAGCCGCCGCACGGCGTCCATGACCTGAAGCTTGTTCGCACGGCTGCTCACCTTGAAGGCGTACTTGTGCGCCTCGCGCATGATGTTGGACTTTTCCGTGAGCAGCGGCTCGATGATGATCTCGTCCATCCGTGCCGTCCCTTCCGTCACTGCCTGTAGAACTCGTCGAGCTTGCGCGCCGCGCTCTCGAGGATCAGCAGGTTGCGGCCGTAGAACATGTCGACGGCGCGCAGCCGGTTGTAGGCGAGCATCGTGAGCCACGGTATGTTCCCGCCGGCGCGCCTGATCTTCTGCGCGTGGACGCTGTCCAGGATCATCACCGTCCTCTGCTTGTCGCTCAGGTTCCCGAGGATCCTGGCCAGGTCCTTGGTCTTGCCGGACTCCACGTCGAAATCCTCGACGATCTTGATCCGGTCCTCCTTGCAGGCGAGGCTGAGGATGCTGCGGATCGCCGCGCGCTTGACCTTGCGGGGGAGCGCATAGTGATAGTCGCGCGGCTGCGGCCCGAAGATCTTGCCGCCGCCGACCCACAGCGGCGAGCGCCTGCGGCCGGCCCGGGCCCGGCCGGTGCCCTTCTGCCGCCACGGCTTGCGGCTGGTGCCTTTTACCTCCCCGCGGGTCTTGACCTTGGCGGTCCCGATCCGCAGGTTGGCGAGCTCGCTGTTGACGGCGTAGTAGATCGCGCCCTCGCTGACCTCACGACCGAACACCTCGTCGCTCAGGGCAACGGTGCGAACCTCTTTCCCCTCGATCGAAAACACACGACCTTCCATCAACGCGCTCCGCTACTTCTTGATCGCCTCGCGAACCAGGACCCTCGTGTTGCGGGGCCCCGGAACACTGCCCTTGACCAGCAGCAGCTGCTTGTCGGCGTCCACGCGCACGAGCGCCAGGTTCTGCACCGTCCTGGTCGCGTTGCCCATCCGGCCCGCGTTACGAATGCCCTTGAACACCTTGCCCGGGGTGGAGCGCATGCCCGTCGAGCCGGCCTCACGTCCGAACTTGGTGCCGTGGGCCGCGGGCCCGCCCTTCATCCCGTGTCGCTTCACGACACCCTGGAATCCCTTGCCCTTCGAGACGGCCTGCACGTCCACGAACTCGACGCCGTCGAAGAGCTCCAGGCCAATCGTGGCGCCGACCGTAACCTCCGCGTCGAAGTCCCGCACTTCCTCCACGTACCGGCGCGGCTCCACTCCCTCGGGGAACTGGCCCGCGCGCGGCTTCGACACGCGTTTCTTCTTGGCCGTAACCGCGCCCAACACGACCGCATCGTAGCCGTTCCTGTCGGCCGCGCGCCGGGCGACGACCACGTTCGGCTCGACCTTGATAGCGGTCACCGGCACGACGCTGCCGGCCTCGTCGAAGACCTGGGTCATGCCGATCTTCGTGCCAATCAGGGCTCTCATCTGGTCCTCACTGCTTGATCTCGACGTCGACTCCGGCGGGCAGCTCCAGCTTCATCAGCGCGTCCATGACGGCCGAAGTCGGCTCGATGATGTCGATCAGGCGCTTGTGCGTCCGCATCTCGAACTGCTCCCGCGATTTCTTGTTCACGTGGGGCGACCGAAGGACCGTGAACCTGTTGGTCCGGGTGGGAAGCGGAATCGGTCCCGACACCTTGCTTCCGGCCTTGAGCACCGTCTGCACGATCGAGCGCGAACTCTGGTCGATGAGCTCGACATCGAAGCCTCTCAGGCGGACGCGTATCCTGTCTTTGGCCATGGTCCCTCCAGACCAGAGAACCGCTCGACGCCCGGTCTGGCGCTCTCGCCTGACTCTCTCGCCAGGCTCGCGCCACCGGACAGCGCCTGAGCGGTTAGCCCTACAGCACAAAAAGAGCGGCAGTCATGCGACTGCCGCAAAGCATCACGCTACTCGATGATCTCCACGACGGAGCCGGCCGCCACCGTCTTGCCACCCTCCCGGATGGCGAAGCGAAGCCCCTTCTCCATCGCAATGGAGCTGATCAGCTCGACCGTCATTTCGGCGTTGTCGCCCGGCATGACCATCTTCTTGTCCTCGCTCAGCCCGATCGTGCCGGTGACGTCGGTCGTCCTGAAGTAGAACTGCGGCCTGTAGCCCGGGAAGAACGGCGAATGGCGCCCGCCCTCGGCGGTCGACAGCGCGTACACCTGGCAGGTGAACTTTTTGTGCGGCGTGATGCTGCCGGGCTTCGCGAGAACCTGCCCGCGCTCGACCTCGTTCTTGTCCACGCCGCGCAGCAGCGCCCCGATGTTGTCGCCCGCGCGCCCCTCGTCGAGGATCTTGTTGAACATCTCGACTCCGGTCACGACCGTCTTGCGGGTCTCGCGTATGCCGACGATCTCCACTTCGTCGCCGACCTTGACGATGCCCCTCTCGACGCGGCCCGTGACGACGGTGCCGCGGCCCGAGATCGAGAACACGTCCTCGATCGGCATCAGGAACGGCTTGTCCACCGCCCGCTCCGGCAGCGGGAAGTAGGAGTCCATGGCGGCCAGCAGCTCGTCGATGCTCTTGGTGGCCTCCGGATCGTCGGGCTTGGTCATGGCGGCGAAAGCGCTGCCGCGGATGATCGGCGTGTCCTTGCCGGGGAACTTGTAGTACGTGAGGACCTCGCGGATCTCCTCCTCGACCAGATCGAGGAGCTCGGGGTCGTCGACGAGATCGACCTTGTTCATATAGACGAGGATCCTCGGAACGCCGACCTGGCGCGCGAGCAGCACGTGCTCGCGGGTCTGGGGCATCACCGAGTCCGGCGCCGAAACGACCAGGACCGCGCCGTCCATCTGGGCGGCGCCGGTGATCATGTTCTTGATGTAGTCGGCGTGGCCCGGGCAGTCGACGTGGGCATAGTGCCGCTGCTCGCTCTGGTACTCCACGTGCCTGGTGTTGATCGTGATGCCGCGCGCCTTCTCTTCGGGGGCGTTGTCGATATCCTCGTATTTCATGACCTTGTCGCCGAACTTCCTTGCACAGTGCATCGTAATGGCGGCGGTCAGTGTGGTCTTTCCGTGGTCGACATGCCCGATCGTGCCGACGTTGATGTGCGGCTTGGTCCTTTCGAACTTGTCCTTGGCCATCCTTTCCTCCTACGCAGCGTCGCCCATATCGTACCGGGCAGGCCGCAAGTGTACATCAAAAGCGCCCCGAAGGTAAAGCACCCTGGGGGGGCGACTTAACGCTTTTTTCCATCCAGCACCTGATGCTGGACCGCCAGAGGCATCCGCCCGTACTCGCGGAACCTCATGCTGAAGGCCGCACGCCCGGCGGTCTGCGACCGCAGGGCGTTGGCATAGCCGAACATCGTGCGCAGCGGCACCACGGCTGTCACGAGGTCGCCCTCGCCCGTTTCCTCGACGCCCTGGACCGCACCCGACCGCGTCACGATCTCGGCGACCACGGTCCCCAACAGCTCCGAAGGGGAGCTGACCTCCACCAGCATCATCGGCTCGACCAGGCACGAGGCTCCCTCGGTGAGGGCCTTGCGGAGCGCCAGAGCCCCCGCGACCCTGAATGCCGTCTCGTCGGACAGCCCCGGCTGCCACCCGGCATCCTCGATGCGGGCCACGGCGTCGGTCACCGTGTAGCCGGCCACCACCCCGCTGCCGGCGGCGTCGAGCACTCCCGCCCGCGCGGCCTCCGCGAGCCGCTCGGGCAGAACCCCGACCGCGACGCGGTTCTCGCCCCGAAAGCCGCTCCCGGCCGCGAGGGGCTCGACAGCCAGCACCAGCCTCGCGTACCGCCGCTCTCCGGTGCGCGGATCCTGCCGGTCGAGCTCGATCTCCGCCCGCGCCGGCTGCGTCACCGTTTCCCGGTACGCCACCTCCGGCCTGCCGACCCGCACGTGCACTCCATGCTCGCGCGCCAGTCGCTCGACCAGGATCTCGATGTGCAGCTCGCCCATGCCCGCAACCACGACCTGGCCGCTCTCGGGATCGCTGGACAGCCTCAGCGTCGGGTCCTCCTCGGCGAGGCTCGCCAGGGCTCCCGCCAGTCCACACACGTCTGACTGCCGCCTCGGCTCCAGCACCACGGAGACCACCGGATCCGGAAACGCCATCGCCTCCAGCAGGACCGGCGCCGCCGGGTCGCACAGCGTGTCTCCGGTGCCGGTGTGCCGCAGGCCCGACACCGCGACGATCTCGCCTGCTTCCGCTGCGGAAAGCTCCTCCCGGCTGTTGGCGTGCATCCTGAACAGCCGCGCCACGCGCTCGGTTCGTCTCGCGGCGGCGTTCTCGACCGTCTCGCCCCTGCGCAGCGATCCGGAATAGAGCCTCAGGTAGACGAGCCTCCCCACGTACGGGTCGCTCGCGACCTTGAACGCCAGAGCCGTCAGCGGGCCGTCCGCCGCCGCCGGCCGCTCAACCACGACGCGGCTGCCGGGCACCACCCCTGCCACGCGCGGCAGATCCATCGGCGAGGGCAGGTAGTCGCAGACAGCGTCGAGAAGCGGCTGCACAGCCTTGTTCCTGTACGCCGCGCCGCAGAGGACCGGGAACAGCGTGCCCCGGATCACTGCGGCGCGCAGGATGCCCCGGATCGTCTCCTGCGGCACCTCGCGCTCATCGACCAGAGCGGCCAGAAGCGAGTCGTCATGCTCGGCCAGCCGTTCCAGGAGCTGCCTCCTCATCTCGCCGGCACGCCCAGCCAGACGCCGCGGAATGGCTTCGACATCGAAGCCCGCTCCCCTGTCTTCGCCGGCCTCCCAGACGAGCGCCACCATGCGGACGAGGTCGACCACGCCCCTGAAATCCTCGCCTTGACCCAGCGGCATCTGGACCGCCACCGCGTTGGCCCCCAGGCGGGTCCTCAGCTCGCCGATCACGGACTCGAAGTCGGCCCCGCGCCGGTCCATCTTGTTCACGAACACGACGCGCGGAACGCGGTAGCGGCTCGCCCGCCGCCACACGGCCTCACTCTGCGACTGCACTCCCGAGACGGCGCAGAAAACCGCTACCGCGCCGTCCAGTATTCTCAAAGAACGCTCCACCTCGACCGTGAAGTCGATGTGGCCCGGGGTATCGATGATGTTGACCCGGTGGCCCTTCCACTGGCAGCTCGTCGCCGCGGCGGTGATCGAGATCCCCCGCTCGCGCTCCAGCTCCATCCAGTCCATCTGCGACTCACCGGCATCAACCTCGCCGATCCTGCGGGTTCTGCCGGCATAGAACAGGATTCTCTCCGTGATCGTCGTCTTGCCGGCATCGATGTGGGCCATGATGCCGATGTTGCGGATCCTGTCTATGGACACACCCATCAAAGGGTGCTTCTACCACCGATAGTGGGCAAAGGCTTTGTTGGCCTCCGCCATCTTGTGCGTGTCCTCTTTCTTCTTGAACGCGGAACCGGTCTGGTTGAAGGCGTCCACCAGCTCGGCCGCCAGCTTCTCGCTCATCGAACGGCCGCCCCGCGACCTCGCGAACGAGATGATCCATCGCATGGCCAGCGCGTCGCCGCGGGAGGCCCGGATCTCGACCGGCACCTGATAGGTCGAGCCGCCCACACGCCGCGACTTGACCTCGACCGCCGGCTTGACGTTCTCGATCGCCTTGAGGAACACCTCGAGGGGATCCTTCTTGGCCTTCTCCCTGATGCTCTCCATGGCGTCGTACATGATGCCCTGCCCGGTCGACTTCTTGCCACGGACCATCATGCGCCCGATGAACCTGGCCACGGCCACGCTGTTGTACTTGGGGTCGGGGACAACCTCCCTGACCTCCCTCTTAATGGTCTTCCTCGGCATGCGCTCCCGATCCTAAGCCTTGGGGCGCTTGGCCCCGTACTTGGACCGCGCCTTGCGCCGGTCCTCGACGCCCAGCGTGTCCTTGGTCCCGCGCACGATGTGGTAACGGACGCCAGGCAGGTCCTTGACGCGACCGCCGCGGATGAGGACAACCGAGTGCTCCTGCAGGTTGTGCCCGATGCCCGGGATGTACGCGGTCACCTCGATGCTGTTGCTCAACCGCACGCGAGCGACCTTGCGCAGCGCCGAGTTGGGCTTCTTCGGTGTGACCGTCATCACGCGCGTGCAGACTCCCCGCTTCTGAGGGCACGAGGCAAGCGCCGGCGCCTTTGTCTTGTGGTGCGGCGGCTTACGCCCCAGTCGCACCAGCTGATTGATCGTAGGCATACGTACTCCCGCTCATTATCTCTCGCCGCGGAGCCGTGAACGTACCAGCGGC
>CAZKGO010000088.1:0-20108 GCA_964552235.1 uncultured Spirochaetales bacterium | reverse complement strand
CCAAAGAAAACCATCCCGTCCCTCACCAAACGCGATCTGAGGCCCACCAAATATCCTGATCGCACTCATCATGGGAATGGCGGCGCTGTTCGCCATGGTTCCTCTTGCCGTTCATTCCGGGGGAGCACCCGAAGGGGCTGTCACTCCCGCGGCGCCGGCGACCCCGGCGGCACCCGTGGAGCTCGTCGTGCTTTCCCACAAGGTCCATCAGGACGCCATGGTCGGGAAACAGGACGGGGGCAAGAACCTGCTGGCGGAGTTCATCGCGAAGAACCCCCACGTCAAGGACGTGAAATTCATCACTGCTGGGACTCCCGAAGTCCACGACCGGCTCTTCAGGGAAGCGTCGCTTCCCAAGACGGAAATCGACGTGGCCTTCATCTACTCGCCCTATATCTCACCGGATGTTCCTTCTTTCTTCCTGCCTCTGGATGACTACCTGGCCAAGAAACCCCTGGAAGATCCCGCTGACATGATTCAGAGCTTCTGGGGCGAGCTGACCTTCAACGGCAAGAAGTACGCCGTGCCGATGCGTTCCGGCGGCCAGAGCTTCCTGTTCTACAACAAGAAGATCCTCGCTGAGCGCGGCATTACGCCTCCAAAGACCCTCGAGGACCTGGTGGAGGGCATCAAGAAGGCCGCCTTTACCCGCCCAAACGGCGAACGGATCTATGGCTACGCGAAGCAGGGCAACAAAGCGGAAATCGCCTTCTCGATGGGCGTCTTCGTCCGAGCCATGGGGGGAGAGTTCATCACCAGGGATTTCCGCTCGAACCTGATGAGCCCGGAGGTCCTCACATCGTTGCGCATATACCGGGAGCTCGCCGCCGCCGGGGTCCTCCCGGACAACTTCACCGCCCTGACGAACGCCGACACGCTGTCCCTGTTCCAAAACGGCCGCGTCGCCTTCTACACCGCCGGTCCCGACTATCTGACGCGTCTCTCGAAGCCCGGGGTCGTCGAAGCTAGGGACATCGGCTTCATGAACATCCCTCCGTTGCGCAAGGATCTCGCCAAGTGGGGCGGCGCGTCCCCCACCGCGACCTTCCAGTGGGCGATGTGCATCCCCAACGGTTCCCAGCGCAAGGATGCGGCCTGGGACTTCGTGCGCTTCATGTCGAGCAAGGACGCGGTGCTCAACATGGCCTTGAGCGGGAACGGGCCGATCCGAACCTCCACCTTCGAAGATCCGAAGTACAAGTCCCGAGCCCCCTACCTCGACGGCATGCTGGTCATGCTGAAATACGGGAGTCCGATGTTTCCGGCCTTCGAGAACTTCACTCAGGTCAACGACCTGATAGGTGAGCAGATCCAGCAGGTCGTTCTCGGCAGAAAGACGGCGGAGCAGGCCATGAAAGAGGCCGAAGCGGCCATAGGAGGGTTGCTCCCCAAGTCCCGGTAGAGGCGACGAGACCGGAGATCGAGAACGCGGGGAGGGTCGGAAACCGGCCCTTCCCGCCGGTTCCAAGGGAAGAAAACGATGTCGACTCTCATCCGACGGGGGCACCTGACCGTGTCCGTCTTCTTGATGACGCCCGCCCTGCTGATTCTACTGGCGACGCTCGTTCTTCCGTCCCTGGCCGCTCTCGTCCTGGGTTTCTTCAAGTACAGCCTCGGCAAGCCGATGGAGTTCATCGGCGTCGAGAACTTCCGACGGGTATTCGAGGGCGGATCGGTCTTCTGGAAATCCCTATTGACCACCGGCGCCTTTACCGCCTTCGTGGTCGCCGGAGAGCTGGGGCTGGGGATCGCCTTTTCCCTCCTGCTGGCCCGGGGCTTCCCGTTGCAGCGGCTATGGGTGTCCATCATCATAGCGCCCCTCGCGGTCAGTCCGGTGGTGGGCATCATCGTCTGGAAGTACATGCTCACCCCCAACTCGGGAATGATCAACTACGTAATCTCGCGCCTGGGATTCACTGCCCCCAACTGGTTCGTCACCGCCGGCGCCGCCTTTTTCGCGATCGGGATGATCGACATATGGATGAACACACCCTTTGTCTTTACCATTGTCTATCCCACCATCCTGGCGATCGATCCCGTGCTCTTCGAAGCGGCCGCGATCGACGGAGCCTCCTACACGCAGAAGGCCCGCTTCGTCACGCTGCCCCTCATCATGCCGGCTATCGTGACGACGGCGGTCTTCCGGATCATCTTTGCCCTCAGGCTGTTCTCGCCGGTGTGGCTCTTCGCGCAAGGCGGGCCGGCGGGAGCGACCCGGGTGCTGTCGGTGTTCCTGTACGAGCAAGCCTTCAGCTACCGCCTTTTCGGACTCGGCAGCGCCGTGGCGTGGGTCCTTCTAGTCATCACCCTGTTGGTGAGCATGCCGCAGATGGCGGCGATGCGCCGCCTCTTGATGAGAGAGTGACCGGCATGAACACAAGAGTCGCGCGCAGCGGGAAGTCCCGTGGATTCCTGTCGGCGGCGGGAAAGACCGGGGCATGGGTCTTTCTGCTGGCTGCCGTCGTGTGGTCCTTCTTCCCCATCTTCTTCATCTTCTCGTCGTCCTTCGCAGAGCCGTCGCGGATCTTCGCCTATCCGCCGACGGTCGTGTCTCAGCCGACGTTCCAGAACTACCGATCGCTGCTCGCGGACTGGCCCGGTTTCTTGCGCAGCATGCTGAACAGCGTCGTGATCATGGTGGGAGCCGTGGTCGTGACCGCCGTCGTCTGCCTTCCCGGCGCCTACGCGCTCTCGCGCTTCCGCAACCGATTCACCCGCGCCGCCGGGATGATGGTCATCGTTGCGCGGATGTTCCCTCCCATCATCATCACGATACCGCTGTTCCCGATGCTGCAGGTGGCCGGGCTGGTGGACAGCCATCTCGTCATGGTTCTCCTCTACTCGTCCTTCTACCTCAGCCTCGGGTTGTGGATCCTCAAGAACTTCACGGACACGATCCCGTACGAGTTGGAGGAGGCCGCCTGCATCGAGGGAAGCTCGCGGGCCCGGACGTTCGTGACGATCGTCCTGCCCCTGTCGTGGTCGGGGGTCGTCAGCGTCAGCATCCTGGTGGCCATCTTCTGCTGGAACGAGTTCCTCTTCGCCTTTCTGTTCACCAGCTTCAACGCGGTCACGACTCCCGTTCTTCTGAACGAGATGCTGGGCGCCATGTTCGGCGTGTCCTGGGGACCGCTTTTCGCGGCCACATCGATCCAGCTCCTTCCGATCCTCCTGTTCATCTGGACCGTTCAGAAGTTCCTGGTCAAGGGCACCGCCTTCGCGAGCGAGAAATAGCGCGGCCACCGCCACATGGAGATGCAGACATGAATGAAAGAGACACCCTGCGCAGCGAGATCCTGCGCGCGGACAGGCAGCTCAGCCGTTTCAATCCTCTGGGGAGGATTCTCTTTTTCGACGACTTCGACGAGGGCATGAACGGATGGTGCGAGCTCATCGGCAACCACGACGGCAACCTCGACAACGTCCGCGCCGTGATGGCGGATTTCAGGCCGCCGCAGATCGGCTCGTGCACCTTCTGGGACATAGGCACCCACGGCTCCGTGGACGGAACGTACGCGCTGAAGCTCGCCACCCGGGCAAGCGCCGGACACATGAGCCAGGTCATCAAGCGGCTCACCATGGTACGACGCGGGCTAGTGCAGTTCGAAACCTACCTGGCCTTCAAGTCCGAGCAGGTCTTCGATCGCGGCAAGCTCCGCACCCTCAGAGCCTGGGACGGCAACTATGACCCCTCGGAGGCCGACTTCGGCGATTTCACCCTGAGCAACGACATCTGCGAGGGCGACGATGGCGTGCGGTATCACATGGCCCTGCGGTACATGAACAGCGACGCCGAGGGCCGGCTCGTTAACCGCTGGATGTACAAGACCTCCGTCCAGCCGACCACCAAGATGGTGCGCTCCGAAATGGTCTCGGCGAACACGGACTACCACGTCGTCGATCCCAAGGACTGGAAGGAAGTCCCAGGCGGCTACGTGCGCTTCTGCTACAACGAGGTCCCCACCAAGATCAACTGGCACTACCTCCGCTGGCTCTTCGACACGAGCAGGCGGCGGAGCGTTGAGCTGCAGGTCAACGACCGGCTTATGGACCTGAGGGATGTGCCGGTTCCGGTGTTCGATCACCGCTACGAGGGGCTGAAGAACCTGCTGAACTTCTGCGTGGACGTGAGGACCCACCGGGCGGTGCGGAACTTCCTGTTCCTGGACTCGGTCCTCGTCTCCACGGACTGGTAGAGCGAACGGAGAAAAGGCATGCGCAAGTCGTTTACCGCAGTCGTTTCGCGAAACGAGACCTATACTGGTACCCTCGAGACGGAACCCTACGAGTGCGGCTGGGCCGGAGAGGCCCGGTGGTTCATCCGTGTGCTGAAGAGGCAGGGGGCCTCGCCGCGGCTGGAGCTGCGGTCGCAGCTCTCCCCGGACGGGCTGTTTTGGTGTGACGGCGAGGACGGCGCCCTGACGATCGACGACAAGGAGCTGTACACGCTGCCGGTGCGCAACTTCGGCGCCTGGCTGCGACTGCAGGGAAAGGTGACCGGAGAGGGAGCCTCCTTTACGCTCATCATCTATCTCGTGATCAAGGAGTAGCCCGTGCCCGACCTCAAAGCCGGGCTGCGCAAGGCCTGGAGCGCCCTCGAGGTGTATGCAAAGGCCGAGTTGCCCCGCTGGCTGCCGGTGCGCCAGGACCTCCCGGCCCCGCCGGTGGAAGAGGTCCGGGAGGAGCCGCTCGCCGGCCTGAACCGCGCGCGAATCCGCCGCCGCGTGGAATCGGGGCGCAGCATCGCGGTCGCCGTCGGGAGCGGCGGGATCGCGGACATCGGGATTCTCGCCCAGACCTTCGCGAAAACACTGGCGGCCTGGGGCGCCCGTACCTTTATCGTTCCCGCCATGGGCAGCCACGGGGGGAACCGCTCAAGGGCAGAAGCAAGCGCTCGAGGCGCTCGGCATCACGGAGGACGCCACCGGAGCGCCGGTCCGCTGGTCGATGGAGGCGCAGGAGATCGGGAGCGTGCCCGGCGCCCCGATCGTCTCCATGGACAGCAACGCGGCGGCCGCGGACATGATCATCCCCATCCGCAGGATCAAGCAGCACACGACGGGACTCCGCGGGCGTTTCGAAAGCGGTGCGGTCAGGCTTCTCGTGGTCGGTCTCGGCAAGCGGATGGGCGCGGCGGCGATCCATGCCTGCGGCATGGAGAGCTTCGGCCGCAACCTGGAGGAGGCGGGACGGCTCGCGCTGGCCAAGATGCACGTGCCCTTTGCGGTGTGCGTCATCGAGAACGCCTACGATCGGACCGCCCGGGTCGAGGTCGTTCCCGGAGCTCCTCCTGCGGGCCAAATCCCTGGCCGGAAAGCTGCCCGCCGACGAGATCGACGTGCTGGTCGTCGGGGAGCTGGAAAAGAACGTCAGCGGCGCAGGGCTCGATCCCAACGTCACCGGGCGTTTCTCGGTCGCGAGCCCGCAGGGGGGGCGAAAGTCCGCAAGTTCGTCGCCTTCGACCTGACCGAGCACAGCCACGGCGACGGGATCGACATGGGCCTGGCCGACATGGCGACGGCGGCCGTCCTCGAGAAGCTCGACATCGCCGCGATGTACCTGAACGCCGTGACCTCGACGGTTCTCAACGCGCCGAAGATCCCCGTGATCATGAGAAACGACCGGCCCGCGATCGCCTCCGCGATCAACACGTGCAATCGCCGACCCGCAGAGGGTCTCAGGATCGTGGGCATTCGCAACACCCTGGAGCTCGAGACGGTCTATCTCTCGCAGAGGCTCCTTCGGGAAAGCCAGGGCGAAGGAGGCCTCACCGCTCTGGGCCCCCTTGGGGAAATGCGGTTTGACGGTGAGAGAAGGCTGCTCTGGTTCGACGGCGGGGGCTTGGGAGCCGAGGAGTGAGTATGGGGATCAGGGAACGCGTCGAAAGGACCTTTCGTTTCGAGGAAACGAGGCCGGTTCCCTACACCGTCTGGTACGACGGCCGCACCGAGGCCAGGCTCGACGCCTGGTACGGCGACACATCCTGGAAGGCCAGGATCGAAAACGCGCTGGTGCGGTACCTGATTCTCTGGGAACCGGCAGAGTACCTGGAACCTGACGTTTACCGGGATCTCCACGGCACGATCTGGAAAAAGGGCAATCCGCTGCACATCGTCAGGCCGGCGCTGGCGGAACCGAGAATGGGCAGCTATGCAATCCCGCACTACTCCCTCAGCCCGCAACAGGGCTCGCCGGATTTCATCAACCACTCCCACGGCGTCATTCCTTCTTTCACCTACGACGAGTTCGCCGCCGGCTGCGCCCCGGACGCCGGCGGGCCTCTCCGGATAGCCGGATATGGTCCCGGCATCTTCGAGCGCGCATGGATGATCCGCGGGTATGAAGACTTCATGATGGATCTGGCCGCGGAGCCGAGCTTTGCCGAGGAGCTGCTGGACGTGATCCTCGACCGGCAGATCGAGCTGCTCAAGGCGCTGTGTCTGCTGCCGGTCGACGGGATCCTCTTCGCCGACGACTGGGGCGACCAAAGGGGTGTGACCATCGGGCCGGAACGCTGGCGGAAGCTTCTCAAGCCTCGGGTAAGAAGGCTCTACGACACGGTGCATGCCGCCGGCAAGCTCGCGGTCCAGCACACCTGCGGCAGCGTTTTTCCGATCATCCCCGACATGATCGAGATCGGCCTGGACTGCCTACAGAGCCTTCAGCCCGAAGCGATGCCGGTGTACGAGATCAAGAAGCTCTACGGACGGGACCTGGTGCTGTGGGGAGGCCTGGGGACCCAGGAACTGCTTCCCTTCGGCACGCCCCAGGGAATCCGCAAGGAAGCCGCGAGGCTCAAGACCGAGCTGGGCAAAGGCGGCGGATACGTCTTCTCGTCCAGCAAGCCCATCATGGAAGACGTCCCCGTCGAGAACGCCGTGGCCCTGATCGAGGAATCGATTCGGGGCGACGCCTGAGTCCAACCTGCTCGACGCAACCCGGGCGGCCTCCGGCAGCCTGCGATGCCCATGGCTCAAATCCGCGCCGCAACGATGCGCCGAGCAACAACCGACCATCGAAGCTGTCGGCGTTGCCTTCCGCGTGGCAGGGCGAACGCAGCCCTGCAGCCCGCCAGGCTGCACCCCGTATAGCCTTCGGGTGAGGTGTAGCGGCGCACTCCGACGCGGAAGACGCGCACGACGACAGCCAGGAACAGCGGCCGAGGCCCAGGGCCGGCAGCAGGCCGGCGGCCACCAGCAGCAGCGGCGGGGCGCGCAGGGCCGGCGAGGCAATGCGCCACCCCAGGGCGCGGGCGTACCAGTGAGCGTAGGCGTCGATGGGGCGCAGCAGGTCGTAGGCGACCGTTCCGGTACGGACCATCGAGTCGACGTCGCGGTCCAGGTTCCACGGGAACATGCCGAGCAGCGCCTGCCCGAGCCAGACGTGGTTGACCACCGCGGCAAAGCTCATCGGCTGCGCCTCGGGCCGCGCCCGGAAAAAGGCCTCGAGCACCATGATCTTGAGAAAGCCCCAGAACAGCTGCGTCGCGAACCCCGCCAGCGCGGCCGCGCGGTACTGCAGCAGCGTGCGCAGCCGCGCCGAGAGCACCGCCGCGTAGGGCCGCAGGCACGCGCCCCGCCCTGTCATTCGCCGGCCTCGCCGTGGGCCCGGTACAACTGCGCGATGATCTGCTCGATCGGGGGGTTCTCGACAAAGAGATCCCGCAGCGGCGCGGCCGCGGACACGGCGGCGATCAGCTCGGCGGCCGAGATTTCCCGCGGGTCGAAGCCCAGGTGCACACGCCTGCCGTCGACTTCGACCAGCCGCGCGCCGGGCACGTTGATCGCGGTCCCGCGCTCGAGGTCGACGACGAGGCGCCGCTCGGGGCTGACGAGGGCGCGCAGGCGCGCCAGGCTGCCGTCGCACAGGATGCGGCCGCGGGCGATCACCAGGACGCGATCGCACAGCGCCTCGATGTCGTCCATGTCGTGGGTGGTGAGGATCACCGTCGTGCCGCGCTCGCGGTTGCGCCGGCGCACGAACTCGCGGACGGCGAGCTCGGCGACGGCGTCGAGACCGATCGTCGGCTCGTCGAGAAAGGCCAGCGGCGGCGAATGCAGCAGCGAGGCGCCGATGTCGCACCTCATCCGCTGGCCGAGGCTCAGGCTGCGCACGGGAGTGTGCAGCAGCGGAGCGAAATTGAGCAGGTCGACCAGTTCGTCGCGCGCGAGCCGGTAGCTCTCGCGAGGGATGCGGTAGACGTCGCGCAGCAGGTCGAAGGACTCGATCACGGGGAGGTCCCACCACAGCCGCGTGCGCTGGCCGAAGACCACGCCGATGCGCGCCACGTGGGCCGTCCGCTGCCGCCAGGGCACCAGGCCGTCGATCTCGCAGCGGCCGCTGTCGGGCACGAGGATCCCCGAGAGGATCTTGACCGTCGTGCTCTTGCCCGCGCCGTTGGGCCCGATGCAGCCGACCAGCTCGCCCGGCTCGATCGTGAACGAGACGCCGTCGAGCGCCCGCACGAGGCGGCGGCGGCGCACGAGCCCCGCCAGGGCGCCCGCCAGACCGGGGGCCCGCTCGCTCACGCGGTAGGTTTTGACCAGGTTCTCGGCGACGATCTCGGGCAAGGCGGCTCACAGTAGCACGGCCGCAGCCGCGCTGCATATCGGGGCAGCGATCGCGTGCTACCCGGCCATGCGGCGCCGCACCTCCGCCACCGTGCCGCGAAACACGCCCGGGCTCTCCATCTTGATGCTCGTGAGCGCCGCGGCGTACCTGACCGATTCCTGCGGGTCGTGTTCGAGCCGGCACGCGAGGTAGGCGGCGAAGCAGGTGTCGCCCCTTCCGGTTCTCCCGGACAGGTTGCGCGAGGTAAAGGGCGCGCTGAACAGACGGCCCTGGGCCACGACCATCACGCCGCTGTTGTGCGTCACCATGACCTCGGCGGCCCCCATCGCCTGCAGCGCCCGGGCGGCGCGCTCCTGGTCGGTTTCCCCCGTGAGGACCTCCGCCTCGGCCAGGTCGGCCTTGAGCCAGCGCACGAGCGGGAGCAGATCCGCCTTGTTCTCCAGGTCCCGGAAGCGCATCCGGCCGCCCTCGGCCCTGCGCAGCCACCCCTGGACGTCCACGGCCAGGGCGTATCGAGGCGCCAGTTCCGGCACCAGCGCGGGCGGGATCTCGCCGTAGAAGAGGCCGGCCAGGTGCAGGACCCGCGTTTCGAAGGAGGGCAGCTCGGCGAGGGCGAACGGCGAAGCAGCCGCGACCAGCGACACCTCGCGCCGCTCCCGGTCCTCGGACAGGTACACGTTGCGGATCGACGTCGTGCGCGGCGAGTCGAGCAACGCGACCTCCACCTGCTCGTGGGCCAAAACGTTGAGCAGCGGGCGGTCGGCGGCCGCAGCCTTGGTGACCACGAGCACCCGCGCGCCCGAGCGGGCAGCGGCGGCCGAGGAGTAGACCACGGCGCCGCCGAGCAGCCGCTCCTCCCGCCCTTGCGGGGAAACCATGATGTCGCGCGACACGTGGCCGATCATCACCAGGTCGTAGGCAGCCAACACGCTCTCCTCGCCGCGTTCGAGCGGCAGTCTCCCATTCTACCGGGTCGGCGGTGGTGTGGCCATCGCGTCTTGATAGCGCCGGCCGGCTCACGTACGCAGGGGCGCGCGGCGGAGGGCGGCGAGAGTGCTCAAGCTGGGTGTCATCGGAACCGGGTCCATGGCCAGGAGCCACGCCAAGACCTACCGGCAAATCGGGGACGTGCGCATCGTGGCGGCGGCCGACATCCTGGCGGAAAACCTGTCGCGATTCTGCGATGCCTGGAAGATCCCGGGCCGCTACACCGACTGCCGCGAGATGCTCGACCGGGAGTCCCTGGACGGAGTGTCGATCGGGGCGCCGTCGAGGTCGACTTTGCCCGCTTGCAGACCGCCTGCTATCTCTACACCGTGTCGGAGCGGCAGCGGCAGACGATCGAAACCGAGCCGACCCCTTCGAACCACGAGCGCTGTGCAGCGGCCGTTCGGCGCGGCGGCAGCGACGAGAGCGATTTCGCCAACGGCCTCAAGGTGCAGCGCCACCTCGAGGCCAGCGGCGCCTCCGAGAGGGAGCGGAGGGCGATCAGGACCGGCGGGGAGGCCGCGGAAACCCCGGTCGAGCTCCGCTGAGCGCCTTGCAGAAACCCGACAGTCCCGTTAGTCTTTGAATCGAGAGGCATGGAACGTCTGCTGCCCGAGGACAGTCTGCGGGCGGTGGTCCGGGGCTGCACCGGCGAGCTCCTCGGCCACGCGGCCACCGTCTGCCGCAGCGACAGCGGGTCGGCCTGCTTGACCCGTCCCCTGCTCCACCGCATGCTGGGCGCGGCGAGCGAGCTCGAGGAAATCCTCGACGTGTACGGCGCGGGCCGCAACCGGCGCTGGTACCCGCTGCGGCGCCTGACGGCGACCGTCAAGCTGTTCTCCGGCGTCGGCTACCAGCTGCAGCACATCCTGCTGTTTCTGCCCGCCTACCGGCTGCTGCCCGTAGAGCGGGACTTTCCCGAGGCCACGAGCGGCGCCCTGGACGTCATCTGCGGGATCCTGAGGCGCAGCCTGCGGTCGCTCATCGCCACGGCCGACGCCCTCGGCCTGGCGCTCCGCGAGGAGGACGCCCCCGGCGGCGCCTACGTCGAGACGATCGTGCGGGGCCACCTGCCGGCCGATCGCAGCAGCCAGAAGGCGGCCTCGCCGGAAGAAACCGTGGCCCGCGTGGCGACCGCTTTTCTGAACCTGGCCGAAGACGGCAAGTTCATCCACGTGACCCAGCAGGACAAGCCCGACCACTACGCGGAGTGGATCCCGGAGCCGATCAGCGAGGCGCGCCTGCGCGACCTCGAGCAGCGCTTCCACAACCTGCAGTCGCTGTACGACACCCACATCTCCGACACCAACGTCGAGAGCGTCGACGCGGACCTCCCGGTGCTGCGGGGCCACGTCTCGGTGATCTATCACCTGCTCCAGACCGCCACGTCTCTGGCCCACTACTGCGAGCGGCACATCCTGAGCTTCGCCCCTCGCCCGCAGGCGGCCGGGGACTCGGCTGCGGGCGCCGCAGCCGAGGGCCCGATCCTCGATCCCGCCGAGGTCCTCGGTGTGCTCATGAGCTACTCGCTGGCCTTTGCCAGCCGCTTCATGCTCGCCACCCGGGGTCTCTGCCACGAGATGCTGCGCCGCTACGCGATCGCGGGGCACGTCACGGTGCCGGTCCCGCGCTACCGCGGCTTCCACGTCCGGCCGTCGACGCTCGTGGCGAGGATCGTCGCCCACTACGGCAGCGACGTGAGCATGACCCTGGAAAAAGAGACCTACAACGCGGGCTTCACCCTGGACCTGTTCCGCGCCAACGAGAAGATCACCGCGGTCAAGCGCCGGCTCCTGGCCCGGGAGGTCTACGGGTGCAGGCCAGGCGGAGGCCCCGGGTGGGACCCGGAGGCCGAAGTCCGCGAGGTGGCGCACGAGCTGTTCATGAGGAACAAGATCGTCCTCTACGAGCGCAACCTCGTGCTCGACGGCCTCACGCCGCGCGAGGACGAGACGCCCGCAGACTTTGTCACCCGCGCTCTCACGCATCTGCTCGCCATCGGAAAGATCGACATGGAGATGGACGTCACGGTGACCTTTCAGGGCGATCGCCGCGTGCTCGAGGACATCAAGCTGCTGGCCGACAACGGCTACGGCGAGGACGACTTCGGCAACAACCTTCCGCTGCCCGAAAAGCTCGCCTACCTGCGCAAGTGAGGCGCAGCCTCCGGCGCGCGGCTCACAGCCCGCGGTCGCAGGCGATGTAGAGCGGCGTCCTGTACACCGCGCCGACAGGCGCCCCCATCACCGGCGCGCCGGTGAGCGCGTCGGGGTCGCCGGGCGACTTGAGCATCACGCGCAGCGTCCGCCCGGCCTGCCGCGAGGGAAAGACCAGCCAGGCGGTCTCGCCCCTGCTGCGCGGGTCTACGGTAAAGTTGATCCGCCAGGAGCTCCCCGCCGAGATGGTGAGAGCGGCCGCTTCCAGCGCGCCGGAGGGCACGGCGGGCCGCTCGGCGGCGGGGTCGTGGCCGCGCACCTCCAGGAGCACCGCCATGCCGTCGTCCCACTCGGCGAAGAGCGTGTAGCGTCCGCCCTTCTGGAGCCTGAGCGGGACGACCGCGTGATACAGCGGGCCGGAGGCGGCGTATGCGGAAAGCACCGTGCGCTCGGCCGGCGCCCTGAGGACCACCCACCGGTTAAAGGGCAGCGCTGCCGCTCCGGCGGACCCGGGCGCCGTCGCCGCTTCGTCGCGGGCAGCCACGTAGAGCGGCGTCGAGACGACGGCGCCGGCCGGCGCGCCCTTGACGAGCGCCGCGGCCACCGCGTCCGGCTCGGCGGGGGACTTGAGCATCAGGCGCACCCGGCGCCCCGGCTCGCCGGAGGAGAGGACGACCCACGCCGCGTCCCCTTCGCTGCGGGGGTCGACGCGGAAGTTGATGCGCCAGACCCTTCCGCCGCTGATGTTCACCGATGCGCTGGCGTCGGTGCCCGCAGGGGGCCGGGGCGCCCTGGCCTCGCGGGGGTCGTGGCCGAGCACCATGACCAGGAGCGACCTGCTGTCGTTTGCCTCGGCCAGCAGCGTGTAGGCGCCGCCTCGCGTCACGGGCACGCGGGCCAGCGCGTGGTAGCGGGCGCCGACGATCGGCAGGCCCCCGAGCGTGCTCTTTGCCGTCGGGGCGCTGGCTTCGATCCACTCGTTGGCGGGAAGCAGGTTCTGCGCGGCAGCCGCCCCGGCCGCTGCGCAGGCCAGGGCCAGCGCGATCGCGCGGGCCGCGAGCCGTCTCGACATCGTTCCCCCCCAGGGCGACGGCGTCGCCCTGGCAGGAGACTATCACCGCCGGGTTAGCCTATCCAGGACGAGGGCCCTCGGGGTCCCGCGCCGACGCCGACCTGCGCCGCTCGAGGGCGCGGCCGCCGAGGTAGGCGGCCTGCACGCGCGGGTCGGCCCGCATCTCGGCCGCGGGGCCGCTCATGGTGATGCGTCCGGTCTCCAGCACGTAGGCCCTGCCCGCGACCGCCAGCGCCTTGCTGGCGTTCTGCTCGACGAGCAGCACGGCGGTGCCCCCGGCGTTGATCCGGCGGATGATCTCGAAGATGTGGCCCACGAAGATCGGCGCGAGGCCGAGCGACGGCTCGTCGAGCAGCAGCAGCCGCGGCGTGGTCATGAGCGCGCGGCCGATGGCCAGCATCTGCTGCTCGCCGCCGGAAAGCGTCCCGGCCAGCTGCCGCCGCCGCTGCCCGAGGATCGGGAACAGGCCGAGCACCCGCTCCCGGGCCGCGGCCACTTCGGCCGGCGCCTTTCTGCGCGTAAAGGCGCCGAGGCTCAGGTTCTCGTCCACCGAGAGCGTGGCGAACACCCTCCGCCCCTCGGGCGACAGCGAGATGCCGCGCCGCACGACGTCGTAGGCCGGCAGGCCCGCGAGCGGCTGCCCGTCTAGGAGCACGCGCCCTCCGGCCGGCTCGACCAGTCCCGTGATGGCCGCCAGCAGCGTCGACTTGCCGGCGCCGTTGGCGCCGAGCACCGTGACGATCTCGCCGGCCTCGAGGGTGAGCGACACGCCCTTGAGCGCCTGCACCTGCCCGTAGGAGACGCGCAGGTCCTCGACCGCCAGCAGGCTCGCCCGACGCCCCGTCGCCTCACTCATTCCCGTTGCCCTGGCTGCCGAGGTACGCCTCGATGACCTTGCGGTCCGCGTAGATCTCCTCGGGCCGGCCCTCGGCGATGCCGCGCCCTCCGTCCATCACCGACACCCAGTCGGAGATGCCCATCACGACGTTCATGTCGTGCTCAATGAGCAGGACCGTGAGCGCCTCGTCGCGCACCAGGCCCGTGATCGCTTCCATCAGGTCCTCGGTCTCGCGCGGGTTCAGGCCGCTCGACGGCTCGTCGAGCACCAGAAGAGTCGGCTGCGTGGCGAGGGCCCGGGCGAGCTCCAGGCGCTTCTGGGCCCCGTAGGGGACATTGCGCGCCAGCTCGTCGCGGTAGCCTGCCAGACCCAGCCCCGCCAGGCGCCGCTCGGCGGCGTCGCGGATGCGGCGTTCCTCCTCGCGCTGTCCCGGAGTGCCGAGCAGCGATTCGAGGAACCCGGAGCGCGCCCTGCAGTGGCGGCCGGCCATCACGTTCTCCAGGCAGGTGAGTCCCGCGAACAGCCGGATGTTCTGGAACGTCCGCGCGATGCCGAGCGCCGTGATGCGGTGAGGCGCCAGGCCCGTGATGTCGCGAGCGGCAAAGACGACGTGACCGCGATCCGGCTTGTAGATGCCCGTCACGACGTTGAAGACCGTGGTCTTGCCTGCGCCGTTGGGTCCGATGAGCGAGCAGATCTCGCCCCTGCGCACCTCCAGGTCGAAGCTCGACACCGCGGTGAGCCCCCCGAAGCTCATGGTGAGGCCCCTCGTCTGCAGGATCGGCTCGGCGCCGCTGCGCTCAGCCGGCATCGGACCCCCCTGCGGCGGCCAGGGTCCCGCCGCCCGCAGTCCGCCGCCGCGGCCAGGCGCCGCCGGGGCGGAACATCATCATCAGGATCATGGCCGAGCCGAAGACCACCATGCGGTAGAGGGAGAACGGCCGGAAGACCTCGGGAAAGAGGCTCACCGCGCCGGCGCCCACGATGACGCCGGGCAGCGAGCCCATGCCTCCGATCAGCACGATCGAGAACATCAGGCACGACTCCCAGAAAGTGAAGCTCTCCGGCGACACGATCGTGAGCTTGGCGGCGTAGACATTGCCGGCGACGCCGGCCAGGGCCGCGCCGAGGGTGAAGGCCAGCAGCTTGTACGCCCGCGCGTTGATGCCGATGGCGCGCGCCGCGATCTCGTCCTCGCGGATGCAGTTCCAGGCGCGGCCGATGCGCGAGCTCTGCAGGCGCGAGAGCCCGAGGGCGGCCACGGCCACAAGGATCCATATGAGGAAGTAGAACTCGCGGCTGGAGTCGATCACCAGCGGGCCGAGGGCCGGGAACCCGACCCCGAAGACGCCGTTGGGACCGCCGGTGAGATCGAAGGGGTTGTTCAGCAGGGCCAGGCGCACGATCTCGCCCATGCCGATCGTGACGATGCAGAGGTAGTCGCCGCGCAGGTGGATGATCGGCGAGCAGACGAGGTAGGCGAACGCGGCGGCCGCCAGACCGCTCACGGGCAGCAGCGCGAGGACGGGGATGCCGAGCCTCGTGTTGAGGATCGCGGTCACGTAGGCCCCGATCGCGAAGAAGCCCGCGTGGCCGAGATCGAAGAGCCCGACTTCGCCGAGAACGATGTTGAGGCTGAGGCCCAGCAGCGCGTAGACCCCGAAGAAGAAGCCGACGTCGATGAGGTAGTCGCTCGCCGCAAAGGGAAACGCCAGGGCAAGCAGCAGCAGCACCCCGAGGGCGAGGCGGCGCCTGCGGGGGTCCAGACGCCCGAGTGCAACCTTCATCTCTAGACCTTTTCCGCGACCCGTTCGCCAAAGATCCCGGTGGGCCTGGCGATCAGCACGAGGATCAGGATCAGGAAGACGAAGACGTCCTTCCACGTCTGCGACACGTAGGCGGCGCCGAGCATCTCGAGCACCCCGAGGATCAGGCCGCCGAACATGGCCCCGGGCAGGTTGCCGATCCCGCCGAGGATCGTGGCGGTGAACGCCTTCAGCCCGTAGCTCCAGCCCATGGTGAAGTTGATCTGCCGGTAGTAGAGGCCGACCATCACGCCGGTGAGCGCTCCCAGGGCGGGGCCGAGGGTGAAGATGAAGCGGATCACCGCCTTGATGTTGATGCCCATCAGCGAGGCGACGTCCTTGTCGAGAGCCGTCGCCCGCACGGCGGCGCCCCAGGTGGTCCGTTGGATGACGAAGGTGAGGACGATCATGAGCAGCAGCGAGACCGCGAGGATCGCCAGCTGCATCAGCGTGACGGTGGCCGGCCCGAGCCGCACGGCGACCTCGGGAATCACCTCGGCCGGGTAGGCCTGGTAGCGCGGGCCCCAGACGAGCATGATGAGGTTCTGCACGATGATCGAAGCGCCGAGGGCGCTCACGACTGCGGGCAGGCGTCCCGCCTTGTAGACCGGCCTGTAGGCGACGCGCTCGACGGCCAGGCCGGTCGCAGCGAGGGCGGCCGCGGAGACCGCCACCGTCAGCGCGAGCCCGCCCCACAATCCCAGCCGCCGCGTCACGGCTCCCGAGGCGAAGACGAGCACGGTGTAGCCGAGGTAGGAGCCGAGGGTAAAGAAGTCGCCGTGCACGAAGTTGATCATCTTCAGCACGCCGTAGACCATGGAATAGCCCAGGGCGATCAGGCCGAAGAACGATCCGAGGGTGAGACCGTTGGCCAGCTGCTCAACAAAGACGCGCATGAGGAGAAAGCGGCGGCGGCGCGCCGGGCGCCGCCGCCTGCCCTCGCGAGCGATCTACTTCGAAACGACGATCTTGCCCTGATCGTCGACGGTGTACAGGAAGAAGGGCACGCCCTCGCGGTCGCCCTTGGCGGTAAAGCCGATCGCCCCCGTGATGCCCGGCACGCCGTTGACCTGGTCGCGCAGGTAGTCGGCCAGCTTGGTCGAGTCGGTCGAGCCGGTCTTGTCGATGGCGTGGGCGATGATGTTGACCGCATCGGCGGCGTAGATCGGCCAGGGGCTCGACGGGATGTCGCCGTACTTGGCCTTGTAGGCGGCCAGGAACGCTTTGGCCTCGGCCGACGGCAGGTCCTGGGGCAGCGGCTCGTTGGTCATGAAGCTGCCCTTGGCGTTCTGCACGCCCGCGATCTTGACGAACTCGTCGTTGATCGCCGCATTGCCGCCGACGAACGGCGCCTTGATGCCGATCTGCTTGGCCTGGCTCACCAGCAGCGCCGCCTCGGCAAAGTAGCCGGTGTAGTACCAGACGTCGGGCTTGGTCTCGCGCATCTTGGTGAGCGGAACCTTGAAGTCCTTCTCGCCGGGGGCGATGGCATCGTAGTACACGATCTCGACCTGCTTGGCGTCCACCATCGGCTTGAGGGCGTCGCGGGCGTTCTCGGCGAGCCCTTTTCCGAAGGCGGTGTTGTCGTGCATGATGGCGATCCGCTTGGCGTTGAACTTGGCGGGCACAGCCTTGGCGAAGAACTCGCCCTGGGAGTCGTCGCGGCCGCAGGTGCGGAAGAAGTACTTGAAGCCGCGCTCGGTCAGGCGCACCGCGGTGACGCCGTAGCCGATGTTCACCTTCTTGGCGTTCTCGTAGATGTTGCTCGCCGGCTCGCAGACCGAGGAGCCGTAGGTCGAGACCACGGCCACCACTTCCTTGGAGCCGACCATCTTGGTGGCCGCCAGCGCCCCCTGCTTGGGCTCGCCGGCGTCGTCCTCGACCTTGATGGCGATCTTGCGGCCCTTGAGGATGCCGCCCTTCTGGTTGATGAGCTCGGCGGCCACTTCGGCGGCCTGCTTGGCCATCTGGCCCTCGTAGGCCCAGGCGCCTGTGATCGGGCCCTGGAGGCCGATCACGACCGTATTCTCCTTGGGGGCGCAGCCGGCGAGGGCCAGCGCCGCAGCCGCCACGACAGCGAGCAGAGTCCTTTTCACGCGATCCTCCTTTTGCAGAATGGGGCTGCGAGTCCGGCCCGCAGCCAGACGTCTTTATAGCCGTCCGGCTCGCAGGCCGTCAAGAAAAGGTCGAAAAGCCGCGGGCGGCGTGGACAGCCGCCGCGGCGCGGCCTACACTGGCTCTGGAATGAATCCCCTCGATCTCCCCGTCCACCAGCAGCGCGAGCGCATCCTCGAGGCCCTCGCGGGCCACCAGGCGATCGTCGTCGAGAGCCCCACCGGCAGCGGCAAGACGACCCAGATTCCCCAGATCCTGTACCACGCCGGCTACGCCGAAAAGGGGGTGATCGGCGTGACGCAGCCGCGGCGCATCGCGGCGATCTCGGTGTCGCAGTTCGTCGCGCGCCAGCTCGGCAGGACGATCCCCGACGTGATCGGCTACAAGATGCGCTTCGAGGATCACACCGACGCGCGCACGCGGATCAAGATCATGACCGACGGCATCCTCCTGCAGGAGATCAAGGCCGACTACCACCTCTCGCGCTACAGCCTGATCATGGTCGACGAGGCTCACGAGCGCAGCCTGAACATCGACTTCATCCTCGGGCTGCTCAAGCGGGTGCTGCGCGAGCGGCCGAGCTTCAAGGTGATCGTCTCCTCGGCCACCATCAACGCCGAGATCTTTTCCCAGTACTTCGACGAGTGCCCGGTGGTCAAGATCGACGCCATCGCCTACCCGGTCGAGGTCATCCACGATCCGCCCGAGATCGAGGGCGACTACGACCAGGTGCTGCAGAAGATCGAGGACATCGTCGATGCGACGGCAAAGCGGGGGGCGCCGGGCGACATCCTCATCTTTCTGCCGGGCGAGAAGGCGATCAAGGACTGCTCGGCCCGCATCCAGGCCCTGCCCGGCTCCCAAGACTTCGAGATCCTGCCGCTGTACGCGCGGCTGGCCGCCGAGGAGCAGGAGCGGGTCTTTGCCGAATTTCCGGGAAAGCGCAAGGTGATCATCGCCACCAACATCGCCGAGACCAGCGTGACGATCGACGGGGTGCGCACGGTGATCGATCCGGGCGTGGCCAAGCTGTCGTTCTACAACCCGCGCACCTTCACCTCGTCGCTCGTCGAGGTGCCGATCTCCAAGGCCTCGTGCAACCAGCGCAAGGGCCGAGCGGGCCGCACGGCCCCGGGGGTCTGCTACCGGCTCTACAGCCAGCAGGACTACGAGCTGCGGGAGCTGTTCACCCGCGAGGAGATCCTGCGCACCGATCTGTCGGAGGTGGTGCTGCGCATGGCCGAGCTCGGCATCACCGACTACGAGAACTTCGAGTTCCTGGCCGTTCCGGACCGCGAGGGAATCCTGAGCGCGATCCAGACCCTCAAGCTGCTCGACGCCATCGACGAACAGCGGCGCCTGACCAAGGTCGGGGAGATGATGTGCCGCTTCCCGCTGCTGCCCAAGCACGCCCGCATCATCGTCGAGGCGATCCTCAACTACCCCAGGGTGGTCGAGGAGGCGGTCACGGCTGCGGCGTTCCTCTCGGCCGACAGCCCGTTCCTGCTGCCTGTCGGCGAGGAGATGGCGGCCCGCAGGGCGCACCACTCGTTTCGCGACGCCTACGGCGATTTCGTCTCGTACCTGAAGATCCTGCAGGGCTACCTGGGCAGCCGCAACCGCAAGAGCTTCTGCGAGCGGGCCTACCTCGACGAGCGGGCCATGGCCGAGATCGCCAACGTCAAGGAGCAGCTCGAGCTGATCGTGTCGGACATGGGGGTGCCCGTGCTCTCCGGCGGCGACGTCTGCGACTACCTCTGCGCGGTCTCGCGCGGTCTCATCCAGTTCGTCTGCGGCCAGGCCAAGCGCGGCGTCTACCGCACGCTCACCGCCGGACGCATCATGATCCACCCGGGCTCGGTCCTCTTCGGCCAGACGCCGCCCTACATCGTGGCCGGCGAGATCGTGCGCACCACGCGGATGTACGCCCGATCGGTGAGCAAGCTGCGCCCGGAGTGGCTCAAGCGCATCTCGAGCCTGCTGTACGACGGCCTCGTGCTCCACCGCCCGGTGGCCGAGAAGCTCGCCGGCGCACCGGCCCGGGATTTCACCAACAACGTCCGCATCGGCACCGGCCTGTTCCCGATCAAGGGGATCAAGGGAAAGAAGAAGCTCGTGAGCCTCGACTGGGAGCAGCTGAAGCCTGTTCTCCGCGAGATCGACCCCTCGCTGCTGCCGCAGTACCGCAAAATGCGCGGCACCCTGCTCTACGACGGGTGGCAGATCATGGACGGGGCGCCCCTCGACTCGCTGCTGGCTGCGGCGGCGAAGATGGACCTGGAACGGGGCGTGCTCAAGAAATGGTCCAACAGGAACTACACCGTCAACGCGGCGGCCGGTGAGCTCTGCGACGAGCTGGAGAACCTGCTGCGCCTCTGCCGCATGCGCAAGAAGAACCGCAGGCTGGGCTTTCTGGCGCTGCACACCGACCGCGCCGGCATCTACTGGCTGGAGGTCGAGCGCAACTTCCACACCGCGCTCGTGGAGAGCCTCGGCAGCCTCGAGGCGCTGGCCGACGAGGTGCCGGACAAGGACAGGGGCCGGCGCACGGAGTGCATCAACGC
>CAZKGO010000087.1:4297-20325 GCA_964552235.1 uncultured Spirochaetales bacterium | reverse complement strand
ATACACCAGTATAGTATAGAAGTCAAGAGGTATTCGGCGAAAGCGGGGGCACGACTCTGCCGGCCAGGATCAACCGTCAGCGCGGCGGGGCCTGCGGGGCAGATCACTGCGATCTCGCGCGCAGCACGGTGAGGAAGCTGTCGCGGGTGTGGGGGCTGCCCTCGAAGCCGCCGGCAAGCTCGACCGAGCCGAAGCCCGCTTCGCGCGCGAGGGCGACGAGGCGCTCGCTGCGCAGGGGCAGCAGTTCGACCGAAGCCGGCTGCGGCGGCGTTCCCGCCTCGGTGAGGGTGGCGACAAAGAGGACTCGCTCTCTTTCCCAGCGGTAGCGCCGCTCGAAGAGCAGGCCGCCGGCGCGCAGGGGCGGCAGGGCGGCGAGCGCCGGCCCGCGGTCGAAGTTGACGGTCTGCACGGCGAGCGACCCGCCGGCGGAGAGGGCGGCGCGGGCGTCGGCGAGCAGCGCGGCCACCTCGGCCTCCGAGGCGAGGTGCGGCAGCGAGTTGCCGATGCAGCAGATGCGCTCGAACGGTCCGGGTGCCGCCTCGCGGAAGCGGCGCATGTCGGCGGCCAGCAGGGTCGCGCCGCCCCCCCGCCGGCGGCCGAGCGCGATCAGCTCCTCCGACAGGTCGAGCCCGGTGACCGCGTGGCCGAGGCGGGCGAGGGCGGCCGCGTAGGTGCCCGTGCCGCAGGCGAGGTCGAGGACCCGCGCTCGCGGCGGCAGACCCGCGGCCAGGAACGCCGTGATCGGCGGCTCCTCGGGAAACAGGTCGTCGTAGCAGGCGGCCAGGACGCGGTAGAAGGCCTCGGAGTTCATGAGAGCCTAGGCGAACAGCAGGACAGCGAGCCCGAGCGGGGCCAGGTAGAAGGCGAACAGGTGCAGCCGCCCGCCGCGGATGAGCCGCAGGAGGAGCGTGAGAGCGAGCCACCCGAACACGAACGACGCGCAGAGCCCCGCTGCCAGGACAGGCAGGCTCACGCCGAGCGAAGCTCGGTCGGGGAACTTGAGCGCAAGCGCTCCAGTGATCGCGGGGATCGACACGAGAAAGGCGTACTCGGCTGCCCGCTCCCGCGAGAGGCCGGCGGCGAGCGATGCGGAGATCGTGATCCCCGAGCGCGAGATGCCCGGCAGCGCCCCGATGCCCTGGGCCAGGCCGGTGATCACGCCTTCGTGCATTCCGATTCCCGAATAGTCCTTGTCGCCGCGGAAGGCACGCGACGCCACGAGGGCCGCCGCCGTGAGCAGGAAGAACACTCCGACCACGCGGGGGGGCAGCGAGTCGTCCCCGAGCAGGCGGGAGAGGAGCAGCCCGACGATCCCCGTGACCAGGGTGGTGACGATGATCGTCGACAGCAGCCTCATGTGCACCCGGACCTCGGGATCGCGGTTTCCCTGCAGCCAGCGCCAGAACGCGGTCAGGAGGCGGCTGAGGCGCTGCCGGAACACGATGATCACCGCAGCCAGCGTCGGCAGGTGCATGAGGATGTCGAAGAGGATCGGGACTTCGCCGAGGCCCATCAAGCGGCGCGCCAGGAGGAGGTGGCCGGAGCTGGAGACCGGCAGAAACTCGGTGATGCCCTGCAGCACGCCCAGGGCCAGCGATTGAAGCAGCGTCATGCCTGTCACAGCCAGCCCATCGATCGCTCGACCGCCTTGTTCCAGCGGGCGAACAGCCGCTCGCGGGTCTCCCGGTCCATCGACGGCCGCCAGACGCGCCGCTCCTTCCACCGCTGGCGGATCTGCTCGAAGCTCTCGAAAAAGCCCGTGGCGAGCCCCGCCGCGTAGCAGGCTCCCAGCACCGTGGTCTCGGCGACTTCAGGCAGCCGGACGGGAACGCCGAGCAGGTCGGCCTGGAACTGCATCAGCAGCTCGCTCGCGGTCATGCCGCCGTCGACGCGCAGATCCGGAATCGCCAGGCCCGTCTCCTGCCGCATCACGTCGAAGATCTCGCGGCTCTGGAAGGCGGTGGCTTCGAGGACGGCGCGCGCGATGTGCTCCTTGCCGGTCGCGTGGGTGAGCCCGATCAGCAGGCCGCGGGCATCGCTGCGCCAGTGCGGAGCGAACAGTCCCGAGAAGGCGGGCACGAAGTAGACCCCGCCGTTGTCCGGGACCTGCGCGGCCAGGGCGTTGATCTCGGGAGCCTTTTTCACCAGGCCCATCTTGTCGCGGTACCACTGGACCAGGGAGCCGGCTACGGCGATCGAGCCCTCCAGCGCATAGGCGGCGGGGCTGCCCTCGATCTGGTAGGCCGCGGTCGTGATGAGCCCGTGCCTGGAGGCCACCGGCTTCTCGCCGATGTTCATGAGGAGAAAGCAGCCGGTCCCGTAGGTGTTCTTGGTCTCCCCCGAGGCGAAGCAGGCCTGGCCGAACAGGGCCGCCTGCTGGTCACCGAGCAGGGCCGCCACCGGCACTTTGGCGCCTAACGGGCCATCGGCGCTCGTCAGGCCGTAGCCCTCGCGCACGGCCGAGGGCCTGACCGCGGGCAGCACCGCCTCGGGGATGCCCAGGGCGGCGAGGATCTCCGGCGCCCAGGCGAGGCGCCGGAGGTCGAGCAGGAGGGTGCGGCTGGCGTTGGTCACGTCGGTGACGTGGGCGCCGCCGCGCGGCCCGCCGGTCAGCTGCCAGGCGAGCCAGCTGTCGATTGTGCCGAAGCGGACGCGGCCCTTGTCGGCGGCTTGGCGCAGGCCGCAGACGTTCTCCAGCAGCCACAGCAGCTTCGGCCCGGAGAAGTATGTGGCCAGGGGCAGGCCCGTGAGAGCGCGGAAGCGGTCGATGCCGTGGCCCTCCGCAAGCTTCGCGCACAGCGCGTCGGTGCGCGTGTCCTGCCAGACCACGGCGTTGTGGTAGGGCCGGCCGGTCACCGCGTCCCACACCACGGTCGTCTCGCGCTGATTGGTGATGCCGACCGCCTCGATCTCGTCGCCGCGGGCCGAAGCCTTCTTCATTGTCTCCTGGATCACGGAGCAAGTGTTGCGCCAGATCTCCTCGGGGTCGTGCTCGACCCAGCCGGGCTGCGGGTAGATCTGGCGGTGCTCGATCTGGCTCGTGGCCGCGATCCGGCCTTCGCGGTCGAGGAGGAAGAAGCGGGTGCTGGTGGTTCCCTGATCGATGGCGCCGATGTAACGCTTCACGGTGCGGCCTCCGCGGCCGATCATAGGGTCGGCTCCTGGCCCGGTCAAGCGGAGCGGAGCGCGTGAGGGGCCCGGTTCAGTACGTGAGGACCCGCAGCGTGTACCCGCCCGTCTCGCCCGGCTCGGCGGACGTGGCGTACACCGTCCACCGGCCCGCCGCCGTGCCCTGCAGCGAGAGCCTCGCGTTGGTCTGGCCGCCCCCGTCGTCGTCTGCGTAGATCTCGGCTCCGCCGGGGTCCCAGACGTACAGGTACGCGTCGAACTCGGAGGCGATCATCTCGACGATCAGCGACTGACCCTCGTCGAGATCGAAGGTGTAGGTGTCGAATCGCCGGCCGCTGATGTCGCGCTGGTCCCTCTGGTCGAGGGATCCCAGGGTCTCGGCGAGAGGCTCGGCCGTGCCCTCGCCGGTGAACGCCAGCTCGTAGGAGCCGGCCTCCCACTCGCCGGCGCTCGTGACGCGCACCGTGTAGGGGCCGGCCTCGGTGCAGACGCTCTGCAGCAGCGCGTTGTAGCCTCCGAGGCTGTCGTCGTCCTCCACCACGGAGCCGTCGGGCGCGACGAGCTCCAGAAATGCGTCAAAGCTGCCCGACGAGAGCTCGAGGCGCACCACCTGATGGAGCTCAGCTTCGAAGGTGTAGCGATCGAGGTAGCGATTGCCCCTGCTGATGTCCGCGGCGCCGAGGTGCCCGCGCACCACGTCGCCGCTCGAGAGCGCGGTCCGATCGCCGGCCGCAGCCGCTTCGGCATCGAGCCGCGACGGCTCGACCGACAGCCTGTAGGCGGCCGGATCGCCGTCGTCGCCGCGCAGCACCGCGATCGCCACGGGCGCCTCGTCGGCAAAGACGTGCAGCAGGCGCGCGGTCCTCCGTCCGTCGTAGTCGCGGCTCGCTGCCCTGCGGCCGAGCCGGTCGACCAGCCGGACCGCGGGGTCGAACTGCTCGCTCTCGACCATGATGTCCACGGTGTCGCCGCGCCTGCCCTCGAGCAGGTACAGATCGGTCCCGGCCCGCATCCGGGCCTTGACGTCGGCTCCGGTGCGCAGCGTCTGGGCGGGGGGGTGGCGTCCGATCTGCAGCTCGTAGGCGCCGCCGTCGGCGGGGTTGGCCCCCCGTATGATGATCTCAAGCGGACCCTGCTCGAGGAACACGCAGCTCAGCGCCGCGTCGGTCCCGCTTCCGGAATCGTCGATCTCCTCCCAGTAGCCCGAGCGGCCCTGGACCCTCAGCAGCGGGTCGAAGCTCGACGAGTGCGCCGTGATCGTGACCCGCTCGCCCCTCGCGCCGGTCAGCAGGAGCGACTCGGCCTTCCACCCGCGGCTGCTGGCCGGGTCCGCCGCGATCGTGCGAGACAGCCGGTGGCCGGCGGCAACCGCGCGGGCCGGGCCCACCTTTTCAACGGTCACTTCGTAGTCGCCGATGGCCGGGTCCAGCGCGTTGGCGACCCCGACCTCCACGCTCTCGCTGCGGACCGCCGTGTACACCACGCCCGGGTCCCAGCCGTCGAAGTCGTTGTTAGAAAGCACTGCGCCGTCGGCGAACCGCAGCAGGACGGCCGTGTCGATGTCGTCGGACTTGACTCCCACGAGGTAGCGCGACCCGGCAGTCAGCGAGACCTTGAACCAGTCGACCCAGCGCCCGTCGGGCAGCGTCGAGTCGCCCTGCTCGAGCTCGCCCGCCTGGCGGAGGACCGGCTCGGCCGCGGCGGCCCAGGCGCAGGCAACGAGCAGCACCACGAGAGCGAACAACCGCGGCATTCTCATCGGCAGTCTCCTTGGGCGGGCCCCGCCCCATCCCGATGGTATACCCGGCCGCGGCCGGTTTCCGAAGCCGCGACGCGGAACGCGCAAGGGGCGGGCCGCACTTGACGTCGCCCCGCGGCCGCGCCTACGGTCGGGGCGATGCGGTTCCTGTTCCTCGAACCCTACTACGGCGGCTCTCACCGCGAGTTCGCCGACGGGTGGCGCGAGCGGTCCCGCCACACGATCGATCTGGTCACGATGCCCGACCGCTTCTGGAAGTGGCGCCTGCGCGGCGCCGCGATCCACCTGGCGCGCAAGGTCAGTCGCCCGGAGAGCTACGACGGCCTGATCGCGAGCTCGATGCTCTCGCTGGCCGAGCTGCGGGGGCTCTGGGGTGGGCGCTGCCCTCCCGCGCTGCTGTACTTCCACGAGAACCAGCTGACATACCCCGTGCCGGAGGGCGAGACGCGCGACGTGCAGTTCGCCGTTACCAACGTCACCTCGGCCCTCGCGGCCGAGAGGGTGCTGTTCAACTCCCACTACCACAGGGGCGTTTTCTTCGAAGGGCTCGCAGCCACGCTGGCCATGATGCCCGACTACCGCCCGTCGTGGGTCAAGGCGGCGATCGAGGAACGGTCGGCAGTGCTGCACCCCGGATGCCGGTTCCCGCGGCAGACGCCGGCGCGGCAGCGGCGCGCCCCGGGCGAGCCGCTCCTGGTGATCTGGAACCACCGGTGGGAGTTCGACAAGGATCCGGACGCCTTCTTCAGGGTGATCTATCGCCTCATCGACCAGGGCGTCGAGCTCCGTGTGGCGCTGCTCGGCGAGAACTTCCAGTTCGTGCCGCAGTCCTTTCTGGAAGCGCGCGAACGGCTTGGGAGTCGGATCGCGCAGTACGGCTACGTCGCGGATCGCGACGAGTACCTCGGGTGGCTCGCCCGCGGCGATGTCGTGGTGAGCACGGCCATCCAGGAGAACTTCGGGATCGCGGTCGTGGAGGCGATTCGGCTCGGCTGTCACCCGCTGCTGCCCGCGCGGCTTTCGTACCCCGAGCTGATCCCCGAGGCCCTGCACGAGCGGTGCCTGTATCGCGACGAGAGGGACCTGGCCGCGCGGCTCGCCGCCCTGCTGAGGGAGCCGGCTCCGGCAGATCCGGCGCTCGCCGAGGCCATGGGCCGTTTCTCCTGGGAGCATCAGATCGAAGCCTACGATGCGGAGCTGGACCGGCTTCCGCACGGCGGGCGAGGCGCGGCGCGCCCTTGAAGGAGGCAGAAGCATGAACCTGCTCGGCGGTTGCGGTGGACGGACCCTGGCCTCCGGCCTTTCCTGGCTGAACGAGCCCGCGGAATGACGAGGTGATCGTCGGCGCCTACTCCGCCCGGTACTTCGCCACCGCCTTGTGGTCGAGCTCGAAGCCGAGGCCCGGCCGCTGCGGGAGCATGAGGTAGCCGCCCTCGATCGGCACCGGCGCGCTCAGCAGCTCGTCGATCCAGGGCACGTCGCCCATCTGGTACTCGAGGATCATGAAGTTCGGCGTGCTCGCGGCCATATGGCCGCTGGCGATGGTGGCTATGGGGCCCACCATGTTGTGGGGCGCCACGGGCACGTGCCAGGTGTCGGCTGCCGCGGCGATCTTTTTCATCTCCATGATCCCGCCGGTGCGCGCCAGGTCGGGCATGATGATGTCTGCGGCCTGCCGCTCGAGCAGCTCGCGAAAGGCAAAACGCGTCTCCATCAGCTCGCCCGTGCAGACCGGGGTCTCGACCTCGGCGGCCACCTTGGCCATGGCCGCCATGTTGTCCATCGCCACGGGGTCCTCGACCCACATGAGGCGCATCGGCTCGAGGGCGCGGCCGAGGCGCACGGCCGAAGGCACGTCAAAGGCGCCGTGGGCGTCGATGCACAGGTCCACGTCGTCGCCTACCGCCGCACGCACGGCCTCGACCATCCGCACCGTGAGGGCGAGGTCGGCGCTCGAGAGGCAGCGGTTGAGGGAATGGCCCGAGGGCACCGGCTCATCGACGTCCATCTTGAGGGCGGTCAGGCCCAGGGCCGCGGCGTCGACGGCCTTTTGCGCGTACTCCGCCTCGACGTACTCGGCGCCGCGGAAAAAGCCGTCGGCGTAGAGCCGCACGCGCTCGTGGCAGAGTCCGCCCAACAGCCTGTAGACGGGAACGCCCAGCGACTTGCCGAGGATGTCCCAGAGCGCCGTCTCGATGCCGCTCACGGCCGCCATGGTGCCCCCGCGGCGCACCATGTGCTCCCAGAGGCTCTCGATGCGCCCGGGGTCGCGTCCCACCAGGTCGGCGCCCAACTCGCGGATCGCCTGCGCGACCCCGGTGCAGCGGTAGCCGAGCGCCTCGCCGACGCCGGTGATGCCGTCGTCGGTGCGCACCTCGACAAAGAACATAGGGAACCTGGGCCAGTGGCGGCCCTTGACAGCGAAGACCTCGACGCTGGCGATCTTCATGGAATGATCCTCCGGCGAGCCAAAGCCCGCGACGCATCCCTGAATAGCACGCCGAGCGGCCCCTGTGAAGAAGCGAACACCGCTTTCCCTTAGCATTTTTCTAATGTATACTTTACCAGGCGGGAGGCCTAGCCTCCCGATCCGTGTCGAAGGAGGGATCGCGTGAGGGCGCTTGCTCTTGCGTTCGTGATGACGGCGGCGGTCGCCGCGGCGCAGGGCCAGGGCCGGGGCGCCCAGCAGGCCCGCGACCGCCTGCTGCAGCAGTGGGCGCGCGACGGGGTCGTGCCGAGCACCGCGCCCAACCCTGACGGCAGCCAGAGCCTGGCCGTGCTCGCGTGGAACGGCTACTACCCGGTCAACGCGACCGCGAGGGCGGGGGTGCCTTCGGTGCTGCGCATCTACACCAACAGGACCTACGACTGCTCGCGCGCCTTTCTCATCCCCGGGCTCAAGGTGCGCAAGCTGCTGCCCGCGGCCGGCGTGACCGAGATCGCGATTCCCGCGCAGGCCAGGGGCAGCAGCCTCTTCGGCACCTGCTCGATGGGCATGTACACGTTCACCATCAAGTTCCAGTGAGCCCGGGCGCGGCCCGGGCGGCCCAGGCAGGACCTGGGCGGAGGCAGACATGAAGTACACAGTCGACATCCAGGGCATGCACTGCAGCGGGTGCAGCAACCTCGTGGCCATGAGCCTCAAGGAGCAGAATCTGAAGGCTGTCCGCGTCGACCTGGCCACCCATTCGGCCGCCTTCGAATCCGACGAAACGACGCCGCAGGTGCAGGCCAGGATCGACAGCGTCGCAGCCGAGCTCGGCGACTACACCTTCGCGGCCGTGCGCGAGGCCTGAGATGTCCCGGCCTCTCGCTGTCTCGCTGATCCTCGTCGCCTTCTTTCTCGGAACCGGCTTCGGCTTTTTCGTGACGCCCGAGTACTCGGCGCTCGGAGCCGGCGGCGCGATGGACGCCATGGGCGGCGAGGCCGCGGACCGGCTTTCTGACCTGCGCTTCCTCAACGGCCTGATCCGCCACCACGAGCAGGCGATCGACCTGGCTCGGCAGGCTGGGTCGGCTTCGACGCGGCCGGAGATCCAGGCGCTCGCCGAAGCGATCGTCACGGGCATGCCCGCCAGGATCGACGAGCTCTACGGCTGGAAGCGGAGCTGGTACCGCGACTCCCGCCGGGTGCAGGGCCAGCGCCTGCCGCTCGGCGGCGCCGACGCCAACTTCGACCTGCGCTTTCTCAACGCCATGATCAGCCACCACGAGGAGGCGATCGCCATGGCCCGCGGCATCCAACGCCTTTCCACGCGCAACGACGTGCTCACCCTCGCCTCGGAGGTGATCCGCCTCGACACAGCCGACATCGCGCAGTTCGAAGCCTGGCGGCAGCTGTGGTACGGCGTGAAGTAGGGGAGGCCCCATGTCCACGCAGACAGTCACCCTGCCGGTCACGGGAATGCACTGCGCTTCGTGCGCCCTGCTGATCCAGAAGACTGTAAAGAAGATCCCCGGCGTCCAGGCTTCGGACGTGAACTACGGCACCGAGCAGATGCGCCTCACCTTCGACCCGCAGCTCGTGGAGCTGCCGGCCCTCGACGCCAGGGTGCGCGACCTCGGCTACGGCCTGATCCTGCCGGAGGAGCCGGCGCCGGAGGCGACCGCGGTCGCGCCGGCCACCGCAGCGCCGGCCGCCTCGGCCGTGAGGGCGCAGGAGGAGGCCAAGGCCAGGGAGATCCAGGCCCTGCGGGCGAAGAGCGCCTTCACCTTTCCCCTGGCCCTCTGGACCTTCGCGGCCATGGGGTGGGACAGCCTCTACCGGGCGCAGCTCGTGCCATGGCCCTTTTTCCTTCCCATGGGCCTGTTCAACCTCTTCAGCTTTGCCGTCGCCACCGTCGTGCTGTTCTGGGCGGGCCGGCAGTTCCTCGACGGCGCCGCGCGCTTCTTTGCGCGGGGCCACGCCAACATGGACACGCTGGTGGGCATCGGGACCTCGACGGCGTGGGCCTGGTCGACCTTCCAGCTCTTTTTCCCGAAGACGGCCCTGGCAGCCGGGCTGCCGCTGTACAGCTTTTTCGACGTGACGATCGTGGTCACGGGCTTCATCCTCCTGGGCAAGTACCTCGAGGCGCGCTCCAAGGTGCGGACCGGCGCGGCGATCAAGGCGCTGCTGAACCTACAGGCCAAGACCGCCTTCGTCGAGCGCGACGGGATCGAGAGCGAGATTCCGGTCGAGCAGGTGCGCAAGGGCGACGTGGTGCACGTCAAGCCCGGCTCCTACGTGCCGGTCGACGGCGTGGTCTTCGAAGGCGTCTCGGACATCGACGAGTCGATGATCACCGGCGAGTCGATGCCCGTGGCCAAGGAGCCCGGCGCCGCGGTGACCGGCGGCACGCTCAACGGCCGCGGCTTTCTCAAGGTGCGGGCGCTGCGCATCGGGCAGGAGAGCTTTCTCGCCGGCATCATCCGCATGGTCGAGGAGGCCCAGGGCTCCAAGGCGCCGATCCAGGGCGTGGCCGACCGGGTGGCCGGAGTCTTCGTGCCGGTGGTGCTCGCCATCGCAGCGTTGACGTTGGTCGCCTGGCTCGCGCTCGGCATCCCGGCGCTCGGCTTCTCGAGCGCCCTCGGCTTCGGCCTCACCTGCGCGATGGCGGTGCTCGTGATCGCCTGCCCGTGCGCCCTCGGCCTCGCCACGCCCACGGCCGTCGTGGTGGGCGTCGGACGCGGCGCCCAGAAGGGCATCCTCGTCAAGGACGCCGAGGCGCTCGAGATGCTGTCCTCGGTGCGCACCGTCGTGTTCGACAAGACCGGCACGCTCACCGTCGGGCGGCCCGAAGTTCTGCGCGTCGCCGCCTTGGGCGGCTTCGACGAGCGCGAGGCCCTCGGCGTGGCCGCGGCTCTCGAAAAGGCTTCGGAGCACCCTCTCGCCTCGGCGGTGCTGCGCAAGGCCGAGGCCGACTCGATTGCGGTCGAGACACCGGCCGACGTGTCGATCCGCGAAGGCCGCGGCATCGTCGGCATCGTGGGCGGCGCCCCGGCGTGGGCGGGCAGCCCGCGCATGGCCGAGGAGGCGGGAGCCGGCCTTCCCCCTGAGGCTCAGAGATGGGCAGAAGAAGGCTGCACGCTGATCGTCGTGGGCCGCGACCGGCAGGTGATCGGCCTGCTGGGCGTGCGCGACCCGCTCAAGCCGGGGGCGGCCGAGGCGGTGGAGCGGCTCAAGGCGCAAGGCATCGAGCCGCTGCTCATCACCGGCGACAATGCCGCCACGGCGCGGGCCCTGGCAGCCGAGGTCGGCATCAGCGAGGTGATGGCCGAGGTGCTGCCCGGCGACAAGGCGGCGCGCGTCAAGGAGCTGCAGGCCGGCGGCCGCAGGGTCGCCATGGTCGGCGACGGCGTCAACGACGCGCCGGCGCTGGCCCAGGCCGACGTGGGCATCGCGATGGCCACGGGCACCGACGCTGCGATCCAGAGCGCGTCGCTCACCCTCCTCGGCGGCGAGGTGGCGCGGCTGCCCCAGGCGATGCGCCTGGCGCGGCGCACGATGGCCACCATCAGGCAGAACCTGTTCTGGGCCTTCGTCTACAACGTGATCGGGATCCCCCTCGCAGCCGGCCTCTTCTACCCGTGGACCGGCTGGCTGCTGAACCCGGTGTTCGCGGGGGCCGCGATGGCGCTCTCGAGCGTGTCTGTGGTCTCCAACTCGCTGCGCCTGCGGGCTGTCAGGCTATGAGCGAGGCGCGCACGTTCGGGGTGCAGGGCATGCACTGCGCGGCCTGCGAGCGGATCGTGGCCGACACGCTGGTCGAGCAGGGGCTCGCGACCCGCGCCTCGGCGTCCCTGCCCCGCGGCTCGCTGACCGTCGAGGTCGCCCCGGGCAGCGACGGCGAGTGGATCGCGCGGGCACGGGCGGCCCTCGAGCCGCTGGGCTACACGCTGCTGGAGCCGGGCGAGCGCGCCGGCCGGGCAGTGCGCGAGACGCTGGCCGGCCTCGCCGTCGCTCTGGTACTGCTCGGCGGCTTCGCGCTGCTGCAGACGACCGGAGTCGTGCATCTGCTCGCCCCCACGCGGCTCGACGGCGGCGGCGCCCTGGTGCTCGGAGTCGTGGCGTCGCTGTCGAGCTGCTTTGCCCTCGTGGGCGGGCTGCTCGTGACTTACACCTCGGCCCTGGGCCGCACGGACCAGAACCTCGCATGGAAGGGGCAGGCGCTCTTCCACGCCGCGCGCCTGGCGGCCTTCGTGCTGCTCGGCGGCGCGCTGGGCGCCCTGGGCGGCGCCTTTGCCCTCGACCTCGGCTGGACCTGGGCGCTGCAGGCGATCGCGGTGGGAGTCATGATCCTGCTGGGGCTGCGGCTGCTGGGCGTCCTGCGCGTGGCCGGCCCTGCCGGCGGCGCCGGGATCACGGCGCGGGCGCGCCGGTGGGCCGGTTCCGCCAAAGTGTCCGGCGGGGCGCTTCTCGGCCTCGCGAGCCTCTTTCTGCCCTGCGGCTTCACGCAGAGCATGCAGGTCCAGGCGCTGGCGGCCGGCTCCGCAGCCGCCGGGGCGCTGCTGCTCGGCCTGTTCGCCCTGGGGACGCTGCCGGTGCTGGCGGGCCTCTCTACGGCCCTGGTCCGGGGCTTCCGCGGAAAGGCGCACGGCCTGATGGCCAGGACCTCGGGCTTTCTCGTGCTCGGCCTGGGGTTCTATCAGGCGGCGAGCCTCGCCGCTGCCGCGGGCCTCCTGCGAATCGCCGCGCCTTGACTCCAGCGCGTTGAGCTCCACGCAAAGGTGCTCGAGTCGTCGATCCGGGTCTGCGAATCGCTAGGGGCGAGCCCGCTCGTGCTGCACTACGAGGCGGAATCGAAAGACATCCTCCTCGAGCGCCGCTTCGCCCGTGCCCGCGCCGCGCCCGTGCTCGGCCACCTGCACCTCAGCGACAACACCGGCGACTTCGAGCTGCTGCGGATCACCGACCGCGCGGCCTACGACGCGATGTCGAAAGGGACGCGGTTCGCCTTTGGCAGGGGCGACATCCACCTGCCGCCCTACTGGGGCCGCATCCCCTCTGACCGCGTGTCCGCCGAGACCTGCGGCTACCGAGGGGCCCACGTGGGCGAGTTCTACTCGGAGTACTTCCGGCCGTTCCTGCGGGAGATCCAGGAGCGCGTGCGGGCCGCGGTGCGCGCCTCGCGCGCGGGAGGCGGCTGAGCGCCGCGACCCCGGCGGCGCCGCCCTCAGAACTTGCGCACGTGCTCGAGGGCGCGGATCAGCTCGAGGGTGAGGCTCTTGCCCGAGTACTGGCCGGCGTAGTCGGCGGGATCGACCGGCGGAATCGTCAGGCCGAGCGCATCGTTGATGGTCTCGATGAAGCGGTTGGCGATGAGCGCGTGGCCGAGGTTGCTCGGGTGCACGCCGTCGAGGCTGAAGACGGTGTTGACCTGGGCGAGAAACACGAAGTCGAGCGAGGCATCGACCCCGGCCGGCAGGCCGCCCGCCTTGAGGAGCCCGTTGATGTCGACCACCGGGATGCCGCCGGCGGCCGCGATCGACGTGATCCTGCTGTTGAGCTCGGCGATGGCCGCCAGGCCGTTCGCCTTTTCGCCGGCGGTCAGGCACACGTCCGGCCCGAGCGGCTGGCCTACGCCGGCTCCCAGGACCACGCCCCTGGATGTCAGCGAGTCCCTCTGGTCCTGGGTAAGGGTGTCCGGCACGCCGCGGCCTGTGGTGATGTAGTCGAGGGCGGCCTGGAGGGTCAGGTGCACCGGCGCCCCGTCGTCGTCGACGAGCAGGGGGATCGGACCCGAGCCGAAGTCCAGGGGCTGCATCGTGTAGGGGTCGAACAGCACCGGTACGCCCGAGTCGAACACTCCGTCCAGGGCGAAGACGTACGGCAGGTACTCCTGGATGTTGGACACGACGATGGTCGCGCCCGTGGCAGCCAGCTCATCCACCACCGCCTGGTACTCGAGGGCGAACTCGTCGGGGTCCGCGATCTCGGTTTCGTCCTCGCCCCCGCCCATCACGTAGCCGAGGACGTCGTTGCTGCCGATCCAGAGCAGGATGAGCTCAGGCTGCAGCATGAGAGCCTGCTCGACCATCGTCGTGCCGCCGAAGCTCGGCGAGAACATCGCGAGGTTCCTCAGGACGATGTCGAAGAAGAAGTTGTCGTTGCCCGGCGGGTCGCCGTAGCCCCGGGTGTTCCGCAGGTCGTTCAGCCTCGCCCCGTTGACCGCCAGGTTGTCGTAGGGCCGCTCGAGCTCCCGGTTCTCGAGCCGCTGCAGGATCGTCAGCAGCAGATTGGCGTAGTCCTCGGGCTCGAGGGTGTCGACCACCAACTCGCCTCCGTCGAGGGTCAACGGCGTCTCCAGCGGAGGCACGCCGATCCCCGGTGCGCTCACCAGCGGCTGCTGAAAGAGGCTCGCCCGGCCCATCTGCTTCGCTATCAGGCAGGGATAGGAGTTCATCTGGGCCGTGCGCACGAGGCCCGCGTCCTGGATGCCCATGCTGTTGCTGTCGCCTAGCACGGCGATGCGCGAGGGGGCGGGCGTCTCGGTCTTGGAGCCGGGCGACGGACAGGACGCCGGCAGGAGCGAAAAGGCGGCTGCGGCGAGGACCGCCGCCGCGCGTCGGCTGCAGGCTGATGCGTTCACGGCTGCACCCCCTGTGCAAGCTTAGTGCCGCGGTCGCGACGTTGTCCATAGCGCGCGCCGCCGTTTACTGCCGGGAGGCTTTTCTGGTAGCATCCGCCGGGACCGCGGGTCGAGGAGGTGCCGGTGGCCAAGTTGAAGGTAGGCGTGATCGGAGCGGGCGCCATCGCTCCGAATCACTGCAAGAGCGTGCTGTCGTACCAGGGAGCGGAGCTGGCGGCGATCGCGGACTCCAGCGCGGAGCGCCTGCGTTCGGTGGCCGACGAGTACGGGATCCCGCGGCGGCACCGCAGCGCGGAGGCGCTGATCGAAGACCGCGGCATCGACGCGGTGACCATCGCCCTGCCGACCTACATGCACGCCCCGGTGGCCGAGGCGGCCCTGGCTGCCGGCAAGCACGTGCTGCTCGAGAAGCCGTTCGCCATGAACACGGCCGAGGCGGTGCGCGTGATCACGGCCGCGGAGAAGGCTGGCAGGGTCTTCGCGCTGGGCATGAACCAGCGCTTCGTCCGCTCGTCGCAGACCGTGCGGGCCCTGGTCGAGCGGGGCGAGCTCGGCGCGATCTACTTTGCCAAGGCCTACTGGTGCCGCCGTTCGGGCATCCCGCGCCTCGGCACCTGGTTCGGCGACAGCAGGCGCGCGGGCGGCGGCTCGCTGCTGGACATCGGAGTCCACATGCTCGACCTCTGCCTGTCGCTGGTGGGCAACTTCCGGCCTTTGGCGGTCAGCGGAGCGACCTACACCCGCTTCGGCAACCGGGGCCTCGGCGAGGGCGGCTGGGGCAAGAGCGACCGGGAAAAGGTCGACTTCGACGTCGACGACCTGGCTGCGGCCCTGATCAAGCTTGATGGGGGCCTGACGGTGGCGCTGGAGACGTCGTGGGCTCGTCACCAGGAGCAGCCGAACGCCAACGACGTGGAGCTGTTCGGCACCGAGGCGGGCGCCCGCGTCTATCCGGCAAAGATCTTCCGCTACGGCAGGCGACCCGGCGAGTACGAAGTGGTGGAGCCGCAGGGCGTCGCGATCCGCTATCCCCACTGCGACAAGGTGCACAACTGGCTCGACGCGATCCTCGGCAAGGACTCCCTCGAGTGCAGGCCTGAGCAGTCCCTCGCGGTGCAGCGGATCATCGACGGCATCTACGAATCGGCCCGCAGCGGCCGCGAGGTTCGCATCGAGGCTCAGTGACGGCAGCGCGCGCCGAGCCCGTACCGCAACCGCGCGCGAGAGGAGGACGAGGTGAAACCGATCAGTGTCCAGCTGTACACGCTGCGCGAGATGGCCAGGCAGGACTTCGTGGGCGTCCTGAAAAAGGTGGCTGCCATCGGCTACCTCGGCGTGGAGCCGGCGGGGCTCTTTGGCCACACGCCGTCGGAGGTCAAGGCGATCGTCGAGGACCTCGGCATGGCGGTGAGCTCCAACCATCAGCCCTGGCCCAACCGCGAGAACCTGAGCGAGGTGATCGACGTGGCCGCGGGCCTCGGGACCCGGACCGTCATCTGCGGCTTCGGCCGCGACCTGTTCAAGAGCCTCGAGGACATCAAGGCCACGGCGGACACCGCCAATTTCATCGTCGAGCGGCTCGCGGCCGCCGGTCTGACCGTGGCCCTGCACAACCACTGGTGGGAGTTCGAAAGGCACGAGGGCAGGCTCAAGTACGACATCCTCATGGAGATGTGCCCGAAGCTCAAATGCGAGATCGACACCTACTGGGCCAGCAACTTCGGCGCCAACGACGTGCCGGCCATCGTGGCCAAGTACGCGTCGCGCACGCCGCTGCTGCACCTCAAGGACGGGATCTTCGAGCGCGAGCAGCCGCAGAGGCCGCTCGGCGCGGGCCGGATGGACCTGCCCAGGGTGATCCACGCCGCCGACGAGCGGGTGCTGCAGTGGCTGGTGGTCGAGCACGACACCTGCGACAGGGACATGCTGGAGGCCGTGGGCGCGAGCTACGCCTACCTCACAAAGAAGGGGCTGGGCCGGGGTGCCCGGTAGCGAGGCCGATGCGCATCCTGCTCTGCAACGACGACGGCGTCGCCAGCCCGGGCATCGAGGCGCTGCGCCGCGCCCTG
>CAZKGO010000087.1:0-4197 GCA_964552235.1 uncultured Spirochaetales bacterium | reverse complement strand
TACTCGGGCACGGCCGCGGCGGCGCGCCAGGCGGCGCTGAGGGGCCTGCCCGCCATGGCGGTCTCCGTGGTCGGCTCTCCGCCCTGGAGCTTCGAGGCGGCCGCCTCCTTTGCCGCCGCCAACGTGGAGCTGCTGCCCCGCCTGTGTCCGGCCGGCTCCCTGCGCTTCCTCAACGTGAACCTTCCCAACGGCGCGGGCGCTCCGATGCCGGTGCGCGCAGCCGGGCTTGCGAGGACCTGGTACACCGCCGAAGGGGAGAGCTTCCGCGGCCCCGACGGCGAGATCTACCACTTCTACCGGGGACGCCTTGAAAGCGACGACGTCGGGGAGGGCACCGACCTGGCGGTGGTGCGTGCCGGGGCGATCGCGGTGACGCTCGTCGCCGCCCACCCCCGCGAAGCCGGGCCCCTCGACGCGGGCCTGCTGCGGCCCGGCGCTGGGGCGACCTAGCGACCGCCGCCGCAGGCGCCTCAGAAGCGCATCAAGGAGGTGCTCGTCAGGGTGGTGCGCGCCCGCGTGCCGGGGCTGTTGGCCAGGTGCCACGCCGTGTACAGCTCCGCGAAGGCCGCGTCGGCCGACATGCCGTCCACCGGAACGATGACCTGCATCCCTCTCATGGCGGCGCCCGTCGCGGTGTGGAGCACGGCGCCGTGAGCGGCCGTCCCGACAATGATCACGGTCTTGATCGCCTTCGCCTTCAGGATGGCGTCGAGCTCGGTGTTGTAGAACTTGTCGACGCTCGACCGCACAACCGACTCGCCCTCGCGGGGAGCCACTTCGGGTCTCAGGTCCACGACCGCAGCCGTGCTGGTGAGGCTGTGCACGACGGCGAGCCCCCTGGAGCGCGCGGTCTCCAGGAGAGCCTTGACAGCGGGGATCGACGCATCGCAGCGGGGCCTCGACTGTGCATTGCAGGAGCCCTTCTGCAGGTCCAGGAGCAGCAGCGCGGTGGCCGCCGCGTCGATCGCGACCTCCTTGAGGGCAGGGGCCGGAGGCACGGCGACGGCGGACCACTCGTCGATGATGGTCTTTGCCTGGCTCTGGGCCGTGATCGCCATGGGGATCGAAAGCAGAACGAGCACGGCGACCCGGCGGGCTGCGCGACGGTTTGCTGTTCCCATGTCCTCACACCTCCACCGTCCCGATGCTAACCGAAGAGCGGCGGCCGATCCGGAGGTCCCGCGGCCTCAACCCGGCCGCGGGTCGTCCCTGCCGAAGACTTCGGGGTAGAGCTTGCGCGCGCAGTCGGGACACAGGCCGTGGGAAAAGCGCACGTCGGCGTGGGCGCTGATGTAGGTCTCGATCTGGTTCCAGTAGCCGGAGTCGTCGCGCACCCTCTTGCACGAGCTGCAGATGGGAAGAAGCCCCTGCAGCTGGCGGATCTCGGCCGCTGCGCTCTGCAGCTCGGCGAGCAGCCGCTCCCGCTCCTGCTCTGCCGCGCGCCGTTCGGTGATGTCGCGCAGGAGCACCAGGCGTCCGAGCGGCCTGCCCTTGCTCGTGCCGAACGGCGAGACCCGCACCTCGATGACGCGGCTGCGGCCGGCCAGCTCCAGCGTCGCCTCGGCCTGCTCGTGTCCGGCGGCCACCACCGACGCGATCGGCGCCGGCACGGCAGGCGCCGGCCTCGCGCGCAGGGCTTCGATGCGGGCCAGGCGCGCGGCCGCCGGGTTCAGGTCGACCAGCCTTCCGCCTTCGTCCAGCACGAGCACGCCGTCGCTCATCGTGTCGACCACTGCGCTGCGCGCCACCGGAACCAGAGCGAGGAATCCGAGCTTGAACGTGGCGAACATGACCAGCAGGCCGGTCAGGGAGAACAGGATGGGCGTCCAGTCCAGGCCCGGGACGTAGAGCAGGTGGCTGTTGTAGAGCACGTTGCCGAGCCACGGCAGCAGCGAGGCGAGCAGGACGACGAGGGCCTGCGCCCGCAGCCGGGAGCCCGTGCGCACGACCAGCAGGGCGATGGCCCCCGTTCCCGTGAGCAGCGCGACGTACGCCGCGCCCATGAACACCCAGAACCAGGGCCCCCGCTCGAACACGAGCAGCCGCCCCGTGACATCGCGGGCCGCAGCCCGCCAGTGGAGGTTGTGCAGGGAGTTGGTCCACACCAGGGCCACTGTGGCGGCGCAGACGCTCCAGACGACCGCCCGCACGACGCGAATGAACCAGCCGTCCTCGTCCGAGTAGGCGATCGCGAACTGGAGGAACAGCGGGGCGACCATGGCCATGCCGGGGTACTGGATCTTGACCGTCACCAGCTTGGCCTCGACGCCGGGCACCAGGGTGCAGGCCGCCTCGAGCGCCGCCCACCAGCCGACGGCCACCATGAGGAGCCCGAGCTGTCGGGCCGCGCGGACACTGCGCCGCCGCCACGACACCCAGGCCAGGGAAAACGAGAGGATCGCGCTGAGAACATGAAGAACGGCGACTTTGTCCACTGCTTTGTCCACTGCGGCCGGCCCGCCCAGCCCGCCCCCTGCACGCTATTGCGGCGGGCCCCTGGTGTCAAGCGCGTCCGGCGGCCCAGCGCCCCTTGGGCCCGCAGCGAGGCGTCCGCTACGATGGGCACGGGAGCATCGAACGTGGACGCCGCGATCCGGGTCGAAGGTCTCACCAAAAGGTTCCGCACCCGCGTCAAGCCGCAGGGCGCCTTTGCGGCCGTGCGCGGGCTGCTGGCGGCGCGCACGCGAAGCATCCGCGCGGCCGACGGCGATCAAGCTGCTCACCGGGATCCTGCGCCCCGACGCGGGCCGCATCGACGTGTTCGGCGTCGATCCGCAGCGTGACCGGCGCCGGCTCGCCTATCGCATCGGGACGGTGTTCGGGCAGAAATCCCAGCTCTGGTTTGACCTGCCTCCGCTGGATTCCTTCCGCCTGCTGGCCGCCATCTACGACGTCGATCGACGAACCGCGGCCCGCCGGATCGAGGAGCTGGCGGCGGTCTTCGAGATCGGCGACCTGCTCGAGCAGCCGGTCCGCAAGCTGTCCCTCGGCGGGCGCATCCGCTGCGAGGCGGCCGCCTCGCTCACACACAGGCCCGAGATCGTGTTTCTCGACGAGCCGACGATCGGGCTCGACGTCGTGGTCAAGCAGAGGCTGCGCGATCTGATCCGCCGCATCAACGCCGAGGACGGCGTCACCGTCTTCCTGACCTCGCACGACGTGGGCGACATCGAGAAGATCCGCCGCCGGGCCATCGTCATCAACCGCGGCGCGATCGTGCGCGATGACGCCGTCAAGGCGATAGAATACTCGCTCGGCGGGCGGCGGATCATAGACCTCAAGCTCGATTCGCCGCTGGCCATCGACATCGCCGTGTCGAGCCCGCCCATGGAGGAGCAGGTGATCGCGCGGCTGTACTGGGGACAGGAGCGGGACGGACCGTGAGCGCGGGCAAATACCCCATCATCTACGCCTACGCCCTTCGCGACCAGCTGCGCTGCCTGGCCGGGTTTGCCGCGCGCAACCTGTTCGTCGTGGTGGTGCTCTTCATCTTCTATTCCCTCTGGCGGTCGATCTTCGCGGACCACCCGGCCGTGGCGGGCTTTCGATCGTGCAGACGCTCTGCTATCTCACATTCACCGAGGCCGTGTCGCTGTGCAAGAGCCGGGTGCACGAGCAGGTGGCCGAGGAGGTCAGGGGCGGCAGCATCGCCTACCGCCTCACCCGGCCCTGCTCCTACGTGCTGTATCGCGCCGCGGCGGCCATGGGCGAGGCTTCGGTCAAGACGCTACCCGTCCTCGTTGTCGGCGCCGTCACGGCGCCGGCCCTTGCGGGGCCGCTGCCGGGCTAGCTGCGGGCCGCGCCCTTTGGCCTGCTGCTGAACACCCTCTGGCTCCTGCTCTTCGGGCTCCTCGCCTTCTGGGTCGAGGAGGTCGCGCCCTTTTGGTGGATCTACCAGAAGCTGGTCTTCGTGCTGGGAGGCATGTTCTTCCCGATCGACTTCTTTCCGCAGTGGCTGGGCGGCGTGGCCAGGCGCCTGCCCTCTGCCTGCGCCGCCTACTGGCCGGCGGTGATGGCCGGAGACGCGGCGCCGGTCCCTGCGGCGCTCGCCGCCTTCCACTTCGGGCTGCGCCGCTACGAGAGCGGCAACCGGATCGGCGCCCGGATGCAGCCGCTCAGCCCTTCCCGGGGGCGGGGCGTGTCTGCCGCTCCCGCGCCTGGAAGCGGCGCAGCTTGCGCCAGAGCGTCGTGCGGCTG
>CAZKGO010000086.1:0-21058 GCA_964552235.1 uncultured Spirochaetales bacterium | reverse complement strand
GAGGGCAGCAGGGCGAGCACGCCGGCTTCGAGCCGGCGCAGGCCTCCCGCACCGGCGTGCAGCCGCTTGGAGTCGTCGACGCGGGCGAGGGCCGCGCGGTCGCCGCCGCGGCCCACCAGCGGCGCCAGCATGTTCCACAGGCAGGGCGGGCGAGCGGCGGCATCGGCGCCGCTCACGCGAAAGACCGAGCGCGCGATCACCAGCGGCCCGAGCAAGGGCCCGTAGCCGGCCTCGTCGATGCCGACGTAGACGAGCGACACGATGCGCAGCCTAACCGCGGCGCGCGGTAGCGTCGACCGCCGGCACGCGCATCGCTACGGCGCGGAAACGAGCAGCTTGAACTCGCCGGCCTCGTCGTCCCACTCGTCGACCGTGAGGTAGTACGGCGCACCCGCCGACAGAGCGACGATCGTCGTCGCGATCTCGTTGCTCGCATCCGTGTGATCGTCGCAGTCCTGGATGTACGTGCGGCTCGCGTCGGAGAGCTCCCAGCTCAGGTCCGACTCGGCTTGCGTCAGCGCGATCGTGTAGACCCCGCCGACGGTGGCCGTGAAGCGGTAATAGCTGGTGCCCCAGGCGCCCACGGTCCCCGAGTGGGTCGCTCCGACCGTCAGGACCACGGGCGAATCGTACGTGCCTTCGCTTTCCGGCTCATCCTCGAGCAAGTTTTCGCATCCGACGGCTGTCACGAGCAGAGCCACCACCAGACAAGCACCAAGCGATCGCGTCACTGTCCGCATCTTTTTCCCTCCGGCTGATCGTACACTCGCGCGGCGACGCCGCCTGCCCCCATCCTACACCTGCTGCTGTCCGTCCACCACACCGAGTCTCCTGCCTGCGGGCCCGGCGGCTTCGGTGGCGTAGACCTCGAACATCCGCTTCGGGGCGAGCAGGTCCTCGGCCTCCAGGGGGCCTGTGGCTCCTTCGATCTCCGGCGAGAGCTCGATGTCGATGTAGCCCTCGTAGCCGAGTGCGAGCATGCGCCTGATGACGTTGTGGTTGTCGACGGTCCCCTCGCCGAACCGGCAGAACCGCTTCGCCCCGAGCTCCTTGTTGTCCTTGACGTGGATGTGGTTGACCCGGCGGCCGAGCCGGTCGATCAGGTCGTTCATGTCCACACCCGCAGCCTCGAAGTGGCCGGTATCGATGCAGATGCCCACCCGTTCGCACGGGATCGCGTCTACGATCCGCTGGTAGTCGTCGACGTTCTCCAGCACGTTGTCCACGTGGTTCTCCAGGCAGATCAGCATGTCCATCTCCTCCGCCGCAGGAACGAGTTCTTTCAGGACCCGGATCAGCCCGTCGAGCGCCGAAGGGTCGCCGCGCCGCTCGCCGCAGGCCACGATCCTGCGGCAGCCGAGCTCGCGGGCCGCCTCCATCATGCGGATCTTGTGGGCCACGTCCTTGGCCATGTTTCCGCCGAAGCCGCTGGAGTAGACGGCGCTCGCCTCCAGACGCGTCCGCGCGCACCGCTGCCCAAGGTCGGCGATCTTGGCCGGCGTCAGGCTCGAGGGGTGCCAGAGGTTGAGCTCGACCCAGCGGAAGCCCAGGCGCGGGAGCAGCTCGAAGGTCCGCACGTAGTCGTTGTCGACGAACCCGTCCGCCGATAGAGACGAAACCGAGAGCCTGACCATGCGCATCTCCTTGCGTGTGCCGTCGCTTTCCGCGGGCATCACCCGCCGGTCGAGGCCGGCCGCCCGTCAGCTTGACACCACGGCGGGCGCGTGTACAGGTGGTCGTCGGAGGACGCGGATGGCCAGGGTGCGGGTCGCGGTGGTGGGCACCGGCGGGATCGCCCGTCAGCACGGGCTTGCGTTGAAGTCGCATCCCGACGTGGAAATCGTCGGCGCGATCGACATCGCGAGAGACAAGCGCGAGGCCTTTGCGGCTCAGTGGGGCGGAAGGCCGTGCGCCCGGCTCTCGGAATGCCTGGAGGAGGCCGACGCCGTCTACGTTCTCACGCCGCCGGGGTTCCGGCGGCCGTACGCCGTGGAGGCGATGAGCGCCGGCAGGCACGTCTTCTGCGAGAAGCCGCTGGCGATCACCATCGCGGACGGCGAAGCCATCGTCGAGATGGCAGAGAAGAAGGGCGTCGTCGCCATGACCGGTTTCAACCAGCGATACCGCAGCGGCTACCGCCGCCTGCGCGACGCCGTGGCCTCGGGCGCCCTCGGCAGGCCCTACCACTTTTTCTGCCAGCGGTTCGGAATGGGGCCGGGAGCGACCGGCGTGATCGAAGGACAGAACTGGCGCACCGATCAGGCCACCCTCTGCGGCATCACCGTCGAGTCGCTGTCCCACGACATCGACATGATGCGCTGGATCATGAACGACGAAGTGGCCTCGGTCTGCGGCGCCACCTACAGCACGGCAAGGAACCTGCGGGGATTCGACAACAACTCCCACGTGCTGATGCGCCTGCGCGGCGGAGCCTCGGCGGTGATCGACGCGAGCTGGTCGAGCCGCATCGGCTTCAACAACCGCGGCGTGCTGGGCGAGACGGGCACGGCCTTCGTGTCGGGCACCGCCCTCGGCAACAACGGCATCTGGTGCAGCCGGGAGTTCCACATCAAGACCGATGACGACGAGTACGAAAAGATCGAGATGCTGCAGGACGACCTCGACGACAGCTCCTACCGCGAAGAGACCAACGACTTCGTGAATGCGATCCTCGCCGGGGGCCGGCCGCTGGTCAGTGTGGCCGACGGGCTCCAGACCCTGCGCGTCTCCCACGCGATCCTGCAGTCGGCACGGAGCGGCTCGGTCGTGGACATCAGGTAGGCAAGCGGCGCGTACGACGGCTGCAGGGGCACCCTTGTCTCCGTGACCGGCTTGAGCCGGGATGCGAAGGTCGTTCAGGTCGGCTGCGTATCAGCTCATCGCGGGGTTTCACGGTCAGCTCACAGCGGCGGAAGTCGGCCTGAGCGTTCCCTTGGCCCTGGAGCCGAACAGACGGATCCCCCGCAGCTCGTCGCCGAGCCTCCTGCGCAACCCGCGCGCGAGCCGTCTTGGAATGCCTGTCACGCCAGATGCTGTCCGGAGCACGGCTCATCCTAGCGGGGAACGCCGGGATCTGCAACAGCTCCGCACGCGCCCCTACAGGTCGCGAGCGGCGGCGAAGCCCGGCCCGCCCGCGCCGGCGTAGCCGCCCGAGGCTCCCGCCGGCGAACCGCTCACCCAGAATGAGAACAGCTCGCCTCGCGCCATGTGAAACCTGAAGCGGACAGGCGTACGGGCTAAGGGCCGCAGGCTGTCCGCGGCCTGCCACTTGATCCTCGTCTTCGTGGCGTCGACAGCGACAGGCAGGCAATCGGCCCGCGAGAAACCCCGCAGGGGTTTGCCGTCCACGGCGCACACCTCGACAGCGAGCAGGCCGTTCGGATTGCGCAGGTTCACGAACAGGTGCTCGCCGCTGAACAGGAGCGGCCGGGTAAGCAGGGTGGCCTCCCGCTCCCCCGCGCACATCGAGGCGAAGCCGTCGCGCCGCAGTCGGGCGATGCCGGTGCTGCCGTGAGCGTGCATTCCGCTGGCGTGCAGGTCGGTCAGTCCGTCGCGGTTCAGCCGCCTGGTCTCGTCGCCCCGGAAGCCGGTGTAGTAGAACCACAGCTCGTCGCCGACCACGAGGCACGCGCCGCCGACCGACTGCACGTATCCACGGTCCCATGCGCCGACCCGCCTGGAGGCGGGGATGAAAGCGCGACGTTCCGGCCGGTCCCAGTGGAAGCCGTCGCGGCTGAAGGCCGTCATCAACTCGGTCGTCTTGGGGAACCCTCCCTCTGCGCAGATCCTGTTGTGGGGGCCCAGGTGGATCTCGAAGAGGCCGAGCATCAGGCTCTCGTAGGCGACGGCGTCGAGGTTGTAGAGCTGGGCCTTGTCGCCGATGGTCGGATCGGGCGGATCGAGGCGATCGGCCGCGGCCCAGAACACGCAATCCTCCGGCCTCCACCGCGCGCCCGCAAGGAAATCCCGGTGCTCGCGGTAGGCGCGCGTGCGCCCGCGCTCGGGCACGGACGAGCGCAGGCTGTAGACCCACACCTTGCGGAAGGGGTTGTAGAAGATGGTGCTGCGGTCGCCGCACGGCCCCGTGGCCACGGGCTCGCTCCAGTGGACTCCGTCGCCGGAAACCATGCTCCATCCTGACTTGGCGCCTTGCACGTTGGGGCCGCGCAGGAACATCTTGCAGCGTTGAGCCGGGTCGCCGCAGTCGGCGTCGATGAACACGGCGGTCGAATCAGGGACGAGGCCCGGCAACAGCCTGTTGGTCGGCGGCTCGATGTCGAGGGCGGGGCGCAGCCAGCGCAGCCCGTCGTAGCTCACCGCGTAGGCCATCGAGCCGAACCAGCCTGCCTCGTACCACATCCTGAAGCAGCCGTCGGCCTGGTCCCACCAGACTCCGCCGCTCTTGGGCACCGCTGCCGGCAGGAGGCCGGCCTGCTCGGGCGCCGTCTGCGGGAAAAGGACGGGATTGCCAGGATGCGGCTCAGCAGCATGGAAGCGCCGTTCCATCGTCGTCTGCTCGATGAGAAAGTCGTCGACGAACAGCTGCCTTCCCACGTCGATGGGCACGACGGCCGGTGGATTGCGCAGGTAGGGCACCTCCATCGGCGCGTCGGACGCGGGGTCGAGGCTTCGCGGCGGCCACTCGTCGGGAAGCCGGATGCCGTTGTAGAGGGTTTCCATGCGCGCTGTCCCTCAGCGGCCCGCCGCCCCGGCTGGTTCGAGGCGGATCTGCATGCAGAGGTTCATGGCGGGCACCACTTCGACGAACGCCCCCTCGATGGCGCGCACGAGCTCGAGCCCCGTGCACGACGCCACCTCCTTGCGCGGCATCGGGTAGTAGAGCTGGAAGCCGGCCCACTCGGCGCGCGGGGCCCTGCGCACAGCCTCGCGGAGCTGTCGGGCCGAGCGGAAGCTCGCCGCGTCGAACCGCGTGTTGCGGCCCCACTGGCCGATCTCGGCCACGAAGCCTTCGCGCTTGATCAGACGCCGCAGCTCCGCGTCGAGATCGGAGCCTTGGCTGCACTGAGCGATCAGCCGGTGCCAGTCCCAGTCCTTCTGCAGCAGGCAGCCCTCATACGGAGCCGGCGAGGCGACGTAGCCGCGCTCGACCTGGAGGCCGCACTTGAACACGTCGTCCTCCTGCTCCGCCGAGACAAAGAGCTTGGCGCAGGCAAAGGTCACGGGCGAGATCGGCTTGGCCAACCTGTTCGCCTTCGGGATCCAGCAGATCCACTGCCAGTAGACTCCCCTTCCCCACCGGTCGGTGACGAAGGTCGTGCCGTACCTCTGCTCGAGCAGGTACTTGAGGATCTGCGTGATGCGCTCATGGGGCTCCAGGTTGCCCACGCGGATGCCGCGCTCGAAGTCGATCCACTCGGGCCTGAAGGCTTCACCGGTGGGCAGCTCGGAGGCGCCGCGGACTGTCTTGAGCAGCGGGGTCCAGTCTTTCGCCGTGGCCTTTCGGGGCATGGGGCCACACTACTGCGGCGGCAGCCGGAAATCAAACGTCGCGATGATCACTCCCGCCTCCTCGCGCGCCGCCACTACGAGCGCGGAATCGAAGATGCGGTCGGTCCGGTTGGGAGCCTCGCCGGGGAGGAACAGCTGCGTGGTGATGGTGCTGCTCTGGGGCGCACCGGCTGCCCGCACCTTGACGTGGATGTGCGGGGTGCGGCCCGGGTACTCGGCAGGCACGACGGTCTCCAGCGTGTAGCGCCCTGCGCCATCGGTGAGCTGGTGGCCGCGGAAGCCGAAGCCGCTGTTGTCGTAGCGGCCATCGGCGTCGGCCTGCCAGAAGTCCATCCAGGCGCCGGCGAGCGGACGGCAGCGGTCATCGTAGACGACGCCGGTCAGCAGGAGGCGCCGCCCCGCGGCTCGCATCGCCCCGCGCGGTGTTCGCGTCTTGCCTCTCCTGATCTTGTTCTTGTGCATGTCCGCGCTCGTCGCCGGCGCCGACTCCCTCAATGTGACCTCCTTCCCCGACGGCGCCATGGTCTACATCGACGGTGTGTGCACCGGCAAGACCACGCCGATGAGCACCTCGCTTTCGATCGGCGAGTACGATGCAACCGTCAAGCTCCCCGACGGCAGCGGGTGGGCGCCGTGGACGACGAAGGTTACGATCACCGAAGGCAAGAACGAGTTGAGCGCCACGCTGGTGCCTCTGGTGACGCAAGGTCCCGCTGGGCCACAGGGACCGATAGGCCCGACAGGACCGCAGGGTCCTGTGGGACCCCAAGGCCCAATCGGCGCACCTGGGCCTCAAGGACCGGCAGGGCCGCAAGGGCCGATAGGACCACAAGGAATACAGGGTGAGCAGGGACCTGCGGGGCCCAAGGGCGACACCGGCCCGACGGGGCCGCAGGGTCCGGAGGGTCTGATGGGCCCCATGGGACCTGTGGGACCGGCGGGTGGGACTGAGCCCCCGCGATCGCCGGTAGGTATGCTGGTTTCCCTGGGGTCGGCCTCTCTGCCGGCGGGAGGTGTCCCGATCTACTGCTTCCGCCTGCGCATCAGCACCAGTGTAGAAACACACGAAGGCGGCCGCGATTTCGGCCCGATCGTGTTGACCCCCATCACACTTGAGCGGAACGCGGACGCCCAATCCACGAGACTCATGGGCGACGTGATGCAGCGGAGCCTCTTCGACTCCGAGAGCCCGGCGGTCATCTATCTCGGGAGACTCGACAAGTCGATGACGTTCGTGGGGTCGCACCGCTTGGTGATCTCGCTGAGGGACTACTACGTAGATCGGTTGGATGCGGCGGTGGAAAACGTGATGCTGAGCCCCCATCAAGTAGTCGAGCGGGAGATCCCAGAAGAGGTCGTACTGAAGTACAGTCGCATACTATTCGAGCTGCAGGAGAATGACGGAGGATGGACGACGGTCGCCTCCCTGGACTACCAAAACGGGACGGTCTCAGCCTACCCTGCTGCTGTCGACCCGGTAGTGGCGTATGTCTGGAACGCGCTCGAACCCCCTGATGTCACCGACCCGGGCAAGTTCATAGCAAACCAAGCGCGATACGGTGTCGCGATGGAGGCGGGGCAGTGGGCGGCAAAACCGCGGCCTGTTGTGCTGGACAAAACCTTCGACAAAGAAACGCTGAATCTGCTGCGAGCGCTCTTGACTCACGCAGCTCTCACAGCCAGCGTGAGCATCCACCCAGGCACAGACGGCACAGCGGCCTTGCGCAGCGACGTGCTGCTCCTCGACGCGATCGTCACGGACTTGGTGCTCGACAACTCGGGCGGCACTATCACTGAAAGCGTGACCATCATTTCTCCGCTTCAAACTTACAGGGTCTTTGGTGGCATGTTCATGGCGCAATAGACGTCACCGGGGAGGCGGTCGACCCGACCGCCTCCCGCCCCATACCTGCTCACGCTCGCGCACCCGCTGCCCCCTCCTCCGGGCGCCTCGCCCACTGACAGGAAGATGATCGGTTGCGCCACGGCGACGATACTCGGATAGGCGCGACAAGCGCTCTCGGGCGTCCGCGGTTTCTCGGCCGAGACCCGCAACACAGAGTACGGGCTTCTGCTGTCGGCACTTGGGTCGTCACGGTGCAGCGACAGGGAGAACGCCGCTAGCTGACCGAGGCAACCTGCCGTGCGCCGCCGTCGGGGTCAACAGCGATCGACAAATCTGGTAGAGTCGGCCGGGCGAGGGCGGCGCCGGGCGCGCCCTCCGAGGAGGCCGCACTCATGGAACAGGTCACGTCGTCGATCGCGCTCTGGAAGCAGCCTGAGGTCACGGGCATCGCCAAGCTGCCCGGCCGCGCCACACTCTTCCCCTTCGAGAGCGAGGCGAAGGCTCGCTCCGGCGACCCGGACTCCTCGCGCTGGGTCCGCGCGCTCAGCGGCACGTGGAAGTTCCGCCTTTACGATCGCCCCGAAGCGGTGCCCGAAGAGGCGATGCTCCCGGCCACGGGCGACAGTGACTGGTCCGACATCGAGGTGCCGGGCAACTGGAACATGCAGGGCTGGGATCGGCCCCATTACACCAACGTCCAGATGCCCTTCCCCAACCTTCCCCCTGATGTGCCCGAGCAGAACCCCACGGGCGTCTACCGGACGCACTTCGATCTGCCTGCGGACTGGAAGGGGCGGCGCGTGGTGCTCCACTTCGGCGGCGTCGAGAGCGTCCTCTTTCTGCACGTCAACGGCAGATTCATCGGCCTGAGCAAGGGCACGCGCTTGCCCGCCGAGTTCGACATCACGGCCGCGCTCCAGCCCGGCAGCAACCTCATCGCTGCGAAAGTCGTGCGCTGGTCCGACGCGAGCTTCGTCGAGGACCAGGACCACTGGTGGAACGCGGGCATCTACCGCGAGGTCTACCTGACCGCGACAGACAGCGCTTACGTCGCGGACCTTTTCGCCCGCGGCGACTACGACCCGGCCACCGGCAAGGCCTCGCTCGCCCTCGCGGTGTCGCTCGGCTTCCTGAAGCCCCCCGAAGCCGCGCACACGATCGAGGCGCGGCTCTACGACGCCCGGGGCAAGGCCGTGTTCGCGAAGCCGCTCGCAGCCGAGATCGGGCCGAGCTACCGCGAGACCGGCTTCGCCGCGCGCTTCTCGCGCTCACTCGCCCGCGTCAAGCCGTGGTCAGCCGAGGAGCCTCACCTTTACCGGCTCACGGTGGTGCTGCGCGACGCGACCGGCCGCGAGATCGAGGCCACGACCACCCGCGTCGGCTTTCGCCGCGTGGAGGTGCGCGACCGGCAGCTCCTGGTCAACGGCAAGCCGGTGATGATCAAGGGCGCCAACCGCCACGAGCACCACGAGAGCCGGGGCAAGGCTGTGCCGCGCGAGACGATGCTCGCAGACGTGCTGCTGCTCAAGCGCTTCAACTTCAACGCCGTGCGCACCTCCCACTACCCCGACGACCCGCACTGGTACGATCTCTGCGATGAGTACGGGCTCTACGTCTGGGATGAGGCGGACATCGAGTCGCACGCCTACTACGACCAGCTCTGCCGCTCGCCGCGCTACGCCGCGGCCTGGCTCGACCGCGGCATGCGCATGGTGCTGCGCGACAAGAACCACCCCTGCGTGGTCGTCTGGTCGCTGGGCAACGAGAGCGGCTACGGCGAGAACCACGACGCCCTCGCGGGCTGGATCCGGCGCTTCGACCCGTCGCGGCCGCTGCACTACGAGGGCACGATGCGGGGCGAGTGGACTCAAGCGTCGCGCGATTGGACCCGCGGCCACCACGCCAGCGACATCGTCTGCCCGATGTACCCGCACGTCGACGACGTGCGCAGGTGGGCCGAGACCACCACGGACACGCGGCCGATGATCCTCTGCGAGTACTCCCACGCCATGGGCAACAGCAACGGGAACCTGCGCGAGTACTGGGAGCTCTTCGAGAGCATGAAGGGGCTGCAGGGCGGGTTCATCTGGGAGTGGCTCGACCATGGAATCAAGAAGAAGGACTCCCGCGGCCGTGAATACTGGGCCTACGGCGGCGACTTCGGCGACGAGCCCAACGACAAGAACTTCATCACCGACGGCCTGGTGTGGCCCGACCGCACGCCCCACCCCGCCATGTACGAGGCGAAGAAGCTGATGCAGCCGCTCGCGGTCGAGGCGCGCAGCATCAGCACGCTTCGCTTCCGCATCCGCAACAAGCAGCACTTCGCGGGCCTCGGCTGGCTCGCCGGCAGCTGGGAGCTGAGCGTCGACGGCCGCATCGTGAAGCGCGGCCGCCTGCCGCGCCTGCTTGCCGGGCCCGGCAAGACGCAGGACGTGACGCTCGACCTAGAGCGGCCTGAGGTGCGTCTCGGCGAGGAGGTGTTCCTCACGTTCCGCTTTGTCACCGCGCGCGATCTGCCCTGGGCGCCCAAGGGGCACGAGGTGGCGTGGGAGCAGTTCGCGCTGCCCACCCGACCCGCCAAGGCGCCGACCCGGCGCCCGGCCGCCGCTCCCGAAATCGCTGCAGATGCGGCGAGCATCACGATCGCGGGTGAGGGCTTCCGCATCGTCTTCGACCGCGGGAGCGGCCGTATCCGCGAGTGGGAAGCCGCGGGCCAGCGGCTGCTGGCAGCGGGCCCGCTCGGCATCATCTGGCGCGCACCCACGGACAACGACGGCCTCAAGCTCATGCCGGAGAGGCGCAAGGCCCTGACGCACTGGCTCGAGCTCGGCCTCGACCGGGCCGAGATGCGCCTGGCGCGCATGGCTGCGCGGCGTTCGGCTGGTGCGGCAGTGGTGGCGCTGAGCCACGACCTCGTCGTCGACGGAGAGCCCGCGGGGCTGCGCCATGGGCAGGTCGTGACCGTGACAGGCGACGGGGTCGCGCGCTTCGAGAACACGATGCAGCTCGCCGCGCGCCTCGCCGACCCGCCGCGCCTCGGCGTCGAGATCGTCACCGCGCCCGGCTTCGAGCGCGTGCTCTGGCTCGGCCGCGGGCCCCACGAGTGCTACTGGGACCGCAAGGCAGGCGCCGCAGTGGGCCTGTACGAGAGCACCGTGGACGCCATGCACGTGCCCTACATCATGCCGCAGGAGAACGGCAGCCGCGCCGACGTGCGCTGGATGGCGCTGGAGAACAGCCGCGGCTTCGGACTGCTGTTCGTCGCCGACGAACCGCTGCACGCGGCGGCGAGCCACTTCACGCCGCAGGACCTCTACCGCGCGCGCCACACCATCGATCTCGAGCGCAGGCCCGAGACGCACGTGTACCTCGATCTCGCGCAGCGCGGCCTCGGCACCGCGAGCTGCGGCCCCGACACGCTCGAGGCCTACCGCATCGGAGCAGGGTCGCATCGCTTCGCCTACACGATCGCGCCTCTCGGCAAGGGGATCGCCGGCGCAGCGGAGACGGCGCGCAGCCTGAGGTGAGCCTACCGCAGCCCGAGAGCGCGACGCGTCGGGTCTTCTTCACCTTTCTTCCTCTGGCCGCCATGTGGGTGATGATGGCCTTCGAGCAGCCGCTCACCAATGCCGTCATCAGCCGCCTGCCGGACGCAAAGCGCAACCTCGCCGCTTTCGGCGTGGCCTTTGGCCTGTGCATCTTCGTGCAGGGGCCCGGCGTGCAGCTGCTGGTGGCGGGCACAGCGCTCAGCGGCTCGCGCGCCTCCTACGGAAGGCTGCTCTGGTTCGTCAACCGGCTGGTGGCAGCGCTTACGGTGATGCACGTCCTGCTCGGCGCGAGCCCGCTGTTCGTCCTGCTCGCGGGGCGACTGATGGGGGTGCCCGAGGACCTGGTGGAGCCGGCGCGCACCGCCTTTCTGATCATGACGCCGTGGCATGCCAGCGTCGGCTACCGGCGCCTGTTCCAGGGCGTGCTCGTGCGCCACGGCCGGCCCGGGCTCGTCGCTGTGACGACGCTGCTGCGCCTGATCACGGTCGTACTGCTCGCCGGTCTTGCGCTCGGCCTGTCGAGCCCGCCCGGAGCGACGGTCGGCGCCGCCGCGGTCGCTACGGGCATGATGGTCGCGGCGGTGACGGCGCGCCTGCTGGCGGGCGGCGTCCTGCGAGCCATGCCGGCGCGCCTGGAGGGAGAGCACCCGATGAGCGTGCGGGAGTTCGCGCGCTTCTACGCTCCGCTGGTGCTGACGGCGCTGATCAGCCAGGTCGTGCGCCCGCTGACCACGGCGGCGCTTTCGCGAGCGCCGATGGCGATCGACTCCCTCGCAGCCTGGCCCGTGATCTCGAGCTGGCTGTTCCTGCTGCAGGGCCCCGGCCTCGCGGTGCAGGAAACGACCGTGGCGCTCTACGACCGCGGAGAGACCGGCAGGGCGATCCGGCGCTTCACCGCGATCCTTGCCGGGGTCATGCTCGCCCTCACCGCGGCTCTCGCTCTGCCTGGTCCCGCCGACTACAGCTTCCGTGTGTTGTTCGGGCTGCCGGCCGAGCTCGCCTCGCTGTGCAACGTTCCGTTCGCCGTCATGGCGCCGACTGTCGCCCTCACCGCCGCTGTGTCGCTCGCGCGCGGCATTCTCGTGCGCGAGCGCAACACCGCCGACATTCCTGCCGGCGTGGCCGTGAACCTGTCGGTGCTTTCGCTGGGGCTCTTCGGCGCCCCGCTCCTGCTGCCGTGGCCGGGGGTCGTGACCGCGGCCGCTGCGGTCGCGCTCTCGCTCGCGGCCGAGGCTCTCTACCTCGGGCTGCACGCCCGGGCCGCAGGGTAGCCCTTCAGTCCCCGACGCAGGCGAGCTCGACGCGGTTGCGGCCGTTGCTCTTGGCGCGGTAGAGCGCCCGGTCCGCGGCCTGCAGCAGCGCCTCGAGATCGGCCTCGGCAGGCGCGCCCGAGCTGGCCACGCCAAAGCTCGCGGTCACCGTGATGCTGGCGTCGGCGTGAACGATGGGGCGTGAGGCAATCGAGCTGCGCAGGCGCTCGGCCACTTCGGCCGCCATCGACATGCCCGCCTCGGGAAAAACGAACGCCAGCTCCTCGCCGCCGTACCTGCCCACGAGGTCGGTGAGGCGCACGCCGGCGCGGCAGGTATGGGCCACGATTCGCAGGGCCGCGTCTCCGACCGCGTGGCCGTGCTCGTCGTTGACGTTCTTGAAGTGATCGAGATCCATGATGGCCACGGAAATCGGCCGCTGTTCGCGCCGGGCGCGGGCCGCTTCGCGATGGCCGAGCTCGAAGAACTGCCTGCGGTTGGCCAGGCCCGTGAGCTCGTCGATGGTCGCCAGATCCTGCAGCTTCCGCACCAGGATCACCTGGTCGGTGATGTCCGTGAGGACGACTGCGAACCCCACGGTCCTGCCTCTCCTGTCGCGGACCGGCTGCAGGCGCACGTCGTACGTGGCTGTCCCATTGGCGGCCGGCACATCCAATCGGGCGCTGCCGGCTCCGGCACGGATCGCCGCGGTGAGGACCGGCAGGTCGGCCAGCGCCTCGGAGGCCGGCGCGCCGATCGCCCGCGAGTCGAGCCTGCGGCACACCGCGGCGGCCGCCATGTTGTAGTCGACGATCCGCTGCTGAGCGTCGACCACGATGACCCCGTCGTTCATGCTCTCGAACACCCGCTCGCGGGCCGCCGGCACGAGCTCGAGCATCCGGTAGCGGAACAGGCCGACGGCAAACAGCAGCGCGCCGACCGGCATCGCGAGCGGGCTCAGGTCCAGGTTCAGGGGGCTCGCGCCGGTGACGTAGAGGAGGTATCCAGCCCAGGGGGCGAGCGATCCCGCCATCGTGAGCGCGGCCGGCACCCGCTCGGCGGCGGGCGCCCGCAGCAGGCGCAGCAGCAGCAGGAGGTTGCCTGCGACGAAAGAGAACAGCAGGAAGACGGTGTTCACCCAGTACCAGGGCCCGCGAGCCAGGTGCACCATCGGAAACGGACCACTGGAGTCGAGGGTGGTGGCCGTGTAGTAGAGATGGTGAAGACCGTTCGTCCAGTTCAGCACGAGGGTGATTGCCGGGAACACGAACAGCGCCAACGAAGTGGCCCGCGGCAGAGGGCGCCGGCCGTGGAGCGAGCGCCAGGCGAACAGCACCCAGAACGCGGGCAGAGGCGCGACTCCCACGTACTCCACCGCCACCGCAAGAAGTTTGGCCGGGAGCGTCGAGACGGCGATCTCCAGGGCCGAGCCGCCGCAGTAGAAGGCTGCGGCGGCCAGGAGCAGCGCGAGCGGCGAGGCAGCGGCCGTCCGCGAGCGTTGCCGCCCCACGTAGAGGGCGCCGAGGGCGCACGTGCTCGCCGCGATGAGGAGGACGGTGTAGAGAACTGTCCGCAGCACAGGCATCGTGCGTGTCCTGAAGGCCTATCCCGCCAGCTTGATCGCCATGTGGATCGCCTGGACCATGCTCTCGGGGTTCGCGCGGCCTTCGCCCGCCTTGCCAAAGGCGACGCCGTGGTCCACCGAGGCGCGCACGATCGGCAGGCCGAGGGTGACGTTGACGCCGGACATGGCGGTCCAGGCATTGGTCGCGCGGTCGTAGTTGAACCCCACCAGCTTGGTCGGGATGTGGCCCTGGTCGTGGTACATGCAGACGACCATGTCGTACTGGCCGCCCTTCATCTTGGAGAAGACCGTGTCGGGCGGGATCGGGCCTTCGACGCCGATGCCTTTGGCCCGGGCCTCGTCGATGGCCGGCTGGATGTGCTCGATCTCCTCGCGGCCGAACATGCCGCCTTCGCCCGCGTGCGGGTTCAGGCCCGCCACGGCGATGCGCGGCCGCTCGATGCCCAGCTTGCGCAGCGCGTCGTAGGCGAGCTCGATCACTTTGAGCACGCGCGGCTTCTTGACGCGGGCGATCGCCTCGCTGAGGCTCACGTGGGTCGAGACGTGCACCACGCGGAAGTTGCCGTCCGCCAGCATCATCGTGTAGTCCCTGGTGCCGGTGAGCGCTCCGTAGATCTCCGTGTGGCCCGGGTACTTGCAGCCGGCGGCGGCGATCGCTTCCTTGTGGATGGGACCGGTGACCGTGGCGTCGATCTCGCCTGCCATGGCCAGGCGGATCACCTTCTCGATGTATTCGTAGGAGGCCTTTCCCGTCATGGCCGCGACCTTTTTGTACTCGAGCTTCGCCATGTCGACGTTCTTCATGTCGAGGACGTCGATCGTGCCGTGCTCGTAGCGGCCCTCGGAGGGCGCGGCCACTCCGCGGCTCTTGAGCGCGAGCCGGGAGAAGCGGATCGCCGCGTCCATCACGCGCAGATCGCACACGGCGAGCGGACGACAGGCGTCGTAGATCTCGGGGAGCGCGAGCGCCTTTGCCGTGATCTCGGGCCCGATCCCCGCGGGATCTCCCACACTGATGCCGATCAGCGGTCGTTTGCCGGCCATCGAGCAGCCTCCCCTGGACGAGATCTTCGCCGTGGCGCTAGGCCTTGTCAACGGCAACGCCTCTGCCGCGCCGAGGCCGGCGCACCCGTGGGCCGGCCTCGCCCGTGGGCCCCCACATCCGTGCGGCCCACGGGTGGGTGCATCCCTGTACCCTAAAATCCCAGCGTGTTGTAGAACGAGGTCGGCGGGAACCAGCGATCGAGCAGATCCGACGCTCGGTCGGAAGGCCGCTCCATCCAGCCAAGGGCGCACAGATCGTCTACGCTGCGGCAACCGTAGGCGAGGGAGGCGAGCGCCTTCTGGTCGAGCCGCGCGTCGAGCCGGCCCCGCGGCCCGCAGTCGCCCGCGGCAGTCGCGCGCAGCCGGCCGTCCCTCGCCTCCAGCGCGAAGCGGCCGTTGTTCCACGGGCAGCGGTCGTCGGTCACCTCGATCGTGAGGCCTCCCGCGGGCTCGGCAGGCAGTCCGTCGAGCGCCGGGGCGACATCGATCAGGCGCACCATCCACGGCTTCTCGTCCATCTTCAGGACGAAGGGGCTCATCGTGTCGCGGAACCACGTGTGCACAGGCGAGCCGTAAGGCACCTGCAGGTTGATAGCGGGCACCTGGTCGCGGTGCGTGGCCAGAAAGCGCAGCAGCGCATTGCGTCCAGCCGCGTCGCGCCAGTACGGGTCGCGAACCCGCAGCAGGGGTGGGCTTGGATGACCGAGCTTCTCGTAGCGGGCGGCGGCCTGCAGCGTCCCGTCTCTGCGGATCATCACGTAGAGGCAGTCGCGCGTCCGCTGCTCCCACGCGCCCCCGGGAATGCTCTCGTGCACCGTAAAGCCGTTGTAGCGCGGCGCCGTCTCGCGCAGCAGCTCGAAAAAGGCGTCGCGGGCCTCGGCAGGCGCCAGGCGCTCCTCGACCCAGCCCGGCCCGGGCTTGCGCTCCAGCGTGTAGGCCAGAGCCTCGGTGGGAACCTCGATCTCGAGCGCCGCGCCCGCGGCTACGTAGCCGAACCGCTCGTAGAAGCTCTCGCGGAACGGGTGCAGCATGCTCACCGGCCGCCCGTGCTCGCGCATCCGCGCATACGCATGCTCGAGCAGCCGCGTCACGTGGCCGCGGCCGCGGAACTCCGGATAGCTGGCGACCGCGGCGACGCCGCCCATCGGCTTGATCACGCCGCGCACGGACTGCCGGAAGCGGTGCACGATCATGCCGCCGACCATGCGCCCCTGCAGGAAAAAGCCGAGGGCATCGTCGGGAACGACCCACTCGATCTCCGCCTCCGTGGGCGGGTCCGCGGTCCAGGTTCGGAACGCATAGCGGCGCAGCGCGCAGAACTCGGCGCGCTCGGCCTGCGTGATGGTGCGGATCTCGGCTGCGTCGCCGGCCATGGAACCTCCTATCGCTCGAACAGCCAATCGTAGACGACCAGCGCCGCGTTGGCCAGCGCGAGGACGACGAACCCCGCGAGCCCCGTGATGCCGACCGTGAGGTCGCTGCCTCCCCGCACGAGCATGATCGCCAGGCCCGCCGTGCCGTTGAGGGAGCCGTGCATGATCGAGGCCGCGATCACGGAGCGCGACTTGATCCTCACGTAGGCGAACAGAGGGGCAAGGAGAAGGCACCAGCCGATCATCATCGCCACCCCTGCCACGGGGTGCTGCGGGTAGTTGTGCCCCAGCAGGATCAGCGGCGCGTGCCACAGCCCCCAGACCGCGCCCGTGGCGAGCGAGCACCGCCAGAAGCCGGCTCCCGCGAGCTCGCCCTGCATCAGGCCCCGCCACCCCAGCTCTTCGCCGAAGCCCGCGATCGCGTTGACCGTCGCGCCGGCCGCAAGGCCGGCTCCGAGGACGAGCCAGAACGGGTGAACCGGCAGGACCTCGATCTGGCTGTGCATCTGCTCGACCTGCTGCGGTGTCAGCGTCGCGGCGAAGCGGTCGAACATCCCCTCCATGGACTGCGAGAAGGTCACACCGGGGATGAGGAGGCTCACCCCGAAGGCAACAGCGGCGAGCGCCGGAGGCAGCAGCCAGGCTACCAGGAACCAGCGATTGAGGCGGAACGAGACGCCGAGGGGGCCAGCGATCGGCTCGCGGCCGACCAGCCGCTGCGCCACAACCGCGGCGACCGCGGGCATCAGCATAAAGGCGACGGCCACCCACACCGAGGCGGGCGAGGACCACTTGCCGCCCAGGCCGAGCCAGGCGCCGACGATCGCCCAGCTCAGGCCAAAGGCGAGCGCGAGGTAGGCGGCGAGCTTTCGGGCGCGCGGCTGCATGCAGGCAGCGTGGCGCGCGCCTTGGAGCCTGTCAACACTTGAGGCTCCTGCCCCGCCCCGGTAGACTCTGCGCGAGGTGATGCGGATGAAGGTCGAGAACAACGGTCCGGCGGCCCGGCTGCCCCACGAGGTCCTGCTGCAGCTCAAGCGGTGGAACACGCCCACGATCTACAACGGGTGGGAGGCGATCAGCAGGCACGACCGCACCGGCCCCTTCTTCAACCGCGAGCAGACCCGCGACTACATGCCCCAGATGGGCCCGATGGTCGGCTGGGCCATCACCGTCGTCCAGGAGCCGAGCAACCCGCAGCACCCCAGGCGCAATCCCCGCGCCTGGAGCGAGTACCGCGCCTACGTCGCCAGCCTCCCCGGCCCCAAGATCGTCGTGGTCCAGGACCTGGACAAGCCGCAGCTCGTCGGCGCCTTCTGGGGCGAGGTGACGGCCAACTTCCATCGCGCCCTCGGCTGCGTGGGCACGATCATCGACGGCGGCATCCGCGACACCGACGAAATGGCCAACGCGGGCTTCAAGGCCTTGGCCCGCGGCACCTGCGTCGGCCACGCCTGGAGCTGTCCCGTGCGCTGGGACTGCCCCGTCGAGGTCTTCGGCTGCCCGGTCAAGCCGGGCGCCCTGATCCATGCCGACAAGCACGGCTTCCTCGTGGTGCCTCCCGAGGACCAGGAACGCCTGCTGGAGGCGGTGCGCTTCATGGACGCCAACGAGTGCCGCACCATGATCCCCGCCGCCAGGGAGAGCGCCGGCCGCAGCGTCGCCGAGACGCTCGCGGCCATGGACGAGGCCGACCGGCGCTTCGCAGCAGCGGTCAAGGCCGAGCTCGGCGACAAGGGCTGAGCGGCCGCGGAGCACGGACGACCCGCGTGGTTTGACCGCGTCGCAGCGCTGATATACCATCTGAACGATCGGAGGCTCTCATGGCGCGACGCATCGGCGGGATCATCCCCGCGCTCATCGCTCCCTACAAGGGCGACGGCAGCATCGACGCGGAGGCGGCCGGCCGGCTGGTCGAGCGGCTCCTGGGCGAGGGGGTGAGCGGCTTCTACGTGGCCGGCAGCACGGGCGAGTGTTTTCTCCTGAGCCTGGAGGAGCGCAAGCGGCTGCTGGAGGCGGTGGCCGAGGCCAACGCGGGCCGCGGCCTGTTGATCGCCCACGTGGGGACCATCGCCACCGACCACGCCATCGAGCTGGCCCGTCACGCCTGCGCCCACGGCGCCGACGCGGTCTCCTCGATTCCCCCGTTCTACTACAAGTTCTCGCTGCCGGAGATCAAGGCCTACTACCGCGACGTGATGGCAGCGATCGACCGGCCGATGCTGGTGTACAACTTTCCCGCCTTCTCGGGGGTGACGCTCTCGCGCGAGAACGCCGCCGACCTGCTGGAGGACCCGCGCCTGGCCGGAGTCAAGCACACCTCGAGCGACTTCTTCCAGCTCGAGCGGATCAAGCGCAGCTACCCGCGCCTGGCGCTGCTGAACGGCTACGACGAGATGTTCCTGGCGGGGCTGGCCATGGGAGCCGACGGGGCGATCGGGAGCACGTTCAATTTCATGGCGAGCCGCTTTGTGCGCATCCACAAGCTGCACAGCGAGGGCAAGTCGGCGGAGGCGCTCGCGGTCCAGAACGAGGCAAACGAGATGATCGCCGTTCTCATCGAGGTCGGGGTCTACCCCGGGGTCAAGGCTGCGCTGCGGATGCAGGGGCTGGACGTCGGCATCTGCAGGCGGCCGTTCTCGCCCCTGACGAAAGAGCAGGAAGCGAAGCTGGGGCGGGCCCTGGAGAAGCTAGGATGAAGGCCGCGGCAGCCGGCAGGCGCTCGTCGCCGCGCGCGAGCCGCTCGCTTTCCGGCTACGTGTACGAGACGCTTCTGGGGCGGCTGCTGCGCAACGAGCTGGTGCCCGGTGAGATGCTGAACAGGCGCGATGTGGCGCGCGAGCTCGGGGTGAGCGTGGCGCCGGTGCTCGAGGCTATGGTGCAGCTGGAGAATGAGGGGTTCCTCGAAGGCATCCCGCGCAAGGGCACCCGCGTGAGGCCGGTGCGCAGCGAGGACGTGGCCGGGCAGCTGATCGTGCGCGAGGCGCTGGAGTGCGCGGCCGCGCGGCTGTACTGCGGCGCTCCGGTGCGCAGGCGGCTGGCGGAGCTGCGGCCGATCGCCGAGCGGCTGGACGCGGTCAAGGCCGACTCGCCGCAGCGCTGGGAGAGGGAGATCGCCTTTCACCAGGCGCTGGTGCGGCTGACCGGCTGCGAGCCCCTGATCCGGGAGTTCGAGCGGGTCTTCCGCCTGACGGTGTTCCACAGGATCAACCGCGTGGTCGGCAGCAGCCTCGGGCAGGTGGTCGACCGCCACGTGAGGCTGCTCACCCGCCTGGGCTCCTGCGGCCCCGACGCGGCGGAACGCGCCATCCGCGAGCACGTGCGATCGGGAAAGGGCGACCTGCTGCCGGGCTGACGAGACTCGCGAGCCGGGCTCTCACTTGAAGCGGCTGAACCCGCCGTCCACCACCAGGTTGTGACCCGTCACGTAGTCCGAGGCCGATGAGGCGAGAAAGAGCACGGCGCCCTTGAGGTCCACGCCGATCCTTCCCATGCGGCCCAGCATCGCCTCGTCGGCGAAGTCGCGCACAAAGCCCGGCGGCAGCTCCCCCCTGTCGAATCCACCCGGCGAGATGCAGTTGACGTGCACTCCCTTGGGTGCGAGGTAGGCCGCCAGGTCGTAGGTCATCCCGATCACCCCCGCCTTGGCCGCGGCGTAGTCGACCGGCTGCTCCCGCTTGTCGTTGCGGTGATACATCCGGCGGTCGCGGCCGACGAGGCCGGCGATCGAGGCGATGTTGATGATCTTGCCGCTGCCCCGCCCCGCCATGGCGGGGGCCACCTCCTTGCAGCACAGCAGGCTCCCCGTGAGGTTCGTGGCGATCAGGGCGGCGATCTCGTCGCTCGATCGGCGGAAGAGGTCTCCCTCCGACCGGCCCGATCCGCCTCCCGCGTTGTTGACCAGGATGTCGACGCGGCCCTTCCAGGCCAGCGCCCGGGTGGCCATGTCGCGCACCTGCTCGGGGACGCACTGATCCATCACCAGCGCCAGGGTGTCGACGCCGAACTCCGAGCGGATGCGATCGCAGGAGCGTTGGGCGCGCTCCAGGCGCCGGGAGGTGAGCACGACGTTCGCTCCGGCCTCGGCGAGGGCGCAGGCCGCGTCGAAGCCCAATCCCTCGCTGCCGCCGGTCACGATGGCCACCTGGTCATCCAGGCGGAACGAATCCAGCACCCGTCCCATGCGATCCTCCGCGTACTCGATTTCGGGCGGCCTCGAGCCCAGGCGCCACCGCGCCGGCTCGGGTGCCGCATCAACGTCCTTCGAGAGCGCGCACCACGATCTCGAGGCTCTTGCGCGCTTCGGCCAGGCTCACGCCGGCCGCCGCTGCGCCCGCGGCCGCAGCCTCCAGGAACTCGGTGTCCTCGGCGCGAAACATGGCGTCGCGCTCGGTGGCGAGCTCCTGCCGTTCCCAGCGGCCGGCAGCAGCCTCGAACAGGCTCACGGTGCACCGATTCCAGTCGGCGAGCTCCACGGTGATCGTACCCCGCGTCCCGAGCAGCTCCGTCAGCCGCGTGCGCGGGCTGCTGAAGAGGTCCAGGTGCACGCTTGCCAGCACGTCGCCGAAACCGAGGATCAGCTCAGCCACGTCGGGCGCCGTGAACCCGAGATCGCTCAAGGCACCGTGCAGCGCGTGCATGGTCCGCAGGGGTCGGCCGGCGAACCAGCAGGCCAGGTCGATCTCGTGCGTCAGGTCGTAGGCGCCGACTTCGCGCAGGGTGAACAGGCTGCGGTAGTCGGGCCTCACTTCGGCGATGTTCTCGCCTACGCGCAGCCGCATCGACACCAGCCGCCCGATGCGGCCCGCTTCCAGGTGGCGCCTGGCCACCGTGAGCCCTTCGTGATAGCGGAGGCAGAAGCCGACCGTGAACAGACGCCCCGACCGCACTATTGACATGACGCCCTGAAACCTTGCTTTTCTGGCAAGATTTCAGGCTGCGTT
>CAZKGO010000085.1:0-21573 GCA_964552235.1 uncultured Spirochaetales bacterium | reverse complement strand
CGCATCGCCGACGCCGGCTTCAGGCTCTACGACGCGCGGCGCCAGGCCGCCGCGCAGGCGGCAGAGGAGGCGAGGCGCCAGGACCTGCTCGCCAGGCTGGCCCGAGCCCGGGCCGCGGCTGCCTCGGCGGCGGAGCAGGCTCCGACCGACCCGGCCGAGCTCTCCCGCCTGCTCGAGGCCAAGCTTCTCGTGCGCCAGATCATCGGCAGCGACGAGGTGCGCGCCCGCTACCCGGGGCTGTACGACACGATGCTGCGCTACTTCGACGTGCTGGCTGCCGAAAGCGGCCGCGAGGCCCGCGGCCGCGCGCTCGCCGACGCCGTGGCGCTGGTGGCATCCATCGGCGGCGGCGGGGCCGCGCCGGACCCGACTTCCGGGGAGCGGCGCCTGCTCGTGCAGCTCGTCGACAACCTCGCCGCCCTCCTCGACTGATCGCGTCCTTGAGCATCATCACGACTTGCAGCGAGGCGCGGCGGTCAGCGCCGCCGCGCATGACCGCCGGTCAGACTGATCACCCGGAGCATCAGTAGGCCGTGATGATGCAGGTGTAAGCTCCCAGGTTCTTCGTGCTGTAGTTGTAGAGGTCGACGTAACGCGTGGCGTTGGGCGCGTCGACGATCCACTCGTTGCTGTACTCGGTAAACGGGTTGCCGATGAGCCCGCTCCCGCCGAGGATCGTTCCAGCCGGGTCGTAGTAGTAGATTCCCATGTCCTGGTTGGCGATCGAGATCTGCCAGACGGTCCTCACCCGAGCGGCGGTGCCCGTGTTGATCATGAACACATCATCCATGTCGCTGGGGGTCATGGTGCCGGTGACCTGCAGGCTCATGCCCGGGGCCAGCCGCACGCCCGTGGTGGGCGTGTCTAGCAGGTCGTCGGCGTCCACAAAGGTGACGCAGTCGTCGTTGGGCTCGCCCTCGACGAGGATGCCGACGCTCGTGCCCGCCGCTGTGCGTTCGAAGTCGTTGGCCGGGACCGCGTCTTCCGTGCTCGAGAGCCGGACAAACAGGTAGTAGGCGCCGAAAGCGAGGGGCCACTGGCCGGAAAAGGGGATCGCAGAGGAGGTAGCCCCGGCGTCCAGCGCTGACGTGGAGCCCGCCGCAACGACCGGGTCAGCGGCATCAAGCGTCGCGTCTGCGGACGCGTATACCGTGTAGCCGACCTGCTGCGATCCGTCGTCGGGGCCGTAGTTGGTAAAGCTGAAGGTGCCGTCGAAGGCCCCCGTGGGCAGGGTGTAGCCGCCCCCGTAGCTCACCGAGAGCATGTCGTAGTCCACCGAGGGGTTGGTCAACGTCACGGCGGCGCTGCTGAGGACGTCGTTCCCGCTGGCGACGTCGTCGGCGGCCGACGCCGATACGACGAGATACCAGGTGCCCGGCAACGACGGCCAGGTGTCGTAGAAGTGTATGGTCGCGGTGGTCGAAGCCGTCAGGCCCGCGATGGTGCCGGCGTCCAGGACGATATCGGTGCCCGGCTCGATCGTCGTGTTTGCCGAGAGGTAAGCGGTCCACTGGACCGGCGAGGCTCCGTCGACGGCGCCGATGTTCTGCACCGCGAACTCCCCGTGCAGTACGGCGGTGGTCCGGCTGGGCCCGACGTTGTTGACGTAGTTGACCTGGTAGTCGACGTTCGGCGCCGTCGCCTCAATGGCGGCCCCGGTCGCCATGGTGTCGTTGCCGGCGTTCACGTCATCCTCGGCGATGAGGCGCACGATGATGTAGTACCAGCCCGGCGTCAGCGGCCAGGTTCCGGCAATGGCAACCGGTCCGACCGAGCCCCATCCCGCAAGCGGAGCCATCGAGCCGGTCTGCACCACCGTGTCCGACGCGTCGAGCGCCGCGTCGGCCGACAGGTAGGCTTGCCAGAACAGGGTCCGCGTTCCGTTCGAAGGGCCGTTGTTGGACGCCGTGAACGTGGCTGAGAGGGCTCCGCCCGCCGTGGTTCCGCCGGTGTTGCTGACGGAGGTCACCTGGTAGTCGACCTGGGGCACCGAGAGGGCGATGGATGCCGAAGCCTCCACGTTGTTGCCGAGGGCGACGTCGTCGAACGCGGTGACCTGAACGATCAGCGTGCGGGGCCCGGTCAGGGGCCAGGTGCCGGAAAAGGCGATCGGGCCGTCGGTCGCTCCCGCTGCCAGGGGGCTGATAGTGCCGGAATCCACCAGTTCATCACCGCCGCCGAGAACGGCGTCAGCGGATACATAGGCGGCCCAGAGGACCTGCTGAGCGCCCGCGACCGTCCCGATGTTCCGCACGGTGAACTCACCGGCGAGGGCACCGCCCGCGACGACTCCTCCCGTGTTGGTGACGGTGAGCACATCGTAGTCAATGTCGGCTCCCCCCGACGGGCTCACCGCGATGGCGCCGCTGCTGCCGCTGTTGTTCAGGGGAACGACATCTTCGAGGGACGCGACTCCGGCAATCAGGTACCAGGTGCCGGCCCCCGCAGGCCAGGTTCCCGTAAACGGAATCGCCGCCGAAGTCGCCCCCGCGCCCAGCGGCGCCGCGAAGTCCGCGTCCGCTACCGGGTCGCCGCCGTCGAGCACGGCGTCCGCGGACAGGTACACCGTCCAGGGCACCTGCTGCGTGCCTGCGCTGGTTCCCTGGTTGGCAAAGGTGAAGGTGCCCGAAAGCGCGGTGCCGGCCGTCGTGCCGCCGGTGTTGATGACGCCGACGATCCTGTAGTCGATGTCGGGAGGCGGGGGAGCGGTGATTGCCAGCGCCGCGCTATGCGTCGCGTTGTTCGCCGTGTTGACCTCGTCTGAGGCGCTCAGGGAGGCGATAAGGTAGTAGCTGCCCGCGGTCGAGGGCCAGGTGCCGCTAAAGGAAACGGCCGTGGGCACCGAGGCCGCGCCCAGGGCCGGCGCGGTGCCGGAGTCGATGAGGACCTCGTCAGTTCCGTTGAGGGTGGCGAGGGTCGAGGTGTAGACGCTCCAGAAGACCGGCTGGCTGCCGTTTCCGACCGCCGCCGAGTTGCGGTAGGTGAACTGGCCGCTGATCGCCGCACCTGCAGTCGTGCCTCCCAGGTTGCTCACCGCGTCGATGACGTAGTCGGGCGGCTGCACGGTGATGGCGGCGCTCACCTCCAGGTCGTTGCCAGCCACCGCGTCATCCGATGCCGTCAGGCGGGCGATGAGGCGGTAGGTGCCGGCTGTGGCGGGCCAGGTGCCGGTCACCGCGCGGGTGACAGGGGCAGCGGCCGTGCTCATGGCCGCTTCGACGCCGGCGGACAGCAGCAGATCGGTGCCGCTTTCGATGGTCGAGTTGCCGTTGAGGTCGAGATAGACCTCCCAGGTCACGGCGACCGTGCCGTCGCCGGCTCCGATGTTGTCAAAGGTGACCGTCTGGCCGACGGCGGCCCCCGCCGACACGGTGATGGCAACGGCTGGGGTGAGAGAAGTCACGTCATAGTCGGGAGGGTCGACTGGGGAGACTGCGGTGAGACCACTGGGGCCTTCGTCTGTCGTTGCCGAGTCCGAGGCGCCGACCTTGACGATCAGGTAGAAGGAGCCGCCGGCCGCCGGCCAGGTGCCCCCGCTGAAGGGCACCGGGGCGGAGATCGCCCCGGCGAGCAGCGCCGAGGCGGTGCCCGTGGCGATCAGCACCTCGCTGCTGCCATTGAGGGTGCTCGCCGTCGAGTAGTAGGCACTCCAGTAGATGGTCTGGGTCCCGGCAGCGGTTCCGGTGTTGCGGTAGGTAAACTCTCCCGAGATGGCGGCGTCGCCGGTGAGCGCGCCGGTGTTCGTGACGGTCTGGACCACGTAGGTGACATCAGGCAGAGGCGCGGATGAGAGGGTGACGGGCCCTGCGTAGGCCTGTTCCTCCGCGTCGGTCTCGTCCGAGGCTCCGAGCTCCACGATCAGGTAGTAGTCGCCCGCAGTCGAGGGCCAGGTTCCGTCAAAGGCGACAGGGACCGCGGCGGTGGCCGCGTTGCGCGCGGCAGCCGTGCCCGAGTCGAAGAGGACCTCGCTGCTGCCGTCCAGGGTGGCGAGCGTCGAATAGTAGGCCTTCCAGAAGACCGGCTGGCTGCCGTTGCCGACCGCGGCCGAGTTGCGGTAGGTGAACTGGCCGGCAATCGGGCCGCCTGCCGTGGCGCCCCCGAGGTTGCTCACCGAGTCGATGACGTAGTCGGGCGGCTGCACGGTGATGGCGGCGCTCACCTCCGTGTCGTCCAGGGGGTCGCTGTCGTCAGCCGCCGCGAGCCGTGCGATCAGGTAGCAGGTGCCGGCCGTGGCGGGCCAGGTTCCGCCAAACGAGTGCGTGATCGGCGCCGCAGCCGTGCTCATGGCCGCCTCGATGCCGGAGGCGAGCAGGGTGTCGATGCCGGCGTCGATGGTCGAGTTGCCGTTGAGGTCCAGGTAGACTTCCCAGTAGAGCGAAGCCGTCCCGTTGCCCGTGCCCACGTTGTCAAAGGTCAAGCTGTGGCTGATGGCGCCGCCAGGCGACACCGTGATCGGGGCCGCGGGCGTGAGCGCGGTCACGTCGTAGTTAGGGGGAGCCGCCGAGCCGACCGTGATCAAACCGCCGTTGACGAGGTTGTCCGATGTGTCCACGTCGTCGCCCGCCGCCGCTTCGATCAGCAGGTAGTAGTCGCCGCCCGAGGCGGGCCACTGACCCGAATAGGAAAGCACGCCGGAGACGCCCGAGCCGGCCAGTGCGGCGAGGGTCTGCGAGTGGATCACCTGGTCGCCTGCGTCGGGGCTCGTGTTGCCCGACAGGTATACCCTTGCCGTGATCGAGCTTCCGCCGGGATTGCCCGAGGTCTCCTGGATCTGGAAGCTGCCGGAAAACAGCTCACCCGCCGTGTAGGGCGGTGAGGGATAGGTCGCCGACACGATCGCGTAGTCGGGAATAGTGCCCGTGGCCGGGATGATCGTCACGGCCGCATCGCTGGTCGCGCCGCCGCTGTCCGTGACCCGGACGGTCTCGGTGCCGGTCGCCGTGGTCGACGCGGTGTAGAGGCCCGAGGCGCCGACGATGGTGCTGCCGCCGACGGGAGCGACGATCGAGTACGTGTAGGATCCGGATCCGCCCTTGGCCGTGAACGTGATGTCGCCCGCCTGCGCGATGGTGATCGATGCCGGGCTGATCTGCAGCCTGCCGGCCCAGGCTGAGCCGTCTTCGCCCTCCATCAAGGTGCGCAGGAGAAAGTCATCGCAGGCGACCAGGATCGCCGCAAGCGCAACGAGCAGGAGAAGCCCTCGGGCGGAACGTCCCACGTTCATGCGCTCACCTCCTACAGCGAAAAGAACACCTGGAGCCCGGGGGCGAGCCCCATGATCAGGTCCGTCGAATCGGAGTCGAAATCCACATAGATCGCGTAGGCCACGTCGAGGCCGAGGCTGATGCGCTCGCCGATGCGGCGGGACAGGCCCAGCGACGCGGTCGCGCAGGGCACGAACTTGCGCAGGATTCCCTCGATGTCGCTGTCGACCAGAAAGAAGGCTGCTCCGCCTCCGCAGCGGACGTAGAAGGCGACCCCGCCGGCGCTCGAGATGCCGTAGCGGCCCTCGAGGAGCAGCGGCGCGAGCAGCCCGCCCGCGGAGTCCAGAGGCCCTTCGGCCTTGAACACGGTGGCGCCGGTGCCGAGGCTGACGGCGAGCAGCGAATCGCCGCGCCGCCACTGCAGCTCGGCGCGCACGCTGGCCGCGATACCGGTCTCGAGAAAGACGGCGAGATCGCCCGCAGGCACCAGCGGCGCGGCACCCACCGCGATCGCGAAGCCGCGCGACGGCAGCGGGGGCGAAGCGGGCTCCAGCACCGGAGGCGGAGCCGGCTCGGCGGGGCCGCCGGGCGGCTGAGCGACGGCAGCGGGTGGGGCAGGCGCCTCGACCGGGGCGGGCGCTTCGACCGGGGCAGGCGGCGCCTCTGGGACAGCGGGCGCAGCGGCCGGCTGCGGGGGCGGCTCGGGCGGCTTGAGCGGAAAGCGCTCCTGGTGGCGGTCGCGTATGGGAGCCATCGCGGGCACGACGTCCTGGACCGCCGCGATCAGCGTCTCGTCGAGGGCCAGGTCGATGCGGGCCGCGCGCCGCGCCGTGACCAGCAGGCGTGAGCCTTCGACCTCGACCGCCCGCAGCGTGATCTCGACTTCGCTCGCGCGAACCGAGTAGACGCTCACCAGCACCAGGGGCGCCGCTGTGTCCCCGGCGAGCCGCGCCGCGGCGCGCCGGTCGTCGGCCGCCGGTGGCGGCCCATCGACTTCCAGCAGCCTGGGGCGGAACCCGTTGCGCGTGAGCTCGAGAACGAGCCCGCCGCCGATGAAGCTCTGCAGAGGCGAGCGGTCTCCAGAGGCGAACAGGGCGACGACGACGTCGTGCACAGGCTGCTCGTCAGCCCACGCTCCGGCGGCAACCATGAGGACCAGCACTGCGGACGCTAAGACCCGCTTCATAGGCGGAAGCCGCCTCCTCCCCAACGGGCAGACGTCGGGACAACCATCAAAGTTTAGCACTCTGAACGGGTTCTTCAGACTACTTCCATTGTCGGGGAGGGAGGCGCTGTGGGTGAGAAAGAGGCGGCGGCGCGGCCGGCTATCGAGCCAGGGCCCCCTTGAGCGCTTTCAGCAGCCGGTCCACGTTCTCGTCGCGGGCCGTGTGGCCCATGAGCCCGATGCGCCAGATCTTGCCCGCGAGGGGCCCGAGGCCCGCCCCGATCTCGATGCGGTGCTCGTCGCGCAGCCGCTTCCTGACAGCCGCGTCGTCGGCTCCTGCCGGGATTTTGACCGCGGTGAGCGTGGCAAGCCGCGCAGCCGGGGGCACGAGCAGCTCGAGGCCGAGGGCCTCGAGGCCCTTGACCAGGCGGGCGAAGGCCTGCTCGTGGCGGGCAAAGACCCTGGCCTGGCCCTCAGCGAGGATGAGCTGGAGCGCCTTGTCAAAGGCGTAGAGCATGTTGACGGGAACCGTGTGGTGGTACACGCGCTTGTCGCCTTCCCAGTACTGGAGGAGCAGGGGAAGGTCCATGTAGAAGCTCGGGATGCGCTTTTTCCGCTTGTTGGCCCGCTCGAGGGCGCGGTCCGAAAAGGTGACCGGGGCGAGGCCCGGAGGCGCCGCGATGCATTTCTGCGAGCCGCTGTAGAGGGCGTCGACTCCCCAGTCGTCGACGGCGACCTGCACGCCGCCAAGGGTCGTGACCGCGTCGAGGAGAAAGAGCGCCCCTGAGCCGCGCACGATCTCGCCGATCTCGGCCGCGGGATTGCGCACTCCGGTCGAGGTCTCGCCGTGCACGAGAGCCACGATCGAGTAGCTCTGGCGCTTGAGCGCGTCGGCGACCTTTTGCGGATCGACGGCCGTGCCCCACTCGAACTCCATGAGGTCGACCTGGGCGCCGAGGCGCGAAGCCACGTCCTGCATCCGCTTGCTGAAGACGCCGTTGGTGAGCACCAGGACGCGGTCGCCTTCTTCCACCAGGTTGACAAAACAGGTCTCCATGCCGGCCATGCCCGTGCCCGACATCGGCAGCGTGAGGCGGTTGCGCGTGTTCAGCAGCGCCTGCAGGGCGCTCTTGATCTCGTCGAGGATGCGGATGAAGTACGGATCCATGTAGCCGAGGGTCGGCAGGCGCAGCGCGCGGTAGACCTGCTCCGGTACGGTCGAGGGCCCGGGCCCCATCAGCAACACCTGGTCGATGCCTTCGAGCAGACTAGCCACAGCTTGCCTCCCTGCCGCCACGCGCGGCACGAGGGCACTAACCCCCCCGGCGGTCCTGGGCAACGGGGGGCGGTCCCCGCGCGGGGGGCGGCCCTGGGGGGGGGGCGGGCCGGGCGGCTGCCCGCGCGGCCGCCTCACTTGATCCGCCGGCGGGCGCCCCATATAGTGGCGCTCATGGAGTACGAAGCCTCGAGCATGTTCGGGATCGCCGGCGAGGTGGCCGTCATCACCGGCGCCGCGCGCGGAATCGGACGCGAGCTGGCGCTCGGCATGGGTCGGCTGAGCGCGCGCCTGGTGCTGGCGGACCTCGACGCGAAGTCGCTGGAGGAGCTGGCCGGCGAGCTGCGGGGGCAGCAGATCGACGCCGTCGCCGTCAGGACCGACGTGACCAGCGAGGAGAGCGTCGAGGCGATGGCCGCGCGGGCCGTCGAGCGCTACGGCCGCATCGACATCCTGGTCAACTGCGCGGGGGTGCTGCACAACGAGCCCGCCGTCGGCTTCGACATGGCCAAGTGGCAGCTCGTGATGGACGTGAACGTCAAGGGGACGTTCCTCGCCTGCCGCGCGGTGGGCAGGCGGATGCTCGAGCGCAAGAAGGGCCGGATCGTGAACTTCTCCTCGATCCGCGGCCTGCAGGGCAAGGACAAGTACCACGCCTACGGGCCGAGCAAGGGCGCGATCAACATGCTCACGCGCACGCTGGCCGTGGAATGGGCCAAGGACGGCATCAACGTCAACGCGGTGGCGCCGACCTTCACCTTGACCGACATCAACCGTTCGCTGCTCGCCGACAGGCAGATGTACGACTGGGTGATCAGCCGCATTCCGAAGGGCAGGCTGTGCGAGCCCCGTTGGATTGTCGGTCCGGTGGTGTTCCTGTGCTCGCCGTGCGCGGAGTTCGTCACGGGCGCGATTCTGTACGTCGACGGCGGCTGGACCGCCGGCTGAGAATGCGCGGACCGCCGCGGCAAGCGCGCCGGGCCGCCTCAAGGAGAGAAAACGTGGAACAGGATCTCAAGGACCAGGTCGCCATCGTGACGGGCGGGGCGCAGGGCATCGGCAGGGCGATCGCGACGCTGCTCGCGCGCCACGGCGCAAGGGTGGTGATCGCGGACGTGAACCCGAAGACGGCGGCGGCGACCGCGGCCGACTTCGGCCGCGAGGGACTGCAGGCCATGGCGGTGACCGTCAACGTCGCCGAGCCCGCCTCGGTCGACGCGATGGTCGCCGCGACCATCGCCAAGTGGGGCAGGATCGACATCCTGGTCAACAACGCGGGCATCATCGACTCCAACATGGCGCCCGACGTCAAGCCCGAGGACTGGGACCGGGTGGTGGACATCAACATGAAGGGCGTGCACCTGTGCTCGCAGGCGGCCTGCCGCGAGATGGTCAAGCGCCGCTACGGCCGCATTGTGAACATCGGGTCGCTGGCGGGCCAGGTCGGCGGGCTCAAGGTAGGCCCCGACTACGCGGCCTCCAAGGCCGGGGCCATCTGCCTGGCCAAGAGCTACGCCCGCTACGGCGCGCGGCACGGCATCACAGCCAACGCCATCTGCCCGGGCTTTATCGAGACCGACATGAGCCGCGGCCGCGACAACCCCAACGAGGTTCCCGTGGGCCGGCTCGGCACCCCCGAGGACGTGGCGAACGTCGCCTACTTTCTCGTCTCGTCGCTGGCCGACTACGTCACGGGCGCGACGATCGACGTCAACGGCGGCCTGCTGCTGAGGTAGACGCCGGGCGGCGCGCCCTATGCCAGCAGGAGGCGGAACAGGCGCGAGGAGTGGGCCGGCATGCGACCGAGGTCCACGGTCCCGCCGGCGCCCGCCTCGAGCGCCTCGCCGCTCCAGACGTCCTCGAGCCCGACGACGCGGCCGCCGTCGAGGGGCAGGCGCGACAGGTCCACTGTGCGCCGGCATGCGCGGTCGCCGGTGTTGAACACGCCGAGGTAGCCGGCCGTGTTGTAGAAGAGCGTCGGCAGCTCGGCTTCCATCACGTCGATCGCCATGGGCCAGCCGTCGAAGCAGCGGGCGCTCAGGTCCTCGATCCTGGCGATCTCCTCGAAGCGTTCGGGGCCGAGGCGCCCGAGGTCGTCGCTGAACAGCAGCGGTCCTCCCGACAGCACGATGGCGTTGATCTGGCTCATGCGCTCGCGCTCGTTCAGGCGCGTCCGGTCTGCACGGACCATGCAGCAGTCGGGGTCGTTGAGCCACAGCCTCTTGTGCATGGCCGCGCGCACCATGAGATTGCGGATCGAATTGCGCACCCCCACCATGGCCCCGGTGTGGAGGAACTTTCCGCCCATCTCCTTCCAGTAGGGACCCGTGTCCGGGCCGACGCGCATCGAGTCGACCAGGCCGATCCCCGCCGAAAGCGGCATGCCGCAGCCGATGATGGCCACCGCCGGCCCCGCCTCCTCGCGGATGATGCGCATGCCGCGCTTGAGCACCTCGGCGCGCGACAGTGTCAGGTCGTTGTGCGTGCCGCCGCGCAGGCATCCGGCGAACAGGAAGTCGCACTTGAGCAGCTCGAAGCCCCACGTGTTGGTCACGGTGCGGACGACCTTGCGCAGGTACTCCTCGAAGCGGATGTTGGTGATGTCGAGCCCGTAGTAGATGTGGCTCTGCCAGAACACGTTGTAGCCCGCCGTGATCGGCTTGCCGTACTCCGTGCGCAGGACGTACTCCGGGTGGATCTGCACAAGCTCGCTCCTGCGCTCGGCTACGAACGGGGCGAGCCACAGCCCCGGCTTGTAGCCGGCCGCGCGGATGGAGTCCGAGAGGCCCGCCATCCGGTTCTTGAACGCCGGCTTCAGGCTCAGCCAGTCGCCGACCCGGGTCTGGTAGCCGTCATCGATCTGGACAAAGTCCAGCCGGATCCCGCGGTCGTGAAGCACCGAGAGGTTCTTCAGGATGTCCTCGGGCGTGATCTTGTTGTAGTAGAAGTACCAGCTGCTCCACCCGGTGAGATTGCGCTGGGGCACCCGCAGGTGCATCACGCGGCTGACGTAGTCCATGTACTGCGCCTGCAGCGCGACCGCTTCGCCCTTGGCCATCAGGACGCCGTCGAGCCTGACGGTCTCGCCGGGCCGCACGAGCTTGCGGCCGAAGTCGTAGACGATCTCGAAGGTGCTCGTCATCGAGCGCTTGGTGTGCAGGTTCAGCCGGATGTAGAGGAACTGGTCGAACGGCGGCGTCTGCCCGACGAGAAACGAGCTGCCGCTGCCGAGGTCCGTCACGACCGAGAACATCTCCGAAGACAGCATGCCCGCCGTGTTGGACGGCAGATTCGCCATGTTGCTCGACGCGAGCGAAATCAGGCTCAGCCACGGCCGCAGCGGCTTGTCGCGCAGCCGGTAGCTGCGCGCCGTGGACCACGACTGGTAGCCGTTGCGCAGGAACGAGATCCGGTCCGGGCGGAACCCCGAGAGGAAGCTGTCGAGGCCGTTCTCCGTGGGGAAGATCAGGCGCGCGACGCGGATCGATTCCTCCCCCGTGTTGGTGAGCTCAAAGGAGAGCAGGCTGCCAAAGTCCGGCGAGTTGTCCCAGCGGCCGAGCAGGCGCACGTGGTCGCCGACGTACAGGATTTCGCCGCGCCGATCCACCGGGTGCGCCTCGAGCCGGTAGAGGCGGCGCTGGATCCCGTACTTGAGCTGGATCGCCGGCTGCACCGGGACCTGGTCCCAGCTGATCCGCGCGGGCCGCCCGTCCGACATGCGGCGAGAGTAAGCGGCCCTCCGCGCGCGGTCAAGTTCGCCTGGCGAGTCGGGTCCGTCGGACCGCGTCCGTTGACGGCAGCCTGGAAGCATCGATACCTTAGCCGAACAGTCGGATTAGGAGGCAAACGATGAAGCGGTTGCTGGTGACGATTCTGGTGCTCGGGTTCCTCGCGTCTTCGGCTGCGTTCGCCGACTACAACAGGGATGTGGCGGTGAGGGCCATGCGCGACAACTTCGCGGCCTTCGGCAAGTTGCGCGCCGCCGCAGGCAGCGGCGATTTTTCCGTCGCCGCCGATTCGTTCATGACAATCGCCAACGGCAGCCTCAAGCTCCTCGCCATGGACCCGCCCAAGGGACAAAAGGCGGTCTGGGAGGAGATCAACAGAGACATGGTGAAGGCTGCGCTCAGGGGCGTCGAAGCTGCCGTGGACAAGGACAAGGCGGGTGTGGACGCCGCGCTCGCCGCTGTCAGTGAGGCCCAGAAGAAGGGGCACGCCTCGTTCCGATAGGCGGCCGATCCGCGGCCCCTGCCGGCTTTGATGGCCCATGCATTCGAGGATCTGCGGCTGCTTCCTTGACGGTGCGTTTCTTGCTTGTCAGGGACAGATGATGGCGTGCCTCAAGCTCCAGAGCTTTGACCCGAGAGAGCACAAGCGCACTGGATGAATACATTAATCGTATGACCAAGAAGGCTTGCGGCGGCGTGGCACATGGTCTGCCGGCCGATCTGCGAAGAGTCCTGACGTCGGATCCGAAAGCTCTGACGGCCTGGGAAGATCTTACCCCACTCGCCCGCAACGAGTGGATTTGTTGGGTGATTTCCGTCAAGAAGCCGGAAACGCGACGAGAACATGTCGGACGGGTATGTCCCGAGCTCAAGAAAGGGATGCGCCGCCCTTGCTGCTGGATGGGGTGTACCCATCGAGTGGACAAACCGTTGAGCCCTGCGCAGAGATTCGTGCTCGGGAGGCAATCCAGGGGAAGAAGCAGTCCGTCCGATAGACGGAACCCGAGCACGCCCGAAAGGGTGTCGTGAAACAGAAGCGTTGTGGTGATGCATGCAAGACCGTCGCAGCTGCATTTGCGGCGCAGCGATAGGCTTTATGACATACGTGTTGAGCTGCGCCGCCGAGTTGCTCCGCAGCTCACATTCCATGCCAGCCTCGACGGCCGTGCCAGTCGGCCCATAAGGCGTCTGCAACGATTTGTTATGTTCTCTCCGTCGTTCTCATGCAAACCTCTGGGACTGCTCCAAGTGCTTTGCCGAGACGCCTCAGGAATGACAGCGAGACATTCCTGCAGCTTCCCGACTCGACTCGAGCTATGGCCGGCTCGGCGCCGGCCAAGGGGGTGTGGTTCTTCGTTGCGGGCAGGCGCGGGGGTCACGACCGTGCAGCCGCGCGTTGCCGCCTCCCGCGCCTTCGTGTTAGCATCCGCGAGGAGGCATCCTCGTGGACAGACGCATGCTCGGCAGGACGGGTCTGGAGCTTTCGATCATCGGGGCGGGCGGATTCCATCTGCTGGAGATCGCCAGCGCGGAGGCGGCAAAGATCCTCAACGCCTACCTCGATCGAGGCGGCAACTACGTCGAGACCGCCGCGGGCTACGGAGCCGGCGCTTCGGAGAGAAAGATCGGAGCCGCGATCGCGGGGCGGCGCGGCGAGTTCATCCTGGCCACCAAGAGCGACGGCCGCAGCAAGGACGCCTGGCTGCGCGACCTCGAGGCGAGCCTGCGCAACCTCAGGACCGATCACCTCGACATCGTGTTCTTCCATCACGTGCAGAGCATCGAGGATGCCGACCGGATCCTCGGCCCCGGCGGCGCCCTCGAGGGCGCCCTGGAGGCGAAACAGGCGGGCAAGCTGCGCTTTGTCGGCATCACCGGCCACGGCAGGCCCCACAGCCTGATGTACGCCGTGCGCAGATACGGCTTCGACGTCCTGATGACGGGCTTTAACTACTTCGACCGGTACAACTTTCCCGAAGTCGAGCTCGAGCTCCTGCCCCTCTGCCAATCCAAGGGAACGGGCGTGCTCGCGATGAAGGCTCTCGCCGACGGCTACCTGTACCGCAGCGTGGAGCCCGCGCTCCGCTACGCCCTCAGCCTGCCGGTGGCCAGCGTCGTGCTCGGGATCAACACCATGGAGCAGCTCGAGCGCGACTTCCGCATCGCCGACAGCTTCACGCCGATGAGCGACGCGGAGCGCGAGGAGCTCGCGCGCAGCGCCCCCGAGCTCGGCGATTACGTCTGCCGCTTCTGCGGACGGTGCGCCGACGGCTTCGACCCCCAGTCGGTCTTCCGCCTCGAGGCGATGTACGACAGGCAGATGGACGACCGGCGCCTGCCCGACACCGCGCACTACGCGCTGCGCGAGCGGCTCAAGGGCTGGTTCGCCCAGAAGGACCTCGCGCGGGAGGAGTACGGGCGGCTGCCGGCCAAGGTCGATCTCGGCCGCGACTACCGGGCGCTCAACAGGCTGTGCCCCTACGGGATCGACGTCGACCGCAAGCTGCGGATCGCGCACTCGAAGCTGGCGGCCGAAGAGCACCTCTTCTAGAGGCGGAGGCCCGTGCGCGTCATCGACGTCCACACCCACGCCTTTCCTGACGCGCTCGCGGCCCGCGCGATCGCCGCCCTCGAGGCCGAAACCCCGGGGGTGCGCGCCTGCCTCGACGGCCGCCTCCAGAGCCTCGTCGCCTCGATGGACCGGGCAGGCATCGAGGTATCCGTCGTAGCCTCGATCGCCACCAAGCCGAGCCAGTTCGCCTCGATCCTGGCCTGGTCGCGGTCGATCGCCTCCAGCCGCATCGTGCCGTTCGCCTCCGTTCACCCCGACGACGCCGAAGCGACGGCGCACCTGCGCTCGATCGCCGAGGCCGGCATCCGGGGCATCAAGCTGCACCCCTACTACCAGGGCTTCGCCGTCGACGAGGAGCGGATGGCGCCGCTGTACGCCGAGATCGAGCGGCTCGGCCTGGTGCTGCTGATGCACGCGGGCTTCGACCCGGCGTTCGCGCGCGACCGGCTCGCTGACGCGGCCCGCATCGCGGCCGTGGCCGCCCGCTTTCCCCGCCTCAAGCTGATCGCCGCGCACCTGGGCGGCTGGGAGGACTGGGACCTCGCCGAGCAGGAGCTGCTCGGCAGGCCGGTCTGCCTCGACATATCGGACACGCTCGACCAGATGCCGCGGCAGCAGGCCCTGCGCTTTCTCCAGCGCCACCCCGCCGACTGCCTCCTGTTCGCAACGGACTCGCCCTGGGCCGATCAGGCCGGCGCGCTGCGGCAGCCGCTGCTGGCGACGCTGCCTCCCGATCGCCTCGCTGCGCTGCTGGGCGGCAACGCGGCGCGGCTGCTCGGCCTCGACCGCCCTCAGCCGCGCCGCGCCTCGGCGGCAGCGGGGGCGAACAGCTTCGAGTAGGCCCTCCTGCGCCGCTTGCGCCACGCTCCCGCGTGGTAGGCGTAGGAGGCGATCAGCGGCACGACGGTCGTGGCCTCGGCGTAGACCATCTGCTCGCTCGACGAATCGACCTTGCCCCAGGAGTTGGCCTCCCGCAGGGTCGAGCTCGAGCACGCCCCGTCGCGCACGTCGGCCACGGTGATCTGCACGGCGTACTTGTGCATCTCCACCTCGCGGCCGAGCACCTCGGCGCAGACCACCGTGTCCTGCGCAAAGTTCTTGGGCACGCCGCCCCCGACCATGAACAGGCCGGTCGTGCCGGCCTTGATCTTGATCTCGGTGAGCTCGCGAAAGTCGGCCACCGAGTCGATCGACACGTAGCCGCTCTTGCGCTCGGCTTGGTGCAGAACCAGGCCAAAGCCGGCGCTCGAGTCGGAGAAGGCCGGACAGAAGATCGGCACCTCATGGTCGCAGGCGGTCTCGACGAGGCTGCCCTTCTTCTTCGACCTGCTCTTGAGCCACCGGCCCATCTCCCGGATGAACTGCCGCGACGAATAGGGGCCCGGCGGCAGGCCGTCGGCGATCTCCTTGATCGAGCGGTCGCAGACCTGAAGCTGCTCCTCGTCGATGTAGGTGTCGTAGATGCGGTCGATGTACAGCGAGCGCAGGGCCTTGTCGTCGGCCAGCGGGCTGCCCTGGTAGTGGCGGAACCCCAGGGCCTCGAAAAAGTCCATGTCGACGATCGACGCCCCGGTGGCCACGATGGCGTCCACCATGTTGTACCGCACCATGTCGGCGTAGACCTGCATGCAGCCGCCGGCGCTCGTGGAGCCCGCGAGCGTGAGGATGATCGAGCAATCAGGGTCCTCGAGCATGCGCTCGAGCAGGTCGGCGGCCTGGGCGGTCTCGCGCGAAGTGAAGGACATGCGCCGCATCGCGTCGATGACCGGCGTTGAGTCGAAAGATGTGATGTCGATGTGCTCGACGGGCTTGCTCAGCAGCTCTCCCTTGTCCATGCCTGCCTCCCGCGCGGGCTATGGCCGCGCCTGCGGTGATTCGTAGATGTAGCTCAGCATCTTGTACGCCAGCTTGGCAGCCAGGAAGTCCGGGCCGCGGTTGGAGCCGGAGGGACACAGCTCCACGACGTCGAACGCCGCCACCCTCCGGGAGGCGCAGACGCGGCGCAGCAGCGTGAGCACCGTGTACCACCCAAGCCCGCCCGGCTCGGGGGTGCCCGTGGAGGGCATCAGGGACGGGTCGAAGACGTCGAGATCGATCGTAATGTAGACCGTGTCGCTCAGGGCTGCGAGCGCCGCATCCATCCACGCCGAGCCCTCCTGGATGCGCTCGGCAAAGAAGACGCGCCCTTCGGGCAGGAACGGCTTCTCTTCGATGTCCATGCTGCGTATGCCCACCTGCACGAACGGGGCGATCTCGCGCACGCGCGCCATCACGCAGGCGTGATTGTACGGCGAGCCCTCGTAGGCGGGCCGCAGGTCGGTGTGGGCGTCCAGTTGCAGGACCGAGAGCCCGGGAATGCGCGCGGCGGCGGCCTGGACCGCGCCGATGGTCACCGAGTGCTCGCCCCCGAGCAGCACCGGCAGCCGGCCGGCGTCGAGCAGGCCTCCGATCTCGGCGCGCACGCGGTCGGCCATCGCCTCCGGCGAGCCGGATCCGTCGAGGGCAGGGCGGGTCGCGATCCCCCTGCGGTAGACCTCGGAATCGGTCTCGATGTCGTAGAGCTCGAGGTGCGCCGACGCCTCGATGATCGCATCGGGGCCCCGGTCGGCTCCCTTGATCCAGGTGCTCGTTCCGTCGTAGGGCGCAGGCACGATCACGACCGCGGCAGCGTCGGCGGCCGAGTAGGGTGCCGGCAGGTCAGCGAAGTTCCTGGGCATGCGTGACTCCGGTGGCCGCCATCGTAGCAGAGACGCGATCGGATACCAAGTGGCTTCCGCGGCTCGGCGGCGGCCGAGCCGGTCCGGAGGGGATTGACCCCGGGTCTGGGAGCCGGCTACGTACCGAGGCCGGGGGTCTCCACCGCAGCTGATGAGATCCCTGGGTTTGGGAGCTGAAGACAGCTAGGGCAAATACTGCATCCTGTGGAGGTTGGAGTAGAGGCCGCCGCGCTCGAGCAATTCGTCGTGGGTGCCCGACTCTGCCAGGCGGCCCCTGTGGAGCACGAGGATGCGGTCCGCCCTGCGGATCGTCGAAAGTCGGTGCGCGATGACCAGCGACGTGCGGCCGCGCAACAGCTCCTGCAGCGCCTCCTGGATGAGGTGCTCAGTCTCGGTGTCGATGTTGGCGGTCGCCTCGTCGAGGATGAGCACGTCGGGATCGTGGGCCAGAACCCGCGCGAACGACAGCAGCTGCCTCTGGCCCGTCGAGAGGTTGCCGGCGCGCTCGCTCAACGGAGTGTCGAGCCCCCGCGGCAGCCGCGCGATGAACGTGTCAGCCCTCACCAGTCGAACCGCCCGTTCGACCTGTTCGAGCGGAATGTCGTCGCCGAGCCGTATGTTGTCCAGGATCGATCCCGAGAACAGAAAGACGTCCTGCAGCACGGCCTGAACCCGCCTGCGCAGCACGTCGGTGGCGAGGCGCCGGATGTCGATGCCGTCGAGCCTGATCTCGCCCGACCGCACGTCCCACATGCGGGTGAGCAACGACGCGATCGTGGTCTTGCCCGCGCCGGTGTAGCCGACGATGGCCACCGTCTCGCCGGGCCGCACGGAGAACGAGAGCTCGCGCAGCACGGGCTCGTCCTCCACGTAGGCAAAGCTCACGCGGTCGAACTCGATCGCCCCGCGGGCCCGCTCCAGGGCCGCCGGCCGATCGGGCTGCGGGATCGCGTCGGCGGTGTCCAGCAGCTGGAACACGCGCTCGGCTCCCGCCATGGCCGACTGCAGCACGTTGTACTGCTCCGACAGGTCCATCACCGGGTGGTAGAACATGCGGATCAGGTTGAGGAAGGCGATCAGCACCCCCAGCGAGACCACGTCCGCAAGCAGGAACCGGGCCCCGAAGTAGACCACGACCGCGAGCGAAGTGGTGGCGAGCAGGTCGACGATCGGCCTGAAGAGCGCGAACACGTACATCTCGCGCAGGTTCGCCGCGAGCAGGCCGTCGTTGCGTTGCCGGAACTCCTCGAGGCTTCGCCGCTCCTGCACGAACAGCTGCACGAGGCGCATTCCGGAGATCTGCTCGGAGAGGAACGCGTTCAGGCGCGACACCGCCGTGCGCACGGCGCGGAACGCGTCGCGAGCCCTCGTGCGAAAGGCGGCGGCGAGGGCAAAGGCCGGCGGCAGCGTGAGCAGCGCGACGACGCCCAGCCGGGCGCTCATCAGAAAGAGCGCGACCATCACGCCGGCCATCATGAACAGGTCGTGCACCAGGCGCGGCATCACCTCCGTGAACAGCTCGTTGATCGTCTCGACGTCGTTGGTGATCCGGTTGACCAGCCGGCCGACGGGGTTGCGGTCGAGAAAGCGCAGCGACAGCCGCAGCGTGTGGTCGAACAGACCGGTGCGGATCGACTTCATCACCGCCTGGCCGAGAAAGGCCTGGATGTTGATCTGGGCGACGGTAAACACGTACACGCCGACCAGGGCGGCCACGAACAGCCACGCCGAGCGCGCCAGCCCGCGCGCATCGTCGCGGCGCAGCGCCTGCACGTCGCCGCGCTCGAGCCTGCGCAGGTCGGCCTCGGCGATGGCCGCGAACCCGGCTGCGACGTGGAACAGCCCCGGCGTCCTCTCGACGATCCCGCGCACCTTCGAATCCCGGAGACCGACAAGCACGTAGCGCCGCTGCAGGAGGGCCCCCGCGGCCCGCAGGTCGTCCTTCTGCCGCCCGCTGAGGCCGGCGAGCCGGCCTGAGGCCGCGAAGTAGAGGCCGTCGGCGATCCGCTCCGGCTCCATCGGGCCGAGCAGAGCGCGAGTCGAGGGGTCGAGGCGCTCGACCACGAGTGCGGAGTGGTAGGGGAGGATGTGCTCGTCGGTGGCCCGGCGCACGATGGCCGGCATCAGCAGCTCGCCGACGGCCGCTGCCACGAGGGCGGCGAGCGACAGCACGACCGCGGCCCGGTGCGGCCGCAGGTAGGCGATGAGGCGCCGCATGAGGCCGGCGTCGTAGCCCTTGAGGATCTGCTCGGGCTCGAAGTAGTCGCTCACAGCGCCTTCCTCACGGCGTCCTCGAGCTGCTGCAGCCTGAAGATGTCGGCGTAGAAACCCGGCGTGCGCGCCAGCTCCTCGTGCGTGCCCTCCTGCACGACGCGCCCGGCCTCGAGCACGACGACCCGGTCGGCGACCTTGAGCGTCGAGATCCTGTGCGAGATCAGGATCACGGTGCGGCCTCTGACGAACGGAAGCAGCTCGCGCAGGATCGCGTCCTCGGTCTCGGTGTCGACCGACGAAAGCGCGTCGTCGAGGACGTACACCGCAGCGTCGCGCGCCAGGGCGCGCGAGATCGCCACCCGCTGCTTCTGTCCGCCCGACAGGCTCACCCCCCGCTCACCCACCACAGTCTGCCAGCCGCCGGGCAGCACGCGAAAGTCGCGCTCTATGGTGGAGATCGCGGCGGCGCGGCGCAGGCGCTCCTCCCCGCCGCCGTCTGCAGCTCCGAAGCGGATGTTCTCCTGGATGCTGGTGGAAAAGAGGAAGGTCTCTTGCGGCACCACGCTGATCGTGCGGCGCAGGTCGGCCAGATCGCACGTGCGCACGTCGGCTCCGTCGATGAACACGGTGCCCGGCGGCGGATCGAGGATCCGCGGCAGGAGGTTGACGAGAGTGCTCTTTCCGGCGCCCGTGCGGCCGAGAATCCCGAGGACGCTGCCCGCAGGCACGTGGATGTCGATGCCGGCGAGGGCCGGACGCTCCGCGCCCGGGTAGGTGTAGGTGAGCCCGCTGATTCTGATCTCGCCCCTCGTCGGCGCCGGTGCGGCCTCCTGAGCCGGCGCTCCTGTGATGTCGGGCTGCTCCCCGAGGATGCGGTTGATGCGCTCCAGGGAGGCGCCGGCGCGCTGGATCATGTTGATGGTGAAGCCGGCGCCCATCATCGGCCAGATCAGCATCGAGAGGTAGGCAAAGAAGGCCGTGAACTCCCCGGGCGAGAACGAGCCCTCGATCACGGCCCGGCCGCCGAAGACGAGAAACAGCAGGCTCGTCGCGCCGCCGAGCAGGCTCACCGCGGGGTAGAAGGCGGCGAAGGCCCGTACGAGGGACATGTTGCGCCGCGAGTACTCGTCGTTGCGCGCGGCAAAGCGCCTCGCGAACGCGGCTTCCTGCACGAAGGTCTTGAGCACCCGCACGCCGGCGATCGACTCCTGCGCCAGGTCGCTCATCGCGGAAAAGCCCTCCTGCACCCTTTTGAACCGCTCCCCGACGACGCGGCCGAAGAGAATCACGCCCAGCGTGAGCGCCGGCAGCGGGGCGATCGACAGCAGCGTCAGGCGGGGGTTGGTGGCGAGCATGATACCCAGGATCGCCAGCGTCATGAACAGCCCGTCGACAAACGCCACCACGGCCATGCCGGTGGCCATGCGCACGGCGTTGATGTCGTTGGTCATGTGGGCCATCAGGTCGCCTGTCTTGTTGCGGCCGTAGAAGGTCGAAGAGAGCGTCTGCAGGTGGGCGAACAGCCGCTCCCGCAGGTCCGCCTCGATCCGCCGCGACGCCCCCTGGATAAAGTGGCGCCAGAAGAAGCGGCCGATTGCGATCAGCACGGCGATGCCGCACATTCCCGCCACGATCGAGACGATCTGCGGCAGAGCGAAGCGGCCCGAGGCGAGCAGGTCGATGGCACGCCGCGTGAGCTGCGGCAGGTACAACTGGCCCCCGTCGGTCACCACGAGGAACAAGAGCCCGGCGGCGTAGCGTCCCACGTGCCTCCTGCCGTAGGGAAGCAGCGTGCGGAACTCGGCGAACACGGGCACAGGCTACACGGAAGAGGGCGATCGAGCAAAGCCGGTGGCGGCGACGGCCGCGGCGTTGCAGCGTCGATCGCGTTCCGGTAAGATCCGCCGTCGACGGAGGAATCATGCAGAGAAAGGCGCTGATCGTGTGGGGCGGCTGGAACGGGCATGAGCCCGAGCAGGTCACCGAGGTCTTTGCAGGCATGCTGCGCAAGGAGGGCTTCGAGGTCGAGGTGTCGCAGTCCCTCGATGCTTTCAGGGACCCGCGGCTCGCCGACCTCGATCTCATCGTACCCGTCTGGACCATGGGCGAGATCGCCAGGGAGCAGGTCGACCCGGTGATCGAGGCAGTCGCCAACGGCACGGGCATCGCCGGATGCCACGGCGGCATGTGCGACGCCTTCCGCAAAGAGGTCAAGTGGCAGTTTATGACCGGCGGCAACTGGGTGTCGCATCCGGGCGGCGCGACCGTCACATACAGGGTCGAGTTCAAGCGCGGCTCCAACCCGCTCGTGGAGGGGTTGCAGGACTTCGACCTGACCTCCGAGCAGTACTACCTGCACGTGGATCCGGCAGTCGAAGTGCTGGCCACCACGCGCTTCCCCACCGTCACCTGGTACCACGCGGCCAACGGCCCCGTGGACATGCCGGTGATCTGGACCAAGCGGTGGGGCGTCGGCCGCGTCTTCTACTTCTCGCTCGGGCACCACGCGGACATCTTCCAGATGCCGATCCCGGCGGAGGTGATGCGCCGCGGCTTTCTGTGGGCTGCCGAGGGCAAGCGGATCGCGCGCGAGCGGGGCTTGAGCGCTGCCGCGTACCGCAGCGACGCGAAGATGTTTTAGGTACAGGGATGTACCTACCCGTGGGCCACACGGATGTGGGAGCCCACGGGTCCAAG
>CAZKGO010000084.1:0-21595 GCA_964552235.1 uncultured Spirochaetales bacterium | reverse complement strand
CGAAGACCCGTACATTCTTCTCCACGAGAAGAAGCTCTCGGGCCTGCAGTCGATCAATCCCGAGCTCTACCAGGCGGCGACGGTCGATGGGGCCGGCCCGGTGCAGAAGCTGTTCGCCATCACGATCCCGAGCCTCGCGCCGATCCTGTTCTTCTGCTTTCTCACCGAGACCATCGAGAGCTTCCGCATCTTCACCGAGCCCTACATCATGACGGGGGGCGGACCCGGCTCGTCGTCGCTGTCGATCGTGCTCTACCTCTACGAGAGCGGCTTCCAGGTGTTCAAGCTCGGCTACGCGGCCACGATCGCATACGCCCTCACCGTGATCCTGCTGGTGATCTCGGCGGCCCAGGTGTTCTTTCTGCGCCGCGGCGGCAGCGGGGTCGGGAGAGGCGCCGGATGAGCAGCGAAGTCGGCCGCCCGACCGCGGCCCGTGCCCTGGTCACCGTCGCCCTCGGACTGTGGTGCGTGATCTCGATCTTTCCCTTGTTGTGGATGGTCGGCGCCTCGATCAAGCCGGTCTCCGAAGGCATCGGCGGCTTCCGCTCGATGATCCCGCGGGCGCCGACTCTGGAGAACTACCGCAGGGTCGCCGCGCTGCTGCCGCTGGCCCGCAACACCCTCAACAGCTTCGTCGTGTCGGTCTCGGGTACGGCGATCACCGTGTTCCTCTGCTCGCTCGCGGGGTTCGCCTTTGCCAAGTACGAGTTCCCGGGTCGGGACGGGCTGTTCCTGTTCCTGCTGGCCACGATGATGATCCCGCCGGAGGTCGGCATCGTGCCGACTTTCCTCATCATGCGCACCCTCGGCTGGATCAACACCTACTGGGCCCTGATCGTCCCGCGGGCCGCCACGGCCATCGGCATCTTCTACATGCGCCAGTATATCGCCACCTTCCCCACCGAGGTGATCGAGCAGGGCCGCATCGACGGCTGCGGCGAGTTCCGGATCTACGCCCAGCTCGCGCTGCCGGTCGTGGCGCCGGCTCTCGCCGCCTGGGCGACGATCGCCTTTATCGCGCGCTGGAACGACTTTATGTGGCCTCTGCTGCTCATGCGCTCCAAGGACATGTACACACTCATGGTGTCGATCGCAGTGCTGCCGGTCAGTGAGGGGCTTTCGACGCCGTGGCCCGTGGTGATGGCGGGAACGACGATCGCCGTGTTTCCCCTTCTGTGCGTCTACTTTATCCTGCAGCGCTTCCAGGTGGCCGGGCTCGCGCTCGGCGCGGTCAAGGGGTAGCGGCGCGCCCGTCGGCCCGCAGGAGATCGAGGTGAAGGCCAGGTACAGCGAAGAGCTCGTGTGGGTCCAGAGCGAAGACGGCTACGTCCTCGAGGGCGCGGTGATCCGCCCGGCGGCAAGGCCGAAGCAGAACCGTCCCATCGTCTGGATCCACGGGCTCACGGGCAAGTTCTGCTCGCCGGCGATCGTCGGCATCGGCCGCCGCCTGGCGGAGCGGGGGCACCACTTCGTCACGGGCAACAACCGCGGCCACGACTTCGGCGCGGTCCTGCGAGGTGAGACCCAGCAGCGGCTCATCGCCGGCGGCGCGTGGGAGATCTTCGAGCAGTCGCCCTTTGACGTGGCCGCATGGGTCGCCCTGGCCGCGGGCCTCGGAGGCGGCGAGGTGATCCTCCTCGGCCACAGCCTCGGCTCGCTCAAGGTGCCCTACTACCAGGCGCAGCGCCGGGATCCCCGCGTCAAGGCGATCATCGCGGCGTCGCCTCCGCTGAGGGCCTGGCAGCGGTCCGAGGCGATGCGCGAGCAGGCGGTGCGGATGGAGGCCGAGGGCCGGGGCAGGGACCTCCTGCCCTGGGACTTCATGGATGCCGGGGCCGGGACCCTCTCGGCCCAGACGGCCCTCGGCTGGGACCGGGCCAACATCGACATCTACGGCGAGCGCACGCCCGATCCGGTGATCGCGAAGATCGACCTGCCGATCCTGGCTTTCTACGGCACCGAGGAGCCCGCGATCGGCGGCGCCGCGGACCTGGAGACGGTCAGGCGCAACGCCAGGGCGGCTCCCCGCGTGGACACGGCGATGATCGAGGGCTCGGACCACAACTACAACGGCCGCGAGCGCGAGGTGGCCGCGCTCATCGCCGGCTGGGTCGAGTCGCTCGGCTGACCCGGATCACGGCAGCATGAGCAGCACCGCGCGGGCGGGCGAGTTCTGGGCCGGCGTGCGCGACGAAGCGCCGATACTCCTGGGCGTCGCTCCCTTCGGCATGGTCTTCGGGGCCCTGGCCCTCAACGCCGGCCTTTCGACGGCGGCTGCCCAGGCCATGTCCTCGATCGTGTTCGCGGGCTCGGCCCAGTTCATCGCCGCGCAGCTGATCGGAGCGGGCGCCTCCGCGGTCGTCATCGTGATGGTGGTGGCTGTCGTGAACCTGCGCCACGCCCTCTACAGCGCCTCGATCGCGCCCCACATCAGGTCGCTGGGCAGGCCGTGGCGGCTGCTGCTCTCCTACCTGCTCACCGACGAGGCCTACGCCGTGGCGATCACCGGCTACAGCAGAAAGGGCGAGGGTCCCCTGCGCCACTGGTACTTCCTCGGCGCCGGGCTGGCGCTGTGGAGCTGCTGGCAGGTGAGCACCGCGGTCGGCATCTTTCTCGGCGCCCGCATCCCGCAGGACTGGCCCCTGGCCTTCATGCTGCCGCTCACCTTTGTGGCCCTCGTGGTGCCGGCCCTCGCCGACCGCGCCGGGGCGGCCGCGGCCGTCGTCGCGGCTCTGGTCGGGCTGGCGGCCGCCGGCCTTCCGTACAAGACCGGCCTTCTCGTCGCCGCCCTCGCCGGCATCGCGGCGGGCATGATCGCGGAGGGGAGGCGGCGGTGAACGTCTGGCTGCTCATGGTCGCCGCCGGAGCCGTGACCTTTGCCACACGCGCCTCGTTCATCCTCCTGCTCGAGCGCCTGCCGATGCCGCAGTGGTTCCGGCGGGGCTTGCGCTTTGTGCCGCTGGCGGTGCTTTCGGCGATCACGGCGCCCGAGCTCGCGCTGCGCGACGGCAGGCTCGCGGTCCCGTGGGAGAGCCCCCAGCTTCTGGCCGGCGGGGCGGCGATCCTGGTCGCCTTCTGGACGAGAAACGTCCTGCTCACGATCATCGCAGGCATGGCGGCCCTGGTGCTCTTTCAGCTGCTGCTCGCCTGAGGCGAGAGCAGCCTCTGCGCGCGCCTGCGTCCGACGTGCTATCATGGCCGGCCCGCGGGAGCGCTGCCCGCAACGGAGGCTCTCTTGAAACGCTACCTCGTGAAGCCGGGCTCGAAGGTCAAGCTCGCCGACTGGGACCCCAGGGAGACCGGCGCGTTCTCCGGCGGCAAGCAGAAGGCCGAGGCGCGGCTGCTGGAGCTCAACGGCAGGCTCGAGGCTCTGCAGGAGCTGCTGTACGCCGAGCGCAAGCACAAGGTGCTGGTGATCCTCCAGGCCCTGGACACCGGCGGCAAGGACGGCACCATCCGCAGGGTCTTCGACCGCGTCAACCCGCAGGGCGTCCGCGTCGCGAGCTTCAAGGCGCCGACGGCTGCCGAGCTCGACCACGACTACCTGTGGCGGATCCACCAGCAGGTCCCGGGCAGGGGCGAGATAGTGATCTTCAACCGCTCGCACTACGAGGACGTGCTCGTGGTGCGCGTCCAAAGGCTGGTGCCGGCCGAGGTGTGGAAGCGGCGCTACGCCCAGATCAACGAGTTCGAACGGATGCTCGCCGAAGAGGGCGCCACGATCCTCAAGTTCTACCTTCACATAGACAGGGACGAGCAGAAGGAGCGGCTGCAGGAGCGGCTCGATGACCCTGCAAAGCGGTGGAAGTTCAGCGCCGGCGACCTGGAGGAGCGCAAGCTCTGGGACCAATACATCGAGGCCTACGAGGACGTCCTGGAGCGCACGAGCACCGAGTGGGCGCCGTGGCGGATCGTCCCCGCCAACCGCAACTGGTACCGCAACCTGATCGTGGCCGAGGCTGTCGTCGACTCCCTCGAGCGCCTGGACATGCGCTATCCCGAGCCGGCCGAGGGGCTGGACGGGATCGTGATCCGCTGACGGCCGGCCTACGGCCGGCACCCCTTGCGCCGGGGGCGAGGGGCCGCTATGCTGGCAGCCATGAACAAGCGCGATGTCCTGATGGGGCTGCTCGCCCCCTCGTACAAGAGGGAATACGTGCCCGCAGCCTTCTTCCTGCACTTTGATCCCGCTTTCCATCGCGGGCAGGCCGCGGTGGACAAGCACCTGGAGTACTTCCGGTACACGGGCATGGACTTCGTCAAGATACAGTTCGAGCTCCCGATGCCCCACATCGAGATGAAGTCGGCGGCCGACTGGAAAAAGATGCCTCGCTACGGCCTGGACTTTTACGAGGCGCAGCTCAAGGTGGTCGAGGGACTGGTCAAGGCAGCGAAGAAAGAAGCGCTGGTGCTGCTCACGCTCTACTCGCCCTTCATGCTCATGCGCCAGACCGCGGGCGAAGAGGCTGTGAGCCGGATCGTCGGCGACAACCCCGAGGCCTTCAAGGCGGCCATCGGCGTCATGACCGAGAGCCTGCTCGCCTTTGTCCGCGAGTGCATCCGCCTCGGTCTCGACGGCTTCTACGCCTCGACGCAGGGCGGCGAGAGCGGACGCTTCGACGATCCGAGGGCCTTTGACGAGTGCGTGCGGCCCTACGACATGACGATCATGAACGAACTCAACGCGAAGTGCGCCTTCAACATCCTGCACGTGTGCGACTACCACCTGCCCTACGCGGACCTGGCGCCCTTTTCCAGCTATCCCGGCCACGTGGTCAACACGAGCCTCGAGCTGGTCGGAGGAAAGCACATCAGCGCAAAGGAAGTCGCGCGCCTGTACAACCGTCCGTTCATGGGCGGGCTCGAGCGCAAGGGCGCGATCGCCAAGGGCTCGCCGGCCGAGATCAAGGCCGCGGTCGCCAGGGCGATCGAAAACGCCCCGGAGCGCTACATTCTCGGCGCCGACTGCACGGTGCCGGGCGAGACCCCGTGGGACAACCTCAGGCTCGCGATCCAGACGGCGCACCAGTACCACAGGTAGGCCGGCGTGGAGCGTCTGGCTGCGGAACTCGAAGCCAGGCTGGTCGCCTTTGCGCGGGCGCTGGTAGACCAGCATGCTCGCCGCGTCGTGGTGAAGCCCCAGGCTGACGCCGAGGGCTTCTGGTTCGGCGGCGGCAACGTCGTCGAGGAGGCGGGCGGGCGGCTCCTGCTGTGCGGCCGCTACCGAAACGCCGGCGATTCGCGCGAGGGAGTCGCGCGGGGCCAGCGCGGGCTCAAGCTGGCGATCCTCGCCTCCGACGACCGGGGCGGGCGCTTCCGCGAGGTCCTGGCGTTCGACAAGGCGGCGCTGTCGACGCCCGGGCGCCGGGTCGTCTCGATCGAAGGCTGCGCGCTGGAGGTCTCGGCGGGCAGCACCCGGCTCTACGTCTCCACCGAGAAAGAGGGGCTTCCCTATCCCCCCGGCTACGAGAGCTGGCAGAAGCCGGGCACCGGGGTGTGGAGCATCGACGTGCTGGAGGCCTCGACGGTCGAGGCCCTCGCCTCGGCGAGGCTCAGGCCGCTGCTGGTCGGCGACGACCCGACCCGCTGGCGCCTCAAGGACCCGGGCGTCTACAGGGCGGCCGGCGCAGCCGGCGCGTTGCCCGGGGGCGCGGCGCCCGGCGGCGTGGTGCCCGCCGGCGCGACCGTGCTGACGTTCTGCACCCACCCCTTTTGCTGGTCGAGCAGCAATTCGGCGTTCGCGGTGCGTCCCGCCGGGGCCGCGGACTTTGCTGCGCCGTGTTTCGACTGGGTGCCCCGCGGCGCAGCCTGGGACGTGGCGGTCAGCCGGCTGACCTGCCTGTTCGACGTGCCGCGCGTCGGGGCGTTCGCCCAAGGTCCCATCGTGACGCTCGGGTTCTACGACGGAGCCGAGTGCGTGCGCAGACACGACGAGCACGCCCAGGCGGTGCGGCGGCCGCGCGGGTATTCCTGCGAGGAGATCGGCGGGCTGCTCTACTTTGTCGGCGGCGACCTCCGCAGCCCCTGGCGCCTGTCAGCCAACGAGCCTCTCTTCGTCAGCCCCTGGGGCACGGGGTGCAGCCGCTACGTGAGCGCCCTCTCGACGCGCGAGGCGGTGCACGCGTTCTGGCAGCAGTCGCAGCCCGACCGTTCGCAGCCGCTGGTCGCTCACGCGCTGCCGGCCTCCGAGGCGCAGCGGCTGCTCGGCTGAGAAAACGGTGGGTCCGGTGCGCCGCGGCCGGGCCGCGGCGCTCCGCAACGGCTTGACCGCGCCAGGCCGCCTTCCTATAGTCGCCGATGATGTTCAACATTCTGCCGAGCAGCGAGGCCGTGCGAACCGGCGACCTGGTCTTTCTCGGCGGCATCCTGGGCAAAGACGCCTCCGGCAGCCTGGTCAAGCCCTTCGACGTTGCCGCCCAGACCGAGGCCATGATCGGCCGCGCGGCCCAACTCCTGCGGGTCGAGGGCCTCGGCCTCGAGAACCTGGTGTTCGTCACGATCTACATCCCCGATCTGCGCTACTTCAACGCCATGAACGAGGTGTACGCGCGGTTGATGCCTCTGCCCCTGCCTCCGCGCAAGCTCATCGTCACCACGCTGGTCGTGGAGGGGGCGCTCGTCGAGATGACGGGCATCGCCAGCGCCCAGCCGCGGCGCGTCGTGTCGCTTCCCGCCGTACGGCCGCCCGCGCGCTGATCGGGCCGGACTGCCGGTCGACAGACTGCCGCCCGACAGGTTGACCGTCGCCGCCCGTTCGGGTACGTATTGGCGCATGCTGCGGATCCGCCAGAGCGCGGTGCTCACGGGGCTCTTTCCCGCCAGCGTGCGCGACGCCGGCGAAGCCGTGCGCGGGATCGAGGAGAGCGCGCGGCTCGGCTACGACGTCGCCGAGCTCTACTACGACGGTCCGGGGATCGCCGAGGTCATCCGCGCCTGCCGCGGGACTGCGATCGCGACGATCTACCACCCGGCCTACGCCCTCAAGCAGAACCGCCTCGATCTCGGCGACCTCGATGCCGAGCGGCGGCGGACCGCGTTGGACCGGGCCCGCGCGTGGGTCGACGTGGCGCGCGAGCTGGGCTCGGAGGCGGTGATGGTGCTGAGCGGGCCGGAGCGGCCGGCAGGGGCGGAGCGCGAGCGGGCGCTGGCCCTGCTGCGGGAGTCGCTCGAGGCGCTGTGCGAGCACGCTGCCCCGATGCGCGTGCACCTCGAGTCGTTCAACAACGTCGGCGAGCCCTGGCTGCTGATGGGCCCGACGGCGCGCTGCCTCGAGATGGCGAGCGGCATGGCGGCCCGGCACCCCAACTTCGGCCTCACCTTCGATCTGAGCCACGCCCTGCAGATGGGCGAAGACCCCCTGGCCAGCCTGCTGTCGATAGGGCAATACTGCAGCCACGTACACCTGGCCAACTGCGTGATCCGTGACCGCACCGATCCGCTCTACGGCGACAAGCACCCGCAGTTCGGGCACCCGGGAGGCGAAGTCGACGCGGCCTGGCTCGGGCGCTTTGTCCATGACCTGGCTGCGGGCGGCTTCTTCGAGGGGCGCGAGGTCACGGCGGGCGCGGAGGTGATCACCCGGCCGCCGGCGGAGCCGACGGCGACTGCGGCCGCGGCCAAGAAGGCGCTGGAGCAGGCGCTGGCAGGACTTTAGGGGCCCGCCGAGTACAGCGGGCTGGGGACCTGGCGAAGACGCCAGGTCATGGGAGGTTCCGTGAACGGCGGGCGGTATTCGATCGGGCTGAAGCGGGTGCGCATCTTCGAGGTGGGGCCGCGCGACGGGCTGCAGAACGAGCCCGAGTTCATCGCGACGGCGGACAAGATCCGCCTCACCGACATGCTCACCGAGGCGGGCTGCGACCGCATCGAGGTGACGAGCTTCGTGCATCCCAAGTGGGTGCCCCAGATGAAGGACGCCGAGGAGGTGCTGGCCAGGATCGCCCGCAGGCCCGGTGTGGTCTACAACGCCCTCATCCCGAACCTCAAGGGGCTCGAGCGGGCCATCGCTGCGGGCATGAAAGAGATCGTGACCATCATGAGCTCGAGCGAGAGCCACAACAAGAAGAACCTGAACTTTTCCGTGGCCGAGTCGCTGGCGGAGCTGGAAAAGGTGAACAAGACGGCGGCGGCCGCAGGCGTGCGCGTGCGCTCCTACATCGCCACCTCCTTCGGCTGTCCGATGGAAGGACCGATCCCGGCCTCCAAGGTGGCGGACATCGCGCAGGCGCTCGAAGGCTTCGGCGCCTACGAGATCTCGCTGGGCGACACGACGGGCATGGCGTCTCCCGTGAGCGCCTACGAAGTGCCGCTCTTGGTCAAGAGCCGGCTCAAGAAGGCCGCCCTCGCCGTGCACTACCACCAGGCCGACGGCATCGAGTTCGCCAACGTGCTGGCGTCCCTGGAGGCGGGCATCGACATCATCGACGCTGCGGCCGGCGGCCTCGGCGGCTGCCCCTACGCCCCCGGCGCCAAGGGCAACATCGCCACCGAGACGCTGGTGGAGATGCTGCACAGGATGGGGATCGAGACCGGCATCGACGGGGCAAAGATCAAGGCCGCGGGCGATTTCGCCCGCTCCTTGAGCGCATACTACGGAAAGGGAGCCCACTGCAAATGAGCACGCTTGCGGACATCAGGAAACGGTTCGCCTCCGGCGAGGTGAAGCAGCAGAGCCTCGAGACCGTGATCTTTACCGAGGTCTACAAGTCGGACCCCGAAAAGGTCAAGGACGCCTGCCGCGACGCGGCCGTGCTGCGCTGCGAGGGAATCGAAAAGGCGACGGGCGTGTCGCTGAGCCTGGTCAAGTCGAGCCAGATCGACAACGCCGCCTGGGCCCACGGCTCGATCCTGCCGGGCATCGAGATGAAGGTCGGCGCGGCCCTGATCCCGCTGGGGATCGCCGGCCCGATCCGGATCAACGGCGAGTACGCCAGGGGCGAGTACTACGTGCCCCTGGCGACCAACGAGGCGGCCCTGGTGGCCGGCGTGCAGCGCGGGATCAAGGCGATCAACATGGCCGGCGGCCTCTCGACCCTGGTGACCTTTGACGGCATGGCCCGGGCGCCGATGATCGAAGCCCCCGACATCGGCGCTGCGCACAAGCTCTGCAGGCGCGTGGTCGAGGATGCCGCGCTCGTCAAGGAGCTCGGCGCCTGCATCAAGGATCCCTTTGTGCGCCTGGAGTACATCGAGCCCTACCAACTCGGCACCAAGGTGTTCCTGCGCTTCGTCTGCAAGACCGGCGACGCTATGGGCATGAACGGCGTGACCAAGGCGTCGGCCGACATGATCCGGGCGCTGCTGGCCAAGCTGCCCGGCTGGCGCCTGATCACCATCAGCGGCAACCTCTGCACCGATAAAAAGGCGGCTCACATCAACGTGCTGCGGGGCCGCGGCAAGAGCGTGCACACCGAGATCCACATCTCCGAGGCGGTGCTCAAGGCGGTCTTCAAGCAGGGGGTCACGGCGCGCAAGGTGCAGCAGGTCGTCTTCCACAAGTGCTACCTCGGCAGCGGCTTCGCCGGCACGGTCAGCGGCTTCAACGTGAACGCCGCCAACACCGTGGCCGCCTTCTTTGCCGCCACGGGGCAGGACCTGGCCCAGGTGATCACCTCCGGCAGCGTGTGGATCCAGGCCGACGCCACCGACGACGGGCTGCACTTCATGGCGAGCATGCCTTCGCTCGAGGTGGCGACCATCGGAGGCGGCGCGAACTACGGAACGGCGCGCGAGATGCTGGCGATGATGGGCTGCGCCGGCGGAGGCAAGAGCGTCGATGACAACAGGAACGTGCTGCGCCTGGCGGAGATCTGCGCGGCGGCGGTGACGGCCCTCGACCTCAACACCGCGTGCGCCCAGGCGGCCGGCTACGAGATGGCCGACAGCCACGTCGCCTTTGCCCGGGGCGAGAAGGAGTAGCGGGATGGACGCAAAGGGAAAGGTGGCTCTCGTCACCGGCGCCGCGACGGGAATCGGACGAAGCTGCGCTCTCAAGCTCGCGGCCCTCGGTGCGAGCGTCGTCGTGAACTACTCGCGCTCGCGAGACGAGGCCGAGCAGACGGCCCGGGAGGCGCAAAAGCTGGGCGCCGCCGGGGTGCTCGTGGTCAAGGCCGACGTGGCCGACGACAGGCAGGTGCGCGCGATGGTCGAGCAGGCGGTCAAGGCGTGCGGCAGGATCGACATCCTCGTCAACAACGCGGGCCGCACGCATTACGTCGACGCGAAGGACCTGGAGGGCGTGCAGGAGTCGCAGTGGGACGAGATCTTCGACACCAACGTCAAGGGCACCTTTTTCGTCTCCCGTGCCTGCGCCGCCGAGCTGCGCAAGAGCCGCGGCTGCATCGTGAACGTGGCCTCGATCGCGGGGTATCTCGGGCGCGGCAGCTCGATCCCCTACGCCGTGTCCAAGGCGGCGATCATCAACCTGACCAAGTGCCTGGCCCGCGCCCTGGCGCCCGAGGTGCGGGTCAACGCCGTGGCGCCCGGCGTCGTGAACACGCGCTGGGTGGCCGGGCAGGAGGCTCACGTCAAACGGCAGTCCGAAGGCACGCTTCTCGGGCGGGTCGCGGGGCCCGATGACATCGCCGACCCGATCCTCGGCCTGATCCTGCACGCCGACTTCGTGACCGGCCAGACCCTGATCGTCGACGGCGGCTTCTACCTGTAGGTGCGGGCGCTCGAGCAACGCCGGGGCGGGCGTTGCCCTTCGGACTATCGCCGCGCGATCGCCAGCAGCAGCGCCGACCCCATGGCCGCGCCGTAGGCGGCGAGCACGCCGACGATGGCCCGCATCGAGGCTCCCTTGGTGGCGTGCGAGTACCCTCGCCGGTGCATTCCCAGGTAGGCAAAGACCGTCCAGGCCAAGGCCGCGGCGCCGCTGGCTGCGGCAAGGCGCGGCAGGGCTCCCCTTTGGATCTGGAGGGCGGTGAGCGCGTACGCGAGGGCGCCGCAGCCGTAGACGAGAACCTCGCCCCACCCGCGGCCCACGAGGATCGAAAGGGTCCTGCGGCCTGCCGCGCGGTCTCCCTCGATGTCGCAGGTGTTGTTCACGGTCAGGATCGAGGCGACGAGGAGGAACAGCGGCAGCGACGAGACCCAGGCCGCCGGCGTCAGGCGCCCGGCCTGGAGGTAGTAGGCGAGGGCAAAGAGAATCGCCCCCAGAAAGCCTCCGGCCGCCAGCTCGCCGAAGGGAGTGTGCGAGATCGGCCGCGGGCCGTAATTGTAGAGCAGCCCGACCGTCATCCCGGCGGCTCCGACCGGCAGCACCACCGCGCCGCTGACGAACGCCAGCGCCAGGCCCAGCACCACCGCCGCGGCGAACAGCGCCAGGCCCGTGATCAGGGCCCAGCCCGGGGCGACGCCGCGGTGCACCAGGACCTTGTCCGGCTCGCGGTTTGTGCGTCGGTCGTCGACGCGCCGCTCGTAGTCGAAGAAGGTGTTCAAGGCCGTCGTGCCCATGTCCACGCAGAGCACGGCTGCGAGGCCGAGGATCGCCGCTGCCGGCTCGAAGCGGCGCTCGCAGTACGCTGCCGTGAGCGTCCCGAGGCCGAAGGACGTGAGGCTGACGGTCTTGGTGCGCAGCTCGACGATCGCCGCGAAGTCGCGCAGACCCATGCCTGAAGAATAGCCGGTGTTAGCACCCCGCGTCACGACGGCGCCCCGCGCCAAGACGGCGCGATGTCGCGTCTTCGTGCGCGCCGGCGACCTCTTTGACAAGTGGCGGCCGAGCGTGGGATTATGGCCCCGCTGGCGAGCCGGTGAGGGGCATGCCCGGGCGATCCCGGCGGGCCAAGGGGGCGGGCGTGGTACTGGAGCTTCAGGACCTGCGCACCTACTTCTTTCTCGACGAAGGGGTGCTCAAGGCCGTCGACGGGGTGAGCCTCAGCATCGCCGAGGGTCGCACCCTGGGGGTGATCGGGGAGAGCGGCTGCGGCAAGAGCGTCACGGCGCAGAGCGTGCTGCGCATCGTGCCCGATCCCGGGCGCATCGTCGGCGGACGGGTGCTGCTGAGCCGGCCCGCCGAGGAGATCGCCCGGTTGCGCGAACAGGCCGGCCAGCGCGAGAACGGCGGAGGCGACGGTGGCGGGGGCGCGGCGGCCGCCAGCCTCACGACCCTCGACCTGGCCGCGCTCGACGAGCGGGGGCCCCTGATCCGCGCGATCCGGGGCCGGGTCATCAGCATGATCTTCCAGGAGCCGATGACCTCGCTGTCTCCGGTGCACACGATCGGCGACCAGATCATGGAGGCGATCCTGCTGCACCGCACGCAGGACAAGGTCGAAGCCCGGGAGATCGCCCTGCAGATGCTCGACCGCGTCGGCATCTCGAATCCCACGCAGAGGATCGACGAGTACCCGCACCAGCTGTCGGGCGGCATGAGGCAGCGCGCCATGATCGCGATGGCGCTGTCTTGCCACCCCGCGCTTCTGATCGCCGACGAGCCGACCACCGCCCTCGACGTGACCGTGCAGGCGCAGATCCTGGAGCTGATCAAGGAGCTGCAGAGCCAGCTCGGCATGGCGATCCAGTACATCACCCACGACCTGGGCGTGATCTCGGAGGTGGCCGACGAGGTGGCGGTGATGTACCTGGGCCGCGTCGTGGAAAAGGGGACGGTGAGGCAGATCTTCAAGGACCCGCTGCACCCCTACACCGAGCGGCTGCTGAAGAGCATCCCGCGGCTGGGCAAGAAGGCCGGGCTGCGGCTGGACGCGATCAAGGGCACGGTGCCGATCCCGCTCGACCCGCCGGCGCGCTGCGGGTTCTACAGCCGCTGCCCGGTGGCCCTGGAAAAGCGCTGCGACCGGGCGATCCCGGCGCTGACCGACAAAGGCGACGGCCACCAGGTGCGCTGTTTCCTGCATGGAGACGCGGAGGAGACCGGCGGGCCGAGCGGCGAGGAGCTGGCGCGGCTGCGAAAGAAGCGGCGTGCGATGCGGATCGCCGAGGCGGCGCCGGTGGGAGGCGAGCTGTGACGGGCGAGCGGCTGCTGGAGGTGAGAAACCTCAAGAAGTACTTCCCGATCGAAAAGGGATTCCTGCGCCGGGTCACCGGCCACGTCAAGGCCGTCGACGACGTGAGCTTCTTCGTCAACGCCGGCGAGACGCTGGGGCTGGTGGGCGAAAGCGGCTGCGGCAAGACGACGCTCGGCCGCTGCGTGATCCGGGCCTACGAGCCGACGTCGGGGCAGGTGTTCTTCCGCTTCAACGGCACCGGCGAGATGACCGAGGTCACGGCGCTGGAGAAGAAGGCGCTGAGGCTGCGGCGGCGCTACATGCAGATGATCTTCCAGGACCCCTACAGCTCGCTGGACCCGAGGATGACGGTGCTGGACATCATCGGGGAGCCGCTCAAGTACGCGGGGGTCAAGGCGCGGAGCGAGATCGAAGACCGCGTCAAGGAAATCGTGAGGGTGGTCGGGCTGGAGGTGGCGCACCTCAAGCGCTACCCGCACGCGTTCTCCGGCGGGCAGAGGCAGCGCATCGGGATCGCGCGGGCGCTCATCGTGCAGCCCAAGCTGGTGGTCTGCGACGAGGCGGTGAGCGCTCTGGACGTCTCGATCCAGGCCCAGATCCTGAACCTGCTGCAGGACCTGCAGGAGCAGTTCCACCTGACCTACATCTTTGTGGCCCACAACCTGAGCGTGGTCGAGCACATCAGCGACCGCACGGCGGTGATGTACGTCGGCAAGATGGTCGAGCTGGCCGCCACCGAGGAGTTGTACAGCCGGCCCCGCCATCCCTACACCGAGGCGTTGATGTCGGCCGTGCCCGAGCCGGACCCGGACACCAAGATGGAGCGCATCATCCTGGCCGGCGAGGTGCCCAACCCCGCCAACCCGCCGCCGGGCTGCCCGTTCCACCCGCGCTGCCGCTACGCCAAGGAGATCTGCGCCACCCAGGTGCCCGAGTGGCGGGAGGTCGCCCCGCAGCGCTTCACGGCGTGCCACTTCGCGGCGGACCTCGAGCTCAAAGGCGTGCAGTGAGAGCCGGCAGCCGGCCCGGCTACGCAGCCGCCGTCGCCGCGCCGCCTCCTCAGCTCGCGTCGCGCTTCTGCGCCACCTCCTGCTCGTAGATCACGCGAAAGACCTCGGCCGGTGTGCCCGCAGCCACGATCCGCTCGCGCAGCTCGGGGCTGCTCGCCAGGCGGGCGATGGCCGCGAGGCTGCGCACGTGGCGCTGGAACTTGCCCTTGGGGATCACCAGGAGCGCGATGAGCGTGGCGGGGGAGCCGTCTGCCGTGTCGAAGGGAACCCCGGTTTTCGAGACGCCGAGGCTCACCAGGATCGTGCCCACGCAGTCGACCGCTCCGTGAGGCACCGCGAGCCCGTGCTCGAGCCCCGTGCTCATCGAGCGCTCGCGGGCGCAGACCGCCTCCACCACCTCGGCCCTGTCGTTGCGGTGCAGCTCGTGGGCGTCGATCAGAAGGTCGACCAGCTCTTCGATCGCCTCCCACTTGGTGGCGGCGCCGAGCCCGACCTTGATCACGTCCTCGTGGATCATCTCCGACAGAGTCACACGCCCCTCCTCGTGCGACGGCGGCAGGCAGGCCGCAGGCGTCCTGCCTCTCAGCATAGCAGGCCCGGAGTCGGCTGACCAGAACGAGAGGGACGGCCCGCGCCGGCCTCAGCCGACGCTGACCGACGGCTCGCGCTCGAGCTCGCCGGGGATCTCCAGCCCGATCGCCGCGGCCACGCGCAGCCAGCGCTCGGGCAGCCCCGCGCACGCCTCGACGGGGCGCCCCGTGACCGGGTGGGCGAAGCGCAGCCTGTAGGCGCGCAGGAACAGCTCGCGCGTGCCGAGGCGCTGCTGGAAAAAGCGGTTCTGCGCCGGGTCGCCGTGCTTCTTGTCGCCGATGACCGGGTGGTCGATGCTGTGCAGGTGCTTGCGCGCCTGATGCGTCCGGCCGGTCAGCAGGTCGACGCCGACGAGGGTGAACCAGCCCTCGTCGTAGCGTCCCACCGGTTCGTGGACCACGGCGCGGGCCAGCGGCCGCACCGCGGTGCGCGAGGGCACCGGCTCCGAGCCGAGGTCACGCGGCACCGGCAGGTCGATCGTGCGCGCTTCGAGCAGGTGGCCGCGCACCAGGGCGAGGTACTCCTTGTCCAGCGTGCGCTCGCGGAACTGGGCCGACAGCAGGCTCGCGCTCTCCTGCGTGAGAGCGAGCAGCACGAGCCCCGAGGCGCCGCGGTCGATGCGGTGCACCGTGCGCACCTGCGCCCCCAGGCGGTCGCTCAGCATCCAGAGGCAGGTCGGCGCGCCGCGCTCGTGCGGGTTGGGGTGGACCAGCAGGCCCGGCGGCTTGTCCACCAGCACGATCGCCTCGTCCCGGTAGAGGATGGACAGCTCGGGATCAGCCACAGGCGGCAGTGAACCGGTTCAGCGCACCGAGAGTCAACGGGGCAAGGATGAAAGGATGAAGGCTGCGGTCGGGGAGCCCCTCAGTGGCCGCCGCCCCGCGCCATCTCGGCGCCGTGAGCGAGCAGCGGGGCGAGCAGGCGGGCGCAGAAGCGGGCGGCCTTCTCGCTGCCCGGCAGGTTCACGGCGAACTGGCGGCCCCGCATCGCCGCGATCCCCCGCGAGAACACCGCGTTCGGGGTCTGCTCGAGCGAGCGGGCGCGCAGGTGCTCGGCGATCCCGGGGACCTCGCGGTCGGCCCACTGGCGCGTGGCCTCGGGCGTGACGTCCCGCGGGCCGGGCCCCGTTCCTCCCGTGGTGATGATCCAGTCGGCGTCGGGGTGGCGCAGCAGGGCCGCGAGGATGAGGCCGCGCTCGTCGGCCACGATCTCGCGCGCGACCTCGACGCCGTCGAGCAGCTCGCGCAGCGTCTCCTCGATCGCCGGACCGCAGCGGTCCGCGTAGACTCCGGCCGCGGCCCTGTCGGAGATCGTGATGACCGCCACGCGCACGGGCGGGCTCACGCCGGCTCCTTTGTCTTTTCCACGAGGCGGATGTCGCGGATCACCATGGCCCGGTCCACGGCCTTGCACATGTCGTAGATCGTCAGCGCCGCCACAGAGACGGCCAGCAGGGCCTCCATCTCGATGCCCGTCTTGTCGGTGCAGGCGGCCGCGGCCTCGATGGCCACGCCGCGGTCGTCGAGCGCGAGGCCGACCGACACGTGCTCGATCTCGATGTTGTGGCACAGCGGGATCAGCTCGCTCGTGCGCTTGGCGGCCATGATGCCGGCGATGCGCGCCGCCGCGAGCACGTCGCCCTTTTCCAGGCCGTGGGAACGCACGAGCGCCACGGTGGCAGGCGCGAGGTCGATGCGGCCCGAGGCGCGCGCCGTGCGGCGCACCCGCGCCTTGGCCGACACGTCCACCATGCGGGCGCGGCCCCGGTCGTCGACGTGAGAGAGCCTGTCGCTGCTCATCTATCCTCCGATCTGCCGCACGGCGAGGTCGCCGCACGCGAGCCCGCGCTCCGGCTTGGCCGCCACCGCGGCCCGGATGCTGCCCTCGATGTCGGCAAAGTCGGCGCGCACTGCGCTGCCGCTGTGGAGGCACGGCCGCAGGCGTCCGTCTGCGAGCAGGCGCAGCCGGTCGCAGCGCTCGCACGGGGGCGGGCGGTCGAAGCGGCCGCCGTCGCGCTTGGGCTCCTCGAGGCGGTAGCGGGCGATGAGCTGAATGCGCGCGCCGATCCCGGCTGCAAAGCGGCGCATCCGATCCTGCTCTTCGGGGGTGGTCTCCTCGAGCACCACCATGTTGAGCTTGACCGGCAGCCCGGCTGCGAGGGCCGCGCGGATGCCCTCGAGCGCCTCCTCGAGCTTGCCGCCCCGCGTGAGCTCGCGGTAGCGCGCGGGGTCGAGGGTGTCGAGCGAGATGTTCACCGAGTCGAGGCCGCGCGTCTTGAGGTCCGCGGCGAGAGGCGCGAGCAGGGTCCCGTTGGTCGTCATGGCGAGCGTCTCGATGCCGGGGATCGGCCGCAGCAGCGACACCAGGCGCGCCACGTCGCGGCGGACCAGCGGCTCGCCGCCGGTGAGGCGGACCTTGCGAAACCCGAGGCGGGCGGCCGCCTGGACCACGAGGGCGATCTGCTCGTAGCTCAGGATCTCGCCGTGCTCCAGCAGCCGGATGCCCTCGGCCGGCATGCAGTAGAGGCAGCGCAGGTTGCAGCGGTCGGTGACCGACACCCGCAGGTAGGTGATCTCACGCCCGAACGAGTCGCGCAACGACGCTCCTCCCGGCCTCGATCCTCTCCTCGCCGATCTCCATGCGCAGGAGGCAGTCGGCGTCGGCGAGCGCGTTCAGCATCGATGATCCCCGGTAGGGGAGGGGGACGGCCTGTGTCTCGCCGCCCTCGACCCGCAGGCGCGCGGGCAGCAGCTCCACGCGGTCGGCACCCTTGCGCGCCAGCGGCGAGGCGAGGCGGGCGGCGACCAGGCGCGGGGCGTAGCGCAGGCCGACGCGGCGGTGCAGGTGGGCCCTGACCATGATCTCGAAGTTCACGAACACCGACACCGGGTTCCCGGGAAGGCCGAACGCCGCCTTGCCGCCGCGCAGGCCGTAGTAGGTCGGTTTGCCGGGCCGCATCCGCAGGCCGTGAAACACGGCCGTGACTCCCGCGGCCTCGAGGGCGCGGGGCACGTAGTCGAAGTCGCCGAGGGAGACGCCTCCCGAGGCGAGCAGCACGTCGCACTCCTCGAGGGCGCGGGCGACGACCGCGCCCAGCTCGCCGGGCTCGTCCCTCACCGAGCCGTAGTCGCGCACCACGCAGCCGCCCGCAGTCACCGCCGCGGCGAGCAGCGGTCGGTTTGAGTCGTAGATCGCGTTGGGCGGCAGCGGCGAGCCCGCCGCGGTCAGCTCGTCGCCCGTTGAGAGGATGCCGACGATCGGTCTGCGGGCGACGCGCACGCGCGCGTAGCCGGAATAGGCGAGAATGCCGACGTCCTGCGGCCGCAGGATGCGGCGGGTGAGCAGCGGATCGCCCGCTCTCTGGTTCTCACCCCTGCGGATGATGTTGTCGATCGACTCCGGCCGCAGGAAACGCACGAGCGATTCGCCGGCGGGCTCGGTCCACTCGACGCGCTGCACGCCGCGGGCGCCGGCAGGCAGAGGCGCCCCGGTCATGATGCGCGCGCACTCTCCGGGCCCGAGCGCGCGCCTGGAACCGACGCCGGCGGGCAGCAGCTCGACGACGCGCCACGCGTCGCCCGCGCCGGGCCTTCGCCCGGGCTCACGCCCGGGCTCACCGTAGGCGAAGCCGTCCATCGCCGACTTGTCGAAAGGCGGCTGGTCGACGAGCGCGGGCAGGTCCTCCGCGAGGGTGCGGCCGAGGGCCTCTCCGAGCGGCACGGTCTCCACCTCGGGGGCGACATCGAAGCTCTCGATGAGGCGCAGCGCCTCGTCGGGGTGAAGCGGGTCATTCATGACTACGCTCCGCGCGGTCGCCCGTGACTCGGCCGCGGTCGAGGACGAGGGTCCGGGTGGCGAGCCTGCGCACGAGCGTGGGGTCGTGCGTGGCGAACACGATGGTGGCGCCCGAGTCGGCGCTGCGGCCGAGGGCAGCGGCGATCAGGTCGCGGGAGTCGGAGTCGGCCGAAGCGGTCGGCTCGTCGATGAGCAGCACGTCGGCACCGGCTGCGAGAGCGCGGGCGAGGGCCACCCGCTGCGTCTCGCCGCCCGACAGCGCCCGGTGTCTGCGGCGGGCGAGCGGCTGGAGGCCGAGCAGCCTCATCGCCTCGCGCGCGCGGTGGTCGGCCTCGTCGCGGGGCAGGCCGCGGGCCCGGCAGCCGAAGCTGACGTTGTACGCGACGGTGCCCGCGAGCAGGTAGGCATGCTGGTGCAGGTAGACGCTGCGCCGCCTCATCTCACCGCCGGCTGCCGCGTCCCTGCCGGCAAAGCGGAGGCTGCCCGCGGTGGGCGAGGCCAGGCCGTTGAGCGCCTTGAGCAGCGTGGTCTTGCCCGAGCCGTTGGGACCGAGGACCGCCACGCGCTCGCCCTCGGCGATCCGCAGGCGGGGGACCGCAAAGGCGACCTGCGATCCGTAGAGGACTTCGAGGTCCTCGAGCTCGTAGAGAGGGTCAGCGCTCATGGGGCGCCAGCGCGTGCACGCCCAGGTTGATCGCCAGGGCGAGCGTCAGGAGGACGAGGCCGAGGGACACGGCGCGCTCGAACTCGCCCTTGGCCGCGTCGAGGGCGATCGCCGTCGTCATGGTCCGCGTCGAGAAGCGGATGTTGCCTCCCAGCATCATCGACACGCCCACCTCGCCGGCGACGCGGCCAAAGGCGATCACCAGCGCCGCGACCAGCACGGCCCTGGCTTCGCGCAGCGTGGCGCCGATCCGGGTCAAGGCTCCGGCGCCAAAGGTGGCCAGCGTCTCGTGGAAGCGCGGGTCGAGCTTGGTGAGCCCCGCGTAGGTGAGCGAGGCGACGACGGGGGTGGCGAGGAACGCCTGGCCCATCACGACCCCCGCAGGCGCGAACAGCAAGCCGAGCGAGCCGAAAGGCCCCGAGCGCGAGATGAGCGAATAGACCGCGAGGCCGATCACCACCGTCGGCACCGCCGTCAGAGCGTGCACGACAGCGGCGAGGGTCCGCCGCGTCCTCGAGTCGGGAAGCGACGCCAGTGCCGCGCCGATCGGCAGGCCGGGCAGGACCGAGAACAGGGTCGCCTGGAGCGCGAAGCGGAGGCTTCTCCCCACGATGCCCCACGTCTCGGCATCCCCGGAGGCGAGCAGGCGAAAGGCCTCTAGTAGAGGTAGAAGCACTGCTCCCCGCCGATCTTGTAGGATTCGATGAGAGTGCGGCCGCGCGGCCCCGTCATCCATTCCATCAGCGCCCTGGCGCCGGCCGCGTTCGTCGACGGCCATTTCGCCGGGTTGACGGTGATGATGCCGTAGGGGTTGAAGAGCGCCTTGTCGCCCTGGGCAAGGATCTTCATCTTCGACTTGTCCTTGATCGCGAGCCACGTGCCCCGGTCGGCAAGGGTGTATCCACCCACCTGCTCGCTCATCATGATGACCTGGGCCATGCCCTGCCCGGCCTCCTTGTACCAGGAGCCCGCGGGCTTGATGCCCGCGGCCTTCCAGACCTCGAGCTCCTTGACGTGGGTTCCGGAGTTGTCGCCCCGCGAGACAAAGGTCGCCTGCGCGCGCGCCATGCGGGCGAACGCGTCGGCGGCGCTCGCGGCTGCGGCCACACCGGCGGGGTCGGCCGGAGGTCCCAGCACGATGAAGTCGTTGCACATCACGTCCCTGCGCTCGGCTCCGAAGCCCGCCGCCACGAAGGCGTCCTCGAGCGCGCGGGCGTGCACGAGCACGACGTCGCAGTCGCCCTTCTCGCCGATCTTGAGCGACGCCCCGGTGCCCACCGCGATCACGTCCACCTTGTACCCTGTCTCCTTCTCGAAGACCGGGAGGATCGCGCCGAGAAGGCCCGACTGCTCGGTGCTCGTCGTGGTGGCGAGCTTGACGCGCGGATTCGCCGGGCTCTGAGGCAACGCGCCGGCCGCCATGACCGCCAGGATTGCCAGTGCCGGCAGGTATCTCACATTCTGCTCCTTTCCGTTCGCTGCCGGACGGCGACGAAAGGATAGCCGCGGCCCCCGGTGCCGTCAAGAATCGGGGGCCCTGCCGCCCTTGAGGCGCACGCACTTGCAGCCGTTGATCTATAGGGAGGGCAACGCCGTGATCGAAGAATGGGACCTCACCGCCACGAACCTGCACCGCGTCTCGAGCCGCTCCTACGAGGTCGCCGTGCTTCCGACAGCGGCCACGGAGCCGCACAACCGGCATCTGCCCTACGGCCAGGACCTGCGCCACGCCGCGCACATCGCCCGGGAGGCCTGCAGACGGGCGTGGGCAGAGGAGCCCCGCGTCGTCTGCCTGCCGCCGCTTCCCTTTGGCGTCGACTGCAACCTCCTGGACTTCCCCCTCGCCATACACGTGAGCCAGCGCACGCTCGATGCCACGATCACAGAGATCGCCGCCTCGCTCGTGCACCACGGCATCCGCAAGCTGGTGCTCGTCAACGGCCACGGCGGCAACAGCTTCGCCGCGCTGGTGCGCCAGCTGCAGCACGAGCTGCCGATCCACCTGTTCGTGTGCAACTGGTGGACCGTCGGCTCCGACCAGTACCGCTCGATCTTCGAGAAGCCCGACGATCACGCCGGCGAGATGGAGACCTCCGTCGCCCTCGCGCTGTTCCCCGACCTGGTCGAGCTCGAGCATGCCGGCAGCGGCGAGGCCGCGCCGTTCCGCTTCGAGGCCTTGCGCCGGGGCTGGGTGCAGACCTCGAGGCGCTTCGCGCGGCTGAACGACCACTGCGCGGTCGGCGACCCGCGCGGAGCGTCGGCCGACAAGGGCCGCAGGTACCTCGACCTGGTCATCGGCCGCGTCGCGGCCTTTCTCGTCGAGCTCGCCCGCTCGCCCATCGACGAAAGCTTCCCGCAGGAGCCGGGCCGCCGCGGTCCCTACGGGTCCAGCACGCCGCTGATCGCCAGGTCGTAGTCCGGTCTGCTGCCGTCCCACAGCGGGTAGTTGGTCTCGGGGCTTAGCTCGAGGCCCCGCTCATCCGCCCACTCCTGCATCCAGCCGACAGCGTCGTCCACCGGCTCCCGCTGCGGGTTCTGCGCCAGCGGCTCGCCGCAGGGCG
>CAZKGO010000083.1:0-21662 GCA_964552235.1 uncultured Spirochaetales bacterium | reverse complement strand
AAGTAGGGCTCGTGCGGGTCAAAGGTCTCGATCTGGAGGAACCAGTTGTCCTCCTTGGCGTTGGTCTCGATGAACTCCAGGCCGAGGTCGAACGTGATGGCCTGCGACATCTTTTCCGGGGTGTCCATGTACTTGCGGTTGACCCAGTTCTGCCTGTTCATCTGCCGCTTGAGGCCCGGCGCAAAGGGCGGCAGGACGGGATCCTTGACCTCGCCCTTCCAGGGGTCCCACTCCTGGCCGCGGCTGAACTCCCAGGAGCTGTAGCGGCTGTGATAGTCGCAGCCGCCTTCTTCGAAGTAGTGGTAGTGGTCGGTGACCAGGTGAGTGTAGACCCCGGCGCGCTTGAGCATCTCGGGCATCGAGTCGTCGAACGGCTCGATCGGCCCCCAGCTCCTGTGCAGAAAGCTCGGCCGTCCCGTGTGCAGATCCCTGCGGGCGGGCATGCAGGGCATGCTGCCGACCCACGCGTTGTCGAACGTGACCGTGCGCTCGGCCAGGCGCGCAAAGTTGGGCGCCTTGGTCCAGTCGCACCCGTACGGGGGAAGGTACCTGCGGTTGAGGGTGTCGAACATCACCATGATCGCTTTCACGGCTGTTGCCTCCTGCTGCACGGCAGCGCTGGCGCGAGATTGCCCGTTCGGGCCCCGACGTGGCAAGCCCTGCCCGCCCGACCGCCCCCGTTGGCCCGCGTCGGCGCAACCCGCCGCCCCGCGTTGGCCCGCGTTTCTGTTTCGGCTAAAATGGCCCGAGGCCGCCCCCGGGGCGGGCCGCACGGAGGTCGCCATGCCGTACAGACGCTCGATCGTGGCCAGCGCTTCGGAGGACCGGCTCGAAAAGCTGATCCAGGAGCGCCTGCGGCCCGGCTCGGACAAGAAGGCCGTGGACCAGAGGATCTGGGACCTGTTCGGCGAGCAGTGGTGCGTGATGTTCACCGACCTTTCGGGGTTCTCGCGCAACGTGGCGGAGTTCGGGATCATCCACTTTCTGCAGACCATCTACGAGGCGGAGCGCATCCTGATCCCGATCATCGAGGCGCACGACGGGATCCTGCTCAAGGTCGAGGGAGACAGCTTTCTGGTGATCTTCCGCAACGTGCACAAGGGGCTTCAGTCGGCCGTGGCCATGCAGCGCGCCCTCTCTGGGTACAATGCGGACCGCAGCGACGCGGAAAAGGTGCTGCTGTGCGTGGGGCTCGGCTACGGCCCGATGCTGCGCATCGGCGACATCGACGTGTTCGGCGAGGAGGTCAACTCGGCGAGCAAGCTCGGCGAAGACGTGGCCAAGGCCTGGGACATCCTCGTCACCGAGGCTGTCCGGCAGCAGGCGGGCGGCATCGACGAGGTCAGCTTCGAGCCGCTCGATCAACCGGTGTCGGGCAAGACGCGGGCCTATCGCGTCGCCTACCGCCGGTAGCCCGTGGCGGCGGCGCCCGGCGCTTTCGCCGGCGGCCGCGCCCATTTATGACGCGCGCATCATGACAAGTTGACACCCCGAGCGAGGGCCGCCTACTATTGCCGCCCATGATCCGCGTCAACGAAAGCTACCTCAAGCTCCAGTCCTCGTACCTGTTCTCCGAGATCGCGAAACGGGTGAGCGCCTTTGCCGGGGCTCACCCTGACCGCGAGATCATCCGCATGGGCATCGGAGACGTGACCCGGGCGCTTCCGCGCGCCTGCATCGAGGCCTTCCACAGGGGCGTCGACGACATGGGCGCAGACGCCACGTTCCGCGGCTACGGGCCCGAGCAGGGCTACGAATTCCTCCGCGACAAGATCGCCGCCCACGACTACCAGCGGCGCGGCGCGCAGATCACCGCCGACGAGATCTTCGTCAGCGACGGGGCCAAGACCGACACCGCCAGCTTCCAGGAGTTGTTCGCCGGCGACCTGAGGGTCGCCGTCACGGACCCGGTCTACCCGGTCTACGTCGACACCAACGTGATGGCCGGCCGCACGTCGGGCTACCGCGACGGCCGCTACCAGGGCCTGGTCTACCTCGAGGGCACCAGGGAGAACGGCTTCGTCCCCTCGATCCCAAGGGAGAAAGTGGACCTGGTCTACCTGTGCTTTCCCAACAACCCGACGGGGGCGACGATCACCCGTAAGCAGCTGCAGTCCTGGGTCGACTACGCCCGCGACGCCCGGGCCCTGATCCTCTACGACGCCGCCTACGAGGTCTACATACGCGACGACGAGGTGCCGCACAGCATCTACGAGGTCGAGGGAGCGCGCCGCGTGGCCGTCGAGTTCCGCAGCTTCTCCAAGACCGCCGGCTTCACGGGAACACGCTGCGCCTACACCGTCGTGCCAAAGGAATGCGTGGCCTGGGACGCACGCGGCGGCGAGCACTCGCTGAATCCCATGTGGAACCGCAGGCAGACCACCAAGATGAACGGCGTCTCCTACCCGGTGCAGCGGGCCGCGGAGGCGGTCTACAGCCCCGAGGGCCAGCAGCAGGTGCGGGAGCTGGCCGACTACTACCTGCAGAACGCGGCCACGATCCGCGCGGCCTTCGAGCGGCTCGGCTACGAGGTCGCAGGCGGACGCAACGCCCCCTACGTGTGGGTGCAGGCGCGGCAGGACTCGTGGGACTTCTTCAACCTGCTCCTGGACAGGGCCGGTGTCGTCTGCACGCCCGGCAGCGGCTTTGGCCGCTGCGGCGCCGGCTACGCGCGCTTCAGCGCGTTCAACTCGCGGGCGAACACCGAGCGCGCGATGGAGCGCGTGGCCCTGGCGCTCGGCCGTTAGATCGCGCGCCGCGGCGGTGGGTCAGCCTGCGATCGACCGCGCGACCGCGTCGAGCAGCGTCTGCTTGTCGATGGGCTTTGCCAGCGCGTGCTCGACTCCCAGCGAGGCCAGCGTCGCACGCAGCTCCGTCGATTCGGGCCCGATGTATCCTGAGATCACGATCACGGGCATGGCGGGGTAGGCGGCGCGCACGTGCTTGATCAGGTCGAGCCCCGGCGCGTCGCGGAGCACCAGGTCGACCACCGCCGCGTCGATCCTGCCCGGCCCCGCCAGGACGGCCCGCGCGTCCCGCGTGTTGCTCACGCGCCAGACCTTGTGGCCCGCCTGCTCGAGCAGCCGTCCGACCACGTCGCGGATCATCAGGTCGTCGTCCACCACCAGGATATTGGCCATCGCCGTGTTGCCTCCCGGGAGCGCCGACCTCAGGCGTCGGGGCCCCTCGCGATCCGGAGCCGGCCTCAGCGCGAAAGCTCGGCGTAGAGCGAAGGTCTGCGCGCCTCCAGCAGGTGCAGCCTCCCGACCTGGGCCGCGCGCGCCGCGGGATCGAGCGTCGCCGAGATCAGCCCCTCCTCGCCGGGGCGGGCCCGGGCGAGGATGTTCCCTTTCGGGTCCACGATCATGCTGTGGCCGTGGCAGCCGATGCCCTCGTCGATGATGTCCGCCCCGGCGACGAAGAGCGAGTTGTCGAGCGCCCGCGCCCGCAGCGAGAGCTCCCACTCCTGCGGCGGGCCCAGCCAGGCGGTGGGCACGGCAGCCACCTCGGCGCCGCGCAGCGCCGCCACGCGCGCCAGCTCGGGAAAGCGCGTGTCGAAGCAGATCCAGCCGCTCACGCGCGCGCCGGCGACGTCGACCACCGGGATTTCGGTTCCGCCGGCGGCCCATTCGGCTTCGGCGCCCCACAGGTGCATCTTGCGGTAGACCGCGGCGATCGCGCCCGCCGCGTCGACCAGCACGAAGCTGTTGTGCCTGCGGCCGTCGGGGGCCAGCTCCGGGTAGCCAAAGACCACGGCCAAAGCCAGCTCGGCGGCGGCGGCCCGGATCGCGCCGACAGCCGGCGCGTCCAAGGGCGCCGCAAGGGCGCTCACCGCAGCCGGCGCGAGATAGCCGCTCGCGATCAGCTCCGGAAAGACCGCGAGCGCGCATCGCTCGGCCTTGGCCTCGGCCATCAGAGCCGTGATGCGGCCGGCGTTGGCGTTCATGTCCCCGGGTCGGGCGACGAACTGCCCGCAGGCGACTCTCAGCTCATGCATCGGCCGCCTCCATCGGCGCCGGCCGCCGATCGCGGCCCGCTCTCGCGTTCAGCGCTCCGTCGACTGCCCACAGGACAGTCATCATAGGGAGAAGGCTCACCCGGTGGCAAGGGCGCTCCGCGGCACGACGCGGCACTCGCCGGCGCGGACTCCGCCCCGGGCCTCGCCGCGCACATCCGCCGGCCCGAAGTCGCTGCGCCGCACGAGAGCCTGGTCGCCCAGCCCGCGGGCAGACACGACAGGCCCGGGCTCGGCCGGCACGTCGAAGAGCTCGGGCACGCCCTCGTCGATGAACCGCGCGTACCGCTGCGCCTCGGCAAAGACCTCGTGGACGAGGCGAACCTCCTCTTGCGTCTCGTCGGCCCGGCACCAGAGAAAGAGAGTCGCAGCTCCGCGCAGCAGCCCGTGCCACAGCATCTCCCGGTAGGCGGCCGCAGAGAGCTGGCGCACGGCGGGATCCGGCTCGGGAGGCAGCGAGGTGGTGTGCCAGTGCACAAAGGGCGCGATCGGCAGGCCGGCGGGCGCGCTGCGGCCCACGGAGCTCGCCTCGAGGAGCAGCGGGCGCAGCCACCGGTAGTCCGGCTCGGCGTAGTCGTACCACGAAAAGACCGGGTACCAGTTGTAGAGCACGGGCATCGCCAGGGTATAGCCGGTGCCGGTGAACTCGTCGGCCCAGGGCCTGTACCTGGCGCGCTGGTCGGCGCGAAAAGGCGCGCCATCGGCGAGGCGCTCGAACCAGTCGTACCAGTAGCGCCATCCGTCGTGGGGGTGGACCGCGTAGTTGCCCACGAGCACTCCCGCGAAGCGCTGCCTGAGCGGGTCGGCAAAGGCGGCGCGCTGCAGGGCCGCGCGCCGGGCCCGCACCGCAGCCTGGAAGGCCGCGTGGTCCTCGACCCGCCCGACGCGCCCGCGGCAGCGGCGGCAGCGCCGAGCCGCCTCCCAGGCGCCGTTTCCGTCGAGGGGGCCGTCGATCTCCCAGTCGGCGAACACCAGCAGCGGCGTCACCCTCTCGCGGCAGTAGGCGTCGGCGAACCGCTCGACCCGGCCGCGGATCTCGCTCAGGCGGAAGTCGAGAGCGAACGGACAGCCGATCGGGACTCGAGGATCGAAGGAGAAGTCGAAGAAGGGCCGCCCGCCGTCGTCCACGTGGGCCGTCCGCTCGTCGCCGTTGCAGAAGCGGTGCAGCAGCCGGTTCGCGTTGACGACCACGGGCAGACCGAGGTCGCGGGCGATCCGGCCCACGAGCAGCGCGCGCTCGAGGCTGTCGGGCTTCTCATGGTCCCAGCTGCTGATGAGGGCGGCGCCGCGCAGCTCCAGGTCCCGCAGGCAGCGGGACGCGGCCCCCGGCTCATCCGCTTCGAGGTCGGTGAGCGGCCACAGCAGCAGCGGCAGGCGCGTGGCCCGCGGCGCCTCCAGCGGAGGCATCGCCTCGAGGATACGCTCCAACTGCGGCAGCGTGAGCATCGCCGCCACTGTAGCGCGCGCGGGCGAGGCGCGCCAGGGCTCGATTGGCCGCGCGCCGCCCGCCCCGGGCTTGCCCCCGACGGCACGGAGGCCGATGGCCGCTACTACAACATCCTGCCCGACAGCCGCTGGAGGGAACTTGCCGAAGCCGCGGGCTTTGCCTGCAAGCAGGCCGTCGGCAACGCCGACCGCCTCGGCCGCAACGGCATCCTGTGGCGCACCTTCGTCGTGCGGCGCGGCGAGTCTGCGGCTGTGCGGGCAGGGTAGGGGTCGCGGCGCCGACGCCGCCGCTATCCCGCGTCCGGCTTGTCCGACTCCGGCGCGGACTGGTCTTCGTCCTCCGACGGCTCCCCGGTCGCCCCGTGCTCGCGCCGCCACTGGAGCGAGCCGTCCCACACGAACCGCAGCTGCGTGCGGCCCAGCTTGAGCTCGCTGCCGGGCATCAGGTTCTTCTGGATGTACTGCTTGCCCTTGACCACGGTCTTGTTCAGCGACCCGAGATCCATGACTGTGAAGTGATCGCCCCTGAAGACGATCTGGCAGTGCTTGCGCGACACGTACGGGTCGTCGATGTGCAGGTCGCAGCCGGGGTCCCGGCCGATGGTGACGGTCTTCTTGGTGATGGGGAACAGGAAAGACTCGGCGCCCTTTTTCGTCACTTCCAGGTAGACGTCCGACGGGAACTCGCTCTCTGTTTCCATGACATCGAGTGTAGCTCACCGTGCAGGAGCGTGCCAGCAGGCGGCGGCCCGAGCTCGCCGCGATCGACCTGGTTCTGATACACTCGCTCCATGAAAAAGCCATCGTACGTGGACCTGCCGCCTCCCGCGGGAGCGGGCCCGCTCGCCTCGGCCGTGACCCTCGCCTTTACCGAGGGTCCGGCCGTGGACGGGGAGGGCAACGTGTTCTTTTCCGACATCATGGGCAACCGGATTCTGCGGCTCGGCCGCGACGGACGGTGCACGGTCTTCAGGGAGCCGAGCAGGCGCACCAACGGCCAGACCTTCGACCGCGAAGGCCGCCTGTGGCACTGCGAAGGCGCCGAGTTCGGCCCCGGCGGAGGCAGGCGCGTGACGCGCACCAACCTGGCGAGCGGCGCCCTGGAGGTGATCAGCGAGCGCTACGAGGGCAAGCGCTATAACTCGCCCAACGACATCTGCGTCGACGGCCGCGGCCGGGTCTACTTTACCGACCCCTGCTACTCCGACCGCTCGGCCATGGAGATGAAGGAAGAAGCGGTCTACCGCATCGACCTCGACGGCGCCGTGCACAGGATCATCTGCCAGCCCGACATCCAGCGGCCCAACGGCATCGCGGTGACTCAGGACTCGACGACGTTGTACCTGATCGACAGCTGTCCGGTGGTGGGAGGCAACCGCAAGGTGTGGCGCTTCGACCTCGACGAGGGGGGCGAGCCGCGCAGCCAGCGGCTGGTCTACGACTTCGCCCCCGGGCGCGGCGGAGACGGGATGCGCCTCGACGTCGAGGGGAACCTCTACGTGGCGGCCGGGATCATGGCGCCCCGCGGACCGCACGAGACGGCGGACGTGCCGCCGGGCATCTACGTGATGACGCCCGAGGGAAGGCTGCTCGGCCGCATCCCCGTGCACGAGGACACGATCACCAACCTCGCCTTCGGCGGCGACGACGGCCGCACGCTCTACATCACGGCGGGCAAGAGCCTGTTCACGACCCGCGTGGCCGTGCCCGGGCAGGTCGCTTTTCCGAAGTGGCCGCTGCGCGGCGGCGGCGCGGCTGGCTGAGGAGCTGCGACGCGCGCACGCGCCGCTACCCCGCGATCTCGTTTCCGACCTTGCGCGCCCGCTCCGGCTTGTCGAGGTCGATGCCCAGGCGCAGTCCGATTTCCACGAGCAGGTTCCAGCCCGCGCACAGGAACACGTACGGGTTCATCTCGCCCGCCTCGGGCACCTGGATGGTGGGCAGCGGCGTGCCCCGGGCGGCGATGGCCACCACCTCGAGGCCCACGCCCTTGACGAGGACCTCCTGGAACTTCTCGATCTCCTCTTCGATCGGATCGACGACAAAGACCACGTCCTTGGGGCTCATCACCTCCTCGACGCCGTGCACGGCGTAGGTGCCCTCGAGAAAGTCGGACTTTCTCCGCGTGATCTCGTTGGTCTTGAGGGTCAGCTCCTCGGCCACCCCGTCGTTGTAGCCCGCAAAGAAGATCGTGGGCGCCTGGGCGGCCGCCTCCACGATCGCCGTGTCGATCTTGCGGGAAAGCGCCGCGGCGACGGCATCCGAGAGCCTCGCGCGGTCCCACATGTCCCTCCCGGCGATGTGCCTGACGATCGACTCGTAGAACAGGGCCTGCTCGACGACGCTTTTGGTGGCCGCCACGGCCTGCTCCCAGCCGCAGCCGAGGACGTGGGTCTCGCTGCACTCCTTTTCCAGCGCCGTCCCCGCGTTGGCCGTGAGGCCGAAGCGGTTCCTGTGCCGGGCTTCCGCCAGCTTCCTGGCGAGCGTCACCACCTCCTTGGTCCTTCCGGAGTTCGACGCCAGGAAGACGGCAAAGCGGGACAGGTCGTACTCGGCCGCCTGGCGGGAGCCTTCGGTGGCGATTCGCAGGTCTAGGCCCCACCGCAGCGCCTTGCGGATGGCGTTTTTGGCGGGAAAGATGCGGCTCGATCCCTCGCCGGTGAGGAAGAGCCTGCGCGCCTTCCCGATCCTACCGGCAAGCTCGCGGGTGCACCGCGGATCGAAGCGCCGCGCCACGTCGACGGCCTCCATCATTTCGCGGACCAGCATGTAGCGGGAGTAGGCGGGCTGCTGCAGATTCATGGTCTCGTCCTTTCGCACCCTCGGGCGCCGTTCTCAGATCTGTCTCTTCACCTTTTCGACGACCTCTTTGAAGGCCTCGGTGTCCTTGTTCATCTGCCTGATGAAGCTGTTGTCTTCGGCCGTTCCGATGGCGGCCTTCATCTCGGCTTCGTTGCGGTACGTCGAGCGGCGGAACGGATTGTCGAAGTCCTTTTTCCGCGAGAGGTAGACCTGGTCCCGGACGTACCCCTGGATCGCGACCGCCCGCTCGAGGGCTGCGAGCCAGCCCTCGACCGTGGGCCTGCCGGTTCCGATCAGCCGGCACAAGATCGCGTACGCGTGCTTCTGTTTCTCGCGCGGATACGCCTGCCACAGGGCATCGTAGCGCGAGTGGATCTCATGCCACCCGGCGAGCCTTCCCGACCCGATGTCGGATCGGAGGCGGTCGACCTCCTCTTCGGGGACCAGCTGGCCTCCCAGGTTCACCCACCGGCTCACGCGAGCGCCCTCGAGCGCGTCGCACATCGATGAGAAGGTCTGCCCGTGGCTGGTCGCGAGGTAGTCCACCAGATTTCTGACCGCGTAGTAGTGAAGCATATCCCCGTAGGCGGCGTAGGCCTTGCGCGCCTTCAGGATCACCACCTTGCGGTGCGACTTCTCCATGTTCTCCCCGAGAACCTCCAGCCTGTCTGCCCGTCCGTCGGAGTCTGCCAGCAGCTCGCCGCCGATTCTTGCGAGCTCCTCCTGGTCGGCCGGGGCCTCGGCGCCCCGAGCTTCGAAGTCGGCCCGGGCTGCCCACACGGCCAGAAGGCGGCGCGCGGCCAGGATCTCCTCGACGGTGTCGGGGGCGAGGAAGTCGAACTCGACGTGCTGGATCTTGCGCCTGCGCCTGTCCCGGTCCCGGAACTTCCACGTGTTCCTGGCCAGGGCGTACATGTTGTACAGCCACCAGTACGCCGGCAGGACTTCGAGCCGGTCGGCGGCCGTGTTGTTGTTCAGCAGCGAGAACGGCAGCGGGATGTCCAGCTCCGCGGGATAGTCCGCCTTGGACAGCAGAACGAACGAGGCGAACCGGCAGGAGTGCTTGAGGCTGGTGCACAGCCCCGGCCAGAAGCCGCGGCCGGCCTGCAGCTCGTTGTCGTTGGCCCGGCTGTTGTGATTGGAGCCGATGGTGGCCCCGGCCGCCATGTTGCTCTGCCCCATCACGACAGCGGCCACCAGGAACGAGTTGTTGTGGTGCTGCTCGTGGGCGGGGAAGATCAGGTTGTTGAGGACTTCGCAGCAGGAGATGGTGGAGTTCTCGCCGAGGAACGAGTTGATGAGCCGGGCGCCGTACTTGAGCTGGGAGTTGTCGCCGAGCACGAAGCGCACGGCCTTGACTCCGTAAAAGATGCGGCATCCGTACCCGATGATGCCGTTGACCAGCTCCACTCCTTCCCCGATCTGCGTCGCCTCCTCCGCGGAGGAATTGATGGTCAGGTTCTTGAGCTTGTTGCCGCCCTTGATGTAGCAGAAGGGCCCCACCTTGACGTCCTTGAGGATCTGGCAGTTCTTGATCACGCACTGGGAGCCGACCGACCCGTACATCCCGCGGCGGGAGTCAAAGGCGTTCTGGGTGATCTCCTTGAGCCTGGCCTGCAGGCGGGTGTCGTCCCTGTACTTGGCCCACAGGTAGGCGTCCGCGGGAATGATGCCGTCGAAGGGCAGGATCCGGCGGGAGCCGGTCTCGTTCATCACGTCGAGCCAGACGCGGACCTCCTCCGGCTCGCCTTCCTTGACGATGCCGTTGCCGAACTTGGCGTGGTTGGTCGTGTGCATCTCGTCGATGTTCAGCAGGATGCACCGATCGCCGACGATGATGTGTGCGAGGTAGCGCACCTCGTGGATGGCCGTGTCGTCGCCGATGTCGCAGGCGATGACGACGCTGTTTGTGATGCCGGTGGGGACCATCAGGTCGTGGTGCTCGAGCACCACGTCGCGCACGGCTCCGATCCGCACCAGGCCGTGGAACCTCGAGTTCTTGATCCTGGAGGCATCGAACTGGTCCGTCACCAGGAGATCGTTCCAGTCGTCGCAGGCGTTATCGTTCTTGACCAGCCGCTCGATCTCGTCGGCCCGCAGGTGGCGCCATCGTTCCCTGGGCCAGGGCGCCTGGGCGTCCCTGAGATGATACTCGTCTTTTCCCTCGCAGAGGTGCTCCCTGGGGACGAAGCCCCTTCCGATGCTTCCCGCCGGCAGAACCGTGACGCTGTCCATACCCTGTCTCCTCTGGGCCCGTTTCAAAATCTACACCATCGCAGGCGGAAGCCCCGCGGATGCGGATCTCGCCGCAGCCGCGGCCAGGCGGCGCAACGATCGAGCGCTGCGTGGACAGGGGGCGCGAGGTGCCCTATCATTCGACGGCAGGAGCGAACCATGGCGAGAGGTTCTCGAGCGATCCTGGTCCTGGCGCCGGTGCTGACGGCCGCAGCCGCGCTGCGGCTGCGCCTGCGGCTGTGCGGGAAACGCCGTTGCGGGGAACGCCGGCACCCGAGCCGGCGACGACGGCTGCGGCCGCGCCTCCACCGGAGCAGCCTGCCGCCGCCGTTCCGTCGCGCGAGGACTACGCGACCCGGGCCGTGCCCCTCGACTACCGCGCCGCCATGCTGAACGAGATCCCGATGGAAACGCTGCTCGCGTTCAAGGGGCGTGCGTGGTACATGGGCGAGAAGGGAGGCCGTTTCTTCGTCGGCTTGTCCACCAGGGAGTCCGGCGGCGCCGTCCCGTTGGGCGACGAAGTGATTCTGCAGTTCTCGGGCAAGCCGAGGCTCATCGAGAAGGACCTGGTGAGCGTCATGGGCCGCTACGGAGGCACGGAGAAGGGCTACGGCTCGGCCCCGATCGTCCACGTGGACTACTACGAGGTCCTGCCCGGAAAGAACTAGCCTCGATTCGGCGCCCCCGCAGTCCTGCGGGTGCGCTATACTGCCCTGAGATGGAAACCGCCCCCTCCGAAGACCGGCTGGCGATCGACGCCCTCACCGGGCTGCACAACGAGCAGCTGTTCCGCCTGCGCTTTCCCGAGGAGTTCCGCCGGGCCCGGGAGAGCGAGACCAACGGCGCCCTGCTCGCCGTGAGGATTGACAACATCGTGGCGATCAACGCCCGCCACGGCCGCGGCGTCGGCGACGACGTGCTGCGCGCCATCGCCCGCATCCTCTCCGGCCTCCGGTCCCAGCCGCAGAGGGCCGGGCACCTCGCGGTGAGGCTCGGCGGGCCGCTGTTCGCCTACTACGCCCCCTCGTGCAGCGCGCCTCAGGCCCGGGAGATCGCCGAGGAGATTCTCCGGCTCGTGCGGCAGTCCGAGCAGTCGCTCGCCCGCCTGTATGTCTCGATCGGCCTGGTCAATCTCTACGAGCTCTTTCTCGACGAAGGCACCGACGAGCAGATCGCCCTGCGCGCCGAGCAGGCGGCCCTCTACCGACTGCACGTCGCCCACGAGCAGGGAGCCAACACCATCTGCGACAGCACGGAGGTCGAGTCGCCCGCCGGCTCCGGCCGGACCACGGTGCTGCTGGTGGAGCCCGAGCCTGCCTCGCTGGCGCTGCTCGTTGCGGCGCTGGAGGCGGCGGACATCGCGGTGCGCGTCTGCGAGGACGGCGAGACCGCACTCTCGCTCATCGAGAGCGAGCCTCCGACGGTAATCATCGCCGAGGCGATGGCGAGCCGGCTCGACGGATTCACCCTGCGTGAGCGGCTGCGATCCAACGTGCTCTGGAACGAGATCCCGTTCATCCTGGTGTCGCACAGGAAGAACGAGGAGCTGATCCGCAAGGCCGTGGACCTGGACATCCGCCACTACTTCCGCAAGCCGATCTCCGTCACCGAGGTGGCGGGTCTGGTGGCGAACCTCGCCCGCGGCTGCCCGCAGCAGGGATACGGCGTGTGAGCGTCTCCACCCCCTGGCTGCTGTTCTCGGCCACGCTCCTGCTCGATGTGGTGACGGCGATCCTGTTCGTCGCGCGCCATTTCGCCCTCCGCGCCGGAGCCCGCCGGCGCGCGGCCGCTCGAGCGATTCTCGGCCGGGCGCTCGCCGGCGGCGCCGGGGCTCTCGACCGGCCGTCGCTGCGCTTCGTGCGCCGTCGCCGCTGGCTGTTTCTCGACGAGTGCTCGCGCGCCGGCGACGCGGTCGAGCTGGGCGAGCGGCAGCGGCGGACGCTCGCCGAGCTGCTGGAGCGCACCGGCCTGCGGCCGCGGCTGCTGCGGGACCTGCGCTCCGGCGACCGCTACCGCCGCATCCGCGCCGCCGTCTTTCTGCCGCTCGCGCCCGGCCCGGCCGTCACCGTGTCGCTGGTCCGCGCCCTCGAGGTCGAGCGCAGCCGCGCGGTCCGCCTCGCCCTATGCAGCAGCCTTTCGGCGATGAACGCGAGCGCGGCCATCCCCACGATGATCGATACGCTCGCCGGGCAGCCGCAGCGCTACCAGCGCAGCCTGCGGGGCCTGCTGTCCGAGCTGGCCGAAGGCGTCCGCGGCTACTTTCCGATGCTCGCCGGCCGCCCCGAAAAGGAGATCCAGCTCCTGCTCATCCACTTTGCCGAGCGCCACCCCTCGGGCGAGCTGCGGGACTACCTGGCCTCCCGCGCCGACTCGCAGGACCTCGACGTGGCCCACGCGGCCTTCCGCGCCCTCGCCTCCTCTTACGCGGCCTCGATCGACCACGAGCGCTTCCTGGCCCACGACGACTACCTGATCCGAAACCTCGCCGTCGAGTCGCTGGGCAGGCTGCCCTCGGCCCGCTCGCTCGGCCTGCTCTTTGCGCGCCTGGAGGATCCCCTGATCCGCAGGAGCCTGGTCCTGGCGCTCTCGGCGATCGTGCGCTCCCGGCCCCAGCACCTTCGGACGCTGGCCATGCGCTGCCTCAACGAGAACCGGCCCGCGGCCCGCGCGGTCCTCGTCGAGGTGCTCTCGGACTGGGCCGACGTCTTTTTCGCCAGGCTGGTCTCGCCCGAAGCTGAGATGGCCAGGCAGGTGCTCCGCCTGATGCTCCGCCAGGACAAGCTCAGCGCGCTGGCAAACTTTCTCAACCGCAACACCGACGCCGGCATCGAGCGGAGGGCGCTCGAGGTGCTCGCCGAGTGCCTGCGCGAGGAGCCCGCGTGCGCCGGCCGGCTGCGGCCGCTGCTCTCCGAGCGGCTGCTGGCGGCCCTCGGCCTCGAGCCGCCGGCGGCGCCCGCCGAGCGGTCCGCGCGCCGCGAGCACCCCCGCATCCGCATGCTCGCGGTCTTCCTGGCCGTCGGCGCAGGCTTTGTGCCGCTGCTGTGCCTGCTGCCGGCGGCGCTCGGTCCGCCGCCCTTTCTGCAGCGGTTCCTCTCGAGCTTCAATGCGGCGTTCGCCGTCTACGCGACGTCGCTGAATGCGAGCTACCTTCTTCTTCTATTCTTTTCAGCCTTTGGTGTGAGCCGCCAGGCGCGGTTCGGCTCGCTGCTGCGCTCGTCGTTCCTGTTCCGCGAAGGGGTGCTGCCATCGATCTCGATCATCTCGCCGGCCTACAACGAAGAGGCCTCGATCGTCGAGAGCGTCAACTCGCTGCTCAACCTCCAGTACCCCGACTACGAGGTGATCGTGGTCAACGACGGCTCCAGCGACGCGACCCTCCAGCGCCTGGTCGACGGGTTCAAGCTCGAGCGCGCCGACGTGTTCATCCATCGCTACCTCAACACGCAGGAGATCCGCGGGGTGTGGGCGAGCAGCCGCCATCCCGAGCTGCTGGTGATCGACAAGGCCAACGGCGGCAAGGCCGACTCGCTGAACGCCGGCATCAACGTGGCCCGCAAGGAGTACTTCGCGGGCATCGACGCCGACTCGCTGCTGCAGCGCGACGCGCTGCTGAGCCTCGCCGGCATGTTCACCTGGTCCGAAGAGGAGGTCGTGGCCGCAGGCGGCAACATCCTGCCGGTCAACGGGTGCACCGTGAGCAAAGGGGCGCTGGTCGACGTGCGCATTCCCGAGCGGCCGCTGGCCCGATTCCAGACCGTCGAGTACCTGAGGGCCTTCATGGCCGGCCGGGTCGGCTGGGCGACCATCAGGGCGCTGCTGATCATCTCGGGGGCCTTTGGCGTCTTTGCCCGCAGGCGCGTGATCGACGCTCACGGCTACCTCACGCGCAGCGAGCACTACCTCAAGGACACCGTCGGCGAGGACATGGAGCTGGTCGTGCGCCTCACGCGGGGGCTGCGCGAGGAGCGCATCCCCTTTGCCGTAGCGTACGCCTACGACGCCAACTGCTGGACCGAGATCCCCGAGAGCTTCAAGGTGCTCGGCCGCCAGCGCGATCGCTGGCAGCGCGGCCTGCTCGACATCGTGACCTTCCACTTCCGCATGATGTTCAATCCGCTCTACGGCCGCACGGGCGTCATCGGCTTTCCCTACTTCCTGTTCTACGAGATCCTCGGCCCCTGGCTCGAGGCCGAGGGCTACCTGGTGCTGGCCGCTTCGCTCGCGCTGGGGATGATCGAGCTTCCGCTGTTCCTGCTGGTGTTTACGGCCACCATCCTGCTCGGCCTCCTGGTGTCGACCGCCTCGCTGCTCATCGCCGACAGCCGGAAGGAAACGTTCCGGCTGTCTGACAAGCTGCGCCTGCTGCTGTATGCTGTTCTGGAGAACTTCGGCTTCCGCCAGCTCATGAGCCTGCTGCGCCTGCGGGGATTCGTGCGCATGCTCAAGAGGGTCGAAGGCTGGGGTGCGATGGAGCGGCGGGGCATCAGGAGCGCGTCGGCGGCGCAACAGGGGAGCACATGAACGAGATCAGGAGAAAAGACGAAGGGTTCGCGCGGGCGCTGCGCATCGGTGCGGTTGCGCTGCTGCTCCTGGCCGGCGCGGCCGCAGTCGAGGCCGAGGGCCTGCGGAGCATCACTTCGATCACCGTGGATACCTGGTTCGACGGCGACTGGCGCACCGAGGTCGAGGAAGTGTTTCTCGCGCGGGTGGCGCGGCCCCTCACGCTGCAGGCCAAGGTGGCGCGCATCGACAGCGACGGCCGGCACCAGAGCTGGTTCCACGCCGGCCCCGTCGTCAGCTTTACCGACACGGTCTATCTGATCACCGCATACGGAGTGGGGCTCGATTCCGAGAGCGACCTCACCCACGAAGGCGAGCTGGACCTCAATTACGAGACCGCCGAGGTGGCCGTCTCGATGGGAGCGCGGGGCAACTGGCTGCCCGACCTCGACTACGGGTTCCTCGTGCCCTCGATGAGCGCGCGGATCCGCCCGACCGAACGCCTGGGGCTGTTCGGCAAGCTCTTTGTGAGCCTCGACACCGATCGCGAGGTCACCGGCTCGGTCTGGAGCGAGGCCGACTACGCGGTGAACCCGCTGGTCAGGGCCAAGGCCGGCTTTACCGTGAGCTACGCCAACGGCTTCGGCTACTCGGTCATCGGCGGCGGGAGCTTCCACTTCACGCCCAACGTGGTGCTCAGGTACTCGATCAGCTACCTCGGCGAGACCGTCGAATACGTGACGACGCCGCAGACGAGGACCGGGATCGAGAACGCGCTGATCCTCGACTGGAAATTCTAGCCCGGCCGCCTTACGCCTCGAAGCTCGCGAGCAACGGCGCGAGCACCGCGTCGGCGCGCGCGGCGCTCTCGACCGTGAACACGTCGAGGCTGTCCATCGCCCGCGTGATGCCGACGTAGACCAGGTTGCGCACGAGGCGGTCGCCCAGAGTCGGGTCCAGGTGCTCGCGCCGCGGCAGGTAGGGCGCGTACATCAGCACCACCGGAAAGCCGAGGCCTCTGGCCGAGTGCAGGGTCGCCAAGCGCACGCGGCCGCCGTCGCCAGGCAGATCCGCGGTGACGGCGACCCCCTGGCAGCCGGCGGCAGCCAGAGACTCGAGCATCGGCGCGATCTCGAGGCCGCGCGGCACCAGTACGCAGATGTCCGCGGGCTCGCAGCCGAGCTGCTCGACGAACAGTCGCAGCTTTTCCATCAACGCCGCCCGCGCCTCGGCGGCATCGACGGCCAGGTGCAGCTCGGGTGGGGGCCCTTGGCGCAGGGCGACGGGCCGGCCCTCGCTTTCGGAGTCCCAGCCCAGATGCGCGGAGCATTCGCGGAAGCGCTCGGCCAGCCGGTGTATCGGAACCGTGTTGCGGAAGTTGGTGCGCAGCACGCGGGTGAGGCCTCGCATCGACAGGCCTGCGCGGGCAAAGGGCGGCGCCGGGTTGCACAGGCTCTCGTCCGCGTCACCCGCCATCACGATGGCGCCGCGGGTGATCTCGCGCATGATCGCGAGGGCGGCGGGGGTGAGGTCCTGCACCTCGTCCAGGAAGAGCGTGCCGATGTCGCGGAGGCTCCGGTCGTCCGGGTTCGCGCGCAGGTGCTCCAGCAGCTTGAGCCTCGCGTAGCCCGGGCTGTAGAACCGCCGCTGCTCCATCTCGGCCGCGACCTCGTCGCGCACGCGCCACACCTGCTCGCGCTGCCGCCGCGTGAGGCGCCGCCCCATGCCCTCGCGCGGGATGATCTCCTCGACGTACTCGCGCTGCGTGAGCGCCCACCCGAACAGCAGCGCCTCGATCTCCTCGTGCAGCTCCTCGGCCGTGAGGAACGGCGGCGCCCGGTCGGCTCCGACCAGCTTTTCCATCGCCCCCGGGTCGCAGGCGGCGCCCGGCTCGATCGCCCGAAGCTTTCCGAGGAGGAGGCTGTCCGTCGTGGTGATGACCCGCGGGTCGAGGTCCAGGCGCATCAGCCGGGCGATGCTGCGGTCGTACTCGACCAGCGTTCGGCTCGATGTCGCGAGCACCACGCTCTCCCGTTCGCCGAAATCGAGGGCCTGTTGCCGCGCGAAGCGCCGCAGCGACTCCAGCAGCACCAGCGACTTGCCCGTGCCCGGCCCGCCGCGGATCAGGCAGGTGGTGGGCATCTTGGCCGCCTCGGCCGCCTCCTCCTGCTCGGGGGCGAGCTGCCGGATCGAGCGCTCGTAGTCCCTGCGCGCGGCCGCGTAGACCGACAGGCGGCCGAGGCGGTTTAGGTAGCGCCCCAGGGGCGCGAACCCGGCGAGCTCGGCCGCAAGCCGCTCCCGCTCGCCGCGATCGGACGCGGCCGCACACGCACGCAGCGCGTGGAGGCGCTGCACAAGCTCCTGGTGGCGGGCGCGCCGGCCGAGCAGCTCCCTCGCGCCGGCGCCGAGGCGTTGGATTTCGGCCTGCATGGCGCTGATCACGGCGCCGGGCTGCGGCTGCGGGCTGCGGCGCTTCCAGCCCTCGAGGCGCCTCTCCAGAGCGGCAAGGGCGCTGCAGCGGTCGAGCCCCGCAAGGCGGCAGAACGAGAGGAACAGGTGCGTCGCCGCGATCGCCTCTTCGGGGTCGAGCCGCTCGAAGGCGTCGCTCACCTGGTGAGCAAAGACGTGCTGGCGGGCGAGGCCCGACAGGCAGGAGAGCTCCTCGAGGCGCCCACCCCTGCCCGCGAGCAGCTCGTCGCGGAAGGCCCGCATGAGCTCGGCAAACCCGCAGGCCTCGCCGTAGCCTCTTTCGCGCCGTAGCCAGCGCTCGACGAAGCCGTGCAGCGCCAGGACGTAGAAGCCCTCGTCTGCGCCGAGCAGGCGCGCGAGGCGCGCGAGCCCGGCCTCCGGAGACTCGTGGTTTGCGGCGGACTGCCGCTCTGCCTCGTTCATCGACGGCCGCCGGCGTCATTCTACATCGGGGGTGGCCGCGGCGCGAGCTTGAGTCTGCCGCGGGCACGCACAGTGACGATTGACAGCCCCGGGGGGAGCGGGAACACTGCAGCGATGACCAACGGCGCGAAACGCCCGCTGCCCTACCTGGTCGTGTTCGTGGCGAACATGGGCGTGATGATCATCGAACTGGCCGCCAGCCGCCTGGTGGCCAAGTACTTCGGCACCTCGCTGTTCACCTGGACAGGGGTGATCGGCGTCGTGCTCGGCGGAATCAGCCTCGGGAACTTTCTCGGTGGGCGGCTGGCCGACCGCCGGGACCCGGTGCGGATCACGGCTCCCGTCCTTCTGCTGACATCGCTCCTCGTCCTGCTGATCTTCCTGACGGACCTCGGGCTGAACGCCCTGATCCAGTCCGGGCGGGTCTCCTTTGTTTCGCTCAACGCCGTGCTCCGGTCGGTGGCCCTGATCTTCGTGCTCTTCTTCCTGCCCGCCACGTCCTTTGGCCTGATCTCGCCCGTTATGGCCAAGTACGCCCTCGTGCGCGACGTGCGGGTGGGCCGCACCGTGGGCGGCATCTACGCGGCCGGGGCGGTCGGCAGCATCGTCGGGACGTTCCTGGCAGGCTTTGTCCTGATTCCGCTGCTCGGCATCAAGTCGATCATCTTTCTGGTGGCGGCGTCTCTGGCTGCCATGGCCCTGCTTGTGGAGGGCTGCCGGCTCTTCCCGGCTCTCCTGCTGGCCGCGATCCTCGCTCTCTACCTGCTGTCGCCGCAGGGGGCGACGCGTCCCGACGCCCTGTACACCACCGATTCCCAGTACTCGCACATCACGGTGGCCGAGTCGACGCGGGCCGGCAGGACCGAGCGCGTGCTCATCATGGACGGCCTGATCCACAACAGGATCGAGCCGGGCAACCCCGACAACCTGCTGTACGAGTACGAGCGCATCTTTGCCGCTCTCACGCGGCATGCCGCGGCCCGCCTCGGCCCTGCGCGGGGCCTGCGAACCCTCACCCTGGGGGCCGGCGGGCTGACCTTTCCGACGTACCTGGAGCGGCACTACCCGCAGGCGTCGAACCGCGTCGTGGAGGTCGACCCGCAGGTGATCCGCGTGGCGCGCTCGTTCTTCGAGGTGGCGGCCGACTCGCGGCTGGACCTGGTGATCGCGGACGCCCGCGTGCACGTGAGCGAGACCGCCGGCAGCCGGGAGTACGACCTCGTCTACCTGGACGCGTTCAACTCCTACGCCGTGCCCGCGCACCTGACGACGCTGGAGTTCACCCGCGCTGCGGCGTCGCTTCTGGCCGACGGCGGCCTGCTCATCGTCAACGTCGTCGACATCCTCCCCGAGGGCCGCTTCCTTGCCAGCTACCTCCGGACCCTCGATGAGGTGTTTCCGAGCGTCGCGGTCTACGCGCCGCTGGCCTTTGACGAGGGCTCCCGCTCGACGTTCGTTCTGGCCGCGGGCCGGGGCGCCGCCCCGCCGGACCTGCTGGCCGACTCCGGCGGCCAGCCGATCGGCCGGGCCCTCGAGCGCGGCCGCCTGGAGGCGCTCAAGGCGCGCAGCGGCGTGGTGCTGCTCACCGACGACCACGCCCCGGTCGACAACCTGATGGCGCCGGTCTTTCTCAGGAGCGTGCGGTAGCAGGGGCGGCCGCTCGGTCCGGCGCCTTGACCCTCGCGCGCGCTCGATAGCATACTGCGGCCCACGCGCGGCCTGGAAGACGGCCGCCGGGGAGGCAAAGAAACACATGCGGAGAAACCTTCTTCTGGTTCTCGTTGCCTTGATCGTCGGGGCGCTGCTCGTCTCCTGCGGAGGCGCAGGCACAGCGGCCGGCGGCGCGTACAAGGCGCCCAAGGGCAAGATGGTGCACTGGGCCTTCGGCCAGCCGAAGTTCCTGCAGCTGATGTACGACGAGTGGTTCAAGCTGCACCCCAAGGAGACCGAGGGAGTCACGGCCGAGGCCGTGGCCACCAAGGGCGAGGAAGAGGTACGGCAGAAGACGATGCTCGCCTGGACCTCCAAGAGCTGGAACGAGATGGCCGACGTGGTCTCGACGTTCCCGGTGAGCATGCAGGCGATGGTCGAGGCCGGGATCCTGCTGGACATGACCGAGTACCTCAAGCCGCTGGAGGACAAGTTCGTGGCCGGCACCTACGACCAGGGCTACTACAAGGGCAAGCTCTGGGCGCTGCCGCGCAGCCTGCGGCCGCAGCTCCTGTTCTACAACAAGGAGATCCTCGACAAGTACAAGATCGACCCCAAGGAGATGGCCACCTTCGAGGGCTGGCTCGAGGTCGGGCGCAAGCTCAAGCGCGAGAGCAAGGGCCAGGTGTTCCTTTCCTACGTCGACCCCCAGACCCGCACGTGGCGCTACTGGGGACGGCGCGGCCTCATGCCCCAGGCGGGGGCCAGGATTTGGGACGATGACGGCAACGTGGTCATCGACAAGGATCCCGGCGCCATCAAGGCCCTCAAGTACTTGGAGACGCTGCACAAGGAAGGGCTGCTGTTCAACTCCGTGATCCTGCAGCCGCCTCTGTACGAGGCGACCCGGCAGGGCAAGGTGGCCACCTTCTACATCGGCGCCTTCTACGACGAGTTCCTCAAGGCGAACAACAAGGACATGGCGGGCAAGTGGCGCGTGATGGAGGCCCCGGTCTTCAAGGACCTGGATCTCGGCGGCGCCCCCGTCGTGGACATCGTGGCCCTCACGGCCAAGCCCAAGGCCCCCTATGCCGAGCTGTACAAGCGCATCTGGTACGACTACAACTTCGACAGCAAATGGCGGCAGGACTATACCCTCAAGGTGCTGGCGGGCAACGGGCCGGTCCAGAACCCCCTGTCCAAGGCGATGCTGGCCGAGCCGTTCTGGAACGAGCCGGATCCCTTCTACGGCGGCCAGTCGTTCAAGCAGATGGAAGGCCTCGGTCTGCGCAAGGTCTCGCAGAACCTGCGCGTGACCACGGCCGACGCCGAGGCCGACACCATCATCTCGGCTGAGCTGGAGAAGTTCGTGGCGGGCGCCCAGACCATGGATCAGGCCATCGCCAACATGGGCAAGGTGCTGCGCGAGAAGATCGGGAAGGCTCCGGCCAACCCCGACAAGAAGTAATCGCTCTGCGAACGCCCGGGCGGTGTCCCGCTCGCTTCCTGGAGGCGGGGCACCGCCTGCTGCTTTGGAGGCACGAGTGCAGCCGACACTCGAGCGCATGTGGAAGATGCGCCACGCCTACCTCTTTATCGCTCCCTTCTACATCCTGTTCCTGGTCTTCGGCGCGTTTCCGCTGGTCTGGTCCTTCGTCCTGACCTTCCACGAGTGGGACGGCCTGAAGCCGATGCGCATGGTCGGGCTGCGCAACTACGCCCTGCTGCTGCGCGACCAGCGCTTCATCGACGCGTTCACCAACACGGTCATCTACTGGGTGGTGGACGTCACCTTGATCATCGTGCTCGCCCTGCTGATGGCGTCGCTGCTACACAGCCCCTGGCTCAGGGGCCGGCGCGCCTTTCGCCTGATCCTGTTCCTGCCCAACGTGACCGCCACCGTGGCCGTGGGACTGGTGTTCAACACGATCTTCGATCTCAACAGCGGACTCGCCAACAGCATCCTGCAGGCGGTGGGCCTGCCGCGGCAGCCGTGGCTGAACAGCGTCGAGCTGTCGAAGATCCCCGTGATGGTGCTCAACATCTGGCGTGTGACCCCCTGGTACATGCTGATCCTGCTCTCGGGCCTGGGCGCCATGTCGGCGGTGCTGATGCTGGTGTT
>CAZKGO010000082.1:0-21737 GCA_964552235.1 uncultured Spirochaetales bacterium | reverse complement strand
GACTTCAGGCGCCTGCTGGCCGCCTGAAGCCACCCACAAAACGGGATCGCTCCCGGTGCGGCCGCGGCGCGCGCCGACAGGCTGCGTTGACAGCTCGCGGGAGCCGCGACTAGAATGCGGCCCGTTGCACTGACTCGCAGGGTGCGGAAAGACGTGTCGCGGTGGACAGAGCGTTGTTGAGGTCGCGGTTTCGCGGCTGCCTGATCGGCGCCGCGGTCGGCGATGCCCTCGGCATGCCGGTCGAGGGCATGAACTACCTGCAGATCCGGCGCCTGCACGGTAAGGTCACCGACTACCTGGACGGCAAGCTGCCCAGGGGCAGTTACACCGACGACACGCAGCTGATGATCGCCCTCGGCGAATGCCTCGCGGCCAACAACGGTGTGGACCAGGATGACCTGGCGCGGCGATTCGTGGACATCTACGACAACTTCCGCGGCTACGGGACCGTGTTCCGGAACTTCATCCACCTGATGGACCTCGGGTGGGACTGGCGCAGGGCGAGCAGGGAGATCCTGAGCACCTTCAGCGCTTCGTGGAACGGGTCGGCCATGCGCGTCGCGCCCGTCGGAGCGTTCTACGCCGGCGATCCGGCGCAGCTCGAGCGGGCGGCGCGTGCCTCGGGCGAGGTCACGCACTGCGGCGACCTCGCGCAGGACGCCTGCGTCCTGCAGGCGCTGGCCGTGGGCCTGGCCATGGGCGTGGAGGATCCCCGGCGCTTCGAGCCTGCCGCGTTTCTCCGCCGATTGCTCGAGGCAGCCCGCGAAGAGGTGCTGCGCCGGCGGCTGCGCAAGGTCGAGGAGCTGCTCGGCCGTGCGCCCGACGTCTACGAGGTGATCAAGGCGCTCGGCAACTCGGTCGAAGTCCAGAACTCGGTGCCGACGGCGATCTACTGCTTTCTCAGGTCGCCGCGGGACTACGAAGAGACGGTCAGCTTCGCGGTGAGCCTGGGCGGCGACGCGGACACAGTTGCGGCCATGGCCGGCGCGGCGAGCGGCGCGCTGAACGGCGAAGCGGCGATCCCCCGCCGCTGGGTCGATGGTCTCGAACACAGCGAGCGGATCACGGAGTTGGCCGACAGGCTCTGCCGCCTTGGGAGGCAAGGATGAAGGTTGCGGTCACCGTGGGCACCGACGACGCGCATCCGCAGGCGCTGGTGGTCTTCAGGGGCCTGGAGCAGAGCCTGCCCAGGATCAAGGCGCTCGGCTACGACGGCATCGAGCTGGCCCTCTTCCGATCGGAGAGCGTCGAAGTCCCGCGCCTGAGGCGGCTGCTTGCCGACAACGCCCTCGAGCTTCCGGTGATCTCCACCGGCCAGATATCGCGGGTGATGGGCGTGCACTTCACGGACCCCGAGCCCGAAAGGCGCGCCCGCGCCGTGGAGCTCTTCGAGTCGCTCGTCGACGTCGCCGGCGAGTTCGGGGCCGACATCAACGTGAGTCTGGTGCGCGGCAGGGTCCGCCCGGGCGTCGAGCGGGCCGACGCGCAAGGGTGGCTCGCGGAGTGCCTGGTGCGGGTCGCCCGCAGAGCCGACAAGGCGGGCGTGGGGCTGGTCCTCGAGCAGATGAACCGCTACGAAACGGACCTGCTGAACAGCGTGAGCGAGATCGCTGACTACATATCGCAGCTCGGCGCAGCGAACATCAGGATCCACGCCGACACCTTCCACATGAACATCGAGGACGCCGGCATCGCCGCCACCCTGCGCCGTTATGCGGATCGGCTCGGGTACGTGCACCTGGCCGACAGCAATCGCCTCGCGCCGGGCGAGGGGCACATCGACTTCGCGGCGGTGCTGCGGGCCCTGCGGGAGTCGGGCTACCGCAGGTGGCTCGGAGTGGAGGTGCTCACCGTCCCCGATCGCGTGACCGCGGCCGGCCGCTCGATCGCCCACATCCGCCGCTGCGAGAGCGGTTTCGCCGCGTAGCGGCAGGCGCCTCAGTCGCTCAGCGCCGCGTGCGACTCCTTGAGCTGGGCGATGATGGGGATCTTCTGCGGGCACTTCGGCTCGCACTCGCCGCACTCTACGCAGGCGTCGGCGCGCTTGCCGGCCGCCCACCTGGTCGTGCCGATCTCCCGGTACATCGCCCTGGCGTGGTCCTTGAAGTCCCACACCTTGTAGTAGTTCATCGCCTCGAAGATCCGCGGGATGTTGACCTCGTGCGGGCAGGGCATGCAGTACTTGCAGCCGGTGCAGTAGAGGTCCATCAGCTTCTGGTTTTCGACCGCGGCCCGTTCGACGGCGGTCTTTTCCTCGGCGCTGAGGAACTCCTGGCGGGAGACCGTAGCCGCGTTCTCCTCGACGTGGGCCATGGCCGACATGCCGCTCAGCGCGATGGCGACATCGGGGTTGGCCAGCACAAAGCGCAGCGCGAGCTCCGGGCTGCTCGCCGTCTTCCTGCCGCCGAGCAGGCCTCTGACCGCCTCGCTCGGCCCGCCGAGGCGACCGCCGCCGACAGGCCCCATCACCGCCACACCGAGCCCCCTGGAGGCGGCGTAGTGGATGCCCGCCTCGTTCTTGCGGTCGAGCAGGTTGTACTGGCAGAGCATCGTCTCGAAGTGGCCGGTGTCGACGATCTTGAAGATGTCGGCAGGGTCCGAGTGGAACGAGAACGAGAGGTGGCGCACGAGACCTTCGTCTTTGAGCTTCAGGAAAGCCTCGAGCGGTCCGCCCTTGATCGCCATCTTTTCTTCGTAGGTCTTCCAGGAGATGCCCCAGAGGTGGTAGAAGTCGACGTAGGGCAGGTCGAGCAGCTTGAGGCTCTTCTCGAGCTTCTCGCGCAGGTCGCGGGCCGTCGGCTTGTCCTGGGCGTACTTGGTCGAGACGTAGACGCGGCTGCGCTCCATGTGCTTGAGCGCCTCGCCGAGGGTCTTTTCCGAGTCCTGCTCGCAGTACCACTTGCCGGTGTCGAAGTAGTTGACCCCCAGCTCGTAGGCGCGCAGCAGCATGGGAATCGCCTTGTCGCGATCGACCTTGTTCTTGTCGGTCATCGGCAGGCGCATGCAGCCGAAGCCGAGAGCCGAGACCTTTGCCCCCGTGTTGCCATAGCGACGGTACTGCACGAGTTACCTCCAGGTTCGCGGCGCGCCGGCTGCGCGGGGCGGGACCGACGCTCCTCAGGCGGCCGCACTATCCCATGTGCGCCGCGTAGATTTCCTTGACCTCGTCGATGTGGGCGGTGAGCGCTTCCACGAGCCGCCGCTCGAACAGCCGGTCCTTCTGGCTCTCCAGGTAGCTGATCGTCGTCTCGACGTCCCAGGGCTCCTTGTAGGGTCTGCGGGTCGTGAGGGCGTCGAGCATGTCCACGAGCCCCACGATCCGCCCGAACACGGGAATCTCCTCGCCGGCGAGGCCCTGGGGATAGCCGCTGCCGTCGTGCCGCTCGTGATGGGTGAGGGCGATCACCGCGCCGGCCTTCAGGTACGGGTTGACCGCGTCCTTGAGCACGGCGTAGCCGATCTCGGCGTGGCGCCTCATGAGCTCGGACTCGCCGGGGTCGAGGGTGCCCGGCTTGAGCAGCACCGAGTCCGGCACACCCAGCTTTCCGATGTCGTGCAGCGGCGAGGCGAAGTAGATGAGGTTCTGCTTGTCCTCGTCGAGGCCCAGGCTCCTGGCCAGCAGCCTGGCATAGAGGCCCACGCGGTTGATGTGGGCGCCGGTCTCGGGGTCCCGGTGCTCGGCTGCCCTCGCGAGCACCGCCAGGGTCTCGCGCTCGCCGGCGGCGATCTCGCGCCTGGCGAGGGCTTCGCGAAAGGCGAACTCCCTCAGCTGCGTGTAGGCGTTGCCGAGATCCTCGGTCATGAGGTTGAAGCGGTGCGCCAGGTCCCCGATCTCGTCCGGGTACTCGACGGCGATCTTGTCCATGATCGGCGGCGTCGGACGGAGCCTCTCGATCGAGCTCACGATGCGCGAGAGCGGGCGCGTGAGGTAGAACGAGAACGCCAGCACGAGCGCCGTGCCAAAGGCCGCGGCGACAAAGAACACCACCGCGCTGCGCACGGTGATCCGCCGCACCTCGGCGAGGAAGCTGCCGCGCTCTTCCAGCACGAAGGTCCGCCAGTCGAACGGCGCGAAGTGAAAGGAGAACCCCACGTAGCGAGCCCCCCCGACCGGAAACTCGATCCAGCCTTCGGTCGCTTCGGACGCCAGCTGCCGCGAGTCGAGGCTCCCCGATTCGAGATCGCTCGTCTTCATGGCGATCTCGCCCGCCGAATCCACGGCGAATACCAGCTCCGAGTCGCTGCGGATCAGGCTCGCCGCGAAGGTCGCCACGTTCGACTGGGCCGCGGCTACGAAGGCCCGGTCGTGGGTGAAGCCGTTCTCGACCAGGAGGTCCCACTGGCTGCGCATGTAGCCGGCAAGCTCTTCGGCCTTGAAATTGAGCAGGCGCAGGGCGAGGCGAGTCATGCCCGCGCTCGCGGACGTGGCCGAGAGGATACCCGTGATCGAGGTCGTGGCCGCGATCAGGGCGAGCATGACGAACAGCATTTTGACTCGAATCTTCATACCTGAAGCCTGCCGGCGGCCCTCGTGAGGAAATTGTACATCCGCCGCGGGAATAGGCAAGGGGCAAAAAGGGCCAAAACCGGCCAATGTCGGGTGAACCGGGAAACGGCCGAGGATATAATCAGAGCGGGCCATGGCCGACAAGATCCTCTTCGACGAGTCCTACCTCGCGGCCACTCACGCGGTGGGAGGGCGTCTCGACGATCCCGCAGAGATAGCCGAGCTGCGCGAGCGCATCGAGCGGACCGTGGCTCCGGTCACGGAGCCGCGAGCGCCCGCCTCAGCCGAACGCAGCGACCGCCTGGTGCCTCTGGCCGCCGTGGGAGGCGCGGTGATCGCCATTGCCGTCGCTGCGCTGCTCGCCTTGACGCACCTGGATCGCGAAGTCGACGACATGGCCCTGAAGTTCTACGGCCACTCGTCGGGCGAGGGACGCGTGCTCCAGCAGTACAGGGCCGACTCCGAGCGGCGCATTCAGCAGAAGGACTCCGAGGTGCGCAGCGTCCTCGAGCAGCTGGAGGCGCTGCGCCGGCGCAGCGCCGACCTCACCACGGTGGTGGAGAAGGGCCTGCAGATACGCGAGAACCAGATGACCGCGGAGGCAGAGGCGCAGCTGGCGCGTGAGCGGGCGCAGCTGGCGGCGCACGGAACCGCCGAAGCCGAGGCCGAAGCGCGCATCGCCACCCTGCGCGAGCGCCTGGAGCGCGAATCGCGCGCCGAGCTCGAGCGGATGCGGCGGCAGGCCGACGCTGCGCTCGCGGCTCAGCGGACCCAGCTTCTGGCCAGCGTCGCAAAGGCCACCGACGAGCTGGCGCGGGTCGCTCAGGAGCGGATGGGAGTGCCTTCGGCTGTGTCCGCCGCGCCGGTCGAGGCCGTCCCGCCGCCTCCGCAGGAGATGGCCGTGACGCACGAGATCGCCTCGGGCCTCGCCGAGGCCGTCGCGTCGATCGAGCGGTCCGACTACGAGGAGGCGGCGGCGCTGCTCTCGCGGGTCAGGGACCTCCTTTCCGGCGGCCGCGCGTCGCAGGCGCCCTCGGTCGTCGCGCGCCGCGCCGCAGATCTGCGCATCATCGAGGCGCTCGAAGGCTACGTCTCGGTGCTGCGGGCGCAGCAGGAGCCGAAGCCGGCGGCCGCCGCGCCCGCCCCTGCGCCGCAGCCGGTTGCCGTTCTGGGGCCGATCATCGGCCGCGTCACCCTCGTCGATGGCCGAAGGGTCGTGATCGAGGCGCTGGTCGCGACGCCCGTGGGGCGCGACGCCCTCGTCCAGATCGTCCGCCTCGACGCGGCGCGCAATCGACACGACGTGATCTGCGCGCGTGTCGTCGAAGTTTCCGGCACCCGCATCGTGGCGGATGTCGAGGGCGATGCTTTCCCCTCTGTCACGGACGCGGTGCATCTGCCGGGCCGGCAAAACAGCCGATAAGAAAAGGGTGAAGGCTCCTCGCCGCCAACGGGACTGCCGCGGGGCACCCGCCTGCCCGCTCGACGGGGCGAGGCGCGCGTCGATGATCTGCCTCGGGCTGATCCTGCTGTCAGCGCGGATGCAGGCGCAGTCGGCCGGGACCGCGGCCGCAACCCGAAACACCGCCGGTCTGCTGTCCGGGATGATCCTGCGGCCCCTGGGGTTCGACGATCCCTACTCCTGGATGGTCGGTGCGGGCGCGTTTTACGAACGGCGGCTCGGCGAATCGGGGGCCCTTGTTCTCGGCGGCCGCGCGGCCGTGTACGGCCAGTACGCCATGGAGCCTCTCTATGGCTGGTCGCTCACGGCACTGGGCGGCCCCTACGTCGGGTGGGAGATCCTCAGGCGCCCGGCGGCCGACCTGACCTTCACGATCGTGCCGTACGTCGGCTGCGTCCAGTACTGGCGCCGCTTCGAGTACGACAACGCCGATTACCGCGCGAGCAGGCTCGCGCTGGTGCTCGGCGTGAACCTGGATGTCCTGCTGGGGTCCCGCGTGGTCTGCGGAGCCGCGAGCGAACCAATGCTGATCCTGGATCGCGACCCGCTGCTCACCCTCGGTCAGATCCAGAGGCTGGCCGTGCGATTCTGAGCCCGGATGTGTCCCATGAGCGCTTACCGCCCCGCTGCCGCCGCATTCCTTTCGCTGCTGGCGATCGCCACCGCCGTCTGCCAGGAGACCGTGCTGTTCGTCTCGGGCGACCCTCTCGGCTCGCGGGTGATCATCGACGGCAGGCCGCTGGATCGGCCGGCTCCCGTGCTGGTGCGATCCCTGCCGCCGGGCATCCACCGCGTGGAACTGCAGCGGCACGGCTACCACGACGAGACCGCCGAGGTCTCCCTCGAGGCAGGCGGCGTCGCGGTCGTGTCGCCGTCCCTGCGCCGGATCGGCTTCGCTGCCGGCTTTCCGGGCGAGCCGCAGCTGCTGCTGGGCAACGGGGAGCGGCCGGGCGAGGGGCGGCTCTGGAGCTTCTCGCTCGGCAGCTACTCGTTCTCGCGCCGGGCCGACGGCCGCCTCAGGGTCGCGCCGGCATTCCCCCGGCAGCGGCTGGCGGACGCGCTGGCGATCGCGATCCCGGCATTCCTGGGTTTCGCCACGTACCTGACCATCGACGCCGTCGCGAATCCGCCTGATTCCGGCTGGGCGGTTCCGCCCGTGGTGCTCACGACCCACGTCCTCACAGCCGCGATGATCGGCGCCGAAGTCTGGCTGCAGGTGCAGAAACAGCAGTTCCTCGAGGGCTTTGCCTTCGAGCCGCAAGCGGCAGGCGACCCGGTTGCCGAGCAGCAGACCTACGACCAGGCGACGCAGCTGCTGCAGCTCGGCGGCCTCGCCGAGGCGCGGGCGGCCTTTGGCCGCATCGAACCCGGCGGGCGCCTGTACCCGCACGCGCTCTACAAGATCAGCAGCATCCACGTCACCAGCGGCGCCCACGAACAGGCGCTGGAGGGCTTTGACCGGATCGCCTCCGAGTATCCGCTTCCCGATCTCTACGACCGGTCGCTCAAGGGAGCCGCCGACGTGCTGGTGCTCCTGGGACGCTACTCCGAGAGCCTCGACCGGCTGGCGTCGATGGCGTTTGCCGACAGGATGTACGGCCGGGAGGAGATCGACGCCTACGCATCCGAGATCCTGGCCCGGTGGGCGGCCGAGTCTCCCGAGGTGCTGCCCCGGGCCATCGAGGCGCACCGCAGGCTCACGACCGCCTATCCGAGCTCGCCGCGGATCGGCGCCTACCGCGCCGCCCTCGACCGCCTCCTGGCAGCCGAGGCTGCGCCTCGACGCTGACCCTCACCGGCTCTGAGCCGGTCCGTAGCCGACAAAGGCGTCGGTCATGGAGAGATACTGGGCGCGAATCCAGGAATCGGAGCGCGCCGTCGCCGAGATGCGGACCTCGTCGAGCATGCCGTCGAAGCGAAGGTAGAGCCCGTCGTCGCAGCCGCCGATGATGACGTTTTCCGTGGTGTCGAACAGCGTCGTGAAGCTCGGGGTGTCTTCGGCCACGCGGACGCCGTTGACGTAGAGACGCAGCCGGTTCGGCCCGAAGACCGCGGCAACGTGCATCCACGTGTTGAACACATCTGAACCAGAGTGCTCGACGAAGCCGGCGTCATCAAAGTCGCCGTTCTCCGAGACGATAGCGCACGGGCCGCCCGGCAAGTCCAGGCGGTCGAATCCCAGCATGTAGGAACGGTCGTTCAGCAGGTAGTCGTACTTGCCGACGACGACCTGGTAGCCGGCGCTCCTCCTGTAGCACCAGGCCTCGAGGGTCAGGGCGTCCGTGATCTGCAGGCTCTCGGGGTTGCCGATGCGGATGAATGCCGAACCGTCAAATTCGCGCGCGCTCCCGATGACGCCGGTGGTGGGCGTGGTCCCGGCGTTCGTCCCCGCGTTGCCGTTGGCGGTCGAGTCCTGGAGATCGCTCAGGTGCCATACTCCGCGGTACCCGCTGTCCCAGACCCCCGTCTTGTTCTCGACCGAGGCGGCCGCGCTGTTGCCGTAGTAGAGCCAGATGTGATCCGCCGAGCTTTTCTCGTCGATGCGGGGAACCCGCACCCAGAAGGTGGATGTGCCGTCGAAGCTCCACGTGTTGATCTGGTGATCGAGGACGGTCACGCCGTCGCTGTCGGTGAAGCGTATGTCCGAGCCGTCGTCCGCGCCCATGGCGCCGTAGTTGACCCGGTCCCTGGTGAGCGTGACCAGCACGGGAAAGTCGATGAGGTCCTCCGTGGCGGCGCCGTTCTTGAACGTGAGCCAGTGCCGGTACTGGAACGACGGGTCCAGCCATTCGGCGTCCTGGAACTGGCTCTGCAGCCGCCCGATGATGTCCCAGGCGCCCTCGTCGGAGCAGCCCGCCGTGAGGAGGAGCGAAACCACGACAACCGCTCCGAGGGTCCAGTGCCCCGCGGATCGGCGCAGAAGTGCCACGAATCAGAACGTAGCATCCGCCGGGCGCTTTCACAATGCGAAACCCGGCCGCCGGACTGCCCGGAGCGCTCCGCGGCCGGCGTGAAACCCGCAGCCGGAAGCTGTACCATGGGCTGCGGACCAGCCAGCCGGAGGTTCCTCGTGTCCCAAAGCAAGCCCCGACGCAGGCTGCTCGACTCGGCCCTTTCGCGCATCGCGGCCGGGATCGCGGTGAGCGCGGTCGTGCTGAGCGTGGTATTCTCCCTGCTCGTGTTCGAGAACCAGCTCGACTTGATCGCCGAGAACGTGCTGCTGAACAGCATGAGGACCGCGATGCATCTGCAGCGGCGCGTGGAGTCCGCCGCGAGGGCGGGCGCGGGCTGGGCATCGGGCCTGGCTGACCTCGAAGGCGAAGCCGGCGAGCTCGAGCTGAAGCGGTTGACCGTCTTTTCGCCGACGGGCGACGTGCTGCACTCCCTCGACCGGGAGCGTTCGACGGGCGCCGGAGTCGCCTCGGTCGTTGAGCTGCGGGCGATCCATCGGGCTCTCACCAGCCGGGATTTCCAGAACCGGCTCTTCACCCACAGCCTCGACGTGGACAAGCGGATCATCGAGCTGCACGTGCCCTTTTCCGGCCGCGCTTCCGAGGGCGGCGTCGTCGCCATCGAGCTGGGCATCGGCTACATCGACGAGGCGATCGGCAACCTGAGGCGCCAGGCGTTCGCCCTCACCGCGTTCGTGCTCCTGCTCCACGGCCTGCTCGCGGTCGGCGCCTGGCTGTGGCTGGTGAGGCCCCTGTACAGAATCGTCCAGGCGACGCAGGCCGTCGCGGGCGGCCGCTTCGACCTGGTCCTCCCCCCGGGCAGCACCTACGAGATGGCCACGCTGGTGGACTCGTTCCTAGATATGAGCCGCTCGGTCGGGCGGATGCAGCAGAGCGCGCGCTCCGCCAACCCCCTGACCGGCCTGCCCGGAAACGTGGAGATCGAGCGCCACATCCTCGAACGCCTGCAGTCGGGGGCGCCCTTTGCCGTTCTGTACTGCGACCTGGACAACTTCAAGGCGTACAACGACTGCTACGGCTTCGCGCGGGGCGACGAGGTGATCCTCTACACCCGCGACTGCCTCCAGAAGGCGGCTGCAGCCGTGGGCGAGGGCTGCTTCGTGGGCCACCAGGGCGGCGACGATTTCGTGGTGGTGTGCCGGGCCGCGGACTGGGAGCGGATGGCGTCCTCGTTCGTCACCCTCTTCGACGACGGAATCGGCGCGTTCTACAGCGAGGCCGACCGGGCCCGCGGAGGCATCGTGTCCAAAGACCGCCAGGAGCAGGAGCGGACCTTTCCGCTGATGAGCGTTTCGGTGGCGGCCGTGAGCAACGAGCGGCGCCGCTTCGAGAGCTTCGGCGAGATCGTCGCGGTGGTGAGCGAGGTCAAGCACATGGTCAAAAGCAGGGCCGGATCGGCCTATGCCATCGACCGCAGGAGCGAATAGGGTGAGGCGGATCGTCGCAGCCGCGCTGCTCGTCGTGCTCGTGGTCGCCGCGGCCCTCCTGCTCGGCAGCTGGCTGGTCGACGCGCGCATGGAGGACGCCGAGCGGCTGGTGCGGGCGGTCTCGGACGACGAGAGCGACCCCGCGAACCTGGGGATCGTCGTGCGCTTCGAGCTGATCAGCAGGCGCTTGCAGGTCGGCGAGGATCGCGTCGAGAGCTACGAGCTGGAGGCCAAGATGCAGTCCCTGCTCTCCGGCGCGAGAGTCTCCGCTCCGGTGCGCCAGAGCTCCCGTCCGGCTGCGCGGGCGGCGCGGGCGGCGTTCCGCCTTGCCCGCCGCCTCGCCGGCCGCGCGGACCCGCCGCCGGCCGCGCCGGCCGCCCTCACCGCCCTCGAAGAGGCCTACCTGTGGGAGCGTGCCCGCCGGTACCGGCGGGCCCTCGAGAGCTACGACCGCCTGCTGGCCGAAGAGCCCGGGCTGCCGCCCCGGATCCGCGAACGCGTTCATCTGCACCGCGCCTTCTGCCTGGCCATGTCCGGCGACACCCCCGGCGGCCGCGCCGTCTGCGGGCAGCTCGCCGCGGATGCGCTGCTCCAGGAGACCGCGTGGGTCGCGCGGCAGATGCAGCGTTTCATCGCGAGGATCCAGATGAGCCAGGCCGACGTCGACCGCGATCGCCCGCAGCGCGTCGACGTGGGCCGTGACCTCTACCTGGCCATGGACTACGCCGGCGCGGCCGAGGTGCTGAGGTCGTTCCTGCAGCGGCGCACCGGCGATCCCCGCAGCGGGGAGGCGCGCTACTACCTGGCGCGCGCGCTCGAGGAGCTCGGCGGAGACGCCGTGGAGGAATACCGGCGCGTCATGATGCTCGATCCCGGGTCCAGGTGGGCCCGCGACGCCAACCGGCGGCTCGTCATGATCGGGGCGTTCTACGGCGGCAGCGCCGAGATCGGCGAGGGGGCGACCCGACGCCTCGTGCGCATGGGCGACCAGGTGTTCGTTGACGCGGTCGAGCCGTACCGCGAGCTGGTGTCTCCCGATCCGGCGCTGGCCGGCCTCATGCGCGCTTCGGCGCAGCAGCGCGCTGTCGACCGCGGGGAGCTGTTCGTGCAGACGACTCCCGCGGGCGCTCAGGTGAGCGTCAACGGCGTCGAGGTCGGCACCAGCCCCGTGTTCGTGACCGACGTCCCCTTTGGCCGCAGCCTCGTGCGCGCGGTGACCGGCCCTCATTCGGGAGAGCTCGCGGTCGACGTCTACCAGCCGGACATCATCCGCGTCGTCCTCACGCTCGCCGCCCCGACCGGCTCGATCGCGGTCGAGACGAGCTTGAACGGCGTCGAGGTGTTCGTCGACGAGGCGCGCGCAGCGGCCGTGGACCTCTTTGCGGTCATTCCCGGCAGGCACGTCGTGGTCGTCCGCGCCCTCGACGAGGCGGGGCGGATCCGGTACTGGGAAAAGGAAGTCGAGGTCGAGGCCGGGGCCACGACCGTGGTCAGGGTGCCGTGAAACGATCAGAGCATCCGGGTCGTGACGCTGCGAAACAGGCCGAACGAGACCTTGACCTCGACGAGGCAGGTCCTGTGGCAGCGGTCGCACTGGAGCCTGTGAGAGCCCGGTCCCGGGGGGAGCGAGACCTGCCGGTCGGCCCCGCAAAAGGGGCAGCGCACCGCCACGACCACGGTCGTGATCGTAGCGGCGCCGGGGCCGCTGCGTCCAGCGGTTGAGGCCGCGGTTTCGACGTGCTTCAATGGCGGCGATGAGACCCCTGGTCAGGATCGCCCCCGACGTCCGTGCGGCCCTCGACGGCCGGCGGCCGGTCATCGCCCTGGAATCGACCATTATTGCCCACGGGATGCCGTTTCCCGACAACCTCGACACCGCGCTGCGCGCCCAGGCGATCGCCCGCGAGCAGGGATGCGTCGCGGCCACGGTCGCCGCCCTCGACGGCAGCCTGCGCGTGGGCTGCAGCGACGCCGAGCTCGAGCTGCTGGCCCGGGCGCGGGGCGTGCTCAAGGTATCGCGCCGCGACGTGGCCTACGCGATGGCGTCGGCAAAGGCCGGCGCCACGACCGTCTCGGCCACGATGATGGCGGCCGCGATGGCGGGCATCGCGGTCTTTGCCACCGGAGGCATCGGCGGCGTTCACCGGGGCTCGAGCGGCGACGTGTCGGCCGACCTCACGGAGCTCGCGCGCACCGCCGTCGTCGTGGTCTCGGCGGGACCCAAGGCGATTCTCGACCTTCCGCTCACCCTCGAGCTGCTCGAGACTCTCGGCGTGCCGGTCGTCGGCTACGGGACAGACGAGCTGCCCGCGTTCTACTCGCGGTCGAGCGGCCTCGCCGTGGCGTTCCGCCTGGATACCCCCGGCGAGGTGGCCGCTCTCTACCGCAAGCAGCGCGAGCTGGGGCTCGAGCAGGGAGTCCTCGTGGCCAACCCGGTGCCGCCGGAGCACGAGATCCCGAGGGAGGAGGTCGAGCGGTGGATCGGGGCCGCCCTTGAGGAGGCGGCGCGGGCGGGGGTGCGCGGCAAGCAGGTCACGCCGTTTCTGCTCGCCCGCGTCGTGGAATCCAGCGGCGGGCGCGCCCTCCGGACGAACAAGAGGCTCCTGGAGAACAACGTCCGCGTCGCCTGCGCCATCGCGCGCGAGCTCGCGGGCTAAGGCGCCGCGGTGATGCCGCTGGCCGCAAGGGCCAGGATCGCGATCTCGAGGGCGACGATCAGGGCGAGCAGGCGGCGCCGCTCGGCGAGCAGCGCCGGGAGAATCCGCAGCAGGCACAGCATCGAGCCGGAGGCGAGAAAGGCGAGCGACGCGAGGCTGAGGGCGTCGCCCGCGGGCAGGCACCGCAGCCACTGCCAGCGTCCGCTCTCGCAGCCGCGCGCGCGCAGCTCGGAGGCCGGCAGGTGCCACACGGCCGCGGTTTCGGAGGGAGACATGCGGCCCGGCAGCAGGCCCGAGGCGTAGAGGGCAAAGGCGGCCAGCACGAGCACGAGCGCGGCGGTCGAGATGCGCTTGAGAAAACGCCCGTAGATCTTCTGGGCCGACGAGGCCCTGTCCGTCTTCACGTCCACAAGCCGAGTCCTTTCAGCAGCGAGCGCACGCCTGACAGCAGCAGGAACAGGATCACCACGCGCTTGATCGCGCCGGTGTCGGCCCGCGCCAGCAGGCGCACTCCCACCCCCGTGCCGAGCATCATCCCGGCCACGGAGGGCACGGCGATGAGCGGCAGCACGGCGCCCCGGTGCAGGTAGATCCACGCCGCGGCCGGGCCGTTGAGCGACAGCAGCAGGCTGCTGGTCGACACCGCGACCTTGAGCGGCGCCCCGAGCACGAGATTGAGCGCCGGGACGTTGGCCCAGCCGGCGCCGAGGCCGAACATGCCTCCCATGAAGCCGATCACGACGAACAGCGCCATGACCGCCGGGGTGTTGTGGGCCTTCCAGTCGATGTCCTGGCCGAGAAACGGCTCGTGGTAGACTCCGCCCAGGTGCAGCGCCCTTGCCAGGGAGTCGGACGCGCTCACGCGCGGAAAGTCCGACCGTCGCGCCAGGAGCATCAGCGCCGTGATCGCCAGGATCGAGAGGCCGAGCAGCGTCTCGACCAGGCGCGCCGGCACCGCGAGACCGACCATCGCGCCGGCGACCGACGCGGCTGATCCGGCGAGGGCCATGACCAGGCCGACGTTGATGTCGGCGAACCCCCGCCGCAGCAGGCCCGGGCTCGCCGACATCGCGCCCGCGAGCGCGATCATGAGGCCGGCCCCGCGCACGAAGTCGATGTGAAACGGGAAGAAGCTGCCCACGATGGGGACGAACAACACGCCGCCGCCGACGCCCGCCATCACCGCGACGGTCCCCAGCGCGAACGAGAGCACGAAGAGAACGACCGTCCACACCCACCAGGGCGCGGCCGCGGCGGCCGGATCCGCGCCTGCGCCGCCGCCCGCGCTGGCGGGCGCGAGGGCGACGAGCGCGAACAGAGGGAGCAGCGTCCAGCGCATGGAGCGGAGGCTGCCACAGGAGCGCGGGACCGTCAACCGCGGCTCAGAAGCTCAGCTTGCAGCGAAGGTAGGCCGACGGCTGCGTGACGTCGACCAGCTCGCCGTCGAGCAGGTACTCGCCGTAGAACTCGCTGCCGCGGCTGCCGACGTGGAGCGCGCCGCCGACCTCGACCTCGAAGTCGGCGTACACCTCGTAGCGCACCCGCGGCATGATCGCGGCGCTGCCGTCGTCGAGGTTGATCAGTCCGGATACCGACGCCGTGAGGTAGCTCACGAACAGGCGCTCGGCGTGCAGGAACAGGTAGTTCTCGGCCTGCAGCGCCAGCTCGCCGCTGAGCACGCGGGCCAGGTCGTAGGCGCTCTCCCTGCCGGTCCCCTGCCCCTGGTGGTAGAGCTCGGCGCGGGTGACCAGGTCGATCGAGTCGAAGGTGAAGTCCAGGCCCGCGCACGCCTCGAGGCTGTTGCCGAGGTTCCACGGGTCGCCCGCCTCGTCGGGCAGACGCAGCGCGGCTTCGCCGTACACGCCAAAGCTGCCGACAGCCCCCGCGAAGTCCGCTCCGACGTGGTTGCCGCGCAAGTAGCCTTCGGACGCCTCGTCGTAAAAGATCTCCCGTATCCCGCTCACCGACAGGTCAAACGAGCCGACCACCGTCTGGATCCTCGCGCCGAAGGGCAGGTTCTCCCACCGCGCGTCGGATGAGAGGGCGCTCTTTTTGTGCGAGCGGTCCTGGAACGCGGCGTAGAGCGAAAGCGCGAGCCCGGGCCGCAGCGCCAGGCTCGGCGCGATGGCCAGGGTTCCCGGCGTCTCCTCGGTCACGGTCTGGAGAAAGGGGATGCGGGCGGCCTTGGCCGTCGGGTTGAACACGTAGCCGGTGCCCCAGCCGATGGGGATCTTGCCGGTCTGCAGATCGAGGATGCCGACGCGCACCGCGCCCCAGGCATGATCGACGGCCAAGCTCTGGACAAAGTCGTCGGTCGGGAACGCCGTCGGGTCCGGCGCGAGGCCCCAGGCGCCGAGCACGGCATAGGGGTTCTGGTTGCCCGTCGTCGCGTTGTAGGCGGCCTCGATGTGGAACGCGAGGCCCTCCTCGGGTTTCCAGTCGCCCTTGAGCCTGAGGTAGAAGACTGCCCCGGCGGTCGAGTCGACCACGGAGCCGTCGCGCACCTCGACGTCGCAGTCGGCGAGCGTGACCAGGTAGCCGAAGAGGTCGCCGCCGCCGCCGGCGCCGAACGCGCTGCTGTCCTCGGCGGGGGCCGCCGCCGCGGCCGCCATCAGCGCCGCAATGACCGCTGCCTTCAACCTGGACCTCCCTCACTTGTAGAAGCGCGTGGGATCGAAGGCCTTGTCGTCGAGCGGGATGTCGTACTCCGCCTTATGGGTGATCACAACGGTGCGGGTGCGCTCCTCGAGGTTGCTCATCTCCATGCGCGTCGCCGTCTCGCGGCCGCCGAGCACTTTGATGTCGCTCATCGTGAGCTGCTTCCAGGGACCGCTGCGGCCGGCCTTGTGATAGTCGACGCGGGTGACCATCAGGCGCTTCTTGTCCACGGTCACCTCGATGCGCGAGTAGGCCGAGTCCTTGAGCGGCTTTCCCGCGAGCACCCACTCGTCGCGCCGCTCCTCGAGGATCGAGAACTCGTACTTCTCCTGCCAGTTGCCCGCCGAGAGGTCCTCGTAGGAGAAGTCGCCGCCGACGCCTTCGACGGATTTCTCCCTGGACTTGCCCGCGATCTTGCGCACCCGGCCGGTCGAGGGGAAGAAGACCCACTGGTCGTCTTCGATCGAAAGGATCGCGAGGCCCTTGATCGAGCGCGGGTTGACAAAGACCATCGAGCTCTTCTCCTCGCCCCGGCTCACGCCCACGACCTGGTACTCGCGCACGTCCTTCTCGCTGCGGGCGTAGGGGTAGACGAGCATCGAGATCTCCGCGCGGCTGGTCTCAGTGTGGTTCTTCTCGTCGACCATGCGGATGATCGCTCGGGCGTCGAGCGCAGCCTGGGCTGCCGCACCGGAGCAGGCGCAGGCGAGCAGCATCGCCAGGAATGCGGTCATGCGGGACCTCCTTTGCGGGGTTCGGGCAAAGCGGCGGAGCGGGCGGCCGAGCTGCCGCTCGGCAGCAGTGCGGGCAGGACCAGCAGCGCCGCGGCCAGGCACGATGCGATGCCGAAGAACAGGATCGAGCCGATCGACGCGATCGACGGGAACTTCGCCGCGAGGCCGAGGGATCCGAAGCCGATCATCGTCGTGAGGGCGCACAGCCACACGGCCTTTCCCGTGGTCGAGTAGGTGCGGCCGATGTCCCCCTCGATCTGGTAGCGATGGGTGAAGTGGATGCCGTAGTCGATGCCCATGCCGATCACCAGGGGGATCATCACGATGTTGAGAAAGTTCAGGCTCTGTCCGGCCAGCGGGTAGAGGCCGAGCATCCAGATCATGCCCAGCAGCAGCGGCGCGGCGGCCAGCAGCGTGGTGCGCAGGTCGCGCAGGCTCGCGAGCAGGAACACCACGATCGCGGCCAGGATGTAGAAGGCCGCGCGGATCGAGGCGGGAATCGCCTCGTCGAGCCAGGCGACGCTCACCTGCGTGACGCCGGTGATCCTCGGCGAGACGGCGGCGAGGTCGTCGTTGAAGGCGCGCATCGAGTCCATCTCCTCGAACACGCCGGTCCTGGGGTAGACGACCACGAGGTTCCTGCGGCCGTCGGCTGCCAGCAGCTCGTCGGTCACCGACTCCGGAAGGTCCGCGATCGTCATCGGGCGGTCGGCACGCGCCATCGCGGCGACGATCGCGTCCATCTCGGCGGCAAAGGCCGCGTCCAGCCGGGCGAGCCGCTCGGCGCAGAGCTCGGGCTTCGACCGCAGCAGCTCGATGAGCCTGCGGAACACCTCCCTGCCCGGCTTGCCGATCTCGGCGCCGAGCACCTCATGCACCATCGCGTTGCGCCGGCGCATGATCTTGTTGCCGTCGCCGAGCCCGGCCACGGAGAGGTCGCCGATCTCGATGACGTTCCACTCCAGCCGCTGCACCTCCTCGGCCAGCCGCTCGACCGCGGCCGCGTCCCAGCTCGGAACGCGCGTGCGGGCCGGCATCCGTCGGATCGACCGGATCAGCTCCAGGCGCTCCTGCACCTCCGCGGGGGGAGGCAGGAACTTCGCGAGGGAGTTGACGCTCACCACCAGCGGCTCCTTTTCCAGCGCCTCGGTGAGCGAGCGCGCCTGCTCGACGCTCTCGGCCACGGCCATCGACTGGAACGGCGTGTACTCGTACTTCTCCATCAACCGCTTGTACTGGACGAGCGCCGGCATGTCCTGGGGCTCGAGCTTCATCATGTCGTGCTCCATGCGGGTGGCGAGCGCCGCGGAGGCAGCCAGGCCGGCGGTGACGACAGCCGCGGCCGCGATCGCGCTCCGGCGATGCCGCGCCACGGCCTGGGCGGCGGCGCCGAGAAAGCCGTAGTCGATCTTGGGGACGCGCGTGCGGGTCACGTCGGCGCTGCCGAAGCGCAGGAGCAGGCCGGGGAGCAGCAGGGTCATGGTCAGGTAGCAGAACAGGATGCCCGTGCCGAGCATGAGGCCGAACTGGGCAAAGGCCTTGGAGCCCGTGATGGCCATGACGAAAAAAGCAACCGCCGTCGTCATGGCCGCCAGAAAGATGCCGAGCCCGGCCCGCTCAAAGGTCAGGCGCATAGCGTCAGCCGGCCCGTGGCCCTCAGCGCGGAAGCCGTTGAAGTTCACCACCATGGCGATGCCGTAGTCTACGCCGAGGCCGACCAGAAGGGCCGCAGCCGCGCTGGTGAGCATGGTGATCTCGCGAATGGTGACTCCGACAAAGCCGTAGTTGAGCACGATCGCGACGACGAGCGAGGCGAGGATAAAGAGGATGCTTCGCAGCTGTTGAAATGAGAAGACGAACAGGACCAGGATCACGCCGACGGCCGCGAGCGACGGGACCATCATGTCGAAGCTCATCGCCTCCTGCTCGCCGGCCTGGATCGGCACGTCGCCGGTAAAGCCGATCGCGAGGCCCGGAAAGCGCGCCTGGACCTCCCGCTGGACAGCCTTGATCTCCTCCATGAGGGCGGCGATCCGATCCAGCTCGATGATGCCGAAGCTCGGGGAGATCGTGAAGGCGAGCATGGTCCCGTCGTGGTTGAAGCCGTACAGGTCGCCGTAGATGATCGTCTCGGCCAGCTCCCTCGCCGGCTCGCTCGGCGGTCCGGGGCTCTCGAGGTGCCCGCGCAGGAGCGTGAAGAAACGCTCGAGCTGGTTGAGCAGGGCCACCGCATCGTTCTCCTGCGTCGCCGTGTCCAGCTCCTCTTCGGCGTCGTCGCCCGTGTAGGTCTCTTCGAAAGAGTCATTGAGCGACGTGATGAACGGCAGCAGGTTGAGGCTCGCGAACAGCCGGCGCGTCCGCTCCAGATCGGTCTTCTCCTGGAGCATCAGCCCCCAGTGGGTGACGAAGCCCGGGTCGAGCTTGAGGTTGATGGCGCGTACGTTCGCCATCAGCGACGGCCGGCCGCGGACCTCGGCCACAAAGGCCTCGGCGGCCTCGATCATGCGCTGCCTCGCGTCCGGGCCGTCGCTTTCGATCGTGACGATGACCGCAGTGCCGCCCGCAAACAGGTCGTCGATCTCCTCGTAGGTCTGGACCTGGGGGTTGTCCTCGGGCAGCATGTCCTTCATCTGAGTCCGCGTCTTGATGCCGCTCGCGGCGACGACCGCGAGCGCCGTGAGGACCGCGCCGGCGATCAGCAGCAGGCCGCTGCGGCGGGTCACGAACGCGGCCACGGCCCCCATGGCCCGCTGTTCCCAGTTCATAGCAGTCTCCTTGTCCGGCACGGCGCTCGAGAGAACGTTCGTTGCACAGGCAGCGATCCGCGATCGACCCTCATGCACCGTTCACCTACCCTTGGAAATCCGCGGAACGAGGTAATCCTCGACGAAGCTCTTCCATGCTCTGCCGAAGATGCGGTTTGCCTCCTCCCGCCCGACCCGGTAGTGAGCGCACCAGCTGTCGGCGAACACGAAGAACAGGACGAGGGGAAGGAATCCGAGAAAATACATTTCGGCGAAGTACTCGTTGATCTCCTGCTTCGAGAAGCGGGGCGCGATCCTCGACAGCGCGCGGCGGGCTACGCCGACGTTGTCGTCCCACAAGCGCAGGAGAGGCGACTTCGAGTCCCGGGTGCGAAGCGTTTCGTTCACCATGATCTTTAGGATGCGCGCGCGGCTGCCGAGGAACTCGACCGCGAGCGCCATGGTCGCACCCGCGCCGCCCCCGAGGATCTCGCCGATGCCGTCCGGGCCCGCGGCCATCACCGGGGCTGTGTACCGCCTCTTGAGCGCCATCGTCTCGTCGATGAATCCCCCGATGAGGGCGTCGAGGATCGCCTGCTTGTTGCGGAAGTGGTAGTAGATCACCGACTTGGCGATGCCCACCTTGCGGGCGATCTCGTCGATCCCCGTGCTGGGGAAGCCCTTGTCCGCGAACAGCTCCTCGGCCACAGCCAGGATGCGCTGGCGGGTGTCGGCCGGGCTGTTCGTCTGCGGAACCTTCGCCTTTGCCATTTCTCTGCTGCCGCCTGCGTTAGATCGAACGGTCGGTCTATAGGATAGCGCCGGATCGAGTCGCTGTCAAGCCTTTTTGGTTATCTTCAAGAATCAGGATGATCTCCCCCGATTTCTGCTCGCAGCTGCTCGATCAGCTCAACGACGGCGTCTACTTTGTCGACAGGGAGCGGCGCATCACCTACTGGAACGAGGCGGCCAGCCGGATCACCGGCTACGGCTTCGACGAGGTTGTGGGCCGCTTCTGCTTCCACAACATCCTGCGTCACATCGACGGAAAGGGCACCTCGCTCTGTCTCGACGGTTGTCCGCTGCAGGCCGCGATCGGCGACGGCAGGCCTCGGGACGTGGAGGTGTTCCTTCACCACAAGGACGGCCACCGCGTCCCGATCCGGGTGCGGGTGACGCCCATCCGCGACGAGGCCGGCGCCGTCACCGGCGCGGCCGAGGTCTTTGCCCCCAGGAGCGTCGCGGCCGAAACCGAGCGCCGTCTCTCGCAGCTGCGCCGCAGGCTGCTCATCGACCGTCTCACCGGGCTGCCCAACCGGCAGCACGTCGAGCGGTCGATCCGCATTCACCTGCACGACCTCAAGAGCGGAGGGCCGGCCTTCGGCGTGCTGTTCATGGACATCGACCGCTTCAAGAGCTTCAACGACGCCCACGGCCACGACGTCGGCGACCGGGCGCTCAAGACCGTGGCCGGCACGCTCGCCGCCTGCGTGAGGCCCACGGACGTCGTGGGCCGCTGGGGCGGCGAGGAGTTCCTCGGCGTCTTTCCCGAGATGGACGACGCGGGCCTGCAGGCGGTCTGCGACAAGCTGCTCGCGGTCGTGCGCAGCTCCGACGTGCAGGTCGGCGCCGAGCGGCTGCCGATCACGATTTCCATCGGCGCCACCCTCGCGAGGGTCGACGACGAGCTCGACGGCCTGGTCAAGCGCGCCGACCGCCTCATGTACCGCAGCAAAGCCGAGGGCCGCGACCGCGCCACCATCGGGTAGCCTATTCCGCGAGCCCCGCCAGCACAGCGAGGCTCGTGCGCTCGTCGGCCGCCTGCTCGGGCGTGACCGCCTTTCCGTCGCGCAGCAGCGCCTCGACGGCGATCAGGTCGCCGCTCCGCTCGAGGCTCGCCGCCCCCACCAGTGTTCGGCCCGCGAAGTAGACGGCAAGAAAGCTGTCGCCGGCCGGGTCGCCGCGGCAGACCGCCGTGTCCCAGGGAGCGCCCGCGAAGCCCGCGTACTTGATCGACTTCCCGCACTGCAAGCTCCAGAAGAAGGGCGCTTCCGTGTAGGGGGCCTCGGCGCCGAGCATGGCCGCAGCGGCGTGGCGTCCCTGCCGCTGGGCCGAGGCCCAGTGCTCGAAGCGGAAGGCGGCGCCGAGGCGCGGGCAGCTCACCAGCGCGAGGTCGCCGGCTGCGAACACGTCGGCCTCGCGCGTGCGCAGCGCGGCATCCACCGGCACCGCGCCCCCGTCGGCGAGGCCGCTGCCTTCCAGCCACTCCACGTTCGGCTCTGCGCCCACGCCGATGATGACGAGATCGGCGCCGAGGCGCGTGCCGTCGGACAGGATCACCTCGCGGCCGCCGACGATGCGCGAGACCGTGACGCCCAGGTGAAGGCGCGTGCCCGCGGCCTCGTGCAGCGCGCGCGCGCGCAGGCCGAGCTCGCGGCCGAGCAGCCCCGCGAGCGGCAGCCGCTCGGGCGCCGCCACGTCGACCTCGAGGCCGCGGGCGCGCAGCGACGAGGCCGCCTCGAGGCCGACCAGGCCGGCGCCCACGATCACGACGCGCCGGGCGCCGGGCAGCGCCG
>CAZKGO010000081.1:0-21769 GCA_964552235.1 uncultured Spirochaetales bacterium | reverse complement strand
GCGCAGCCATCACCTGGATGGCAGGCAACCAGACGTCCCGCGGCGCAGCCGGCGCCTCGGCTGCCCGGCCGGGCGCCGGCGCGGAGCCTTCAGCTTTGAGCTCCTGGAGGTGGAAGAGCGTCGGGAGCAGGCGCGCCATGTCGGGCGCGTTGCGCCGCTCGGCCGTCATGGCGCGGCGTGAGACCTCCTGCCTCCGGGCGAGCCAGGTCCCGAAGTCCATCAGGCCGCGATCCCCGATCCTCTGCCCGTAGCGGAACACAGACCAGGCCGTCGGCCGCACGACCGCCGGGGCGTCGGCGAAGTTCACGAACCAGTCGCCGCAGATCCACGCCCGCAGGATGAAGCGCCCGATCTCCCGCACGAGCGGCTCGTCGTAGACATCGAGCCTTCCGCCTGTGGCCGAATGGAGGATCTCCAGGCAGTCCAGCAGGCAGGCGCCGGCGCGGCCCCAGTACTGGGGCCCTTCGTCGCATCCGCCGTCGCTGGGATAGGCGGCCAGAAAGCGGTCCAGTGCGCCAAGGATGCGCCGCACGGCTGCGTCCCGCCGAGCCGGATCGGGATCGGTCAGGAGCTCGGCCGCGAGCCAGCTCGAGCAGATCCAGGGCGTCCAGTTCCCAAGCTTCTCGCCTCCGAAGCCGAGCCAGCGGAAATCGTCGCGTTCCATGCAGGGCGCGAGGACTCGCTCCGCGACCTCGCGCTCGAGGCGCTGCCGAATGCGGGGCGAGACAGCGTCCAGCCTTTCGCCGAGGATGTAGGCGACCCAGCACGTCTGGGCCGCGGTCTGCGCAGCGAACAGGTCGACCACGTGCCGCCTGCGGTCGGCGAGGTCGGGAGGCTCGGCCTGGCCGATGTGAGCGGGCAGGCACCAGGTCGATTCCTCGCAGATCAGCCACAAGCCATCCGCGGCCGCGTCGAGGAAGCGGCCCTTGCCCTCGATGCATTCGGCCACTGCCAGGCCGCAGAGCATGCCTCGGCGGCGGAAGTACAGCTCCTCGTAGCGGCTGCGGTCGCCGTCGCGGAAAAAGTCCAGGTAGCGCGTCGCAGTCAGGACGGGCCAGGGCGAAGAGAGCGCCTCTTCTCCCTGCTCCACCCAGGACCTGCGGAGCTCGGCCGGCAGCCCTTCCCACGCGCCGCGATCTCTGAAGGTGGGGTAGGGGCTCCAGGAGTCGCGGGAGGCCACGCCTCCCCCGATCGCCGTGTATCTCTCGCCGAGCATCGATGCTCCTTTCGGGGACGGCCCCCGTCGCAAGCGACCCGAGCTGCTCCGCGACGCCCGCACCGCGCGCGCCGCCCTGCGTTGTCTCGCGCCCCGGGCGCTATTTGAAGGCCACCGCCTTGAAGAACGTGTAGGAGAAGGTCCCGTCCGCCTCCGCCGCGCGGTAGAGGTCGCGCACTCCCTGCTGCCACGACTCGCGGTCCATCAGGCCCTGGCCGACCGCCTGCTCGCCCACGCCCTGGACCATGGCGGCAAAGGTCCTGCGCGTGAAGCCGGCGGCCATAGCCGGCCTGCTGCCGTCCGCATACACGACGCGAGGCGACACCCTCACCTCGCGAAAGCCCGCAGCGGTGAGCAGGGGATAGAGGCGGCGGCCGATCAGGCTGTCGCCGCCCGCGCGGCGCTGCAGCTCGACCAGGCACTCGATGGCGCGACGCGCATGGGCGCTGTCCGGGTGGAAGTAGGCCGAGCCGTGGTCGCCCTCGATCACGGTGACGGTGCCTCCGGGCTTCAGCACCGAACGCAGCCGCGTGTTCTCACGGTCCGAGTATCCGTGCACGTAGTCAGCGTGGTCAGCCAAGGGCCCCTCCGCTACGCCTTCTCCAGCAGGGCCTGGGCTTCCAGCGCCCGGTCGAAGCAGAAGAGCCTGTGCTCGGGAATCGGGGTCCACCCCCTGCCGTCGGAGTTCCAGGCCAGCAGAAGCGTCCTGAGGATCGCGTTGCGCTGCTGCGGGTCGAGCCGTCCCTCGCGGGCTTGGAGCATGTCGAAGGTCCGGCAGCACAGCGCGTTGAGCGTCGCGTTGTCCGGCTCGTTCTGCCACAGGGCGAAGTCCCTCTGCGAGCTCCACGACCCGGACTTGACGTAGACCGGCGCCTCGGGCATCGCGCCCGCAGCATACCGGCCGGGCGGCACGAGCTCGAGGCCCGGATCGCGGGAGAGCGCGCGCAAGAGGAACTCCAGCCGCTCGACCGGCACCGGCTCCTTGATGGTGTTGCCGCCGTAGCCAAAGAACTCGAGGTCGCCAAAGTAGGGCAAAAGAAGGCCTCGGCCCCGCGTCCGCCCCGCTCGCCGCACCAGCGCCAGCAGCCGGCGCTCGGACATCACGACCATGCGCGAGAGGCAGATGAGTGCGTAGCCGAGCCACGCCGCGTCGCAGGGCAGGGCGGGGATGCGGGCGCCGCCCGCACCCTGCCACAGGATCGGCTCGGGCACCGCCTCGCCGCCCAGGTGGCGCTCCAGCCGCGCGAGCTGCCGCAGCTGCGCCAGGGGCCCGCGGAACTTGGCGCGCGCGGTCAGATGCGCCAGCGAAGGCTGCACGCGCTCGTACTCGTTGCAGTCGTTGAGCTCGCCCCGGCCGCTCACGGCGACCAGGTCGGCGTCCACGAACGACCAGCGGTAGCCTGCGGCTGCCAGCAGACCCGGCATCAGCGGGCCCGTGGCCATTTCGGGCGGAAAGAACCCGTCGGGGGCGACGCCGAGGACCCGGGCCGCGCTCTCGCGATAGAGGCGGATGTCCTCGGCAGCCAGCGCGGGCGGCAGCATCGGCAGGATCGCGTGGGCCCAGCTCGTGCCCGTGATCTCGACGCGTCCGGCCGCGGCGAGCTCGCGCAGGAGCGCGACCGCCTCGGGGCTGCCCGCGTACAGCTGCGGGTGCTCGCCGTTGAGCAGCTCCAGGGTGTAGCCGGAAAAGTTCAAGGCCACCCGCGCCGACTCCAGCCCGCTCACCATGCGCAGCACGGGCAGGTAGCTCTGCTGCACGATCAGCGGCATCCGCTCGAACGGCATTTCGGCGTAGAGCAGGTTCCCGTGCAGGAGCAGGGCGCACGCCCGGGGCGCGCTCATCGGTGGGATCCCTCCCGCGCCCGGCGGCTCCCGACCACGGCGCGCGGCCGGAACAGGCGGGAGGCGACGACGTGCAGGCTGCCTTGGTCTGCGTTCATGACCGCGCCATCGTATGCCCGCGCTGCGGCCGGCGCAAGGCCCGCCCGGGCAGAGCCCCCGCGAGGCCGGGCTGCTTCCGTGTTTCTGTCGGGCGGCGGGCGCTGCTCTTGACTGCGGGCCGGTCAGGACTCAGGCTCGACAGCGAGGAGTTCGGCCGATGCCGGAGATCAAGGTCGGTTGCTGCGGCTTCCCGGCGGCCCGATCGCGGTACTACGCGCGATTCGGGGTGGTGGAAGTCCAGAAGACGTTCTACCAGCCGCCGCAGCAGCGGACGCTCGCGCGATGGCGCGAGTCGGCGCCCGCCGGCTTCGAGTTCACGCTCAAGGCCTGGCAGCTGATCACCCACACCCCGAGCAGCCCCACCTATCGCCGCCTTTCGACGCCGGTCGACCCGAAGAACGAGGACCGCTACGGGTCCTTTCGCGCCACCGACGAAGTCCTCGAGGCCTGGAATCGCACCGCCGCCGCGGCGCGCGCTCTGCGGGCGCGCGTGGTGGTGTTGCAGTGTCCGGCTTCGTTCACTCCCACTGCCGAAAACCTGACGAGCCTGCGACGCTTCTTCGAGAGGATCGAGCGGGAGGGGCTGCTGCTCGCGTGGGAGCCGCGGGGAGACTGGCCGTCCGATCTGATCAGCGGGCTCTGCCGCGACCTCGCCCTCATTCCCTGCGTGGACCCTCTCAAGAACGGAGCGACCGGCGGCGAACCCTTCTACTACCGGCTGCACGGCATCGGCGGGTACAGGTACAGGCACACCGATGCGGACCTCGAGCGGCTCGCCCGCCTCTGCGGTTCGGCCGGCGCAGCGGCGGCTGCCTGCGGCCACAGCGACCTGCGACGCAGGCGCGGCTACGTCATGTTCAACAACACCTCCATGTGGGACGACGCGTGGCGGTTCCTGCGGCTGCTGGGCGGTGATCCTGCGGCCCCGTGACCGGCGCGGGCGCCCGGCCTTGCCCGTGGGCTACGCTATTGCGGAGCTTCGCTGCGGACCAGGGCGCCATGGCGCCCACCCCGACCGCGCTTCGCGCGCTTGGGCAAGGGGCCCGGTCGATCCGGGTCGGTCCATCGACCTTGACACTGGCGAGGCGGCGGGTATACTTTGCGCCGCGAATGGGGAGATTCCCGAGTGGTCAAAGGGGGCAGACTGTAAATCTGTTGGCATTCGCCTTCGAAGGTTCGAATCCTTCTCTCCCCATGAGATTTCCGAGGGGCCGCCGAGGCCCCTCGCGTTTTTCCAGGCCGCAGGCAGAGGGCTCGCAGGGGTGAGCTTCTACCACGACGGGCTCAGGTTCCAGTGCACTCGCTGCTCCCAATGCTGTCGTCACGATCCCGGCTACGTGTTTCTCAGCGAGCGCGACCTGGATGCGCTGACCGCCCACCTGCGCATGGACCCCGACGAGGTGCTCGACCGCTACTGCCGCGACGTCGAGGTGGCAGGCATCGGCCGGGTCAGCCTGAAAGAGCGCAGCAACTACGACTGCATCTTCTGGAAACCGGGCGTCGGGTGCACGGTCTACGAGGCGCGGCCGCTGCAGTGCCGCGCCTTTCCCTTCTGGGCCGCCAACCTGGGCAGCCTCGCCGAGTGGCAGGCCGCGGCGCGCCGCTGTCCGGGCATCGGGCAGGGCCGGCTGCACACCCGGCGCACGATCGAAAAGTGGCTGCGCCGCCGCGAGCGGGAGCCGCTGCTGAGACCGCGGACGCCCGCGGGCGCCGCAGACGGCTCATAGGGGTCGTCATGAAGGTCAGGTTCTGGGGCGTGCGCGGGTCGATCCCGACGCCGCTGACGGCCGACAAGCTCAAGAGCCGCATCGCGGCCGTGATCCAGCGGGTGCAGCCGTCGGATCTAGCGTCGCCCGAGGCGCGGGACGCCTTTCTCGCCCGCCTGCCCCCGTACCTGTTCGGCCTGGTGGGCGGCAACACCACCTGCGTGGAGGTGCAGTCCGACGACGGCCGCATGGTGATCATCGACGCGGGCTCGGGCATGAGGGAGCTCGGACTGGACCTGGCCCGCCGACGACGGGCCAGCCGCGAGTATCACGTGCTGATCACTCACTTCCACTACGACCACCTGCAGGGACTGCCGTTCTTCGACCCGATTCTGCACGAGGAGAACACCGTGATCTTCTACAGCCCGGTGGACCGGCTGGAGATGTATATTCGGGAGCACATGAGGGCGCCGTATTTCCCGATCGGCATGGACGCGCTGCCCGCGAAGGTCGAGTACCGGGTGCTCGACAGCCGCCAGTTCGAGCTCTCCGGCATGTCGATCATGTGGCGCAAGATGAAGCACCCGGGCGACTCCTATTCCTACCGGTTTTCCTGCGGGGGCAGGAACGTGATCTTCGCCACGGATTCCGAGATCACCGAGGCCGAGTTCCGGGACACCGAAGACAACCGGGCCTATTTCCAGGGCGCGGATCTGCTGATGCTCGACGCCCAGTACACCCTGCAGGAGTCGCTGAACAAGATGGACTGGGGGCACACGTCGTACAGTCTGGCGGTGGACTTGGCCTCGCGGTGGGGCATCGGCAGGCTCGTGCTGTTCCACCACGAGCCCCAGTATCCCGACAAGCAGGTGTACGGGATGCTGCGGTCCGCCAACTGGTACGTTCGCCACCTCCAGAACAGCAGCACAAAGGTGATCCTGGCAGTCGAGGGGGGCGAGATCGCCTTCTGAGCGCAGCAGATGGAGAACGAGGTCGTCTTGTCGCAGGAAGAGGCCGGCAGGCTCTACAGCCTGCTGGCGACGAGCCGGCAGCCGCTCGACCCGGTCCTCGGCCGGCTGCTGCACAGGCTCGAGGATCACCTGTACCGCACGCTGACGATCGAGGAAATCGAGCGGCTGCAGGGCGGGCGCGACCCGGGGGAGGGGCCGCGGGGGCCCCGGTAGCGGCCGGACCACGGAGGGCAAGATGCGTCGATCGGGGAGAACGCTCGCGGGCGCCCTGGTCTTTCTGGTGGGATGCCTGCTTCTGGGCCTGAGCGTCCTGTACGCGTTCAACAGCCCCGGCGCCGGAGTCCGCAGCGCCAGCGCGGTGTTCCGCGTGCGCGAGGGCGATACGGTCGCCGCGATCGCCAGCCGCCTCGAGGAGGCGGGGATCGTGCGCTCGGCGCTCTTTCTGCGGGCGGTCACGGCGCTGCGCGGCACCGACTCGCTGTTCAAGGCCGGCAACTACCGGTTCGAGGCCGGCTCGACGGCGCTGGCGGTGCACGACGCCCTCGTGTCGGGCGAGCAGAACCTCGTCAAGGTGACGGTGCCCGAAGGCTACACCCTGGGGCGCGTGGCCACGCTGCTGCAGGAGCGGGGGATCTGCCCCCGCGACGAGTTCCTGGCTGCCGCCCGATCGAGGGAGCTGCTGGCGAGCCTGCGGATCCCGGCGCCCAGCGCCGAAGGCTACCTCTTTCCGGACACCTACTTCCTGCCTGAGGGGTACCCGGCCGAAGAGGTGGTCCGCACGATGGTCGAGAACTTTTTTTCCAGGCTGCGCCAGCTCGAGCCGGCCACGGCGCAGTGGAGACCCGAGGCGCTGCACGAGCACGTGATTCTCGCTTCAATCGTCGAGCGCGAGTACAGCATCGCCGACGAGGCGCCCCTGATCGCGTCGGTGTTCAGAAACCGCCTGGTTCGCAGCATCGGCCTGGAATCCTGCGCTACAGTCGAGTATATTATCACCGAGATCGAGGGGCGGCCGCATCCCGGTTTCATCACCGGACAGGACCTCAAGAGAGACTCGCCGTACAACACGTACAAGTGGGCGGGCCTGCCTCCCGGGCCGATATCCAACCCGGGGCTGGTGGCGCTTGAGGCGGCGGTGCATACGCCTCAGAGCGACTACTACTATTTTCTGCTCAAGGACCCGTCGACGGGGGAGCACCACTTCTCGCGAAGCCTGACCGGGCACAACGAGGCCAAGCGGTTCTACCTCAAGGGTCCCAGCAGATAGTCTCGGGAGCGGCCTCTGCCGCCCCGCGCGGGGCCGAGACGTTGGAAGACGAGCGCGACAGCAAGGCGGAGATCCTCAGGCGGCTGGACATGGCCCAGGTGGTGGGGGAGTACGTCCAGCTCCAGCGCCGGGGCGAGCGGCTGTGGGGGCTGTGCCCGTTCCACAGCGAGAAGACCCCTTCGTTCTCCGTGAACCCCGACCGGGGAATGTTCTACTGCTTCGGGTGCCACAAAGGGGGCGACCTCTTCACCTTCATCATGGAAGTGGAGAAGGTCTCGTTCGTCGAGGCGCTGCGCCTCCTGGCAGAAAAGGCCGGCGTCGAACTGTCGGCGGCCCGCGGGGCCGGGGACGAGCGGCGGGAGGCGCTGCTGGAGCTGAACCGGCGCGTTGCCGGCAGCTTTGCCTGGCTGCTGCGCGAGAGCCGGGCGCGGGAGGCCGAGCAGGCCCGCGAGTACATCGCCGGCCGGGGCTTCAGCGCCGAGACCCTCGAACGCTTTGGCGTCGGCTACGCTCCCGAAGACCGGGGCTGGCTGGCCCGGTTCCTGGAAGAACGGGGATACTCGCGGGAGTTCCTGCGCACCTGCGGACTGCTGCGGGACGACCTGGGGGGTCTGTTCCGGCGCCGGGTGATGTTCCCGATCGAGAACGTTCGGGGCGAGGTTCTCGGATTCGGCGGCCGGGCCATGGGCGACGCGGTGCCGAAGTATCTCAACAGCCCCGAGACAGCAGTCTTCCGCAAGCGCGAGGCGGTGTTCGGCCTCAGGCAGGCGGTGGACACCATCCGGCGGGCCGGAAGCTTCGTGCTGATGGAAGGGTACACCGACGTGATGGCAAGCCACCAGGCGGGCGTGACCAACGCGGTGGCGACGCTCGGCACGGCGCTTTCCGAAGACCAGATACGGCTGCTGCGCCGCTACGCCGGCAGGGCGGTCCTGCTGCCCGACTCCGACGAGGCCGGAAGGACAGCCGCCCTCCGCAGCCTGGAGGCCCTCGAGGGCGCCGGTTTCGAGGTCGAAGTGGTGCGCCTGCCCGGCGACAAGGACCCGGCCGATCTGGTGCGCGAAGAGGGCGGCGAGAAGTTGCAAAAACTTCTGAAATGTCCTATAAGTGGTTTTGAGTATCTTCTGGAGTACGCTCAGGGGCGGTTCGACCCGAGAACGCCGGGGGGCAAAGAGGGGATCTTCAGGCAGGTGCTGCCTCTTCTCAGAAAGACCACGTCCGCGGTCAAGCGTGACGGCTATTTCGTCCGTCTTGCCGAGACGCTAGATGTGCGTCCCGAGTCTCTCCGCAGCGAGTTCGCCCGCGGTTCCGCGGCCGAACCGGGGCGCCCGAGGGAAGAGAGGCGTGCGGGCGCCCTGTCGCCCGAGCTCTTCATGCTGCTGGCAGTCGCCGCGAACTCAGAGCAGTATCCGAATCTGCGCGCGCGCGATCTGCGCCTCGAGGATCTGCAGGACCCCAGGGCGCGCAAGGTCTACGTGGCCCTGGAGGAGTGCTTCCGGGCCGAGGAGCAGGGTCTGCGGGCCCTGCTCGAGCGCGTCGAGGACCCGGATCTGCGGACGCTGATCCTGGAAAAGGCGGCGACCGAGGAGTTCACGGCGAACCCCGACGCGCTGCTGCGCGAGGCGACGCGCTGGCACAAGCGGGAGAGGCTGGAGGCGCGGCGCCAGCGTCTCGTCGGCGAGATACGGCGTGCGCAGCAGGCAGACCCCGAAGCCGTGAGGCGGCTGCTCGAGGAAAAGATGAGCCTCGACCAGGAGATAGAAGAGCTGAGGGTGGCGAAGGATGTCGGATCTTCAAAGTGATCCAGCGGTAATCAAGCTGCTCGAGTACGCCCGGACAAAGGCCAGCATCACCTACGACGAGGTGAGCGACTTTCTACCTACCACCATCATGGGCACGGAGAAGATGGGAGAGATCATCAGCCTTCTGGAAAAGAACAACATCAAGATGGAAGACGAGGCCGACGCGATCGCGGCCGAGGCCTCCGAGGCGCGGCGCAAGGCCGAGAAGGCGCCCAAGCGTCTGATCTACAGCGAAAAGGACTCGGCAATCGACGACCCGATCCGCCTGTACCTGCGGGAGATCGGCAAGGAGAACCTGCTGACCGCCGAGCAGGAGGTGACGCTGTCCAAGCGCATGGAGGAGGGCGGCCAGATCATCAAGGACGTCGTGCGCAACTCGCCGCTGATCATATCGGAGTTCTACCGCCTGGCCAGCAAGGCCCTGTCCAAGCGCGATCCGCGGGAGCTGAACCTGACCAAAAAGGAGATCTCGGAGTACCTGGCCGAGAAGCGGCGGATCGCCCAGTTCTACAAGGACGCGATGCGGCAGCACCTCAGCAGCGTGCGCGCCTACATGGAGGCCAGGCGGGGACTCGAGGAGGCGGACCTGCTCGTCAGCGACGCCCTCGCAAAGAAGCGGCGCGATCTGGTGCACGGCCTCGCCAAGATCGACATCCATCCCGACGACATCAACGCGATCTCGGAGCGGTTCGCGGCCGCCGCGCGGCGCATCCGCGAGATCCAGCACGAGCGCGAACGGATCGAGCGCCGGCTCAAGATCTCCAGCCAGAAGGACCTGCGCAACATCGGCCGCAGGCTCGCCAACCCCAAGGACCGGGTTGCGATCGAGAAAGAGCTGGCGATGCCCGCCGACAAGATCAAGAACAAGATCCGCCTGGTGCAGGTCAACGAGAAGAAGCTGAAAAAGCTCGACGCGGAGTTCGAGAGCAGCACCGAAGAGATCCTCACGATGGCCCGCGAGATCGAGCGGGGCCGCCGGATGATGAAGACCGCCAAGGACAAGCTGATCAAGGCGAACCTCCGGCTCGTGGTCAGCATCGCGAAGAAGTACACCAACCGGGGCCTCCATTTCTTCGACCTGGTGCAGGAGGGCAACATCGGTCTGATCAAGGCGGTGGAGAAGTTCGAGTACCGCAAGGGCTACAAGTTCTCCACCTACGCCACCTGGTGGATCCGCCAGGCGATCACCCGCTCGATCTCGGACCAGGCCCGGACCATCCGCGTGCCGGTGCACATGATCGAGCAGATCAACAAGGTCCTGCGCGAGTCGCGCCAGCTCATGCAGGTGCTCGGCCGCGAGCCGACCGACGAGGAAGTGGCCGACAAGCTCGGCTGGTCGGTGAACCGGGTCAAGAGCGTCAAGAACGTGGCCCGGGAGCCGATCTCGCTCGAGACGCCGATCGGGGAAGAAGAGGATTCGCTGCTCGGCGACTTTATCGAGGACAAGGACGTGGAGAATCCCGCGAGCCAGACCGCCTTCAAGCTGCTGCAGGAGCAGCTCGAGGACGTGCTCGCGACGCTGCCCCCGAGGGAGCAGGAGGTTCTGAAGATGAGGTTCGGCCTCGAGGACGGCTATTCGCTGACCCTCGAAGAGGTGGGCCTCTATTTCAACGTGACCCGCGAGCGCATCCGCCAGATCGAGGCCAAGGCGCTGCGGAGGCTGCGCCATCCCAAGCGCAGCCGTCGGCTCAAGGACTACCTGGACAACTGACATGAAGAAGACGGAACAGGCCAGAGAAGGGGCGATGGAAAAGGTGTTCGAGAAGCTGCGGGCTCTGCAGGGGATCCTCTCGCAGAGGTTCGACATCGAACGGGAGATCGACGAGATTCCCAGGATCCTGTCCACCAAGACCGAGCTGTTGAACCGCCTCAAGCAGACCTACGTGGACCGCAACGCGGAGTACGATGCGACGCAGGCCAAGATCAAGGAAATCCGCGAGCGGATCGTAGCGGCGGAGCAGGAGCGGCAGAAGTTCGAGCAGCAGATGGACCTGATCAAGACGCAGCGCGAGTACGAGACCCTGGACAAGGAGATCAAGGACGCCAACGAGCGCGAACAGAACCTCCGCAAGGACCTCCAGGCGCAGACCAAGCGGCTGGAGGAGATGAAGGTGAGCCTCGACCGCGACGCGCAGATGATCGAGAAGCAGGAAGAAGAGGTCAAGAGCGAGCAGTCACGGCTCAAGCACGAGATCAAGGAGAGGGAAAAAGAGCTCCTGAAGCTGCAGAGGGAAGAGGCCAAGGTCACCCCCGGCCTCGACGGCGAGATCCTGTTCAAGTTCGAGCGGATCATCCGCAGCAAATCCGGAGTGGGCATCGTGCCGATCATCAAGGGTGTGTGCACGGGCTGCCACATGATCCTCGCCGGGCAGTTCGTCAACGAGGTCCGCACGGGCACCAAGATCCAGTTCTGCCCGCACTGCAGCCGCATCCTCTACTTCGAGGACCAGGGCGGGCCCGAGGAGATGATGGCTTTCGAAGGCGGGGCGTTCGCCGCCGAAGAAGAGGAAGCCGAGGAGGAGTAGACACAGGACTGTCGAGGGCAGGCGGGACACCGCTGCCGGGCGCCTTCGCGGCGGCTCCGGCAGAGGAAAGTCCGGGCTCCGCAGAGCATGGCACCGGAGAGACTCCGGGGGCCCCGCCCCGAGGGGGGTCACAGACAGCGCCACAGAAAACAGACCGCGGACCGGTCTCGCACCGGTACGCAAGGGTGAAAAGGTGGGGTAAGAGCCCACCGCCCGGAGCGGCAACGCGCCGGGGCACGGCAAGCCTTGCCAGGAGCAAAGCCAAGCAGCAGGGGGTGGCTCGCCCTGTTCCTGCGGGTAGGCTGCTTGCCCGCGCCGACGTGGGCTTGCCCACGTTGACGTGGGCTGGACCGCCCGGGAGACCGCGGCGGCCAGAGAGATGGTGTCCGCAAACAGAACCCGGCTTACGGCCTGCCCTTTTTTCTTGCTCGCGCGATCCGGAAAGGGACCCTGGAATGTACCCGAACCTCGACCGCTACCGCTACAGCAATCCCGTGCGCGCCCGCAAGCGCCGCGCGCGGCTACTGGTGGCGGGGGCGGCCGTCGTGCTGCTGCTCGGTCTCGGCGCGGTGGGGCTCTTCGTCCTGCGCCCGGCCCTGGCCCGCCGCGCCGATGCCCGGGGCGAGCAGGCCGACTACGCGGCTCTCTGGAAGCAGGGGCTCTACCGCGAGGTGTCTGCGGCGGCCTCACGGGAGCTGGAGCGCGACCCGATGAGCTACCGGGCGCTGGTCTACTACGGCCTCGCCAGCTACTACCGCGCCTACCAGGAAAAGGCCCTCGAGAACCGGATCCCGCTCCTCGACGAGGCGATCGTCGCGCTGAGGCGCGCTCGCCTGGACCCGCGCTCGGCGGCTCTCGGACAGATCGACGAGGCGCTGGGCGAGGCCTACTACTACAAGGGCCGGTTCTACTACGACCTCGCCGTCAAGTACATCGAAAGCGCCATCGCGCGGGGCTACCAGGACAACAACGCCTACGAGTACCTGGGGCTGGCCTACGGCGGCCTGGGCGAGGCCGCCCGGGAGCTGGCCGCGTTCCAGAAGGCGGCGGAAAAGGACCCGTCGGACCTGCTGCTGCTTTCGATCGGCAAGAGCTACCTCAAGCTCGGCCGCAGGCAGGAGGCGGAGGAGAGCCTGCTGCGGGCCTTGAACAAAACCGAAGACCCGAATATAGAGAAGGAAAGCCGATTCAGACTGGCCGACATCTACCGGGAGCGGGGAGACCTCCTGAAGGCGGAGGCGGAATACCGTGGTATTATCGCGGTCGACCCTGATTCTGCTGAAGCGCACTTTCAGCTCGGAGAGCTGTACAGCGCCATGAAGGATCCCGTGCGAGCACGGGCAGAGTATCGCAAGACACTGGGTATCGATCCGACGCACTACGGGGCTCGGCGGCGATACTACCGGTAGGGCGGAGGAGAAGATGGCAGGGGGAGGGCTGTTCGGCGGGTTGGCCACGGACCTGGGGATGGACCTGGGAACGTGCACGACGCTCATCTACGTCAAGGGCAAGGGCGTCGTGCTCTACGAGCCTTCCGTGGTGGCCATCGAGAAGGGCACCAAGCGGGTGGTGGCCGTTGGTACCGAGGCCAAGAAGATGCTGTGGCGCACCCCCGGCGACATCGTGGCGGTGCGTCCGCTCCGCGACGGGGTCATCGCCGACTTCGAGATGACCGAACGGATGATCCGCTACTTCATAGGCAAGGTGCTGCCCAACCGGTGGATCATCAAGCCCCGGATGGTCATCGGCGTTCCCTCCGGGATCACGGAGGTGGAGAAGCGCGCCGTTCGAGAGAGCGCCGAGCAGGCCGGCGCTCGCGACCCCATCTACCTGATCGAGGAATCGATGGCGGCCTCGATCGGCGCCGACATACCCATCTACGAGCCGGCCGGGCACATGATCTGCGACATCGGGGGCGGCACGACCGAGATCTCCGTGATCTCCCTCGGCGGGATGGTGGTCTCCAACACGATCCGCATCGGCGGCGACGAGTTCGACGAGGCGATCATCAAGCACGTGCGCAACGTCCACAACCTGCGCATCGGCGAGCAGACCGCCGAGACGCTCAAGATCAGCACAGGCAACGCGATCTCCGACGGTCAGATCGAAAAGACCGAGATCAAGGGCACGGACGCGATCACGGGCCTTCCCCGCCGCATCGAGGTCGATTCGGTCGAGGTGCGCGAGGCCCTCCAGGTGCCGATCAACGCCATCATAGACGAGATCAAGAGAACCCTCGGGCAGACGCCCCCGGAGCTGGCCGCGGACATCGTCGAGCGCGGCATCGTCATGAGCGGCGGCGGCTCGCTGCTCAAGGGCCTGCCCAAGCTCATTGCCAAGGAGACGGGCGTTCCGGTCATCCTCGCCGAGAACCCGATGATGTGCGTCGCGATCGGGGCCGGGCGGTTCCTTGAGACGCTCAAGGAGAACAACCGGCGGTTCTACAGCAAGAGCTGATGCTCCGCGATTTCCTCGCCCGACGGCGCGACACCGCGATCCTGGCGGTCCTCGTGGGCGTCTCGATGGCCCTGATCCTCGCATCGAGCGGGTCGGGGCTGCAGGTGCCCCGGGCGATCGGCCTGGGGGTGTTCTCGACCTTCCAGAAGGGCATCACCGGCGTCGTGGGGTGGGCGCGCAGCACCATCGATTCCATCGGCGAGCTGCGCCGGGCCCGCGAGGAGCTGCGGGTGCTGCAGGAACGGCTCCAGGAGGCCGAACGGCTCTCGCGCGACATCGTGCGCCTGCGGCGCGAGAACGAGCAGCTGCGGGAGCTTGCGGGGCTCGCGGAGCGCACTGAGTACACCAACTTCCCGGCCCGCGTGGTCGCGAAGCAGCCCGGCAACACCTCCGGGCAGCTGATCCTCGACAAGGGGAGCCGCGACGGGGTGCGCCGCTTCATGCCCGTGGTAGCCCAGCAGAAGGGCGTCACCGGATTGGTGGGGAAGGTCGTCACGGTGAGCCCGCGCTCCGCGGCCGTGCTGCCGATCACGGGGCGGACCAGCTTTGTGTCCGCGCGGCTGGAAGCCTCGCGCTACGACGGGCTGCTTACGGGGCAGGGAGAGGGCAGCGACCTGCTGGTGCTCACGTACGTGAGCAGCCTGGCGATCAAGGAGATCGCCTACGGCGACGTGGTGGTCACCTCCGGCCTGGGCGGGCTGTTCCCGGCGGAGATTCCCATAGGCCGGGTGCGCGCCGTCCGTTCGGTTCCCCAGGCTTCGTCGCTGGAGATCGAAGTGGAGCCATTGATCGACGTGTCGAAGCTTGAGCACGTGCTGATCATGGACACGGGGCGGTAGATGGACCGGACTCTGCGCTTCGTGCTCGTTTCGACCCTGATGCTGGCGATCGCGCTGCTCCTGCAGTCCACCGTGCTGGACCACGCTGCAATCGCGGGCGTCAAGCCCGACCTGGCCCTGATCGTCCTGGTGTTCGTGGCGGTCCAGGGCGGGAGCATGGTCGGCCAGGTGTCGGGCTTCGCGGCGGGCCTCATGCAGGACCTGATGAGCCTGCCGCCTCTGGGCGTGGGGGCCCTCGTGCGTACGATCGTCGGCTTCGTGTACGGGAAGCTCCAGGGGGCCCTCGCCTCCAGCTCGGTGCTCGCTTCTGTGGTGCTGGTCCTGACCGCGACCGTGACCAAGGCGGCCCTGGGGTGGATGGTGACGAGCCTGCTCGCACCCGAGTTCCGCGCCAGGCTGACCATGGGCTCGCTCATCGAGCTCGGGTACAATTCGGTGCTGGCGCCGCTGCTCTTCGCCGGGCTCGGTAGGATCAGGGCCCTGCAGGCTGGGGAGAAGAGGGAGGCTGTCCGGTGAGCGACCGGCAGGTCGGCCGTTCGGCCCAGGTCAGGGGCCGGCTCCTGGTGCTGTCCCTCCTTGCGGTCACGGTCTTTGTGGTCCTCTCGGCCAAGCTGTTCACGCTGCAGATCGTCAACCGCAGGGAGTACGCCCGGCGCGCCGAAGCGACGGCGAGCCGGTCTCAGACGATCGAGGCGCCGCGGGGACGGGTGTTCGATCGACGCCACGACGTGCCGCTGGCCACCAACACCGATTCGTTCGCCGTCGAGCTGGTGCCGGGCGAAGTGCCCGCGGGCCGGCTCGAGCAGACCCTGCGCGACGTGTGCCGGCTCACGGGTGTGGAAACAGACCAGGTGCGCGCCCTGATCAGGGCGCGGCGCCAGCAGGCCTTTCAGCCGGTCGTCATCAAGTCGAGCGTGCCGCGCGAAACCGTCTACCACCTGGCCGAGCACATCGACGACTACCCCGGGGTGCGCTGGCGCAGCAGGCCGGGGCGCGACTACCTGGGCTCCGCGTCCCTGTCGCACGTGCTCGGCTACGTGGCGAACATCACCGGCGAGGAGTTCCAGCTGCTCTACAACAAGGGGTATGCGTTCAACGCCGTCGTGGGAAAGAGCGGCATCGAACAGATCTACGACGAGAGCCTGCGGGGCAAGGACGGGCGGCGTCTGGAGATCGTCGACGTCAAGGGACAGAGGGCCGGCGAGGGGGCGTTCCGCTACGTGGCGCCGGAGCCGGGCAAGGACCTGGTGCTGACCATCGACCGCGGCATACAGGCGCTGAGCGAGAGGGCGCTGGGCCGCCGCAAGGGGTCGGTGGTCGTGCTGCGTCCGGCCACCGGCGAGATCCTCGCCATGGTCTCGTACCCGTACTTCAACCCCAACGTCTTCGCCCAGGGAGCCGACAGGCAGACCTTTACGCAGATGGCGCTGGACCCCGAATCGCCCTTTCTGAACCGGGCCGTGCAGTCGGCGTACCCGCCGGCGTCGGTGTTCAAGCTCGTGCTCACCACCGCCCTCGTCGAGGAGGACCTGTTCCCGGTCGACCGGAGAGTCAACTGCACCGGCAGCATCCGGATCGGCGACCGGGTGTTCAACTGTTGGAAAAAGACCGGCCACGGACGGCTCGACCTCATGGGCGGGCTGGCCCAATCCTGCGACATCTACTTCTGGACGGTCGGGCTGGAGTCGATCGGAGTCGAGCGGATCCTGCGCTACGCCGACATGTACGGCCTGGGCAAACGCACGGGGATCGACCTGCCGCGGGAGGCGTCGGGATTCCTGCCTTCGCCGCGCTGGAAGGAGCAGAAGCTGCACGCCCCCTGGGTCGGCGGAGACACCCTCAACCTGTCGATCGGCCAGGGGTGGACACTGGTGACCCCCCTGCAGGTCGCCGACATGGTGGCGATGATCGTCAACGAGGGCGTCGTCTACAGGCCCCACATCGTGCGAGAGGTACGCGATTCGACCACCGGCGCCGTCGTCGAGAGACGCGAGCCTGAGATCCTCTACAGCTCCTCGGTGAGAAAAGAGACCTTCCGCACCGTGCAGCAGGCGATGCGGGAGGTAATCACCAGCGGGACGGCGCAGTACGTGATCTCGCAGAAGGCGGTGGAGGCCGCAGCCAAGACAGGCACCGGCGAGATCGGCCTGGAGGAGAGCTGGCACTCCTGGTTCGTGGCCTACGCACCCTACCGGACCGGCGACCCGATGGAGCGCGTGGTGATCGTGGTCATGGTCGAAGCGGCCGACGGTGAGTACGAGTGGTGGGCGCCCAAGGCCGGAAACGCCATTCTGCAGGGCATATTCGCGAACCAGAGCTACGAGGAGGCTGCGCGCGCCCTCGGCCTGCAGTACCTCATGGAGAACAACTGACCATGATCCGGCAGAGCTCGGTCCTCGGCATCGACCTGATCATGCTCTCGGCCACCTTGTTCCTGATGATCGCCGGAGTTCTGTTCATCTATTCCAGCAGCGTTGCGATCTCGGGCGAGTCGGTGAACAGCGAGTACGTCAAGCAGATCGTGTGGGTTGCCGGAGGGCTCGTGCTGCTGGTCACCTTTGCCTTTACCAACTACGGGCGACTGGCCCCCATGGCCTTTGCCGTCTACGCCGCCTGCCTGGCGCTCCTGCTGTTCACCCTGGCCTTCGGAAAGATGGTCAACGGCGCCCGCTCGTGGCTGGGCATCGGCGAGCTCGGAGTGCAGCCGTCGGAGTTCACAAAGCTCGGCACTGTGCTGGCGCTGGCGGCCTACCTCGCCTCCGTCGGGCGCGGGATCCGCGAGGTGCCCCGCTTCCTGCTCGGCCTGGCGATCACGCTGGTGCCGGTGGCGCTTATCCTGGCGCAGCCCGACATGGGAACCGCCCTGGTCTTTGTCCCGATCTTCCTCGCCATGGCCCTGGTGGCCGGCGCCCGCGTCGAGCACCTGCTGTTCCTGGTGGGGTCGGGCCTGCTGATGGTCTTTCTCACGGTGCTGCCGAGCTACGAGAGGACGATTCTCGAACGGCCCCACTCGAGCTTCGAGGCCGTCCTGTCATGGGACCGGATGGGGATCTTCGTGGCCGCCCTGGCCGTGGTGCTGGCCGCTTCGGCTGCGGGCTACTTCTTCTCCAAACGCCGCCGCTTCTACTGGATCGGCTACGCGGCGGCGGTGATCACCGCCGGTCTGCTGGGATCCTTTGCCGCGCGCTCGGTGCTCAAGGACTACCAGATGATGCGCCTCATCATCTTCCTGGAGCCTTCGGTCGACCCGCGGGGAGCCGGTTGGAACATCATCCAGTCGGTTACGGCGATCGGCAGCGGAGGCGTGCGGGGCAAAGGCTTTCTGCAGGGCACCCAGAGCCGCTTCAACTATCTGCCCCAGCAAAGCACCGACTTTATCTTCTCGATCCTGGCCGAAGAGTGGGGCTTCGTGGGCGCGTTCCTCGTGCTGGTGGCCTTTCTGGTGATCATGCTGAGGGGGGTGCGCATCCTGACCTATGCCCGCGACGAGTTCGCCCTCTACGCGGGAACAGGCATCGTCGCCATGATCCTCTTCCACGTGCTGGTCAACGTGGGCATGACGATGGGGATCATGCCGATCACGGGCATACCGCTGCCGTTCCTCTCCCAGGGCGGCTCCGCGCTGTGGACCGTTTCCATGGGCGTCGGGATCCTGCTCAACATCTACCTCAGGCGCTACCGGTACTAGCGTGGACGCGATCGAGCAGGCCCTGCGGCGCGTCGCGCGGCCGGGTCGCTACGCGGGAGGCGAGTACGGAAGCGCGGCAGGGGCGCGGGTGCATGGCGCCTACCGCGTGGCCGTCTCCTACCCCGACCTCTACGAGATCGGCATGTCGAACCTCGCGGTGCGGATTCTCTACGACCGCATCAACGCCCTCGAGGGCGTCGTGTGCGAGCGGGTCTTCGCGGTGGACGTGGATCTGGAGCGCGAGCTGCGGGCCTGCGGCCTGAAGCTGTTCACGCTCGAGAGCCGCACCCCCCTGTCGGACCTGGACCTGATCGGCTTCTCGCTCGGCTACGAGATGACCCTCACGAACATGCTCGCGATCCTGGACCTCGGCGGCGTGAGCCTGGATGCGGCCGAGCGCGGCGACGGCGAACCGATCGTGATCGCGGGCGGTCCTGTGGCCTCGAACCCGCTGCCGCTCGCGCGCTTTGTCGATTGCGCGTTCATCGGCGAGGCGGAGGAGTGGGTGAGCGGCGCCCTGCCGGCGGTCGCGGCGATGAAGCGCAGCGGGGCGAGCCGCGGCCAGATGCTCGAGGCGCTCCTCGACCACCCGTCGATGTGGGGGCCGACCAAGAACCGGGCCAGGCGGGCAGTCTGGGCCGGGTTCGGCGTCGCGGCGCAGAGCAGCGCGCTTCCGGTCGCCAGCCTCAAGATCGTCCAGGACCATGGCAACGTCGAGATCATGCGGGGGTGCCCCAACGGCTGCCGGTTCTGCCACGCCGGCATGATCAGCAGGCCGATGCGGATCAAGGAGCCCGGCGACATCGAGGCCGAAGTGGACCGCCTGATCCGCGAGGCCGGCCACCGCGAGGTGACCTTGGCCTCGCTGTCGTCGGCCGACTACCCCGGGCTGCCGGCCCTTCTGCGCAGGCTCAACGACCGGTACGCGGGCCGCGGGATCTCGTTTTCGGTGCCGTCGCTGAGGGTCGAGTCGGTGGGCCTCGACATGTTCGCCGAGCTGTCGGCCGTGCGGCGCAGCGGGCTCACCTTTGCCGTCGAAACGCCGGGCCGGCTGCGCCAGCGGGGACTCAACAAGGAGGTCCCGGCAGACAGGACGATCGAGATCCTGCGCGAGGCGAGGGCGAGGGGGTGGCGCAGCGCCAAGTTCTACTTCATGGTGGGGCTGCCTCTGCCCGACAGCGAGCGCGAAGCCGGCGAGATCATCGAGCTGCTCGAGCGCACCGGAGGCGAGTCGGGCATGTTCCTGAACGTGAACGTGGCCACCTTTATCCCCAAGCCGCACACCCCCTTCCAGTGGGCGGCGCAGCTCGGCGAGGAGGAAGCCCTGGCGCGGATCATGGAGGTGCGCCGCGCCCTTCCCAAGCGGCGCTTCAAGGTCGGCTACCATGCCCCGTTCACGTCGGTGCTCGAGGGCATCGTGTCGCGGGGCGATGAACGGGTGGGAGACCTGGTGCTGGCCGCCTACAGGGCGGGCGCGCGGCTCGACGCCTGGGAGGAGCGCATCCGCTGGGACCTCTGGCGCGAGGCCATCGGCTCGGCGGGGTGGGACGTGCTGGGAGAGTCCCTGCGCAGCCGCGGTCTCGACGAGGCGCTGCCCTGGGACGTGGTCGACTCCGGCATCTCGCCCAGGTTCCTCCGTGATGAATGGCTGCGCGCCCAGAGAGGCGAGCTGACCAGCCCCTGCGAACCCGACTGCCGCACGCCCTGCGGCGCCTGCTCCAGGAGCCTGCGGGTTCGACGCGTCGCCTCGTCGGTAGGGCGCGGCGTCGAAGCAGCGCCTGCGACCGCCGGCAGCCGGGCGAGGGTGCTGCTGGCGTTCAGCAAGCAGGGCCGTGGGGCCCTGATCAGCCACCTGGACCTGATGGGAGTGATGGAGAAGGCGTTCGTCCGCGCGGGATTCCTCGTCTCGTTCACCGAGGGACACAACCCCAAACCGCGCCTGGAGTTCGCCAGCCCCCTCGCGCTGGGCGTCGAATCGGCCGCGGAAGTGGCCGCCGTGGACCTGCTGAACTTCGCCGGCGAGGCCGACTTTGTCGCGCGGATGAACGCCGCTCTTCCGGCCGGCCTCGCCGTCCGGCGCGCCGCAGAGCTCGCGGCCGGCGACCGCAGGTCGCTGGCCGCCCGCTTCTGGGGCGCGGACTACGAAGTCGCCTGCGACCGCGCCGGCGAGCTGGCGGCCGCTCTGGAGGCCCAGGTGCGCGCCGAAGGGCCGCTGGTGGCGGTCGAGGCGGACGGAGGCAGGCTGAGGATAAGGCACCGGCAGCTGCAGAAGAAGGGCACTTCGCTGCTGGACCTGCTCGCCGGCGCCCTGCAGGCGCCGCCTCTGGCCGAAGGCGTCATCGTGCGGCGGCTCGGGCTGCTGTGCGCCGATGGCAGCGACTTGTTCGCGGCGGTCAGCCTTCGTTCTTGATCTCGTCCCAGATGCGGTCCATCTGAGCGAGGTCGACCTCTTTCCAGTCGCGGCCGCCGGCCTGCAGGCGCCGCTCGAGCTCGCGAAAGCGGGTCTCGAACTTGCGGTTCGACAGCGACAGGGCTCGGGCGGGATCGACGCGCAGCAGCCGCGCGAGGTTGACCGCCGTGAACAGCAGATCGCCGATCTCGTGCTCCAGGGCGGACGGGTCGTCGAGCGCCTGGCGGGTCTCGGCGATCTCCTCCTCCAGCTTGTCGAACACGGGCGCCGCCCCCGGCCAGTCAAAGCCGACCCGCGACGCTTTTTCCTGCAACCCGAGGGCGCGCTCGAGGGGAGGCAGCGAAGCCGGCACGCCGTCGAGCGCCCCCTGCGCCCTGGCCTTGCCGTTCTCGCCCTTCTTGATGCGGTCCCACTGCTCGACGATGCGCCCCACGTCGTTCTCGGCCGCGCCGCCGAACACGTGAGGGTGGCGGCGGATGAGCTTTTCGCAGATGCCCTCGAGGACCCGGTCGAGGGTCAGGCGGCCGCGCTCCTCCTCGATGACCGCGATCATGGACACGATGAGGCTCACGTCGCCGAGCTCCTCGCAGAGGTTGTCCGCGTCCTCGCGGTCGATCGCGTCGACGCACTCGTACGCCTCGGCGAGCAGGCTCGACCTGAGGGTGGCCGAGGTCTGCCTGCGGTCCCACGCGCAGCCGTCGGGGGCGCGCAGCCGCCTGACGATACCGTAGAGCCTCTCGAACATCGGGCCGGGTGCGGCGCTCACATCCACCTCGCTTGCAGCGGCGCTCGCATCGTGAGCGCCGGCGGCGCCGCAAAGATAGCAGGGGGGCGGCCGAGGCTCAAGCGGCGCCCGCGCGGGCGCGGCGAGGCGCCGGCGCCGGCACCCGCGTGCGATCAATGCTTCGCTTCGCGCGAGCGCCAGTTCGCGTTGACACCACCAACTA
>CAZKGO010000080.1:7262-22147 GCA_964552235.1 uncultured Spirochaetales bacterium | reverse complement strand
CCAGCACGGCGAGGTCTACGTCACCGACGACGGCGCCGAGACCGACCTCGACCTGGGCAACTACGCGCGCTTCACCTCGGCGCCGCTGTCGAGAAAGAGCTCGATCACCACGGGCCAGATCTACCAGGAGGTGATCCAGCGCGAGCGCGAGGGCCGCTACCTGGGCCGCTGCGTGCAGGTGATCCCCCACGTCACCGACCACATCAAGCAGCGCATCCGCGAGGTCGGCGACCGCCACGGGGTCGACGTCACGATCGTGGAGATCGGGGGCACGGTCGGCGACATCGAGTCGATCCCCTTTCTGGAGTCGGCGCGGCAGTTCATCCACGACCTCGGCCGCGACAAGGTGCTGTTCGTCCACGTGACGCTGGTGCCGCTGGTGGGCCGGGGCGAATACAAGACCAAGCCGACGCAGCACTCGGCCAAGGCGCTGCTTGAGCTCGGCATCCAGCCCGACATCCTCCTGTGCCGCTCGGCGCGGCCGCTGTCCGAACCGCTGCGGGCCAAGATCGCCCTCTTCAGCAACGTCGACGACGAGGCGGTGATCTCGGCCTACGACGTCGAGGACATCTACGAGATCCCGATCATGTTCGCCGACCAGAGGCTCGACGAAATCATCGTGGGCAAGCTCGGCCTCAAGGCCACCGAGCGCGACCTGGCTGCCTGGCGCGCCGTCGTCCAGACGCGCCGCACCGCCACGCGCACGGCCAAGGTGGGCTTTGTCGGGAAGTACCTCGAGCTGCACGACTCCTACAAGAGCGTGTTCGAGGCGCTGGCCCACGGGGGGCTGGCCAACGGGGCCCGCGTCGAGCTCGTCAAGATCGACGCGGAGTCGCTGGAAAAGAACGGGGTCGACGACCCGCGGCTCGGCGAAGTCGACGGGTTCCTCGTCCCGGGCGGCTTCGGCTCGCGCGGGATCGAGGGCATGATCCTGGCCGCGCGCTATGCGCGGGAGAACAACAAGCCCTACTTCGGCATCTGCTTCGGGATGCACATGATGGTCATCGAGTACGCGCGCACGGTTCTCGGGCTCGCGGCGGCCAACAGCACCGAGATCGACCCGCAGACGCCGCACCCGGTGGTGGCGCTGCTGGAGGAGCAGCGCGAGCTCACGCGCCTGGGCGGCACGATGCGCCTGGGGGCGATGCGCACCGACCTGCGGGAGGGCAGCCGGGTGCGGGCGATCTACGGCGAGCCTTCGATCCATGAGCGGCACCGCCACCGCTACGAAGTCTCCGACGCCTACCGGGGCCGGCTCGAGGCTGCCGGGCTCGAGGTCGCCGGGATCTACCCCGACGAGCAGCTGGTCGAGATCGTCGAGTGGCCCGGCCACCCGTGGGGCATCGGGGTGCAGTTCCACCCGGAGTTTCGCTCCAAGCCGGTGGAGCCTCACCCGCTGTTCCGCAGCTTTATCGAGGCCTGCCTCCGTGGCCGGTAGGACCCTGCGTGCGGCCGCAGTCGCCGCGATGCTCGCGTCCCTCATGGCCTGCAGCTTCGACTACCAGCAGGCGACGGTCTCCGAGAGCCTGGGCGAGGTGCCGGACACGATCCTGGAACGCTTCTCCCAGACGGTCGTGCGCGACGGCAGGCCGACCCTCGTCATGGAGGCGGCCGAGGCCCGCACCTTCCGCTCGAGCAAGCAGGTGGTGCTCGTCGGGGCGCGCTTTCGGGAGTATGATTCTGCGGGGGAGCTGGCCATCGAAGGCCGGGCCGAAAAGGCGGTCTTTCACACCGACACCGAGAACGCCGAGCTCTCCGGCGGCATCACGCTGTACTCGTCCCGCGACGAGGCCACGATGCGCGCCGAGTCGCTGGAATGGAACCGCGAGCGCAGGCTCGCCCGCAGCGGCGCCGACGAGGCGGTGATCGTGGAAAAGGACGACGGGTCCCGCATCGAGGGCAGGGGCTTCGAGGCCGACTTCCGCACGCACACGATCCGCTTTTCCCGCGGCGTGAGGGGCACGGTGGTCACCAAGGACAAAAAGGAGGAGCAGGCGCCGTGAGACCGCTGGCTCTTCTGGCGGCCCTGCTGGCGTTCGCGGCCGCGGGCGCTGCAGCCGACACATTTTCCTTTTACGGCGACCGCCTCGACGCCGAGCTCGCCAAGGGCCGCGAGCGCACCATCCTCTCGGGCAACGCCAAGATGATCTCGGAGCAGTTCGTCATCCAGGCCAACAGCATCGAGCTCTACGGCGAGGACTTCAACCTGGCGCTGTGCCGCGGCGGGGTGCGCATCACGGACACCAAGAACGACGCCAGCTTCTCGTGCAACGAGCTGCACTACGATCGCAGGGAAAAGGTCATCCGCCTCCAGGGCAACGCCGTCATGGAGGACCGCAAGAACGAAATGGTCATCAAGGGCGAGCTGCTGGAAAACCGCGACAAGGAGGGCGTCACCCTCATCCAGGTCGGGGTGCGCATCCTGAAAAAGGATCTCGCCAGCCGCTCGCAGATGGCGCGCTACTTCCGCGACGAGGATCGCCTCGAGCTGTCGGGCCTTCCGGTGGTCAGGTGGAAGGGCGACACCTACCGGGCGGCCCGCATCCACATCGACCTGAAAAAGGACACGATCAGGCTCGAAGGCTCCGTGTCGGGCGAAGTCAGCTACGAGGAGAAGAAGGAAGAGAAGGAAGGCAAAGGCAGGGCCGCCGTCCCCGAGGCTCAGCCGGCGGGGCAGGCGCCGCCCGATCTGCCAGCCGCCCCGCCGCAGACCGGGGCGCCGCCGCCCCCGCCGCCGGAGGCCCCGCGGTGAGCCGCCTCGCGGTTGAGAACCTGCAGAAGTACTACGGCAGCAAGCTGGCCGTGGCCGACGTGAGCTTCTCGATGGAGCCCGGCGAGATCGTCGGGCTGCTCGGCCCCAACGGCGCGGGCAAGACCACCGTGTTCTACACGATCGTCGGGTTCCTGCGGCCGACCAACGGGCGGGTGCTGCTCGACGGCGCAGACATCACGAAGCTGCCGATGCACAAGCGGGCACGCCGCGGCATCGCCTACCTGCCCCAGGAGCCGTCGGTGTTCCGGCAGCTTTCCGTGGAAAAGAACATCTGGGCGATCCTGGAGACGCGGCGCGACATCGACATGCCGGCCAAGCGCGAGCGCCTCGAGCGGCTGATCGCCGATCTGGGCCTGGGGGCGGTGCGCAAGCAGAAGGCGCAGACGCTGTCCGGAGGCGAGAGAAGGCGCACCGAGATCGCGCGCTCGCTGGCCCTCGAGCCGACCTTTCTCCTCATGGACGAGCCCCTGGCGGGCATCGACCCCAAGGCGGTCACCGAGATCAAGCGCATCGTGCAGCGGCTGGCCGCCGCGGGGATCGGCGTCCTGATCACCGACCACAACGTCCGCGATACCCTTGAAATAACCCATCGATCCTATATAATCGACCTCGGTCAAATCGTGGCCAGCGGGGCCCGGGACGAGCTGCTGGCCAGCCCTGTGGCTCGGGAAGCCTACCTCGGGCACGACTTCCGGATGTAGCTTCCAGATTTGACAAAGCCACCGGGCATGCCAGAGACTAGTAGGCAAGGGCGAACCCTTTGCAGCAGTATCAGAAGCCTGCGCTCAGGCAGGAACAGCGGCTCAAGCTCACACCGCAGCTCGTCCAGGCCATCCAGATCATGGCGTTGCCGGTCCAGGACCTGCGCCTCAAGATCGAGGAGGAGCTGGAAAAGAACCCGGCCCTCGAGGTGATCGAGGACCCCTCCGAGGTTTCGATCGACGAGCTCGCCGCCGGAACCGACAGCGACTACAGCGTCTTCGAGGAAAGCTCCGATCCCGGCTACTCGCGCCGCGAGGGCCAGGAAGCCAGCGACCAGAAGCAGCAGTTCATCGAGGGGACCCTCACCCGGCCCGAGAGCCTGCACGACCACCTGGTGTGGCAGCTGCGCCTGCAGCCGCTGCCCCCGCGCTCGTTCGAGATCGGCGAGCTGCTGATCCGCAACCTCGACGACAACGGCTTCCACATCGAGCCGCCCGAGACCCTGGTGGCCGAGGGCGACCTGCCGGTGATGCGGCGGATGATGCAGCTGGTCCAGCGCCTCGATCCGCCCGGCTGCTGCACGTCCGGCTACCAGGAGAGCCTGCTCGTCCAGATCGCCAACCACCCCAGGCCGCATCCCCTCGCCCGGCCCCTGGTCGAGAAACACCTGGAGCAGCTGGAGCGCGGCCGCAACGCCGAGGTCGCCCGCAGGCTGCGCACCAGCGAGGCTGAGATCGCCAAGGCGGTGGAGTTCATCCAGACCCTCGACCCGATGCCGGGCCGCAACTACGCAAGCGACGCCCAGTACGTGATCCCCGACGTGATGGTGCAGCTGCGCGACGGCGAGTTCGTGATCGTGCTCAACGACGAGGAGATCCCGGTGCTGAGCATCAGCCCGGGCTTCGCCAAGATCGCCGACAGCGCCGGCGAGCAGGCGGGCAAGGAGCTCTCGCGCTTCGTCAAGGGCAAGCTCAACGACGCGCGCTGGTTCATCCGCAGCATCAACCAGCGCAACCAGACGCTGCTCAAGACCGTCAAGACGATCGTGGAGTTCCAGCGCGAGTTCTTCCGTCGCGGCCCCAAGTACCTGGTGCCGCTCACACTCAAGGACATCGCGAGGGAGATCGGCGTCCACGAGGCCACCGTGTCGCGCATCACGACGGCCAAGTACGTACAGACCGAGTGGGGTATCTTCGAGCTCAAGTACTTCTTTACCAACTCGATATCGGGCTCGGGCTCCTCGGGAAGCCGCTTCTCAAAGGAGGGCGTCAAGGAGGTGATTCGGGAAATTCTCGCCGAGGAGGGTCACAGGCAGCTTTCCGACCGCGAGATCGCCGCCATTCTCCACGAGAAGGGCATAGATCTGGCGCGGCGGACCGTATCCAAGTACCGCAAGGAACTGGACATCGGTTCCTCATTTCACAGATGAACCACACCGGGGGAGGAGTCATGCACGTCGAGATCAAGGGCGTTCATCTCGAGGTCACGGACAAGATGAGGGAGCACATCGAGAAGCGGCTCCCGCACCTGGACTACGCCAAGGACATGATCATCGATCTGCTGGTCACGATCACCAAGGACAACGGCTACAACGTGGAGGCTACCATCAACTTCCGGTGGGGGAGCTCGGCGCACATCAGCGCCTCGAGCTTCGACCTCTTCGAGGGCGTCGACGCCCTGTTCCACAAGATCGACGCCAAGGTCACCAAGGAAAAGAAGAGGATCCAGGAGCACAGCCCAAGGGCCCAGTAGTGGAAAAGTTCACGGTTCTCGATCTCCTCCGTCTCGATCTCAAGGAGCACGATGCGCTCGGCCTGCGCTGCATCGCGGGCCGGCCCGGCCTCACGCGAGCGATCACCGTGCCCGAGATCGACCGGCCTGGGCTGGAGCTGGCGGGCTTTTTCGACAGCTTTGCCTATCAGCGCATCCAGGTGTTCGGCCGCGGCGAGACCGCTTACCTGGCCAAGCTCGACAACGAAGGCCGCTACGATACGATCCGCAAGATTTTTTCCTACGAGCTGCCCTGCTGCGTGTTCACCTACGGATTCGAGCCGGCCCGCGTGATCTACGAGCTGGCCAATGAGCACCAGTGCCCGATCCTGCAGACCGACCTTACCTCGGCCGAGTTCTCCTCGCGGCTGCTGCGGGTCCTGAGCGACGTGTTCGCGCCGAGGGAGATTGTCCACGGAGTGCTGATGGAGGTGTTCGGTCTCGGCATGCTGATCCAGGGTCCGAGCGGCGTCGGCAAGAGCGAGTGCGCCCTCGCCCTCATCGAGCGCGGCCACCGGCTGGTGGCCGACGACGTGGTCGAGATCCGCTGCGTGAGCGGCAACGTCCTGCTCGGCAAGGGCACCAACACGGTGACCAGCCACCACATGGAGATCCGCGGCCTGGGCATCATCAACATCATGCAGCTGTTCGGCGTGGGGGCGGTCCGCGACGAAAAGCGGGTGCAGATGGTGGTGCAGCTCGAGGAGTGGGACCCGACCAAGAACTACGACCGCGTCGGAGGCGAGACCGAAGCCACGGAGATCATGGGGGTGCGCCTGCCGCGCCTGCACATTCCCATCAAGCCGGGACGCAACATCGCGATCATCGTCGAGACGGGGGCGATGAACGAGCGCCTCAAGAAGCTCGGTTTCAACTCGTCGGAGGAGTTCCAGAAGAACGTGATGAGCTGGCTCGAGCGCAAGCAGGCCCGCAGCCTGTTTCTCGGCGAGGACGGCGAGCTGTAATCCATGACGCGGCGCACTGTCACGATCACCAACAGGGCAGGAATCCACGCGCGGCCGGCCGCGATGCTGGTGCAGACGGCCAACCGCTTCGCCTCGGACATCTACCTCGAAAAAGACTCCGAGCGCATCAACGGCAAGTCGATCATGGGCATCATCACGCTGGGAGCCACGCACCAGTCCGAGATCTCGATCATCGCCGACGGCAAGGACGAGCAGGAAGCCGTAGCCGCCATCGCCGACCTCTTCGAGAAGAAATTCCAAGAAGAATAGCCATGCGGCTCTCGATGGCCGTCGCAGCCTGCCTGCTCGCGTGCGCGGCCGCTCCGGTCGCCGCCCCGGCGCAGGAGATCGACCTCGCGGTGCAGACCGACGGCTGCGGAGCGCTGGTCGTGACCGCCGGCCTGTCGGGAGTCGACTCGGCTCGCCTGCTCGCCTCCCTCGCCCAGGGCCTCGAGACCGCGGTGACATTCGAGCTGCGGTTCTACGGCAGGGCGGCGGGGATGCGCGGCCTGCTCGGCGACCGCCTGCTCGCCCAGGCCGACGTCTCCAGGCGCGCTTCCATGGACTTGATAGACGGCCGCTATATACTCTTGGACGAGAGCGCGCGGACCCGCACCTACACCGAGGCCGAGGACTTTGTGCGCGACTTCCTGTCCCTGAAAGCCTTTCGCCCGTCCTGGCCCGCGGACGCCGGCGGCCACCTGCTCGCGCGCGCCCGCCTGGAGTACGTGCGCCTGGATCCGCCCCTGCACATCATCGGCCTGCTGCGGCCGACCGCCGCGCTCACCGACTGGCGGCGGGTGGACATCGCGGGCGCGGAGGGGCGGCGGCAGTGAGGTTGCGGGGCGAGTCTGCCGGCGGCATCGTAGGCCTGCTCACGCTCGTGCTGCTCTACCTCCTGCTGATCTCGCTGATCCTGCTGTTCTCCCGCCAAATCGTCTCCGAGCTGAGCGACTCCGGGCCGCTGGCCGGCGCGGGTGCGGCCCTGGTCACCGTCGTCCTGCCGCTGGTGCTGCTGGCGGCCATCGTCGTCAACCTCGTGCGCCTCGCCCGCGACCGGGCCCGCCGGCGCGCGGGGGCGCGCCTGAAGACGCGCCTGCTGCTGTTTTTCGTGTTCGTCGCGCTGCTGGCGATGGTGCCTCAGGCGCTGCTGTCGACGACGTTCATCAACTCGGCGATCGACTTTTGGGTCGGCGCCCGGGTCGGAGAGGCGCTGGAGAGCAGCCTCACCATCTCCCTCGCCTACCACACAGACAAGGTGCGCAACCTGCGGGTGTTCGCCTCCAGCCCCGTACTCGCCCGCATGCTGGAGGGCGTCGAGGCCGACCCCGAACAGGCGTGGCGCGCCGTCACGGGGGCCAACCCCGAGATCGGCGTGATGCAGGTGTTCGACTCCTCGGGCCGCGAGCTGTTCTTCCGCGGCGACAGCAAGGCCCGCGTTGAGGACCCCGGCTCGCTGCGACGCGACGCGCGCGGGGTGCCCGTGCGCCAGACCCGCGACGAGGTGACGATCCTGCGGGTCACCGTGCCGCGCGACGCCGCCTCGACGGTGGTGCTCGGCATCGTGTATCCCCGCTCCTTTGACAGCCTCGCCAGCCGCATCACGGGCAGCCGGCGCATGGCCCGCCAGGTCGGCGAGCACCAGACGCTGTTCCGCACCGTCGTGGTCTTTTTCTACGCGCTGTTCTCGTTCCCGATCCTGCTGCTCGCGATCCTAGTGAGCTTTCTGCTCACCGATGACATCATCCGCCCCATCGCCCACCTGGAGGAGGCGACGCGGCGGGTGGCCGAAGGCGATTTCTCGTTCCGCCTGCTGGCCCGCCGCAACGACGAGCTGGCGGCGCTGGTCGGCTCGTTCAACCGCATGATCTCCGAGCTGGAGGCCTCCCGCCGCAAGCTGGTGCAGTCTGAGAAGATCGAGACCTGGAAGGAGATCGCCCAGCGCCTCGCCCACGAGATCCGCAACCCCCTGACCCCGATCAAGCTTTCGGCGCAGCGCATCCTGCGCAGGGCCGAGACCTCCGACGGCGCTGAGCTCAAGGAGGTGCTCGAGCCCGCGGTCGCCGCCATCGTCAAGGAGGTGGACAACCTCAACAAGCTGCTGGTCGAGTTCCGCGACTTTACCCGGCTGCCGGAGCTGAGGCCGCGGCCCGTCGACGCGCGGGCGATCATCGAGGAGGTGCTGTCGGTCTACCGCAACCTCTCGCAGAACGTCGGCTTCGAGTGCCGCTTCGAGGCCGAGCGCCACCTGATCGTGGCCGACCCCGACCAGATGCGGCAGGCCTTTGCCAACCTGATCAAGAACGCGATCCAGTCGATGCCCAAGGGCGGCCGCGTCGTCGTGACCACCGACCTTGTCAGCAAGGACCAGACCGACTACCTTAGGGTCCGGATCGAGGACAACGGGCAGGGCATGGACGACGAGGCGCGCGAAAAGGCGTTCCATCCGTACTTCACCACCAAGACCGAAGGCTCCGGCCTGGGCCTGCCGATCGTCGAGCGGATCGTCTTTGACCACAACGGCCGCATCTGGTTCGAGACTGAGCAGGGCCGGGGGACGACCTTCTTTGTCGACCTTCCGGCCGATCGCCGTCCGGAGGCGAGCCCGCCGCCAAGGGGCCCCGCGTGAGCCGCGTGCTGATCATCGACGACGAGCCGGGCATCCGCGAGGTGCTCAAGGAGATCCTCGAGGACGAGGGTCACCATGTGCGCACGGCCGAGGACGGCTACCAGGGGCTCGCCGCGCTCGCCGAGGACCCCTTTGACGTCGTGCTGCTCGACGTGAGGCTGCCGAACATGGGCGGCATCGACGTGCTGGCCGCGATCCGGGAAAAGCACTCCGACACCGAGACGATCATGATCTCGGGCCACGCCAACATCGATCTGGCCGTGCACGCGGTCAAGATGGGGGCCTTCGACTTTCTGGAAAAGCCGCTGGACCTCAACAAGACCGCCACGGCGGTGGCCAACGCGGCCAAGGTGAGGGTCCTGCGCAGCGAGAACCGGGCGCTGCGCGAGAGCCTGCTGGTCGAGGACCGCATGATCGGCTCGAGCGGCGCGATGCAGCGGGTGCGCGAGCTGATCAAGCAGAGCGCGGCCAGCGACAGCCGCATCCTGATCCTGGGCGCGAACGGAACCGGCAAGGAGCTGGTGGCCCGGGAAATCCACAGGCAGAGCCGGCGCGCCGACGGGCCCTTCGTCGAGGTCAACTGCGCCGCAATCCCGGAGAGCCTCATCGAGAGCGAACTGTTCGGCCACGAAAAGGGCGCCTTTACCCACGCCGTCGCCTCGCGGCGGGGCAAGTTCGAGCTGGCCCACAAGGGAACGCTCTTTCTCGACGAGATCGCCGACATGTCACTGTCGACCCAGGCCAAGGTTCTGCGGGCGACGCAGGACCTGAGGTTCGAGCGCATCGGCGGCGAAGAGTCGATCTCGGTGGACGTGCGCATCATCGCGGCCACCAACAAGGACATAGAAGACGAAGTCCGCGCGGGCCGCTTCCGCGAGGACCTCTACTTCAGGCTCGCCGTCATCCCGATCCGGGTGCCGCGGCTGCGGGAGCGCCTGGACGACCTGCCTGATCTGATCGCCTATTTCATGGACAAGTTCCGCCACCCCGTCCAGGCGCCGGCCAAACGCCTGGCGCCGGAGGCGATGGAGGAGCTCAACACCTACGCGTGGCCCGGCAACATCCGAGAATTGAAAAACTTCATCGAGCGGATTAACATCATGGTCGCCGAGGAGACGATCAGCCGCGAGCAGGTGATTCGCTTTCTCGGGCGGCGCGAGGCGGGGCCCGATGCCTCGCCGCTTGCCCGCTATGCCTCGATGACGCTCACCGAAGCCAGGGAGAGCTTCGAGAAGGAGCTCATCGAGGAGCGGCTGCGGGAGAACGGCAACAACATCACCCGGACCGCCCAGCAGCTTCGGCTTTCGCCCAGCAGCCTCCATGGACGCATCCGCAAGTATGGTATAACCATGGGCAGGCCATGAAGCGACTGACCGCCCGCCAGAAAGAAATCCTGGAGTTCATCCGCCGCAGCATCGAGGACAACGGCTACCCGCCGACCGTCCGGGAGGTGGCCGAGCGCTTCGGCATCTCGGTCAAGGGCAGCTACGACCACATCAAGGCGCTGGAAAAGAAAGGCCAGATCGAGTGCGGTCCCGGCCGCTCGCGCGCCATCCGCATCCTAGGGCCCGAGGGTTCGCGGCCGGAGGTCAGGCAGGTGCCGCTGCTCGGCACCGTGGCCGCGGGCAAGCCCCTGTTCACCGAGGAGAACTTCGAGGGCGCGGTGCCGGTCCCGGCCTCCATGCTCGGAACGGCCAAGGGGCGGTTCTTCGCCCTGCGCGTGCGCGGCGACAGCATGAGCGGCGCGGGGATCCTCAGCGGCGACGTCGCCATCATCCGCCACCAGTCCACGGCAGACAGCGGGGAGATCGTCGTGGCGATGGTCGGCGACGCGGTCACCCTCAAGCGCCTGTTCCTGGAAAAGAACCGCGTCCAGCTGCGCGCCGAAAACGACATGTTCCCGCCGATCTACACCCAGGACGCCCGCATCCTCGGCCGCCTGGCCTGCATCGTGCGCCAGTACACCTGAGCCTGCCATGAGCGGAGTCTGGCTCCTCCTGGGCCCCGAGAGCGGCGAAAAGGACGCGTTCGTCGACAGGACGGTCGCTGCGGTGCGCAAGGGCGCGGGGTCGGAGCCCGAGATCCATCGCCTCTACCCTTTCGACACGCGGATGGTCGATCTCGTGGCCCTGCTGCGCAACCGCTCGCTGTTCGCGACCCAGAGGGTCGTGATCCTGTCGAACGTCGAAGCGGTCAAGGGCCAGGGCGAGGCGCTCCTGCTCGCCGACTACTGCGCCTCGCCTTCGCCGGATGCGACGCTGATCCTCCGATCGACGGGGCTCACAGGAGACATCTCCAGCCGGATCACCAAGGCCGTGCCCAAGGAGCGGCAGAAAATCTTCTGGGAAATGTTCGAGGGGCGCAAGGCCGAGTGGGTCAGGAACTTCTTTCGCAAACGCAGCCTGGAAATCGACCAGGATGCGGTCGAGCTCATCCTGGAGATGGTGGAGAACAACACCCAGTCCCTCCAGATCGAGTGCGGCCGCCTTGCCGACTTCTTTGCCTCCGAAGGCCGGGTGGGCATCGAGCAGGTGCAGACCTGGCTCACCCACAGCCGCGAGGAGAACGTCTTCAGCCTCTTCGACTGCCTGGCCGAGCGGGACTTCGAGGGCTGCCAGGAGGTCCTGGACAAGATCCTGCTCGCCCGCGAGTCGGATCCGGTCGCTCTCCTGCCCGGGCTGCTGTGGCAGGTCCGCAGGCTCCACGCCCTGCACCTGCTCCTGGAGCAGAACTACTCGCCGGAGGAAGCGCTGGCCAAGCTCTCGATCCGCAGCAGGAAGAGCCAGCACACCTATCTCGAGGCCAGACGCCTGTACCCGCGGCCGGACGTCGAGCGGCTGATCGTGCTCATCGCCGACGCCGACCGCCGCATCCGCACCGGGCGCTCCGAGACCCACAGGCTGACGCTCGAGCTCTTTCTGTACAAGGCGACCCGAAAGGGCGCGGCCGTCAGGGCGTCCTCATAGGCCGCAGGTCCGCGGTCCCGTGCGGCCCGCCTCGCCGGAGTCGGGCGGCCCGGTGCTGCGCGCCGCGCCGGCAGCGACCGGCCTGACCCAACCCGTCCTCACAGCGAGAGATACGTGTGCTGTCAACAGACTTTCCACAGGAGGCCGGTCCGCAGCGCCGCAGCCGGGCCCAGCGGCGGTCGGCAGGCGCTGACTGCTTTTCGCACCTTCTCGTGACGATTGGAGAGCGCCCGGAGGGCAGTTTGCATAAAGCGTTCCAACGGCAGCCTCGTCGGATGCGCCAAATCGTAGACCTATTTGACATAACGAGGTTTCGCGTAGACAGAATCCACGCCTGTTTAGTGGATTCGCGCCGAAAATGCCTGATCCGGGCCTCCGGCGCGCCAAAGTCGTGGGAATGCGCCCTCCCGCCTCTCCCCGGTTTTCCACAGGTCTCCCACAGGCTTCATCTCGACCGCTTCACTCCGGTACGAGGACAACCTCGGGCGAGGGGACACACTGAACAGATGGGCGACAGCGGCTTGCACGTCGTCTGGCCGAACTGCACGAGGATCGTGTTGATGGGGATCCAGTATTTCCTCGGAAGCACCGTCTCCAGGGCCTTTTCGGTCTCCGCCGGCCCGGTCGTACGCACCCACCCCAAGCGGTTGGAGATCCGGTGGACGTGGGTGTCCACGCAGATGCCGTCCAGTCCGAAGCCGAGATTGCGCACGAGGTTGGCGGTCTTGCGCCCCACCCCGGGCAGCGCCAGCAGCGCCTCCATGTCGCGGGGAACGCGCCCCCCGTGGTCGGCCAGCAGGAGCGCCGCGATCGCCCTCAGGTGCTTCGCCTTGGTGCGGTAGAAGCCGGCGGGGTATATCAGCCGCTCGATCGAGCGCTCGGGCAGGCGGGCCAGGGCGGCGGGGTCCGGCGCTCGCGCCAGGAGCCGGTGCGAGGCCGCGGCCGTAACCTCGTCCTTGGTCCGTAGCGAGATCACCGTGGAGACCAGAACCTCAAAGGGGTTGCGGCGCTCGCGCGCGATGGCGCTCACCGACGGCAGGCCGGCGGCGTGCAGATGACGCACCAGGGCGTCGACGGTGCGGTCCCAGCGAGAGGGCATGGAGATGAAGGTAGACCGGAGGACCGGGCGCGGGCAAGGCGGGTGCAGGCTGGCCACGGGGCGGCTGGGACGCGAGCGGCAAGGTGCTGACCGCAGGTCCTGGTCCGGTCTGCTCCCGTCCCTCGACTGGCCCACCTTATGGTTATCGACCATAAGCCTCACGTTTCCGCGGAAACGCCCTCGGTACCGGCCTGCGGCCGCCGCCCGCCTCTGCCTGCACAGAGAACGAGCGTGCTTTCCGGCCTGCGCCATTTGCGCTGCGTCCGCAGCCCTGATGGCGTGGCGACCCGCGGCGCCCGGCCAGCCGCGGCTTGGACCGCCCGGGAGCAGGCGTGTTAGACTCGCTGCCATGATCGGACGGCCCTACGACCCCCAGCGCGACCGCGATCAGGCCATGCGGGTCTGGTACGAGACCGGCTGGCTGCGCCGGGAGCGGCCGCAGGTGTTCGACGCGGCCGTGGCCAGGGACCGCGCCCTTGTGGCGGAGCTCGACGGCGAAGTCGAATGCCTCGTGCTGACCTCCCTCGGCTGGCTGCGACACCAGAGGCAGGACGTTCGCTTCAGCGGGGTGATGGCGGTCACCACGAGCCGGGTGGGGCGCAGGCAGGGGCTGGCCGCCAGACTCACCGCCGAGGCCGTAGCCGCTGACGCGGCCGCGGGCACGGCCGTCGCCGGGCTCGGCATATTCGACCAGGGCTTCTACGACAAGCTCGGCTTCGGCTGCGGTGGCTACGAGCACTGGCTCTCGATCGATCCGCTGGCCATCCGCGTCGACGCCGCGCCCCGCAAGCCGGTGCGCCTCGGTCACGAGCACTGGGAGCTGGTGCACGCAGGCCGTCATGCGCGCCGTCGCGGCCACGGCAGCCTCGTCTTCGACGCGGCCGAGGTCACCCGCGCCGACATGGTCAAGTCGGAGCACGGCTTCGGCCTCGGCTACGTGAGCAACGGCCTGCTCACGCACCACTTCTGGTGCCAGCCCGACACGGACAACCGCAACCTGGGCCCCTTCCGGGTCACGTGGATGGCCTTCCAGGACGGCGCGCAGCTTCGCGAGCTGCTGGCCCTCATGCGCGACTTCAGCGACCAGGCGCTGCTGCTGCGCCTGCGGGAGCCGCCGGGCGTGCAGATGCAGGACCTGATCGAGCGGCCCTTCCGCGGCTACGCCCGCAGCGACCGCTCGCGCTTCGAGCTGCGCAACGACGCCCGAGCCTACTGGCAGATGCGCATCTGCGACCTCGCCGCCTGCGTCGGCGCCGCGCGTCTGTCGCGGTCCGCAGCCTTCAACCTCGAGCTCGAGGACCCGATCGAGCGCTACCTCGACGCTTCGGCGCCCTGGCGCGGGATCGGCGGCAGCTACGTGGTCAACCTGGGGCCCGCCTCGAGCGCGGCCCCGGGCCGGGATGGATCGCTGCCCACGCTGCGCGCGGGGGTCGGCGCCTTTACCCGAATGTGGCTGGGAGCGCGGCCCGCCACCGGGCTCGCGATCACGGACCGGCTCGAGGGGCCGCCCGATCTCCTGGCCGCCCTCGACGAGGCGCTGCTTCTGCCGGACCCCAAGCCGGACTGGGATTTCTGAGGGAAGGGGGCACGCTCGGGCATCCGACTCGCACGCGGCGTGCGCAGGCTCGTCACCCGCCTTTGTCCCGCGTCGCACTTGGCCGGCTGGTCACCCGCCCTTGTCGCGCGTCGAGATGGCGCGGCCCTTCCAGCTCACCCGGCCCAGCCCGAAGGTCCTGCCCAGCGACAGGGCAAAGACGCCGGCAAAGAACAACGCGGGGATCGGAAAGAGGGCCGCAGTCAGGACCCCGTAGTTGCCGATGCGCAGGAGCATCCAGGCAAGCTGAAGGACATATAGAAGGTAGAAGGCGAGCCATCCCGCCGGGCCGCCCCACAGCCCCGTGGCCAGCGAGAATCCCGCTCCGAAGCTCACGGCGAACCCGAGCGCGATCCACAGGACCAGCGGCACCAGCACGATCGCCGA
>CAZKGO010000080.1:0-7162 GCA_964552235.1 uncultured Spirochaetales bacterium | reverse complement strand
GCATGCTCGCCATGATGATCACATGGAAGAAGGCGCTCAGCCGCTCGTAGGCCCGCAGCATGCGGTGGTACGGCCAGACCGAAACCAGCCCGCGACGCGCGACCCAGGTTGCAGCCAGCCGCCGCAGACCGTCGGGCTCGAGGGCGGTGTCGGCGTCGAGAAAGACAAGAACCTCGCCTCCCGCCTCGCGCGCGCCCTGCCAGCAGGCCCACGGCTTGCCCAGCCAGCCCGGCGGCAGCGGCTGCGAGCGCAGGACGCGGGCGCCCGCCGCGGCCGCGACCTCGGCGGTCGCATCCTCGGACTGGTCGTCTACGACGATCACCTCCCGTGGCCGCAGGCCCTGCACCCGCAGCGACTCAAGCAGGCGCGGGAGGTTGTGCGCCTCGTTGCGCGCGGGGATCACGATCGAGACCTGGGGCAGAGCCGGCGCGGCCGCGCTCGTGCAGGCGGGTATTCTCCATAGAAGAAAGAAGCCGAAGAGCCAGACGATACCGAGGGCGATCCAGACAGCAACCACTGCCGTGCGTCAGAGGCTAATGCAGCTCAGTCGCGCGGTCAACCTCGGGGCGGAACGCTCTGCGCGGACGTGATTTGACCGGCGGGAGGGCGGCTTCGTATCTTGTCCGCCTGATGACACGCACGAGGGCGCTCGTCCTGCGGGCGCTGCTGCTCGCAGCGGCGCGGACGACCATGGCCCTGGACACACAGCCACCCGAGGACGGACGCGTCGCTCTCACCGAAGCGACCGACGCCTTTTTCGACGAGTCGCTGCAGCCGCCGGCGCTGCGGCAGCTTCTCGAGCGCAGCCGCGGCGCCTTTGCGCGAATCGAAGACACCGCGGCGCGCCTTTACTGGCAGGCCGAGGTCGAGTACCTGCTCGGCTTCGTCGCCCAGGCCGAGAAGCGCGCCGACCAGTCGCTCAGGCACTTCGAGAGCTGCCGCGACCTCACGCAGCAGTCGCTCGCCGCTCGTCCATCGAGCGGCGCCTACCGCCTGCTCGCCGACGCCTACGCCCAGCTCCTGATCCTCAACGGCCTGCTCTACAAGATGAGCTACGGGCCCAGGGTGCGCGAGATGGCCGAAGAAGCGCTGCGGCTCGACCCCGCCAACGCCAAGGCGCGTCTGACCCTGGCCCTCTACTACAAGAACGCCCCTGCGATCGGCGGAGGCAGCCGCAGGAAGAGCCTCGAGATCCTTCACCAGCTGGAAGGCGAGCGGGCTCTCGAGCGCGTCGACCGCTTCTCGGTCAACGCCTGGCTCGCCATCACCTACTCCGACAGCCGCAAGAGCGCCGAAGCGCGCCGCTACCTCGAGCGGGCGCTGCGCATCTATCCCGGAAACAAGTGGCTGGCCCGGATGCTCGCCGGCCTCGACTCCTGAAGCGCGCCGCCTACGCTGTGCCTCGACGCCGCCCCCATCGCTCGTCCAGCGGCGTCCTGCCCGCGAGCAGCATCCGCCCCGGCTCCCCGCCGCGAATCGCCGCCTCCAGGCGCTCGAGCAGGGCGACCTGCTCCGCCTCGAGCCACGCGATCCCGGGAAAGGCCGCCGCATCGAAGATGTGGGAACGATCGGCCATGAAGAAGGCTTCGGCCCGCTGGGCTCCCAGCAGCTCGCAGCGCATCGCCAGCGGCAGGATCTGCACCGTGCGCCCGCAGAGCGCGAGCACCGTCTCCAGCCCGCGCCTGTAGCCGAGAGGGCGCAGCGCGTGGTAGCGCAGCTCGCCCTGCGGGAACAGGCACAGCGCGTTGCCGGGCTCTCGCAGCAGCGCAGCCGAGTAGCGCAGCGTCTCCACCACGCTGCGGGGCATCCCCGGCCGGATCCCGAAAGCGCCCACCCGGCTGAAGAAGCGGAAGCGCTCGAGCTGCCGCTCGAGCATCATCAGGTGCAGGCGCTTGCGGAACAGGAGCCTGTTCAGCACGTAGACGAAGAAGCCGTCCCACCACGTGCTGTGGTTCGGCGCGATCAGCAGCGGCTGGGCGGCTTCGATTTGCGGGATCTCGCCGATCAGCCGCAGCGACTGGAAGCTGCGCCGCAGCAGGCCGCGGATGTACGGGAAAAAGAGCGCTTCGGCCCACCAGTCGTGCCTCGCCGTGATCATGGCAGTACGAAGGCTCCGCCGCTGGTGTCGGCTGAGTAGCGCGGCACCGCCTCGCTCGCATCCACCGCCAGGCAGTAGGGCACGTCGGCGCCGAGGCCGCGGCGCAGCAGCGTGCGCACGTGGGCGCAGGTGCGCTCGTTGACGACCTCGGCGACCGGCCGCTCGGCCAGCAGCGCGGCGGCCCACGCCAGGTCGCTGAGGGTGCGGCCGGTCGCCGCGAGCTCGCGGGCGATGAGGCCGGCGCAGTAGAAGTCCTCGATCGTGAAGCGGCCCTCGGTGCCGGCGCACACCAGGGCCGCCGGACCTCCCGCGCCCGCGAGCTCGCGGCCCGCGGCGGCGGCGTTGCGCAGCGAGGCTGCGACGATCGAGGCGGCAGCGGCTGCGCGGCGCACGGCCAGGGTGCCGTTCGTCGTGGTCAGCACGATCGTGCGGCCAGCCAGATCCGCGGCCGCCAGCTCCACCGGCGAGTTGCCGTAGTCGAAGCCCTCGGGCGCGAACCCGCCCCGCTCGCCGGCCAGCAGCGCCCCGGGCATCTGCCGGTGCAGGCGCCGCGCCTCCTCGACCTCCGCAACCGGCACGACGCTCCGCGCTCCGCGCTCCAGCACGGTGACGATCACGGTCGTGGCGCGCAGCACGTCGATCACCGCCGCGTGCCTGCCGGCCACCTCCGCTGCCTCCCCTGCCGTCGGCACCAGGATGACGTCGCTCACCGGGCCTCCTGCTGCGCCGGAGGCTCCGGGACCGTGAGCAGGTCGGCCGCCGGTGCAGCCTTCCACTTGTCCCTGATTTCCTCAAGCTGATCCACGAGCACTCGCCGCGTCTCCTCGCTGTCCACCAGCGGGCTGTGCTCGAAGTACTTGGCGAGCTTGGCGAGCTCGCGCAGCAGGCGCCGGCGGCGGCGCTCCTCGCCTCGGGGCGGCAGCGCCTCGATCCACTCGCGCGGAGGGCGGCCGGTCTCGATGATCGCCTCGGCCGCCCTGTGCCTGCGGTCGACCCACTCGCCGACGCGCTGGCCGATCGTACGCGTGGTGGCGCGGAACAGAAGGGTGAAGAGCGCCACGAAAACCAGAAAGGCGATGATAGTGATGAGCACGCGAACCCCCGGCGGCGTTCCCTACCGCGCCGTGAGTGTTGCTCGCGGCGGGCAAAAGATCAAGGGCAGGACGGGCGACTTTCGGCCGCGCCCTTCGGATTGCAGACTTTGGGGGACGTTTTCGAAGCAGGCAAAGGCCGCATCCAGCAGGTTGCCGAGGCGTTCATCCATCGTTTCTTCGACTTGACTTTTGCTTTGCCGCACTCAAAGATCGGTCGCGGCGGCGCCCTGCGGCGCCTCATTCATTCGATCTCTGTGTACGAGGGAGAGGTACGGTATCCGGAAACTCGAATCCGAGACGAAAGGAGAGACCCCATGAAGGGTGCCCTGCCCGCGTTCCTCACCGTTCTGATGGCCCTGGCGTGCGTCGCCTGTTCGAGCGGCTCGTCGGACTCCTCCGCAGGGGGAGACGATGACCACGTCAGCCCGACGATCGGCGCGCTCGTGAGCGTTCCTGCCGGGAGCTTCCAGCGCGACGCGACCCCGACCAACATCAGTGTGATAACGAGGCCTTTCTGGATGAGCGCCACGGAGATCACCCGAGCCCAGTTCCTGGCGGTCATGGGCGTCGATCCCAGCAGCGACTCCTATTCCAGCGGTGACAGCGACCCCGTGCAGAACACGAGCTGGTACCACGCCATCGCGTTCTGCAACAAGCTGAGCATCGCGGAGGGCCTTACGCCGGTATACAGCGTCACCGTAGGCGGCGTTCCGGTCGACTTTGCCGCTCTGACCTTTGCCGATGTTCCTGTCGGGAGCAACTCGGACTGGGACTTCGCCTCGCCCGACTGGGATGCCGACGGCTATCGACTGCCCACCGACATGGAGTACATGTGGGCGGCCATGGGGGCGGACAGCGCCGATCCGGGGGCGGTCAACGTCACGGGCTATGCCAAGGCGTTCGCCGGAAGCACGGGCGGAAACGCCATAGGCGACTATGCGGTGTTCGGCTACTTTTCTGCGGCTGCGGGAAGGACGACATCCGAAAGATCGGACCCCGTCGCCGGCAAGCTGCCCAACGAGCTGGGTCTCTACGACATGAGCGGCAACATCGACGAATGGTGCTGGGACCTGTACGACGCCGTCCCCGCTGGAACCTTGACCGACCACACCGGTCCGGCCCCCGGGTCCGGCAGCTCACGCGTGAGGCGAGGCGGCAGCTGGGGCAGCGACGCGTCGCAGTGCACGGTTGCCTACCGGGGCAACGACTTTTCCTTCGGGGTGAGCTACTTCATCGGGTTCCGCGTGGTGCGTCTCTGAGCCCATGGAGCGGCAGCTCCTTTGCGGGCCGCTACAACTCTGCCGGCACTTGCTCGCAGGCTTCCGCGAGGTGCACGACTGCGGAAAAGGCGACAGCGTCACGGACGTGCTTGACGAGGCGCTCGAGTTCCTCGAGCGCAAGGGGCGAAGCGACTGAGTGGGCCAGAGAGACGGAAAGCTCCGAGTGATGGATGCACCCTCGGAGCGGCGGCTGCGGCCGGGCGAGATTCCTGAGCTCGTCGAGTGGCCGTGCCCTGGTGGCGGGCGCTGCAGGCGCCAGGGAGAGCGGCCGCGGCCACGCGGTTGACCCCCGGCCAGAGGGAGCGTATGACTCTCCCGGGAGGCCCTCCGTGAGAATCCTCTGGATCGACATCGACTCGATGCGGCCCGATCACCTCGGCTGCTACGGCTACCACCGCAACACCAGCCCCAACATCGACCGAGTGGCGCGCGAGGCCGTCCGCTTCGAGGGCTGCTTCGTGCCCGACGCGCCCTGCCTGCCGTCGCGCACGGCCCTGCAGCACGGCCGCTTCGGCTTCCACACGGGTGTGTCCAACCACGGCGGCACCTACGCGGACCCCTGGCCCGAGGGGCCGGGCCGCGGCTTCCGCAATACGCGGCCCTACTGGAAGTGGATGCAGGTCCTGCAGGCCGGAGGGCTCTACACCGCCACGGTCAGCTCCTTTGCCGGCCGTCACAACTGCTGGCACTTTCTCGCGGGCTTCCGCGAGGTGCACGACTGCGGCAAGGGAGGAGGCGAGATCGCCACCGACGTCATCGACGACGCGCTGGAGTTCCTCGAGCGCAAGGGGCGAAGCGACGCGTGGTTCCTTCATTTCAACATCTGGGATCCCCACACCCCCTACAGGACGCCGGTCGATTTCGGCAAGCCTTTCGAGCACGACCCCGTGGCGCCGTGGGTCACGCAGGAGATGATCGACCGCCACCTCTCGACCTACGGCACGCACTCGGCGGGCGCGCCCTTTCACGTCCCCGGCGCCGCCGCCGGTCCCCGCGATGTGAGCGCGATTCGCAGCCTCGCCGACTACAAGACCTGGGTCGACGGCTACGACACCGGCATCCGCTTTGCCGACGCAGCGGTGGGGCGACTGCTGGAGAAGCTCGACGAGCTGGGCATCGCGGGCGAGACGGCCGTCGTGGTCACCGCCGATCACGGAGAGAACCAGGGCGAGCTCGGCGTCTACGGCGACCACCAGAGCGCCGACCTGATCACCTGCCGCGTGCCGATGCTGCTCAAGTGGCCGGGCCTGGCGCCCCGTGTGGACCGCGCGCTGCACTACCAGTTCGACGTGGCGGCCACGGTCGTCGAGATGCTGGGCCTGGAGGTGCCGGCCAGGTGGGACGCCCGCGGCTTCAAGGACGCGCTGCTGGCCGGCCGCGAAGAAGGCCGCGATGCGATCGTCACCACGCAAGGCTGCTGGTCGTGCCAGCGGGGAGTTGTGTTCGGCGACTGGATCCTGCTGCGAACCTACATGGACGGGCTCAAGGACTGGCCCCCGATCATGCTGTTCGACCGCAAGAGGGACCCGCACGAGCTGGTCGACCTGGCGACCTCGCGCCCCGAGCTCGTCGACCGCGCTCTGGCGCTGCTGCAGCGCTGGAGCGACGAGCAGATGGCCGCCTCCGACGTCAAGGAGGACCCGCTGCAGAAGGTGATCAGCGAGGGCGGGCCCTTCCACACGCGGGGCCGCATCCGCGAGTACCTCGACTTCTACCGCAGGACGGGCCGGCCGGAGATCGCGGAGCGAATGGAGAAGAAGTACGCGGGCGTCAAGGGCTGCTGGTAGCGAAGTCGCGGTGGCGGTACCCGGCGGCGCGCGCTGTCGTGCAGACTCCGCCATAGCGCCGATGGTACAGTCGGTGGTCTGGATACGACGGCCAACTTCGAAGGGATACTCGCGGAGCGCGGCTCCCGCGCGAGTGGGTTGATCGCGTTCTGGAAGCCCCGAAACGGATTGTCGATCAGGCGGATGGTACGCGGCTTCGGTGGTAGCGGGTCATCCGGAAGCGCCGCGGCTCGTTACTGCCTTTTTCGACAGGCGGCTCGAAAGGACTGATGGGGATTGAGGTCGACAAGGACAACCGATACGCTGCGCTTCAGGCTGGACGAGAGCAGGATCGTCGACTCCGAGGAGATCCGACCCGGAGTCATTCTGGACTACGATGCCGGGGACCACGTGGTCGGCGTTGAGCTCCTCGGCGTGTCGAAGCGCGCGGCTGCCGCTGATCTGATGTAGTCCCCTGCCGGATGAGATCCAGCCACTTCTTCCGCGCTTCCGCGCCATACGCCATGGCTCCGGCCGCCGCCCATCCCAGGGCGACCCGCTCATAGGATCCCTCGGGCAGCTCCCGGGCGACGGCGTCCGCCCGCCGGAGATACTCCGCGAAGGCGGTGAGATCACCGGCCGGGAACTCCGTCACCCATGCCCTTCGGTAAAAGTGTAAGAAATCCTCCGGTGCGAGGGCCAGCCCGAGGTCGCTGAACCTCCGCGCCTGGGGGAACTCCGCGGCGAAGGAGTGTACAAGGCCTTCAAGGGCGAGCCGGTCGCCAACGTCGACACCGGCGCCAAGTTCTACGACAAGAGCAACAGGAACCAGAAGGATATCGCGATCCTGCTCTACGACTGATCGCGCTTCACTCGCTGCTCGTGCCCCCGCCGCGCGGCGGGGGCTTTTTGTCTGCAGGGCGT
>CAZKGO010000079.1:0-22310 GCA_964552235.1 uncultured Spirochaetales bacterium | reverse complement strand
CGCGCCGGGGCGGCCGAGCCCGCCGCCTCGGAGGCCGCCCCGGCGAGCCCCCGCCGCGGTCGGCGGGGCAGCGGCGGCGCGGGCGCCTCGCCCGCGCCCGCCTGCAGGGCGCTGCGCACGCGGCCGAGCTGCTCGGCGCCGCCGGCATCCAGGCGCAGGTCGAGCAGCACGGCCGTGCCGTCGGTCGCCGGCCCGCCGAGCTCGATGCGGAATCCCCTGCGCAGCGGCGCGATCGCCGCCTCGAACAGCCGCGGCTCGAGCCCCGGGGGCAGGGCGGCGATCGGCGCGAACACGGGCAAGGCCTGCGCCGACGCCAGGGCCAGCTCCCGAAAGAGACGGTCCTGGAGGTCGTTAATGAGCCGCTCGACATTGGCAGGCGGCAGGAGGACAGCCACGGCAAAGGTGCGCACAGTCGGTTTCTCGCGTTGCTGAGGCATCCTAATTCGTGTACCATGGTCGCGGCAACTGCTGGTGGAGGCGAAGTCATGCAGAAGAAGGTCACAGCCATCGCGACGGATCTCTCGAACAAGGTCGCAGCGTGGCCGGGGATCGTGGCGATCCTCCTGGGCGAAACGGCGACGGTGGAGACCATCGACCCCTACTTCAGCATCGACCTCGCGGTCTGCTACGACGGCAGCCTGCCGGGCGTCCAGGAGCGGAAGTCGGCGCTCGGCTCGCCGCTGGGCTTCGAGCATTCTCCCCAGCAGGCTGCGGACCTGTTCCTCGTCGAGGAGCTGCCGGTCCGGGTCCTCTACGGAACCCGTGAGCGCATCGAGAGCCTGCTCGAGCGCGCCGAGCAGGGCCGGTGGGTGTTCCGCGACGAGACGACCCACGTCCTGTACCGCATCGAGAACGGCAAGGTGCTGCACGACCGCGACGGCTGGCTCGCGCGCTCGCGCGAGCGGCTGTCCCGGGTGCCCGACGCCTTCTGGGACCGCCTCAAGGAAGGCTCCCGCTTCGCCCTCGACCGCGCCCTCGCCGACGTCGGCGCGGCTGTGCACAGAGGCGATCACCTGTTCTACCAGTTGTCGGCAGCCCGCTTTCTGCAGTGCCTGTGCAGCTTTCTCTTCGCGCTGAACCGCCGGTTCGAGCCGGGACGTCAGATGCTGCTCGAGCGCATCACGAAGCTGGAAAAGCTGCCCGCGGAGTTCCCGGGGCGCTTCGACACCCTGATCCGGCCCGACATCGAGATCACGCCCTCGCGGCGCTACCAGATCTGCCAGCTCATCGCCAAGAGCCTCAGCTACCTGTGAGGCGGCCGGCCGCGCGCAGCCGCGCGGCCAGGCGGGGCGGAACCCAGGCGTCGAACAGCAGCCCCTGCTCGTCGCCGCTTTCCTGCACCACAGTGCCCTGCGTGCGGATCTCCTGCGCCAGCCCCGCCTGTGTGTAGGGCAGAAGGATCTCGACCCGCTGCATGCCGGCGCGCAGCAGCGCCTCGACCTCTTCGAGCAGGCGGGGGATGCCGCTGCCGGTGCGGGCGCTCACCTGCAGCGCGCCGTTGGGCCCGCTCACCGTCAAAGGCAGCAGGTCGGTCTTGTTCCACACCGTGAGCGTGCGCTCGCGGGGCGCGCCCAGATCGTCGAGGACCGAGCGCGACACCTCCCGCTGCGCCTCCGCGCGCGGGTGCGCCGCGTCGACCACGAGCAGCACCACGTCGGCCTCGGCGATCTCCTCGAGGGTGGCGCGGAAGGCGGCGACCAGCTGGTGGGGCAGCTTGTTGATGAAGCCGACGGTGTCGCTGAACAGCGCGGTGGCTCCCGCAGGCAGCCGCACGCGCCGCATGGTCGGATCGAGGGTGGCGAACAGCTGGTCGGCGGCCAGCACATCGGAGCCCGCGATGCGGTTCAGCAGGCTGCTCTTGCCTGCGTTCGTATAGCCGGTCAGGGCCACGACCGGCGCCTCGTTGCGTCGGCGGCGCTCCCGGTGCTGCAGGCGGTGGCCGCGCACGGATTCCAGCTCCTCGCGCAGCAGCGCGATGCGCCGACGCGCGACCCGGCGGTCGAGCTCGAGCTGCGTCTCGCCGGGTCCCCGCAGGCCGACGAGTCCCCGGCGGCCGCCGGCCTGCCGTTCGAGGTGGGTCCACATGCCCGCCAGGCGGGGCAGCAGGTACTCGTACTGCGCGAGCTCCACCTGCAGCTGTCCCTCGCGCGTGCGCGCGTGGGCCGCGAAGATCTCCAGAATCAGGGCTGTGCGGTCCACGACGGTCACGTCGAGCCGCCGTTCCAGAGTGCGCTGCTGCGCCGGGGAGACTTCGTCGTCGATCAGGAGCATCTCGGCCCCGCAGGCGGACAGCGCATCGGCAATCTCATCGATCTTGCCGAGGCCCATGTAGGCCGACGGATGAGGCGCCTCGCGTTTCTGCGAGGCGCGCGCGGCCGGGATGATCCCGGCGGTCTCCGCCAGCTGCGCCAGTTCCTCGAGGGAGTCGGCCGCGCTCCACGGACCCTTGCCCGTGTCGATGGCGAACAGGAACGCCCGCTCCCGGGTCGTTGTCGGTGACATCATCGGCGTGGCCCCAAGGTACTACGAACCGGGCAAAAGGTTAAGGGCCTGCTGTTGCTGCGCGGACGCCCCGCGACCATACTTGAGGCAGGCTTTTCGCCGCGGAGGTGGCAACGTGAAGAACACACTGGTCGCTCTCGTTCTTGCTGCGCTGGTTCCGGCCGTTTCACAGGCGCTCGAGCCGGGCTCGCTGGGCCTGGTCTACCAGGTCGATCCGGTCGAGCGCATCTGGTTCAACCCGGAGGCACAATACGGTCCCTCGGACATCAACCTCGAAAGACTCAACGGCGTCGGCGCGGTCTACCAGATGTCGGCCGCCACGGCGATCAAGGGCATGTTCCTCTTCGACGTCGTCAACTACACGGTCGAGGTCGACGGGGACGACGTGGCCAAGTGGGACGCGGCGATTCTCGGAGTCGAAGTCGAGCTTCTGTTCCCGCTCAAGACGCTGGACCGTCTTTCGGTCCTTCTCGCCCCCGCAGCCCGGATCGTCTGGGTCAACAACAAGGACGAAGACCTGGGAACGGATGACGAAGAGGTGCTCAGCGCCATGGAGATCGGCCTGATCGTGAGCCTCAGCGCCCGGTGGATGATCTCGGACCGCTTCGCCGTGTTCGGCCAGTGGGGCCTCGGCCTCGCTTACAGCTCCATCGATTTCGAGGAGACGGGCTTCGACACAGTGCAGGTCCGCGGCTTCGCGATCCACACCGACCAGGCCGGCATCGGGCTGATCTTCTTCGTGAAGTAGAGGCGGGGCCGGGGGCCGCGCGCTGGCCAAAAGCCGCGCGCTCCGGTAGACTCCGCACCCGATGCCCGGCACGCGAGCTCTCATTCACTTGGGGAACCTGCGCCACAACATCGCGGCTGTCCGCGCCCTCCTCGCCCCTGGTGTGGAACTGTGCCCCATGGTCAAGGCCAACGCCTACGGCCACGGGGCGGTCATCATCGCCCGCGCCGCCGTCGAAGCGGGAGCGCGCTTTCTCGGCGTGGCCAACGTCGAGGAAGGGATGGAGCTGCGGGAGGCAGGCATCGGGGTCTCGATTCTCGTCCTGAGGAACCTGCTCGCCGACGAGACCGACGCAGCCGTGGCAGCGGACCTCACGCCGTTCGCGGCCGACGCCGCGGGCATCGAGGCGCTGGAGGCCGCCTCGTCGCGGCTGGGCAGGCGCGCGACGGTGCACCTCAAGGTCGACACGGGCATGGGCCGCGTCGGGTGCAGGCCCGACGAGGCGGCGGCCCTGGCCGCCCGCGTGGCTCGGTCGAAGACGCTGGCCCTCGGCGGAGTCTGCACCCACTTCGCGGGAGCCGACATGCCGGCCCGCGAATACACCGACGGGCAGCTGCGGCTCTTTGCCGGCTGCCTCGACGAAATCCGGCGCCTCGGCATCGACCCGGGCATCGTTCACGCTTCGAACACCGGCGGCACTCTCGGATACCCCGAGGCGCATTTCGACATGGTGCGCGTCGGGATCGCGCTCTACGGATACGCCGAGGAGAACGACCGTACCCCTCGCCTCGGGCTGCGGCCCGTGATGGAGCTGGCCACGCGCGTGACCTTTCTCAAAGAGGTCGAGCCGGGAACCGCGATCTCCTACGGCATGACCTGGCGCAGCGACCGGCGCACGTGGATCGCCACACTGCCGGCGGGCTACGCCGACGGCTACAGCCGCCTGCTGTCCAACCGCGGCCAGGTCTGGGTGCGCGGCAGGCGCTGCCGGGTCGTCGGCAGGGTGTGCATGGACCAGTGCATGATCGATGTCGGCCCCGAGACCGACGTGCGCGTCGGCGACGAGGTGATCCTCTTTGGCCCGGGGGGGGAAGGCGACGGGCCGCCGGACGCAGCCGAGATCGCCCGGCTCATGGGCACAATCCCCTACGAGGTCACCTGCCTCGTCACCAGGCGCGTGCCCCGGACCGCGGTCGAGTAGCGAACGCGAGGGCGAGCAGCAGGTCCTCGATCATCGCCAGAGACTCTCCCGACATCGCCTCGGGCAGGTCGGCATGGGTGTGCCACTCCGGGTAGTCGATGTCGATGAGCAGGCAGGTCGGCAGCCCCCTCTCGAGGAACGGAGCGTGATCGGCGATGATGTACTTGAGCTTGTCTGGCTTGGGCGCGGCGAAAGGCCGCATGCCCAGGGAGTCGGCGAGGCCGAAGACGCGCTGAGTGAACCTGCGGCTGGGCGCGTGGTGCCGGATGTGCGCGTCCACGTCGAGGACGAGGTCGCGGCCGCCGATCATGTCCAGGACCAGCACCTCCGCGGGAGCGAACGGCACGGGAGAGGCGGCGAGGCGCCGCGCTCCTTCGCTGAACTCGTATCCGTCGATGTTGCCCACGTCCTCCGCGTCGAAAAAGCAAAGGAGAAGGTCGCGCTCCGGTCCGCCCTCCGGCGCGTGCTCCAGCAGGTGCAGCAGGACCGCCGTGCCCGAGCCGCCGTCGTTGGCGCCGAGGATCGGTCGCGCCCGCGCCTGCGGATCGTCCTCGCGGTCTGCGATGAGCCGGCTGTCGAAGTGCGTGCCCACCAGCAGCGGCCCCGCGAGGGGCCGCCCGCCCGTCCGCGGGCCGGCGGGCAGGTGCACGACGTAGTTCGCGCACGGGCAGACCGCGCCCTGAAAGCGAAGGTCAAAGGGTTGGACGTAGACGCGCCGGCCGGCAGCCTCGAGCCTGTCCCTGAGGGCCCGGTGAAAGGCCGCGTGGCCCGGGGCGCCGGGGTGCCGGTGGCCGAAGCCGACCTGCCAGCGCACGAGGTCCATCAGGGCCTCGGGGCGCGGCTCACTCGAGGCGGTGAGCGAGCCCATTGCCCGACACGACGATCTCGACGCGCCGGCACTTCGGCGCGGAGAACGCCTCGAAGGCGGCCTCCTCGATCGCCCGCACCAGCGACGCTTCCAGGCCCCGCGCCCCCGTCTCCTTGGCCACGGCCTCGCTCACGAGCCGGCGGCGCGCAGCGGCCGTGAGGGCGAGCTCCTTGCCCTCGGAGGCGAACTCGTTGCGGTAGCGCGGCAGCAGGTTGCGGTCCAGGATCTGTCCGAGCTCCGCTTCGCCGAGCGCCGAGAAGGGGATCACGCGCTTGAAGCGCGCGATCAGCTCGGGGAGAAAGCCGTAGCTGGTAAAGTTGCGCACCAGATCCACTTCGTGGTCGGTGTAGGTGACCGCGATGCGGTCCTGTTCGCCCGACAGCGCCTCGCGGCCGAAGCCGATGTGCTCGCCCCGCCGCTCGATCAGCCCCTTGAGGCCCGAGAAGGCTCCGCAGGCCACGAAGGGGATGTCGCGCGTCGACAGGATCGAACGCGGGGCGTAGTCGGAATGCGTGAGCTCTATCGGGACCGTGACGTCGGCTCCCTCCAGCATCTTGAGCAGCTCCCTCTGCACTCCCAGGCCGGTCACGTCCTTGGTCGTGCCGGCCCCGGCGAAGACCGCGTTGTTGTGCCCCGATGCGAGCTTGTCGAACTCGTCGAGGCACACGACTCCGATGGCTGCGGCCACGGGGCTCAGCTGCGCGGCGTACAGCAGGCGGGTGAGGATCGAGGGCACGTCCTGCCCCACGTAGCCGGTCTCGGAGTAGTTGGTCATGTCCACGATGACCGTGGGCAGGGTCAGGATGTCGCGGAACAGGATCTCCACGAGAAAGGTCTTGCCGCAGCCCGTCGGGCCCACGAACAGCAGGTTCGCCTTGGGAGGCAGATGCAGAGGGTTCATGGACCGCACGTATATGTTCTTGAGGCGCGCCACGTGGCGGTAGGCCATGAGCGCCGCGGCCTTGAGCGCCGGCGTCTGGCCGACGTAGCCGGCCCCGCGGATGCGCTCGACGATGGCGGCGGGCGTGTAGTCGGGAAGCCGTGCCACCAGGCCGGCGAGCCCTTCGGCATGGGCGTTGTCGCGGCTGCGGCCGCGTGCGGCGCGGGGCGAGCTCATGGCCGCATCAGTCCACGTAGGCCAGCAGGCTGGCCACCGCGAGGGGCCCGTCGGTGCGGTTGGCGAGGGCCAGGCGATAGCCGCCCGCGCCGCCGTCCTGGGGCCGGATGCGGACCCTGGTGCGCTCCTCGGCCGCCCGCGGAGCGCCCGCCGTGAGGTTCAGCGTGCGCCCCCGCCAGCCGACTTCCAGGGCCCGGTCGCTCGCCGCCTCGAGCACGATTTCGCCCTCCGCGGGCCCGGCCAGCTCCAGCTCGACCGATGAGCCGGGTGCGAGGACCAGCCGGCCGAGACTCACCGAGACCTGGCCGTCGGCCTGATACCGGGAGTCCAGCCGGCTGCCGTCGAACCCGTCGGCGAGCAGCAGCGAGTCGCCGTAGCGCAGGCTCATCGCGCGGGAGAAGACCTCGGGGTCGGGTCCGGCCCTGAAGACGCCCAGCTCATCGACGACGCCGGTGATTCCGCCCGGCCCTCCGATGAGAGTCTCGCCCCTGCCGGATGCGGCCAGCCAGGGACCGTCGCCGAGCGCAGCGACGGCGCCCGGCTCGCCGTCGACGAACCACATGGCGAACCATCGGCCTTCGGCGCCGACGAAGCTCAGGTCCAGGTGATGCCGGTCTCCCGCGTGCAGAGGGGCGAGGCCCGACGGCAGCACGCTCTCCCCTGCGGCGCAGCTCAGGATCGCCGTGGGAGAGCCGTCCTGGCCGACCATGATGCTGAGCAGGGGCGGGTCGCCGGCCGATGTGAGGATCCGGGCGCCCGGCACCACCTCGCTGAGGGCCAGACCGATCGACACCGTGAAGCCGGGCAGCGGCTCCTCGGGGACCAGCGACCGGGCGATCCTGATGCCCGAAGGGGCGGCAAGGCGGTAGCCGAAGACGTCGGCTCCGGCCACCGGCTCGACGACCCCCACGGGGGCGGCCTCGAGCGAGTCGCGCGTGCTGTCGCCGAGCGAGCCGTCGAGGTCGTAGAGCATCCAGTAGGACTCGGCCGGACCGAGCGACTGCACCCGTGCCGGCGCCGACACGTAGAGCTCGGTGGTGGCCCGCAGAGAGGACGTAAACGGAAAGTCGGCCCCCCCAGCAGGGGCTACCGGGAACATCTCGACCCTGATGGTGTAGACGCCCGGCTCCCGGGGCGCCTGCCAGCTCACCCGGGCGCCGCCGCTCGACGCCAGCCCGGATGCGAAGGTCCTGCGGTTCTCGGTCCATCGCAGGAACGGGTCGATGCCCTGCACAGCGGCGAGATCGACGGAAAGCTCCACCTGAGCGCCGGTGCAGATGATCGGCGGCCGCGATTCGATCCCGTTCATGCGGGCCGCGGCCGGCCCCACGAAGAAGGCGAGAGACTTCTCGGCCACCGCGGCGCCGCCCGACTGGAGCGTGAAGTGCGCCCGGTACTCGCCGGGGCGCAGGTCGAAGGGGGAAAGGCTCACACGTAGGTCAACGCCGCGCTGCAGGTCGTCGATCGCGGCGTCGCCCGCTGCGGCGCCGTCCGCCGAAGAGATCGAGACCGCCAGGCGGTCCGGCTGAGGGCCCGCCCCGCCGGCGGCCGACAGCACGATCGCATCGGAGGCCGAAAGGGTCTGGCCGTCCACCGCGGACCTGATAGTGATCTCGGCTTCGGGATCCTGCGACAGCAGCGAGGAGCCTCCGCAGGCGCCCAGGAGCAGCCCGCCGGCCAGGCAAGCGACAGCCGGGAGAGTCCTTGCCATTTCGCGGTAGATCATAACACGGCGACCCCGGGAAAGCCACGACGGGAGGCCGAGCCGACGGTCAGGCGGCGCGGCCACAAGGGGCCCCGGGCCCGGCGCAGGAATCCTGCAGCGATGAGAGCCGACAGCGCCGACAGGACGTCGTCGAGGCTCCAGCCGGGCAGCGCCGCGCGCCCGAATCGGCGGCCGGCGAGCGCCAGCGCCGTTTCCCGCATGGTGAAGCGACGCCGGTGGCGCCCGACGTGGCGAACGATCTCCAACAGACCCTCGGCGACCGCCACCGCGCTGCCGCAGCAGACGTCGCACCCTGAGCAGGCGGGGGCCGGCTGCCCCAGCAGCCGCATCAGCTGCTCGCGCCTGCAGCGGTCCGGCCTGCCGCGGGCGTAGGCGAGCATCGCCTGCTCACGGCTCCACTCCGGCGTCCCGGCTGCACAGCGGGCGGACGGGGCGCGAAGCGGCTGCACGAGGATCGCCTCGGCTGGGGCGCCGTCGCGTCCGGCGCGCCCCGATTCCTGGAGGTAGGCCTCCACCGAGGGAGGGGCGCCCGCGTGCACGACCGTGCGGATGTCGGGCTTGTCCACGCCCAGCCCGTAGGCCGAGGTGGCCACGAGCACCGCCTCGGTCTGGGCTAGGAACCAGGCCTCGGCTGCGGCGCGCTCGGCCCGCTCGAGGCCGGCGTGGTAGAAGCGCACTTCGCGGCCGCGCAGGCGGCGGCGCAGCTCGCGGGCGAGATCTTCGACCAGGCGGCGGGTCGGGCCGAAGACGAGGGCGGCGCCGCGGCGGCCCTCCAGCAGCCGGGCCACGTCCCTCGCTACGACGAGCGACGGCACGACGCGGTAGAAGATCCCCGGCCGATCTGCGTCGGCGAGCACGAGGCGCGGCGAATCCGCCGGGAAGAGCGCGTCCCTGATTCCGTCGATCACCCTGGCCGACGCCGTGGCCGTAAAGGCGGTCACCACCCGCGGCCGGACCCGGCGCACAAACGAGCCGAGGGCGAGGTAGGCGGGCCGGAACGTCGCCCCCCACTCGCACACGCAGTGCGCCTCATCGATCACGAGGTGGGCGACCGAGCCGGCTGCGATGTGCCGCTGCGCCCAGGCGGTGGCCAGGAACTCCGGCGTCGTGAACAAGACGAGGGCCCGCCTGGAGCGCAGCGCGGCCAGCGACGCCCGCCGCTCGGGCTCGGCCATGCCGCCGCGGAGGACCACGGCGGCCACCGATGCCGCCTCCAGCCTGCGCAGCTGGTCGGCGAGCAGGGCGAGCAGGGGCACCACCACCACGGTGGGGCCCTCGAGCCGGCTCATCGGCACCTGCCAGCACAGCGACTTGCCGGCGCCCGTGGGCAGCACGACGATCTGGGAGCGGCCCTCCAGCGTGTTGGCGATGACGAACCTCTGGATCGGGTACAGGCGCGTGACGCCGAAGAGCCGGCGCGCGGTCTCCTCGATCGGGTCGCAGCGGCCGGCGGGAGGATCAGCGGGGGGGCGCGCAGCCTTCATCGTGATCTTCCTTTCGGAAGACCAGGATGTTCTGGTGGATCAGCGAGGGGATGTAGTCGTAGCGGTAGCCGTAGACGTGCAGCGACTTGCTGACGTCGTACCAGATGATGTTGGCCTTGAGCACGAGGCCGGGGATGGCCGCCTGCAGCGCCGCGGCCACCTCGGCCGACAGCATGTGGTAGGCGCCCTGGCTGTACATGTCGCCGATGAACACCGCGAGGTAGCGGCGCGGCTTCAGCAGGCGTGTGGCCCCCGCGAGAATCCCGGTGATCTGGCTGAGCCACTCGTCCTTGCTCGCGTAGTCCCAGGGGTTGAAGGCCGACAGGCGGCTCCTGCGGGGTTCCCGGGCCGCCTCGCCGACCCGCTTGAACGTCCCGCTGCTGCGCGGCGCCTTGTCCATGCGCCAGTACGGCACGTCGGTGAGGACAAAGTCCGCGGCAAACCCCTCGCGCGAGAGCTCTTCCTGCACCGTCCTCGCGTCGCCTGTGAGCAGGCGCTGCTCCGCGAGGCCCTCGAGGCGGCACACCTCGCGGTAGACGGTGACCCACTCGGGGTTGATCTCGACGCCGACCGCGGCGCGGCCCGCCAGCGACGCGCCGAGCAGGGTGCCGCCCACCCCGGCGAGCGGGTCGAAGATCATCTGGCCCTGCTTGCTGAAGACGCGGATCAGGTCGGCGCACAGCCCGGGCGGTTTCTGGGCCCCGTGGCGCGAGCGCAGCCGGTGCTGCATGTCGGCGGGATACGGTTTGGTGATGACGCTCTTGGTCCAGTAGACCCACTCCCTGCCGGTCAGGTCGTTGAGCCGGTTGTCGTCGGAGTAGAACCCGCGGCTGGAGCCGTCGGCGTCGAAGAGCTCGATCTTGCCTCCGGCCATCAGCGCTCCACCCTGCAATGGTAAAGGCGTTCGCGGACGCGGCGCTTTACCGAGCGGCCTGCGCCGTTGCCGAAGACGCCGTAGTCGGTCTCGAGCACCTCGACCGGGCCGCGGGAGGCGAGCATCGAGAGGATCTCGTCGCGCCCGATCATTCCCTCGGAGTTGTAGCTGAGAAAGATGTGGCGGGCCCGGGCCCGGACGAGCAGCTCGGCGAGAGCGGCCCGGCAGCTGCTGCGTGCGGAGAAGCGGCTGCGCAGAGCTGCTCGGTCGAACTTGCGCGTCTTGCCTGCCAGCGGCGGCTTGCGCCACAGGGCGATGTTCTCCAGGACGTGGTAGAGGTCGCAGTACTGCCGCGTGTTGTAGGGCGGGTCCAGGTAGAGCACGTCGGCCTCGGTCTCGGCGACCAGCTCCAGGGCGTCGCGGTTGCAGACCTGGCAGGGCGCGGCTGCGCGCAGGACCGGCAGCCGCAGCAGGAGCCTGCCGTAGGCGCTCTCGTCCACGAGGTGACGCCCGCCGCCGCTGTTGCCCGCGGCGAGGTTCTTGAGGTAGGCGTCGTACTGGCCGGCGGTGTTGGCCACCTTGTCGGCGGCGTACAGCAGGCTGGCGAGCAGGACGAAGCGCTCGGCCTCCGAGACCCGCGCAGCGGCGATCGCCTCGCGGCGGGCGTCGATAAGGGCGGCGTTCTCCCGCGTGAAGTACAGCCCCCCGTAGGCGGCGGTGGCGTAGCCTTCGAGGGGGCCGAGGCGGTTCAGGTCGTCGAGCAGGCCGGCGAGGCGCTCGGTCGGGCAGTCCCGCGGCGACGTGGCGAGAAAGGCGCGGTTGGTCACGTAGTTGCTGTACAGCAGGTCGTTGGCTACCACCGCCTCCGCGTGATCTCGGAAGCGCTCGGCCACGACGCCCGTTCCGGAAAAGAGGTCCACGAACCGGCCGATCGGCAGTTCGCAGCGCGCGAGGATCGCCTCCTCGACAAAGGGAAGCAGGCGGTTCTTGGAGCCGAGGTACTTTCGGTTGTGGATCGCTACTGTGGAGCCTGCCACGGCGAGGGTGGGCGGATTATCGCGGCCTGCCGCCCCATCGGTCAAGAGGCAGCGACAAAGTGCCCCGGCCGCTTGACCCCACCCCGGGGGCGGCCTATCGTGGGCCGCGGATGCCGGGCCTGCGCATCGTCACAGCCAACCGCCTCGAAGCGCTTGCAGACAGGCTCGCCGCCGTAGTCGCGCGCCCGCTGGGCTCGCCGCTGGAGCGCGAGACCATCGTCGTGCGCAACCCCGGCATGGAGCGCTGGGTTACCCTGGCCCTGGCGCGGCGGCTGGGCATCTGGGCCAACGCCCACTTCCCCCTTCCCAACGCGTTCCTCGACGAGCTCTTCCGCGATTTCGTGGGCGAAGCGCCGTCCGAGGCGTGGAAGCCCGAAGTGCTCGCCTGGCGCATCCAGGGGCTGCTGCCGCAGCTGATCGATCTGCCGGAGATGGCGCCCCTCCGCGCCTACCTGGACGCCGGCGACGCCACCGGGCTCAAACGCTGGCAGCTGGCCAGCCGCATCGCCGACCTGTTCGACCAGTACCTGGTCTTCAGGCCCGACTGGATCGAGGAGTGGAGAAGGAGCAGGCCGGCTGCCGGCGCCGGCCTCCACGCGGACTGGCAGGCGCTGCTGCTGCGGAGGCTGTGGGACCAGGGCCGCGGGAGCGACCGCGCCCTGATCCGCCGGCGCTTTCTCGAGGCGCTCAGGCGGGAGCCCGCAGGCGGCGCGAGACTGCCTCAGCGCGTCTCGGTCTTCGGCATTGCCGCGCTGCCGCCGTTCCACCTGCAGACGCTGGCCGCGCTCGCCGGCCACGTCGAGGTGAACATCTTCCTCCTGAATCCCAGCCGCGAGTTCTGGTTCGAGTCGATGACCGACCGCAGGTACCTGCGCCTGCGCAGCCGCGCCGCCGCCTCACCGGGCAAGCCGGCGCCGGGCGAGACGCTGCCGTCGGCCACGAACAACCCCCTGCTCGCGTCCCTTGGCGGTCTCGGCGGCGAGGTGTTCCGGATGCTGCTCGACGCCGAGACCGCAGAGCAAGAAGCGGTCTTCCGCGAGCCCGAGGGACAGAGCCTGCTGGCCCGGCTTCAGCGCGCGATCCTCGACGACGCGCCGCTGCCGGCGCCCGGGGCCGAACAGGCGGCCGTGGACCCGGCGGACTGCTCGCTGCAGGTCCACAGCTGCCACGGCCCGATGCGCGAGATCGAGGTGCTGCGCGACCGGCTGCTCGCGCTCCTGGAGGCGGACCCCACGCTCGCGCCCGAGGAGATCGCCGTCATGGCGCCGGAGATCGAGACCTACGTGCCCTACATCGAGGCGGTCTTTAGGCGCGGCGCGCAGCCGCTGATCCCCTACAACCTCTCCGACCGCCGGGTGGCGCGCGAGAGCTCGCTCGCCCGGGCGTTCCTCGCCACCCTCCAGATGCCCCGCCTGCGTTTTTCCGCGCCCGAAGTGCTCGCCCTCCTGGAGTCGGAGCCCGTGCGCGCCAGGCTGGGCCTCACGGAGGGCGACCTCGGGACGATCCGCCAGTGGGTGGCTGAGTCGGGCATCAGGTGGGGAATCGACGGCGGCGACCGCGAGCGGCTCGGGCTTCCGCGTCGCGACGAGAACACGTGGCGCTTCGGACTGCGAAGGCTGCTGCTGGGCACGGCGCTCGAGGAGCCGCGGGTCTACGCAGGCGTGCTGCCGCTCTCGCCCCGCGGCGAAAGGGAAACCTTGGCCGCCTTTGTCGACTTCGTGGAGCGGCTGGCCGACGCCGTGGCTGCGCTGCGGCAGCCGAGGCCCCTGGCGGCGTGGGCCGAGTCGCTGCGCCGGCTGCTGGCCGAGCTCTTTGCCGAGACGGGAGACACCCGCGGGCTGCTCTCCGAGATCGGGCGCCTGGCCGACTGCCAGCGCCTGTCAGGATTCGACGCACCGGTTTCCGTGGAGGTGATCGCGTCGCTTCTCGGCGCCCGCCTCGAGGGGGCCGGCCCAGGCCACGGCTTCCTCACCGAGGGAGTCACCTTCTGCTCGCTGCTGCCCATGCGGTCGATCCCGTTCCGCGTGATCTGCCTGCTCGGGATGGACTTCGGCGCCTTTCCTCGGGCCGACGCCGCTGCCGGATTCGACCTCATGGCGCGCGAGCCGAGGCCCGGGGACCGGTCGCGGCGCGACGACGACCGCTACCTGTTCCTGGAGACGCTGGTTTCGGCGCGCGACGTGCTCTACATCAGCTACGTCGGACGGAGCGCGAGCGACGGCACCGCGAGGGCGCCCTCGGTCGTGGTCAGCGAGCTGCTCGACGATGTGCGGCGCCGCTTCCGCCTCGGCCGCGACCTGCCCGTTGAACATCCCCTCCACGACTGGAGCCCGCGCTGCTTCGACGGGTCCGATCCCCAGCTCTTCAGCTACTCCTCCGACGCCCTGGCCGCAGCCCGGGCCGCACGCGGCGACGCCGCTGCGCCCCCGCGGGTGTTTCTCGGCAAGGCGCTTCCTCCGCCGGATCCGGATCCCTCGGGTCTGAGGCTGGACGACCTGGTGGCGTTCTACTGCAACCCGGCGCGCTTTCTCCTCGAGCGGCGGCTGGAGATCTCCCTCGAGGAGCGGGCGGTGGAAATCGAAACGCGCGAGCCCTTTGCCGCCAGCGGCCTGGCGCGCTACCGCATGCAGAGCGACCTGCTGGAGCGGTGCCTCGCCGGAGGAGACCTCGAGGAGGCGTGCGCGGCCCTGCGGGCCGGCGGAAGCCTTCCCCATGGCACTGCCGGCGAGCTGGAGCTCGAGTGGCTCAAGAGCGAGGTGCTGGGGTTCCTGGCGGAGCACCGCGACGAGCTGCGGCCCGAGACCCGCGCCGCGGTCGCGATCGACGTTGCGGCCGGCTCGACCCGCCTCGTCGGATCGCTCGAGCTGTGGGACGGGCGCCTGCTGCGCTACCGCTTTGCCACGGCCAAGGCCCACGACAGGCTCGGGCTCTGGATCCGGCACCTGGCCGCCTTCAGGGCCGGGGTGGCCGCCGGTCCGAGCAGGCTGCTGGCCAGCGACGGGGCCACGACGCTCGCGCCGCCGGCCGATGCCTCGGCGCTCGACGACCTCGTGCGCTGGTACCAGGAGGGACTCTGCCTGCCTCTGCCGTTCTTTCCCAGGACCTCGCTCGCCTTCGCCGAGACGCTGGCCGCCGGAGGAGATGAGTCGGCGGCGATGGCCGCGGCGCGCAAGGTGTGGCTGCCCGACGACGAGTGGAATCGTGCGAGGGCCGAGGCCGATGAACCGTCGATCCGGCAGCTGTTCGGCGCGAGCGATCCCCTGCTCGCGACGTTCCGAAGGCTGGCCACCGGCGTCTACGGACCGATGCTCGCCAGCGAGGCCCGGCAGTGAAACCCTTCGACGTCGACAAGGCGCCGCTCTCGGGGGTGAACCTCATCGAAGCCAGCGCCGGCACGGGCAAGACCTGGAGCCTCACCCGACTGCTGGTGCGGCTCGTCACCGAGCGCCACAGGGAAGTCGACCGCATCCTCGTCGTCACCTTTACCGAGGCGGCCACCGAGGAGCTGCGGGTCAGGGTGCGCGGCGCCCTCACCGAGGCCCTGGGGACCGCAACGGACCCCCAGGCCGCCCTCGCGCTCCGGGAGGCCGTGGCAGGCTTCGACCAGGCGGCGATCCACACGATTCACGGCTTCTGCAGGCGGGTGCTCGCAGACAGCGCCTTCGAGTCCGGGGCGCTCTTCGACGGCCGGCTCATCACCGACCAGTCCGCCCTGGTGCAGGAGGCGGTCGACGACTTCTGGCGCGGACGGGCCGAGGGATTCTCCCGCCTGTACCTCCGCTACCTGCGCGCGAACCGCCTCGACCCGGACGCCCTCGCCGCCGTCGTGATGCGCAACGGCGCGCGCCCCTACGCCCGGATCGTGCCCGAGGGTGGATCGCCGCCGCTCGACGGCGTCGAGCGGGCCTTTGTCGAGGCCTTTGCCGCCCTCGAGGCGGCCTGGGATGACGAGGCCGAGCGGTTCCTGCTCGAGAGCCCCGCTCTGGACCGCGGGCGCTACAGGCTCGCATCGATGCCCGCTCTCGTCGCCGGGATGCGCCGGTTTCTGAGCATGCAGCCGTCGTTCGATCTTCCGGACCCGAAGCTGGGAGCCGGCAAGGTGCGTTCGGCCCTGAAAAAAAACTACCAGGGGATCGAGCTGCCCCCGGCCTTCTCGCGGGCGCAGGCGCTGTTCGACGCCGCCGACGAGTTGCTCGACGGTTACCAGCGGCAGACCGCGGTGCTGCGCGCCGAGGCGCTGCGGTTTGCGCGGACGCGGCTGAGCCGGCGCAAGACGGAGCTGGGGGTCAGCTACTTCGACGACCTGCTGCTCGACGTCCACCGCGCCCTGCGCGGGCCCGGGGGTCCGCAGCTGGTCGAGAGCGTGCGCTCGACCTACGACGCGGCGCTCGTGGACGAGTTCCAGGACACCGATTCGGTGCAGTTCGAGATTTTCAGCCGGATCTTCGACGACCTGTTCCTCATTGGTGATCCCAAGCAGGCGATCTACCGCTTCCGCGGCGCCGACATCGAGGCCTACCTGCGGGCCAGGCGCGGCATCGAGAGCACCTTTACCCTCGACAACAACCGCCGCTCGTGCCTGCCGGTGGTGCGCGCGGTCAACGCCCTTTTCTCCTGCAGGCCCAAGCCGTTCTACGTCGAAGGGATCGCCTATCTGCCGGCCGAGGCCGCGAGAACCGAGTGCGAGAGCCGGCTGGCCGACCTGCCTGCCGTGAGCATCTGGCTGCTCAGGCGCGAGGAGGGAAAGCGGCCGGCCAAGCAGGCAGCGCGCAGGAGCGTCTGCGCGGCTCTGGCGGCGGACATCCTGCGCCTGCTGGAAAGCGGCAGAGTGAACGCCGCCCAGGTGGCGGTGCTCGTGCGCAGCAACAGCCATGCGGCCGAGGTGCAGGAGGCCCTGCGCGGCCGTGGCATCCCCGCCGTGCGCACCGTGACGGAGAGCGCCTTCGCCACCGACGAAGCCACTGTCCTGCAGCGCGTCCTGGCCGCAGTCGTGGAGCCGGCGCGCGCCCGTGCGCTGCGCGCTGCCGTGGCCACCGACCTCATCGGCTTGAGCGGCGAGGAGATCTACGCCTTCGGCGACGACGAATGGGAAGGCTGGGCCGGCCGTTTTGGCGAGTACGCTGATGTGTGGGCGCACCGCGGCTTCTACCCCATGTTCCGCCTCCTGATGGAAAGGGAACAGGTCGCTTCCCGCCTGCTGTCCCGCGTCGGCGGTGAGCTGCGCCTCTCCCGCCTCACGCAGCTGGCGGAGAAGCTCCAGGAGGCGGAGTCGCAGCAGCGGCTCGGGCCGGCGGGGATTCTCAAGTGGCTCGCCGACATGCGGCTGAATCCGCCCGACGATCCGCGGGAGAGCGCGAGCAGGATGGAGACCGACGCCGAGGCCGTTCAGATCGTCACCATCCACCTGGCCAAGGGACGCGAATGGTCGGTCGTGTACTGTCCCTTCCCCTGGGACCTGCCGCGGCACAGAGCGGAGGATGAAGTCGTCTGCCACGAGGGCGACGATCTCGTGCTCGACCTGGGCAGCCCGCAGATCGAGTCGCGTCGCGCGGCAGCGGCCGGCGAGACCCTCGCCGAGGAGCTACGCCTGCTCTACGTGGCGCTGACCAGGGCCCGCGACCGGCTGGTGCTCACGTGGGGCGCAGCGCGGGGCGCGGAGAGCTCGGCCCTCGGATACCTGCTGCACCCCGAGTCCCTCGACGCCGTGGACGACCGGCAGATCCGCCGGGAGCTGGAGGCGCTCTCGCGTAGGGCCGAGGGGGCGATCTCGGTGGAGGAGATGCCCGCCCCAGCCATGGGGCTGCTGCGAAGACCCGACCGCCGGGCAGGTGAGCTTGCGGCGCGCGCCTTTGGCGGGACGATCGACGCGGATTACCGGATCACGAGCTTCACGGCCCTCGTCCACGCCGGCGGGGATCGCCGGGGCGGCGCCGCCCTCGCCGACGAGGCTGCAGATCACGACGACGAGCCCGGGCTGGCGGCGATGGCTGCGCCGGCCGCCGCCAGTGCGGCCACGTTCATGGGGTTCCCCAGGGGCACGCGCGCGGGCACGTTCGTGCACGCCGTGCTCGAGCAGATGGACTTTGGCCGCGTCGAGGACTCGAGGGACAAGGTCAGGCAGGCGCTGTTGGATTTCGGCTACGAGGAGAGCTGGCTGCAGCCGCTGCTGGACCTGGGCCTGCGCGCGGCGGCTCTGCCGCTGGGCCGAGGCGCGCTGCGCGATGCGAAGGCGATGGTCCGGGAAGTGCCCTTCACTTTTCCCCTCAGGCGCCTGCGTCCGCGGGCGATCGCTGCGGTGCTGGGCGCAGCCGAGGACCGGCTGTCGGCGGCCGCGGTCCGGGGCTTCCTGCGCGGCTACATGGACCTCGTCGTCGAGGTCGACGGCCGCTTCTGGCTCCTCGACTGGAAGAGCAACTACCTCGGTCCGGACAGCGGCGACTACGGCCCCGAGGCTCTCGCCCGTGTGATGGCCGCCGAGCTGTACACGGTCCAGTCGCGGCTGTACGCGCTGGCCCTGCACCGATGGCTCCGGCTGCGGGTCGAGGGCTACGACTACCAGCGGCACTTCGGCGGCGTGGCCTACGTGTTCCTGCGGGGCCTCGACGGACAGGGAGCGGGGGTGCATCGCGAGCGGCCATCGCCGCAGCTGATGGCGAGGCTGGAAGAGGAGCTGGTGGACGCATGAACGCTCTCCAGCGGCTGCTCGCAGCCGAGCAGATCGGGCAGCTCGACTACTGGTTCGCCCGGACGCTCCAATCGCTGGCTCCCGAGTCCGAGGAGGGAGTGCTCCTCGCCGCTGCCCTCGCCAGCCGCGCCGCCGCCGACGGCCACGTCTGCCTCGATCTGGCTGAGGCCGCGGCGGGCGGGCTGGCGGCAGCCGGGGTCGCCGGCCTGGCGCAGTCCAGGCTGGTGGCGTCCCCCGGCGGATACGCTCCGCTGGTGCTCGACCGGGCGGCGGGCCGGCTCTACCTGCACCGCTTCTGGTGCTGTGAACGGGACCTGGCAGCCTGGATCCTCGAGCGTGCGGCCGCCGAGCCCGCGCGCTTCGACCGCGGGAAAGCCTCCGCAGCGCTGCGGCGGCTGTTCCCCGCCGCGGAAAAGGGCCCTGAGGCAGAGCCCGACTGGCAGAAGGTGGCGGCGGTCGCGGCTCTGTCGAGGCGGCTGTGCGTGGTCACCGGAGGACCGGGAACGGGCAAGACCACCGTGGCGGGCCGCATCCTCGACCTGCTGGCGGCTGTGCGCGGCGCTGTCACGGCCGTGCTCGCCGCGCCGACCGGCAAGGCCGCCGACCGGCTCGCGCAGACGATCGGCGCGCGGCCGGGAGTGCGCGCCACAGGCGGCACCACCGTGCACCGGCTTCTGGGCGAGCTGCGCGCGGGCCGCGCCGGCGCGCCGGACATCGTGGTGCTCGACGAGGCCTCGATGGCCGACATCGCGCTGATGGCCTCGCTGGCGCGCCTTCTGCCTGCCGAGACGCGGCTGCTGCTGCTCGGCGACCGCGACCAGCTCGCGTCGGTGGAGGCGGGCGCTGTTCTGGGCGACCTGTGCGCCGGCCCGGCCGATTGGGCCGGGCCCCTGGACGAGCTGCCGTACTCGGCGCGGTTTCGCCGCGACGTCGAGGAGCTGGCAGGCATACGGCTGCCGGCAGCGGCAGACGGCAGCGCCGGGCCCGTGCCGCCCCTGCGCGATTCGATCGTGGCCCTGCAGCGCAGCTACCGCTTCAGCGCCTCGGGGGGCATCGGCGCCCTCAGCCGCGCGGTCAACCGCGGCGACGCCGAGGCCGCCCTGCGCGCGCTGCGGGGCGGGGGCGAGGCGGCTCTGGTCGAATCGCCGACCGGACTGGCTGCGCGGGTGGCAGCCGGCTTCGCGGCCTACCTGCGGGCGGCCAGCCCTGCCGAGGCGTTCGCTCTGCACCGCCGCTTCTGCGTGCTCACCGCCCTGCGCCATGGCCCCGCGGGGGCGATCGAGCTCAACCGCTGGATCGAGGCCCGCCTCGCCGCCGCCGGGCTCGTGCGGCCGGGCCGCCGCTGGTACCCGGGGCTGCCGGTGCTGGTGACGCGCAACGACCACGCACAGCGGCTGTACAACGGCGACGTCGGCCTGGTGTTCGCCGACCCGGCGGGCCAGCTGCGGGCCTGGTTCGCCGAGCCCTCCGGAGGGCTGCGGCCGGTCGCTCCCGCCCGCCTGCCGGAGCACGAGAGCGCCTACGCCCTGACCGTGCACAAGAGCCAGGGCTCTGAGTTCGACCAGGTGCTGCTGGTGCTGCCGCAGCAGCCCTCGCGTGTGGTCACCCGCGAGCTGCTCTATACAGCCATCACGCGGGCGCGGCTCGGCGTGGAGATCTGGGGCAGCGAGGCGGCGCTGCGCGCGGCGATCGAAGCCCGCACGGAGCGCAGGTCGGGCCTGCGCGACGCGCTCTGGGGCGGACCGCCGCCGGCGGGTTAGCCCGATGCGCCCGGCCGGACCATGAGGTCGTCCCAGACGATGCCGGCGCCGGCTGCCACGGGCCGCACCACCGGCCGGCCGAGGACGTCGTCGAGATGCTCGGGCCCGAGCCCGGGCCGCAGGTTCTTCTCGGTGCGCAGGATCGCCACGTTGTCGGCCGTGAGGATGGTGCCGGGAGGGAGGGCGGCGACCGCGTGCAGCGAGCGGTTGGTCGTGCGGTAGTTGGCCCGCTCCGAGGCGGCCAGCCGCTTGCGCCCGCTGCCGAGCACCGCCTCGACGCGAGCGGCGCCGTATTCGGCGCGGGCCGCCTCCAGGGCATCGGCGCGGTTGTCGAGGGCCCGCACGGCGGCCACCATGCGCGCGAGCTGCTGCGGCTCGAGGGCGATCGGGTCGTCGAGGCCGCCGCCCCGGCGGTCGAGGGTGAAGTGCTTCTCGACGGCCGCGGCGCCGACCGCAGCGGCCACCGACGGCACGAGCTGCGGATCGAGGGTGTGGTCCGAGACGCCCACCGGCAGGCCGAGGAGCACCGACAGCGGCTGCAGCACCCGCAGGTTGTAGTCCTGCTCGGGCGCCGGGTAGGCGGTCACGCAGTGCAGCAGCAGCGCCGCCGCATCGCCGGCCCAGTCGAGGGCCCGCTCGATGTCGCCCAGCGTCGAGACACCCGACGAGAGAACCAGGGGAAGGCCGTAGCCGGCGGCCTCGCGCAGCAGCGGGTAGTGGTTGAGCTCGGGCGAGGCGATCTTGAGGGCCCGCACCCCGATGTCGCGAAGCAGCCGCGCGCTGCGGATGCCGAACGCCGTGGCCAGGAACAGAAGGCCGCGGGCCTCGGCCCGCTCCTTGACACGGCGGTAGAAGTCCGCCTCGCGCTCGACCGCCCGGAAGCTGGCGAACAGGTCCACGGCGCCGCCCGGCAGGGCCACCGGCCCGGTGAGCGGATGAATCAGCTCGTCGGCGAAGACCGCCTGAAACTTCACGCAGTCGACGCCTGCCTCGGCAGCCGCGTCGACGAGCTCGAGGGCGCGCCCCAGGTCCGCACCGTGGCCGGTGCCGGCCTCCGCGATGAGGCGGCAGCCGGTCGTGCGGGCAAAGGGGATGCGGTTCATTTCTGCGGGAGCCGATGCCGCCGGTGCGGCCGGCGCAGTGGCGTCAGCGCCTGGTCGTGAGCTTTTCGAGCGCCGCCCTGCGGGTGGCCTTGTAGTCCATGAGCTCGAAGCGGGTCTTGGCCTCCATCGAGCGGTGCGTGAGGTCGTCGAGCAAAGCCTGCCCCTCGGGCGAGAGGTCCTTGTTGAGCAAAGTGTCGTAGCGGCGGGCTCGGGTTTCCCAGGTATAGTTCGTGGTGCCGCGGGGAACGGCCTTGCCGGTCACGTCGCAGTAGGTGATCGTCATTCTTCGCCTCGCACGGTGAGTTTGGCGGGCCCCTCCAAAAGGCGCCCGGCAGGCCGACGCCCCCAAGGGCGGGCGCCTGCCGCTTCAAATATACGCCAGCCCAACGGGTTTGTCGATCCGTTTTCGTCGCCCGCCCCGGGCGCCGCGGCGCAGATCCGTGCGGTCCGGCCGGCCGGCACCCGCTTCCGCGGAAGCGCTTGCGGCCTGCCGCTCAGGGGCACCCCCGACCGTGCGCAGGAGGGGGCGGACCGCCTTGAGGAGCCCATGTCTGTCTCCTCCCGCCCCGGCGAAAGAGCCGGCTGGCGGGTCCGCAGGTTCCGGCAAAGCCGCAGTGCCGGCCGCCCCAACCTCCCCGAAGCCCATAACACCTAACAGACCTCCTTCGCGGCGGGCCTACAGCGCGTTCTCTGACCCGCTGCCTATCTGGGGATACCCCCCTCTCGCGAGGGCCGGGACCGTAGAGGCGATTCCTCATGAGATCTCTCGCTGCGGGGTGGGCGGGGCCTGGATCGAGGACCTTCATCCCCTTGCGCTTCGCCAGGGCCGATAGCTCGGTCTGGATCCGATGGATGTCGCCCTTCAGCACCAGAGGGTCGAGCCCTTCGCGCTGCTTCTTCTCAGCCGCTGCTTCACCGCAGGGGGCGACCGCCTGGGATTCCAGCAGACGGTCAGCGGGAGTGCGGGGGAGTCATAGCGCTTTCTGATGCGGCCGTCTATGCGCTTTTTCTCCGACAGCTTCACCGAGGGGCAGAGGAAATTGATCGGAAGCCGCAGGTCCCCTGAGCGCTCTCTGATCAGCGCCGCCTCCTCCTCGGTCTCGCAGCGCAGGTAGCCTACGGCCTGACGGACGATGTTGCAGTTCTTCTGCTCTGCGCAGCAGGTGCGGCGGCGCTGATGCGGCGAAGCTTCCCGTAGGCCGGTTCGCTTTTCGCAAGCCGCCTGT
>CAZKGO010000078.1:0-22323 GCA_964552235.1 uncultured Spirochaetales bacterium | reverse complement strand
ACCAGGCGCACCGGCTTCCCATCCAGACCCCTGACCAGCCGGCTCTTGCCGAAGTCCCGCAACAGCCAGGCCGCGTAGGGCCGCTCGTACCCCGTCATGCGGCCCCCGGGACGTCTTTCCGTGAGCCAGTGCGCGGGTTTGACCCGCCCTCAGGCGGTGTGCTACTGTCGCGCCGCCATGCTGGACCTCAATCTGATCAGGGAAGACCCTGAGCGGGTCAGGCGGGCGCTGCTCAAGCGCAACGCCGACATCGATCTTGCACCGCTGCTCGCCCGCGACGCCGAGCGGCGCGAGCTCATCGTTCGCTCCGAGGAGCTCAAGGCGCGGCGCAACAAGGCCTCGGCCGACATTCCGCGCCTCAAGAACAGCGGCCAGGACGTCTCGGCCCTGATGGCCGAGATGAAAGCGGTCTCGGAGCAGATCAAGGCGCTGGATGGCGAACGGGCCCGGGTCGAGGCGGGCCTGCAGGAGCTGCTCGACGGGCTGCCGAACATGCCCGACGACGACGTGGCTGCCGGCGGCAAAGAGGCGAACGAGGTCGTTCGCATCGGAGGGAGCAGGCCGCAGTTCGGCTTCGCGCCCAGGGATCACGTCGCCCTGTGCGAGAGCCTCGGCCTCGTGGACTTCGAGCGGGGCGTCAAGCTCGGGGGCAACGGCTTCTGGATCTACCGCGGGCTCGGGGCGCGGCTGGAGTGGGCGCTGATCAACTACTTCATCCGGGAGCACCAGAAGGACGGCTATGAGCTGGTGCTGCCTCCGCACCTGCTCAACTACGCCTGCGGCTACACGGCGGGGCAGTTTCCCAAGTTCTCGGGCGACGTCTTTGCCCTGGCGCGCGACGAGCGGGGGCAGCCGAGCCAGTTCCTCCTGCCGACGGCCGAGACGGCGCTGGTAAACCTCTACCGCGACGAGATCCTCAAGGAGGAGCAGCTTCCGATCCGCCTCTGCGCCTACACTCCCTGCTACCGGCGCGAGGCGGGCAGCTACCGCACCGAGGAGCGCGGCACCATCCGGGGCCACCAGTTCAACAAGGTCGAGATGGTGCAGTACACGACCCCGGAGGGCTCCGACGCCGCCATGGAGGAGATGATCCGCAAGGCCGAGCGCCTCGTCGAGGGTCTCGGGCTGCACTACCGGCTCAGCAAGCTCGCGGCCGGCGACTGCAGCGCGGCGATGGCGCGCACCTTTGACATCGAAGTCTGGATCCCGAGCATCAACGAGTTCAAGGAGGTCAGCTCCGCCTCCAACGCCCGCGACTACCAGGCGCGGCGGGGCAACATCCGCTACAAGCGCAGCGAGGGAGGGAAGAACGCCTTTGTGCACACCCTCAACGCCTCGGGGCTGGCCACCAGCCGCGTGATCCCCGCGATCTGCGAGCAGCTGCAGCAGGCCGACGGCAGCGTCGTGGTCCCGCCGGTGCTCCGCGAGTGGGTGGGCGTCGAGGTCCTGCGGCCCTAGCTGCACTCAGCCCCGAAACCCAGGGATCTCATGAGCTCTGGTGGAGATCGCTGGGCCCCGGCTGCGCTCGGCTCCCGAACCCGGCGTTCTCACGGGCTAGCTCTCCATCTCGGCGGCCCGGGCCGCGGCCTGCTCGACCGCCTTCATCACGGCGTGGGTGAATCCGCCTGCTTCGAGGGCTTCGAGGCCGCGGATCGTCGTGCCGGCCGCAGACGCGACGCGGGTGATCCACTCGACGGGATTCTCCCCGCTGCCGCGCACCACCTCGACCGCTCCTTCGACCGTGGCGAGGGCCGCGGTGAGCGCCTTGGGGTAGGCGAGGCCGACCGAGACGCCGCCCAGCGCCAGGGCGTGGAGAAAGGCGAAGACGAAGGCGATCCCCGAGCCCGAGATGCCCGTGATGGCGGCCATCAGGTGCTCGGGAACCTCCAGCGGCGTGCCGATGGCGCGGGCCACGTCGAACGCCGCCTCGCGGAACGGCTCCGGCGCCGGCTCGCCAAAAGCGACGCCGACCAGGGCCCTGGCCTCGCGCGCGGCGAGGTTCGGCATGAAGCGGGCGACGGCGTCGGCCTGCAGCTCCTCCCGGATGCCGGCGAGGCCGACCCCCGCCATGATGCTGATCACGGCGCGGCCGCGGCCCATGCCGCCCAGCAGCGGCGCGAGCCCTCGCCATTCCTGGGGCTTGACCGCGAGCACGACGATGTCCGAGCCCGCGAACAGCTCCTTCTTGTCGTCGACCACAGCCAGGCCGAACCGCTCGCGCGCTTCGCGGGTGCGCTCGGCCCGCACGTCGTTGACGGTCACGGCAAAGGCGCCGGCCCGCTGCAGGCCGGCGGCCAGGGCGCTTCCCATGTTCCCGAAGCCGAGGATGCCGATACGATTCACAGCAGCCCCCTCTCGGGGTCTTTATAGCCCGCGCGGGGGCTCCCCGCAAGGCGAGCGCGACCGGGGCGGTCAGTGAGCGAGGCCGGTCGGAATGGGGATGCGGTTCCTGGCCGTTCGGATCATGTCCTGCTGCGACTTGTTCTCCATCTTGGCTTCGGCCGAGAGGATCAGCCGGTGCGAGAGCACTCCCTCGGCCACGGCGATCACGTCCTCGGGCATCGTGTAGGCGCGGCCTTCGACAAAGGCCCGCGTCTGGCTGGCCAGCATCAGGTGCTGCGTGGCCCGGGGGCTGAGGCCCAGCTTGATCTGCGGATCGCGCCGGGTCGAAGAGGTCAGCGCGGCGATGTAGTGCTTGATCTTCTCGTCGACGTGCACCTGCCGCACCTGCCTGCGCGCCTCGAGCACCTCCTCGGGCGTGCACACCGGCTTCAGATTGAGCAGCGGGTTGGCGGCCTGGAACCGAGAGAGGATCTCGACCTCGTTGTCCTCGGTCGGGTAGCCGAGGGAAAAGGAGATGCCGAAGCGGTCGACCTGCGCTTCGGGCAGCGGGAACGCCCCGAGGAAGTTGACCGGGTTCTGCGTGGCGATCACGAAGAACGGCTGGGGCAGCGGGTGGGTGACGCCGTCCACGGTGACCGAGCCTTCTTCCATGGCCTCGAGCAGGCTCGACTGGGTCCTCGGCGAGGCGCGGTTGATCTCGTCGGCCAGGATGAACTGGTGCATGATGGCTCCCTGCTTGTAGGCGAAATCGCGCTTTTCCTGGTTCCAGATCGTCATCCCGACGATGTCGCCGGGCAGCAGGTCCGGCGTGAACTGCACGCGGCCGAAGTCCAGGCCGACGCTCGAGGCCAGCGAGCGCGCGAGCGTCGTCTTGCCGACCCCCGGGATGTCCTCGATAAGGACGTGAAGCCCCGACAGAAACCCGACGAGCATCAGGCGGATCTGCGACTCCTTGCCCACGAAGACCCGCGAGATGTTGTCCTCGAGGCGGCCCGCGATCGCCATCAGTGCGCTTTTCATGCCGCCAATATAACAGCTAAAGTATCGAGGACAAAACGTTTCCGGCGAGTGAGCGTGATGGACAGAGCCGACTGCTGGCAGGTGTTCCCCGACCGCCTCGAGGTGTGCGTGCGCGTGAGCCCCGGCGCCTCGAAGAACGAGGTGCAGGGGGTGCGCGACGGCGAGCTATGGGTGCGCGTGGCCGCCGCCCCTGAGAAGGGACGGGCCAACGCCGAGCTCGTCCGCTACCTCGCGGGGCTGCTCGGGCTGCCACGATCGGCCGTCAGCGTCGCGGCGGGCGAGACCTCGCGCCACAAGAGGCTCACCCTCGACCGCGAAGCCCTCGAGCGCCTGCGGGCCCTGCTCAGGCCGGATGCTCGAGGATGAGCAGGATCTTCGGATCGAGCTCCAGCGACAGGTCTTCGGCCACCGTGCGGTCGTGGTCCTTGACCAGCTCGAGCCTCAGCCGGCCGGCGGCAGGCCGCAGCACGACGGCAATGCCGATCACCGCCGAGTAGCGGGCGAGCAGAGGAGGGAGGCCGGGCGGAACCTCCTGGTCCTGGGGAAGGGTGGCGCTGAACCAGATCTCGAGCCCCATCTCGGCGGCGAACCGGCGGTATTCCTCGAGCTCGTCGGGGCTGCCCTTGGCGAAGTCGTAGCCGTCGACGATGACCATATCGGCATCGAAGCGCCCCTCGCGGATCATGGCGCTCACGCTGCGGGTCACCTGGGCCACGCTGACCGCCGACTGGTTGAAGTTCATGATCACGCGGTTGCGCACCGCCTGGTCGTGGGCTTCGCGGGCGCCGTCGAGCTGGTAGCGCTCGGCGATCTCCTCGAAGATCTCCTCGTACCAGTCGATGATGTGGTCGGTCTTGCCCGCGTAGGACACGTGGATCACGTGCCTGCCCTGGAACAGCTGGTCGGTGGCAAGGTGAACGAGAAACGCGGTCTTGCCTGTGCCCTTCTTCGCGGCGACCACCCCGATGCTGCCCTTGCCGAGCCCCCCGTGAGTGGTCTTTTCCAGGATGCGCAGGGGACTGCGCCTGATCATCTCCGCCTTGATCATCCGTGCCTCCCTCCTTGCCCGGCTCCAAGCTGGGCTTGCTGCGGCGTGCGCCTACCGGCGCCTCGCCTTGTAGGTCTCCCTGAGCTCATCAGCGATCGACTGGGGCACCCTGCCGTAGCGCGAGAACTCCATGGTGAACTCGGCCTTGCCCTGGGTGAGGGAGCGCAGCGCGGTCGAGTAGCCGAACATCTCTGACAGGGGGACTTCGGCTTCGATGCGGCAGAACGTCGCGTCCTCGGTCGAAGACTGGATCACGCCCCGCCTCTGGTTGATGCTGCCGAACACGGCGCCCTGGAACCCCGTGGGCGTCTCGACGGCCACTCTCATGATCGGCTCCAGGATCTGCGGCCGGGCGCGCTCGTAGGCCTGGCGGAACCCGCCGATCGCGGCCTGCTGGAACGCGATGTCGGAGGAGTCGACGGCGTGGCTCTGGCCGTCGACGATCGTCACCTTGACGCCCACGATCGGAAAGCCGATGACCGAGCCGCGGTCGAGACAGGCCCGGAAGCCCTTGTCGCAGGACGGGATGAACTCCGACGGGATCGCCCCGCCGCGGATCGCGTTGACGAACTCGTAGGGGGCGTCGGCAAGCGGCTCGATCCTGCCCACGATCCGGCCGTACTGACCCGAGCCTCCTGTCTGCTTCTTGTGAGTGTAGTCGAAGTCGGCCGCGGCCGTGATCGTCTCCCGGTAGGCCACCTGGGGAGCGCCGGTCTCCACGGCGGCCCCATACTCGCGCTTCATCCGCTCGACGTACACGTCGAGGTGCAGCTCGCCCATTCCCTGGATGATCGTCTCATTGCTTTCCGGGTCGACGTGGCTGCGGAAGGTGGGATCCTCCTTGACGAAGCGGCCGAGCGCCTTGGCCATGTTGTCGGCGGCCTTCTTGTCCCTGGGCTTGATGGCGAGCGAGATGACCGGCTCGGGCACGTGCATCGAGCTCATGGCGATCTCGACGCCGGGCCCGTTGAACGTGTCGCCGGTGCGGCAGTCGATGCCGAACAGGGCGGCGATGTCGCCGCTCGGCGCTGCGTCGATGTCCTCCATCTTGTCGGCGTGCATGCGGATCAGGCGCCCCACCTTGAAGCGCCTGCGGTTGCGCACGTTGGTCAGCTCGTCGCCCCTGCGGATGCACCCCTGGTAGACGCGGATGTAGGTGAGCTGGCCGTAGGGCCCGTCGTCGAGCTTGAAGGCGAGGGCGACCGTCGGCTTGCTCGGGTCATCGGACAGGACCACTTCGCCCTGGCCGTTGGCGAGGTCGAAGCCCTTGTTGACGACGTCGCCGGGGCCGGGGAGGTAGCGGACCACGGCGTCGAGCAGCGCCTGCACGCCCTTGTTGCGGTAGGCGCTGCCCATCAGGACGGGGGTCAGCGACAGCGACAGCGTGCCCGTGCGGGCGGCCGCGTGGATCTGCTCCGCGGTTTCCCGCCCCTCGAGGACCGCCTCGGCCAGCTCGTCGGAGTGCATCGAGAGGGCGTCGAGCATCCTGGCTCGATAGGCCGCCGCCTGTTCGGACATGTCCGCGGGGATCTCCTCGATGCGGATCTGCTCGCCGCTGGGGCCGTCGAAATACATCGCCTTCATCGCCACGAGGTCGACGACGCCCTGGTGGCGATCCTCGACCCCGATCGGCAGCTGCATCAGGACCGCGTTGTGGCCCAGCTTTTCCCGCAGCTGATCCGCCACCTTGAGCGGGTTGGCGCCGATGCGGTCGCACTTGTTGACAAAGGCCAGGCGCGGGACGCGGTAGCGCTTGAGCTGACGGTCGACGGTGATCGACTGGCTCTGGACTCCGCCGACGGCGCACAGGACCAGGACCGCCCCGTCGAGGACGCGCAGGGCGCGCTCGACCTCGATCGTGAAGTCGACGTGGCCCGGTGTGTCGATGATGTTGATCGAGTGGCCGGCCCAGGTCACGTTGGTGGCGGCCGACGAGATCGTGATGCCCCGCTCGCGCTCGAGCTCCATCGAGTCCATGGTGGCCCCGACGCCGTCCTTGCCCCGCACCTCGTGGATCGCGTGGATCTTGCGGCAGTAGAAGAGAATCCGCTCGGTCAGCGTCGTCTTGCCCGAGTCTATGTGCGCACTGATACCTATGTTTCTCATGCTCGAACTGCTCATGGAGTGCTCCCGCTGTCGGATTGACAAAGAGGGGGAATCGGAACGGCATAAAATAGTGAACCCGGGGGACAAAGTCAAGAACCCCATCCCGCCGCGCCCGCGGCCATCTCCGGGCGCCTGATGCCGGGGGGTTTGACGCTCAGGGGGGCCGCCGCTATCTTTCGCGCGATGAACGACAGCGGACACCCCGACGATCGTGTCGAGACTCTGCGCGTGCGCCTGGCGAGCAAGCTCCACGGGACTCCGAGCTTTGTCGAAGGCGAGGACTACTGCCCCGAGGATCGCGGCACCGGGCAGCCGTGCGTGGTCGAGGTGGCGAGAGCCGAGCTGCCCACGCGCTTTGGCAGGTTCGTCATCGTCGGCTTCTACGACGGGCGCGAACGCAAGGAGCACACCGCGATCGTCAAGGGCGACGTTCGCGGCGCCGAGGACTGCCCGCTGCGCATCCACTCCGAGTGCCACACCGGCGACGTGCTCGGGTCGCTGCGCTGCGACTGCCGCGAGCAGCTGGAGGCCGCCCTCGCCTACGTCGGCTCGCTGCCGCTGGGCGTGCTTCTGTACATGAAGCAGGAGGGCCGTGGCATCGGCCTGCTCAACAAGATCAAGGCCTACCAGCTGCAGGATCTCGGTCTCGACACGATCGAGGCCAACCTCTATCTCGGATTCCCCGCCGAGGCGCGCGACTACAAGGTGGCCGCCAGCATGATCCGGCTCCTCGGCATCAGCAGCGTGCTGCTGCTGACCAACAATCCCGCCAAGATCGACGGGCTCGAGGCCGAGGGCGTGCGCGTGAGCGGCCGGGTGCCGCTCGTGATCCGATCCAATCCCCACAACGCCGACTACCTGCACGTCAAGAAGCTCCAGATGGGCCACCTGCTGTAGGGTTCGAGGATGGCCTGCCCCTTGCCCGAGCGCGCGAGGCGCGGTCAGGGTGGGCCACCCGGAGGCGCGAGCCCGCGGGCAGCCCGCCGCCGAGCCGGGACCGCCGCGGCCAGGGCCGCGCCGTAGCAGACCGCCGCGCAGGCGAACAGCGTCGCATTGCCCCAGCTCATCGCCACCACCGGCGCCACCACCGAGGCCACCACGCTGGCGGAGCCGTTGGCCGCCCAGGCCTGAGCCAGCCGGCCGGCGCGGTGCTCGGCCGGGCCGTCGAAGACCAGCCGGCGCAGGCCCAGCGGGAAAGGAATGCCCATCAGCAGGCCGCACGGCAGCAGCGCGGCGAGCGCGACGGCCGCCCGAGGCCCCGGCCCCAGAGCCAGCAGCCAGCGCGTCGCCGGAGCGCAGGCGGCGGCCAGCACGAGCGTGACGAGCGCTGCCGCTGCGAGGGTGGGCCGCAGCCGGGCGCCGCGCTCGCCGGCCATCCCACCGGGGCCGGAGGCGAGCAGCAGTCCCCCGACGGCCGCGGCAAAGGCCAGCGAGGGACTCTCGAGCAGCAGGCCGAGGGCGTGCAGCCAGCCGATCTCGCAGAACATGTAGCCGGCGCCGACGGCGGCGAACCAGGCGGCAGGGCTTGGGCCTCCGCGGGGCGCGCGCCGGCCGAGGCGCGCCGGCACCAGCAGGATCAGCGCCGATGCCAGGACCGCGGTCGCGAGCACGAGCATGAGCATCACCTCTCCGGACAGCATCAGGCTGAAGAGGCGGTCGCCGAACAGCCGCCAGGCCGCGGGCAGGCGCGTCCACCGAAGGTAGTGGTAGGGAAAGGGCCGCGCGTCGGTGAGGGCCGAAACGTCAAAGGGCGACTGCCGGTCGAGGGCGGCGGCTGCGAGCGCCTGGGCCGCTTCGAAGTGAAACGGCCGCGCCATCTGGTTGTAGCGGTTGGCCTCCTCGGCGGTGAGGCCTTCCATCTGCACGAGGTCGAAGCGCATCCGCTCGGCGAAGCCGCGCAGCCGCTGCCGCGCCTGGGCGCCCAGCGGTTCGCGTGAGACCACCAGCAGCAGGGTGTCCCAGCTGCGCAGCGCCGCCGTGTGCCGCTGCGGGGCCTCGACGCCGAGGGCCTGCCAGGCGGTACTCAGCAGGCGCAGCAGGTCGTTCGGGGGCAGGTCGAGCGCCCGGTTGAACGCCAGCACGCCGCCGGGGGCGAGCCTCCAGAGCATCGCCTGGAGAGCTTCCACCGTGAGCCAGTGGTCCTCGGCCAGGCTCGCCATGGCCGGAAGCTGGGTGCCGAGCGACTCGACCTGGATCAGGTCGTAGCTGTCGCCCGCGTTCAGGAGGAACGCCCGCGGGGAGGCCCGCACGACCGATCGCGTGAGGCCGGCGTAGTGCTCGGCGAAGCGGCGGGCGAGGTACGGCTGATCGGTGACGAGGTCGATCGCGCGGGCGCCGGCCGCGCGCGCCGCCGCGGCTGCGGCGCCCCCGTCTGCGTGCAGGATCAGGGCGCGCTCGAGCGTCGGCGGAACCAGCGTCGCGCCGTAGGCCAGCAGCGAGCGGGCAAAGGGGTCGCAGCGCGGATCCTCGGGGTCGAGCAGCAGGTGGCGCCGGTCCCCGTCCTCGAGGATCAGCTTCTGGCCGGGCAGCGCGTCGGTGTAGCGAAGGCTCAGGCCGGGCGCGAAGCGCACCCCCCGGCCTTCGACCTCGTCGTAGCGCGCCCGCAGCCGGTCGTGGCGCGCCGTCACCACGACGCCCGGCGTGGCCTCCAGGTGCCTGAGGGCCTTGTATTCGTTGGGCTGGACCTCGATCAGCGCCGGCAGCGCCAGCAGCACGGCGGCGAACGGAAGGCTTGCGCCGGCGATCGCCAGCGGCAGCCACCCCTCGCCGCGGCGAGCGGCCGCCCGCGTCAGCGCGGCCGCCGACGGCAGGATAGCGACGAGCACGAAGGCGCGGGCGAGCCCCGCAGCCGGCAGCAGGGCTGCGGGTGCGAGGGCGCCGAGGGCGGAGCCGGCCATCGAGGCGAGGTAGACCGATGCGGGCCGTCGTTCGGCGTACGCGAGGGCGGTGACGAAGCCCGCGAGGGCGAACGGGCAGGCGAGGACGACGAACAGAAAACACAGGCGCGCCAGCTGCAGCGGATCGACGGCGAGGGCAAAGTAGTCGAGCCTGGTGCGGGCCGCGGCCTGGAATCCGAAGAGGAGCGCGGGCGGCAGCAGCACGACCGCGGCCGGCAGCAGCCGCTCGGCGGCGAGGCGCCGGTCGCCTGCCGCGCGCACAAAGACGCCGCTGGCTGCGGTGCCGAGCATCGCGATGCTGATCACCATGAACGACAGATGGTGCCACTGGGTGATGGCGAACAGCCGGGTGAGCAGCACCTCGAAGGCGAGCACCGCGGCCGCGCACAGGAACACCGAGAGCAGCATCACCGCCCCTGCTCGGCGCGTCCGGTCATGGGCACGAAGCGCACGCCGAGCACCTGGCGGACCGTGTAGCCGTCGGCCGCGGCCCTCACCACGACGAGGGTCTGGCCGGCGAATCCGTAGGCGCTTCCCAGCGGCAGCACCATCCGCGCCCCCGGCGCCAGCTGGGCGAGCAGCGGCGGCGGAATGTGATCGACGGCAGCTGTGATGATGATGCCGTCAAAGGGCGCCGCCTCCTGCCAGCCGTAGTAGCCGTCGCCGTGGCGGGTCTGCACCGATGCGTAGCCGAGCTCGCGAAGCCTCCGGCTGGCGCTCTCGAAGAGGCCGCGCTTGATCTCGATCGTGTAGACCTCTGCGCCGAGCGCGGCCAGCACCGCGGCCTGGTAGCCGCTCCCGGTCCCGATCTCCAGAACGCGCTTGCCGGGCCCGACCTCGAGCAGCTCGGTCATCAAGGCGACGATGTAGGGCTGGGAGATGGTCTGGCCCTCGCCTATGGGCAGGGGATAGTCGTTGTAGGCGCGCTCCTCGGACCCCGGCGGGACGAAGCGGTGGCGCAGCACGCTCCTCATTGCCTCGAGCACGCGAGGTTCACGGACCCCGCGTTCGGCGATCTGCTGCTCGACCATGGCAGCCCGCGCCCGCTCGTGCCTGGGACTGTCGAGCGCCTGGCTCATGAGCCTGCCGGCCGACAGGGCGGCTGCAGCCGCCGCGGCCGCCAACACCCCCGGCGCGTTCATCTGCTTACGATTGTAGTCGATGCCCGGCCGCTGTCCAGCGTCCCGGCGACTACTCCAGCGGTTTGAAGAAGGCTTCGGCGGTGCGCGCCGCGGGAATCTGCTGGTAGAGCTCGCCGTAGATCGCTGCGGAGACCAGGACCTTGCGGACGTAGTGGCGCGTCTCCTCGAAAGGGATCGCCTCCAGCAGGAGGTCGGGCGGCAGGTGGGCGAACTGCTGCTTCCACTGCCGCAGGCGCGTCAGCCCGGCGTTGTACGCGGCCAGGCCGAAGGGAACGCTGCGCTGCAGGCGCACCAGGCGTCCGAGGTAGTGGAAACCGATGGCGAGGTTGTCGAGCGGCTGCCGCAGGTCGTAGGCGCTCATCCGCAGGCGACGGGCTTCGTCGGAGGCGGTCGAAGGCAGCAGCTGCGTGAGGCCGACGGCGCCGGCGCTCGAGACGATCCGCGGGTCGAAGGCGCTCTCCTCGCGCACGACGGCGAACAGGAGGTGCTCCGGAAGCTCCTCGCCGGCGGCGAGGGCGGCGATCTCGCGCTCGAAGGCCCTGGGGTAGGCCAGCAGGCTCGCCTCGCTGCGCCCCGGGTCCCACGGCAAGCCGTTGCCGAGGAGGCTGATCGCGTCCCGGTAGCGGCGGCGCTCCGCCAGCTGCCGGGACGCCCGCAGCCTGGCCGCGCGGCTCACGCGGGCCGGGCTCGTTCGTGCCAGCGCCATGGCGCGGTCGTAGAGGCCGAAGTCCACCAGGCGCGCCATCAGGAAGTCCATCTCGCCGACTGCGGCCTCTGCGCCCGCGGCCGCCTTCGCCTCCCGGGGGCCGTGGAGGTTCAGCATGAGCCGGTAGTAGTCCTGCGAGACCGTCGTGCGCGACGACCGCAGCAGCGGCTCCGGCTCCGGAAGCCGGCGGTCGCCCAGCCGGCTCAGGATGTAGTACAGCCGGATGCGCGAAGGAATCGCCAGGCCGCCGATCGCATCGAACAGGCGGCGCATGCCGTTCCGATCGTTGTCCGCGAGCAGCCTTGTGGCGAGACCGTCGACCAGGTCGTCGAAGTACTCGGGATCGGTCCAGGCGCCGATGGTGCGCTCCAGCGCGGCGATGCCCGCACGCGCGGAGCCGCGCGCCGCCATGTCGGCCAGAACCCAGAGCACCCGGTCGCGCTGCGCCGAATCGGCGGTGGCCGCCGCCACCGAAGACAGCAGAGCCGCCGCCTCGCTGCCCGCGCCGGCCGCGCGGTACAGCCGCCCCGCCGATTCCTCGGCTGCCAGGCGGGCGCTGCCGTCGAGCGTCCGGGCGACCCCCGCGATCAAGCGCGCCCCCCGGACCGCTTCGCCGGCCGCGAGGTAGGCGGCGGCGCTCTCGCGCAGCAGCAGTTCCGTCGGCCGTGGCCCCAGGTCGCCGATCGCGGCCTCGATCGGGTCGAGCGCCTGGGCGGGCCGCCCCGCAGCCATGGCCGCCTTGGCCTCCAGCAGGGCGCGCGCAGCCGGGGGCAGCCCGGCCCGGATCCCTTCCTCGCGGGAGACGAACAGCGAGAGCCTGGTGTGAACCGCCGACGCCGGATGATCGAGGCAGAGGCGCAGGTAGAGCTCCTGCCACCCGCCGGCACCGAGACGGGAGGAGGCCACGGCTTTGAAGAGCGCGAGCTCCGCGTCGAGCTCCGGCTGGCTCGTCGACCGGCCCGAAGGGAAGCGCGCCGCCAGCTCGGCCAGCGTGGCCCCATCGTCCCCGGCCCAGTAGAGCGCCTCGACCAGCCCCTTGGCCACGCGGTCCTGCTCCAGCGTCTCGGCCGAGTCGGCGAGGTGCCGCCTGGCAAGACGCTGCGCGGTGTCGTAGTCGCCGGCCTGGTTGAGCGACTCCAGCAGAGGCGGCAGGGCAAGAGCGTCCCACGGCGGCTCGCCCTGCATCACCTGCAGGCGCAGCAGCTGCTGCGCCTGCGCCTGGAGGCCCTGCGACTGGAAGGCGAGGCCGAGGAGGTACGGGGCCCCTTCGCCGAGCTGCAGCGCGTCTTCCGGGGCGTGTCGGCCGAAGTCGATGTCACGCAGAAACGAATGGTCGCCGCTGGCCAGACGGCTGCGCATCTCCTCTTGCGAGTGGCCCCAGATCTCGAGAGAGCGGCACGAGGGAACGGTGGCGACCGTGAGGGCGATGCAGGCGAGGCAGGCGAGCCTGGCGAGCCTAGTTGCGCGGGACAAAAAGCTTGAAGCCGGCAAGGATGCGGTCCGGATTCTTGATGTTGTTCTTCGGGTGACGGGCTATCCGGGGGTAGAACCGGGGGTTGCGGTAGTAGGCGGCGGAGATGTCCCAGAGCGTGTCGCCCCACTTGATCGTGTGCCAGACGCCGTCTTCGGCCTCCAGAGGCGGCGGAGCGGGAACCGGCGCTGCGGCGGCGGGGGCGGCCGCTGCGGCTGCAGCCGGCGGTTCGGCGGGGGCCGGGGTCGCCGCGGGCGGGGGGGCGGGGGCCTGAGCCGGGGGCTGCTGCGCCGGGACCACGGCCGAGGTGGCCGCGCGCGGCAGCAGCAGCGAGTCGGACGCCCGCGTGAAGTACCGGTAGGCGTACCATGCCGCGCCCGCGATCACCGCCAGGCACAGCAGCACGAAGAGCACCCACAGCAGCGGGCTGCGCTTGCGCACCATGTAGGTGCGGCGCCGGTCCTGCTGTTCGATCGGGTAGGCGTCACCGGTGATCAGCTTGTCGCTCTTGCCGAGCTCCGCGTCGACGGTCTCCTCCAGCTCGCCTTCGGGCAGCGCGTACTTGTCGGCCTCGGCGACCGCGGCGCCGCTCATCGACAGGGTCTTCCGCTCTCCTGTCCCGGCATCGCGCGCCTCGGCGTCGAGGTTGCCCGCGTCGTCCATGCTCACCAGGACTTCGATCTCGGGCTTGCCCTTGGGTGCCGGCTCGAGGTGCTCGATGAGGAGGCTCCCGAGGTACGCGCCCTGGTCCGCCCTCCTGGTGGCGCTGCGATAGAAGTCGATCTGGACGCTGGGCTGGTTGTCCCGGACCGTCGTGACGACCAGGCGCTTGCGGCCCTGGAAGTCCTGCTCGAGAACCGGGTAGAACGTCCCGTCGGCGATCCTGATGCCGATCGATTCGCTGCTCAAGGTCCCTCCTGCTTCCCAGTCAAGAAGAATCGTAGCTTTGCGCCCCCGCTTTGTCAACTTTTGTCGCCGTCGTGCCGCTGCGTCGAGCGCGCGCAGCGGGTCAGGGCGAGTCGACTCCGGCCGGCTGCGAATCGAGGCCCCGTTGCGGCGAGGCGCTGCGGAACACGACGAGATGGCGCTCGGCATCGAGAAAGGGCACGCGAAGCGTGATGATGTCCTCGAGGTCGAAGCCCGGCGGCAGCTCGGCGATCTGGGCGAGCAGCGGCTCCCGGCGGCCCGCGTAGGCGGCCACCACGCCGCCGGGTGCGAGCACCGAAGCCACCTCGCGCAGCGAGCGGGCCAGCGGGCGGAAGGCACGAAAGACCACCAGGGGAAAGGCCGCCGAGGCCAGGTTCGCGACGTCCGCCTCGACGACCTCGGCGTTCGCGAGGCCGAGCAGGGCGACGCAGCCGCGCAGAAACGCCGCGCGTGCAGCCGCGCGCTCGATCAGGACAAAGCGCAGGTGCGGCGCCACGATGGCGAGGGGAATGCCCGGCAGGCCCGCGCCCGAACCCACGTCCGCTACGGGGCCGCCCCCGGCTCGCCCCTCGATCAGGCGCGCGGCCGCCAGGCAGTCGAGCAGGTGGCGGACCACGAGGTCGTCGCCCTCGGCGCGCACCAGGTTGGCGCGGCGGTTGCCCCGCGCGACCTGGTCGGTGTACGAGCGCAGGAGCGCGATCTCGCGGCCGGCCTGCGGCAGGCCCAGGCGCGCCAGCCCCTGCGCGAGCAGGTCCTCCATCTATCCGCCTCGCCCCCTGTGGAGCATGAGCAGGGCGATGTCCGACTGCCGCACCCCCGAGATGCGCGACGCCTGGCCGAGGGAGCGGGGCCGCACGACCTTGAGCTTCTGCCGCGCCTCCGACGACAGGCCGGCCACCGCGTCGTAGTCGAAGTCCTCCGGGATCAACCGCGATTCGTGGGCGGCGAAGCGGCGCACGGCTTCGTCCTGGCGCCGCACGTAGCCTTCGTACTTGAGGTCGAGCTCGGCTGCCTGCAACAGCTCGATGGGCCGCTGGCCGAGCGCGCCGTCGAGCGTCGCCAGTTGCTCGATGCGCACCTCGGGTCTCCTCAGGACCTGCTCGAAGCTGCGGCCCGCGCTGGCAGCCAGGGCCGGCAGCGCCTGCGCCTCCGAGTCCGCGACGGCGCGCTGGCGCAGCATCTGCCGGATCTCCTCGATGCCCCGCCGCCTTCGTTCCAGTCTCTCCAGCGCGCGCTGGTCCTGGAGGCCGATCGCCCGACCCAGCGGAGTGAGCCTCAGGTCGGCGGTGTCGTGGCGCAGCGACAGGCGGTGTTCGGCGCGGGAGGTGAACATTCGGTACGGCTCGGTCGTGCCGAGGGTGACCAGGTCGTCGATCAGCACCCCGATGTAGGCCTCGGCGCGCGAGAGGATCACGGGCGGCTGCCGCCGCAGGTACCGCGCGGCGTTGATGCCCGCCAGCAGCCCCTGGGCCGCCGCCTCCTCGTAGCCCGAGGTGCCGTTGGTCTGGCCGGCGAGAAAGAGGCCGCGCAGCCTCTTGGTCTGGAGGTCCGCGCTGAGCTGCAGCGGGTTCAGGTAGTCGTACTCCACGGCATAGCCGGGCCGCACGATGACGGCCCGCTCGAGGCCGGCGACCGTGTGGATGAAGCGCCGCTGCACGTCCTCGGGCAGCGAGGAGGGCAGCCCGTTGAGGTACATCTCCTCGGTGTCGAGCCCTTCGGGCTCGACGAACACCTGGTGACGGTCGCGCTGGGGAAAGCGCACCACCTTGTCCTCGATCGAGGGGCAGTAGCGCGGACCGACTCCGACGATCCTGCCGGTGTAGAGGGGCGAGCGGTCGAGGCCTTCGCGGATGATCCGGTGGGTCTCGGCGTTCGTGTAGGTGATCCAGCAGGGCAGCGACGGCCGTTCGACCATCGCCGCCGCAAAGGAGAACGGCTGCGGCCGCTCGCCCTGCTGCACCTCCATGCGGTCCAGGTCCAGCGACGCCCGGGCCACGCGCGCCGGAGTGCCGGTCTTGAGGCGGCCCACCTCGAAGCCCAGCCGCCTGAGGCTGCCGCCGAGGCCCCCTGCTGCCGGCTCGCCGAGGCGCCCGCCCGCAGCCGTGTATTCGCCGATAAAGATGCGCGCCTCCATGAACGTGCCCGTGGTCACGACCACCGCGCCGGCGCTGATCGCCTGTCCCCGCTCGGTCCGCACGCCCTCCACGGCCCGGTCCGCCTTGTCGACGATCAGGTCGGTGACCGTGTCCTGCAGCAGCGTGAGGCCCGCCTGCCTCTCGAGCGTTTTCTTTGCCGCGGCCGCATAGGCGGCCTTGTCGGTCTGCGCGCGCGGGGCCTGCACGGCCGGTCCGCGGCTGCGGTTGAGAATGCGGAACTGGATCATCGTCGCGTCGGTGAGCCGGCCCATCTCGCCGCCGAGGGCGTCGATCTCCCGCACCAGGTGGCCCTTGGCGATCCCCCCGACGGCCGGGTTGCACGAGAGCTTGCCGATCGTGTCCAGGTTCTGGGTGACCAGCAGGGTGCGCAGGCCCAAGCGCGCCAGGGCGAGAGCGGCTTCGATGCCGGCGTGGCCGCCTCCGGTGACGATGGCATCGTAGTCCATCTACTTACCCACGCAGAAACGGGTGAACATGCGGCGCAGGACCTCGTCGGAGGTGACTTCGCCGGTGATCTCTCCGAGGGCGCGCAGGGCCTCCTGCAGCTCGAAGGCGATCAGGTCCAGGGGAAGGGCGCTCGCGAGTCCTTCGCGAAGACGGCCCAGGGCGGCCAGCGCGGTCTGCAGGCTGTCCCGCTGGCGATCCGAGTCGATCACCGCCTCGCCGTCGTCCGGGCTGCAGCCGGCCTGGAGGCGACGGGCGACGGCGGCCAGCAGGTCCTCGAGCCCTGCGCCGCTGCGCGCGCTCACGGCCGCGAATCCCGCGGGAGCCGGCTCGGGCGTCCGGTCGATCTTGTTCCACACCGGCAGCGCGCGCTCGCCCAGCGACGCGAGCGCCTGCCGGTCCGCCGCATCCAGTCCCTCAGTCGCGTCGACGACGTAGAGGACCAGGCTCGCGTCGCGGAGGATCCGCTCGGTGCGGCGGATGCCCTCGGTCTCGATCTCGTCGCGCGGCGCCCGCAGGCCCGCGGTGTCCAGGAGCCGAACCGGGATGCCGGCCGCGTCGAGGGTGCCCTCGATCCAGTCGCGGGTCGTGCCGGGCGTCTCGCTCACGATCGCCCGCTCCTCGCGCAGCAGCAGGTTGAAGAGCGTCGACTTGCCGGCGTTGGGCCTGCCCGCGATCGCGGCCACGACGCCTTCCTGCACGAGCTTGCCGGTGCGGTAGCTGCCGAGCAGCCCCTGCAGCGCGGCCTCGACTTCGCCGATGGCGGCCGCCGCCGCGGCGCAGCCGTCGACGTCGTCGTCGGGGTAGTCGATGCCCAGCTCGACGGCCGCCTTGGCGTCGAGGAGCCGCTCCTTGGCCTCGTCGATCCGGCGTTCGATCCCGCCGGCGAGCCGGCCAAAGGCCAGCGCGCGGGCGCGGTCGGTGCGCGCCCGGATCACCTCGTTGACCGCCTCCGCGCGCGTGAGATCCATCCTGCCGTTGAGGAACGCCCTCAGCGTGAACTCGCCGGGACCCGCATCGCGGAAGCCGGCGCCCCGCAGCAGCTCGAGCACCGCGCGCACGACCGCGGGACCGCCGTGGCAGGTGATCTCGGCCGCTTCCTCGCCGGTGTAGCTTGCAGGCGCGCGAAAGGCGGCGATCACCACTTCGTCGATCGGCGCCCCGTCCCGGACCAGCGTGCCGTGATGAAGGGTGTGCGAGCGGACGCGGCGGAGATCGGCGCGGCCGCGGAACAGCGGCGCGAGCAGCTCGAGGCACCCGGCGCCCGAAGCCCGGATGACGGCGAGGGCGCTTTCACCCCACGGCGTGGCCAGGGCCGCGATCGGGTCTGAGGCCGCCAGCATGCGGGGGAGGATACCCAAAAAGGGGCCGCCGGGGGAAGGCGTCCGGCTGCAGGCCTGCCTTGCAGCCGGTGGCGGCGCGCACCAAGATCGACCGTGGCAGCGCGTCGGCGCACTGGATCCATCAAGCGCGGATCTGCCGACGCCGGTGACGCTCGGTGGCGCAGGTAGCCGGCGTCGGGGGCGAGGGACCCCATGAGGCGACCGGCCCTCTCTCCCGGTCTCTTCGCGGCCGCGGTGCTCGCTTTTGGCTCGTTCGCGTCGAGCGCCGCCGAGTCCACGGTCACGGCCGGCGCCGACAGTGACTGCTCCGACGGCACCTGTGGTCTTAAGAGCGCCCTGAGCACGGCCGCTGCCGACGATCAGGACGACACCATCACCATCGCTGCGGGCTCGATCACCGGCATCGCGACCGTCATCACCTACACCTCGACCGAGAACCACTCCCTCACGATCGTGGGCACGGGCCCGCTCCAGACGGTCCTCGAGGGCGACGGCGGCGAGTGGATCCTCGTGCTCACGGCCACGGGCGGATCGGCTGCGAGGGCAACGGACCCCAGGGCGGGCTCCGCCTCTTCCGCGAGTTCGGCGGCGGAACTGCGAGGTGGAACGTCTCGACGGACCCCGAGAGCGACGAGATCCACTATGAAGTCTACGTGTGCCGGGACGCCGACTTCTCCTCCTGCCCGACTCCCGTCAGGACCGTTTCGCTGCTGCCCACCGTATTGAGGGGACCCGACGGACCCTTAAGGCCGGCGCTGCATTTCCACTGGTCGCTGGACTCCTCCCCTCAGGGCAGTTCTCCGCAGTTCTCGGGCGACCGGGCAGCCCAGACCGTGTTCACGGCCGGCGTGAGCGGCGACTACGTGCGTTGTCTGCGGGTCACCGACTACGCCTACGTGGCCGTGCACGTGCACGAGCGGTCCGTGCCCTGCCAGCAGGCGGACTCGCCTCCGGCGGACTTTGTCGTGGCCGAGGGGATGCCCCTTGCGAACCCCTACAACGCCGGAACCTGGCACTGGAAGGTCAAAGCCATCGACTCCGCCGGCAACGGCACTGAGAGCGAAGTCGAGTCCTTTGTCGTCAACTGACGCCGATGCCGAGGCCACGGCAGGCCCGGGCCGTGTATAATGGTGCGGGAGAGTGCCATGGCCGCAGCCGACGATCTGGATCTCAAGGGACTCGACGTGCGCGGGGCGCGCGAGTACGTGCTGGAGTTCATCAAGACGCTCAAGGAGGCCGAGCGGCGCCGCAGCGGCCTTGAAGCAGACCTGCGCCTCTGGACGGGGAGGGCGGAGCTGGCGCGCTCCAAGGCCCGGGAAGACCTGGCTGCGGCAGCCGACGCCCGTGCGGCATCGCTGCAGCCGCAGCTCGCCGAAGCCAAGGCCGAGGAGAGCCGCCTGAGGGCCCAGGTGTCGGCGCTCAAGGAGCGGCTCACGCTCAAGCTCCACGGCGAGATGCAGCGGTCGGTGGACTCGGAAAAGCTCGAAGCGGAGCTCGAGATGCTGGTGGGCGAAGAGGCGGCGCTCGAGTCGAGGATCGACTCCGCGCGGGCCGCCTCCGAGGTCGAGGAGCGGCGCAAGCGCCCGCGCGGGTGAGGGCTACTTGAGGGCGTTCTTGACGTCGGTGGCCAGGTCGCGGCCGACGTCTCGGAACGCCTGCTGCTGCGCCGCCTGGTTGGTGGCGCCCATGGCGAGCTTTTCCCTGCTCGTCGAATGGAGCACCGCACCCGAGCCGAGGTCGACCACCTGCAGATCAGCCGCCGCCTTGGCAAAGATGCGGCCGCTGCGCGGCCCGAGCTCGGTGATGCGGACTCGGGCGAGCACCAGGCGCTGGATCTGGCCGCCGTAGCGTGCCTTGACAAGTGCCACGAGGTCCTCGTTGCTCTTGCCGGCGACCTCGGCCGGCGCAAAGGACAGGCTCCTGACCGTGTAGCCGCTGAGCGCCGACTGGGCCGCCGTCGCGCTGTCGCTCATGCCTGCGAGTGCGCCGCCGGAGTCGTAGTCGAGGAGCAGCAGCCCCATGGCCACTGCGCCGGACGTCGACTCGAAGGTGAGGCGGAAGGTGGCCCTGCGGGAGGCGATCAGCGCCTCGAGGCTGTCGACCTGGTCGCGCAGCGCGCGCGGGGCTGCAGCCAGCGGGTCGGTGTACTGGGCGAGGTCGAGAGCGAACACCACGGTGCTCTCGCCGACGAACCCCGGCGCGGGGTGCGTGAAGCGGGCCGTGCCCGTCGCGTCCGTCTTGGCCGGCTCGCTCTTGAAGCGGCGCTGGGCAGTGGCCGGGTTCGCCTCCTGAAAGGTCACCCGCAGCGCCACGTCCGGAACGCCAGGGTCACCGGCTCCCGCTCCGGCCGTCACCTTGAGGGCCAGCGGCTCCCTCAGCGCCTCGCCGGCCTTGCCCTTGAGCCCGTCGTTGAGCTTGACGAGCGAGATGCGCTCGATCGCCGCCTTGGCCTTGTCGATGTTGCGCTTGAACTTGATCTCCCCGTTGTCGACCGAGGGGTCGAGGGCCGCTTTGGCGGCGCTCATGTGCTGGATGGCGGCGTCGAACGGCCGGCCCTGGCTGGAGAGCCTGTCGCCCTCCCGCTCCGGCCCTTCGACGGCGTCGATCTTTTCCCTGAACAGCGCCTCGATGCGCTGCTTTTCCTTGAGCAGCTCGCTGCGCTGGTAGCGGGCCAGGATGTGCACGGTCACCGCCGGCCTCTTGCGCCGGTCGGTCCACGTGTCGCGGATGTCGAGGCCGGCCACCCGGGCCGTGCCGGTTTGGCGGACGGCCTGCTCGACGCTGGCCTGGAAGTCGCTCAGCGTACCGCGGGCGCTCGCCACCGTGTCCGACGTCACCGTGACCCCGATGTAGCGCATGATCTCCGCGAGGACCTCGTTCGTGGCCGCCGCACGCGCCTCGTTGAGATCGCCTGCGGCGCTCGTTCCCGAGCCCACGAAGTAGAAAGAACTCGAATCGTCGGCCGGTCTCTTTACCACCCAGTCCGGCGGCGACTGACCCGACACCGACGCGGGACCTCCGGCGCAGCCGGCGAGAAACGCCAGCACGACGATCGGTTGGACCGCGAGTCCCCACGAACGGATCCTGCTCATGTCCTCACCTCGGCGAAACAGAAAGGGCCCGCGGGCGCTCGACGCGCCCCCGGGCCCCGACACACGGCGGACTACAGGCCTTTCTCGAAGGCGTCCTTGACCCTCTTGATGGCGGTTTCCTTGTCGGGAGTCGGCTTGGCGGCTTGGTCGGCTTCCTTTAGCGCGCGGGCGATCGCGTCGTCGATCTGCTTGCGCGGCACGGTCACCAGGAACAGGTAGCGGTAGTCCTCGCTCTTGTCCGAGACCTTGCGCCGCTTGACCCAGAAGTCCTCCTCGACGCGGGCGCCGGAGTACTGAGCAGCCGACACGCTCTTGACGACCTCCTCGAGGTAGGTCTCGAGGGCGTTGCGGTCGCCGGCTGCGGCGCCGACGAACTTGTCCTCGACGCGCGTCGAGACGATCCGGGAGATCTGGCTGCCGATGCTGAAGCCGCGCGCCCAGAGCTTGAGCCCTTCGAGGTCCTTGCCGATCTGGTCGTCGATGAAGACGTAGAACTCCTTGTACTTGGGCGAGGCCTCCAGCTCGGTGGCGCTCTTGGTCACCCAGTCGGGCACCGCGCCGCCGAAGTCCCGGGTCTTGTGGTCGATGATCTGGTACTCGGGCGGGGCCTCGACCTTGACCGACTCGGTCTCCTTGGGCTTCGATGCGCAGCCTGCGGCGAAGAGCACGACCGCCATGAGCAGCAGCGTGGCGACTCTCTTCATCTCTCGTTCCTCCTGACGGACAGCTGTTGATAGCGATCGGGGGCAACGCCCCCGTGTGAACCCTACCTCCCGGTGTTGAACGTGATGCTCTTGCCGCGGGTGAGGACCATCTCCATGTTCTCGAGCCCGGGCACCGCGTCCGTGATCCGGTAGATCATGTTCTTCAGGTCGTCGACGGTGCCAATGTACCACACGTAGTACTTGACTTCGTCGGCCGACTGGCTCACCGACTTGATTTCCTTGGCGTCGCGCGCGAGGCGCTCCCAGAAGCGGCTCATCGCCCGGTCGCCGAGCGGCTTCTGGACGATCACCTCGTAGCGGAGGCCCCGCTCGAGGGACTTGGCCATGTTGGCCTTGACCTGCTCGAGCAGCCGCGGCATCGTCCGGTAGACCGCGCCCTGGATCGCGTTGGTCCTGGCCGACTCCTGCGAGGTCTGGCTGAACGCCTTGTCGAGGGTGTTGAACGAGGCGCTTCCCATCAGGACCGCGGTCGAGGCCTCGAAGGCCTTGAGCTCGACGCTCGCCTCCCCGTAGTGCTTGCCGGCCTGCGTCGTGCCGCTGCTGCGGCCGTTGATCTCGATGTAGATGTCGGCGTTCAGCCGCTGGGCGATCCACTGGATGATCGAGACCGACTGGCCCGACTGGGCCTCAAAGGCGGTGCGCTGGTCCTCCTTGAGCTTCTCGATCTGCTCGGCGTCGATCGCGTCGAGCGACTGGCTGGCCAGATACTCGTTCGCCTTGGCGACCGCCGTCCGGCGGTAGGCCGGCTCCTCCTTGGAGTCCTCGGCGAAGTAGACCATGTAGGTCATCCGGTCGACGTAGCGGGCGATGAACGCCTGCTCCTCGGCCGTCACCGCGGCCGGTGCCGGGGGCGCCGGCGCAGCCGGGGCGGGGGCGCCCGCGGCTGTGACCGCGCCCGCGGCG
>CAZKGO010000077.1:10833-23263 GCA_964552235.1 uncultured Spirochaetales bacterium | reverse complement strand
CACAGGGTGCAGGAGTTCCGACAGCGAGGCGGCGGACAGCCGCGCCCCTGACGCCTCGTGGCTGCACAGGCGCAGGCGGGCGGCGGCGGGGGTTGCGAGAGGCCGCCGAATGCGGTATAGGGAACCCCTGTGGCCGGGAGGGCAGGTTGCCGCGCCCTCGCGCGATCCGTGCTCGACGCCGGCCAAAAGGAGGTTCCCATGACTCGTCGCGTCCTTTGGCTCGCGGCTGCCCTCTGCGTGTCCTCACAGGCCTTCACCCAGACCAGGCTCAACTACTCGATCTTCTTTCCGGCGTCGCACGCCAACAGCGTCCTGGCCGCCGAGTGGGCCAAGGAGATCGAGAACCGGACCGCAGGCAAGGTCCGGATCAACATGTTCTACGGAGGCACACTGACTCCGGCGGACAAGGTCTATGACGGCGTGGTCAGGGGCATCTCCGACATCGGAATGTCGGTGCTTTCCTACACGATGGGCCGGTTTCCGCTGAGCGAGGTGCTCGACCTGCCGCTCGGCTCCAAGACTGCCGTGACGGCCACGCGGCTGGTCAACGCGTTCTACCAGAGGTTCAAGCCCAAGGAGTTCGACGACGTCAAGATCATGTACCTGCACGCCCACGGCCCCGGCATCCTCCACACCAAGGCGCCGGTGCGCTCTCTCGATGATCTGAAGGGCATGAAGATCCGTGCCACCGGCACGACGGCCAAGATCGTCTCGGCGCTGGGCGCCACGCCGGTGGCCATGCCCATGAGCGACAGCTACGACGCCATCAGCAGGGGCGTGGCCCAGGGCATCGTGTGTCCGACCGAGTCGCTGCAGGGCTGGAAGCTCGGAGAGGTGATCAAGTACACGACGCAGAATTACTCCTCAGCCTACTGCATCGCCTTTTTCGTCGCGATGAACAAGCGCAAGTGGGAGGCGCTGCCGGCGGACGTCCAGCAGGCGATCGAGGCGGTCAATGGGGAGTGGATCGAAAAGACCGGCCGCGCCTGGGACGAGATGGACCGCGTCGGCTCGGCTTTCGCCGCGGGGCTCGGCACCACGGTCATACCCCTTTCCCCGCAGGAGGACGCGCGGTGGGGGCAGGCCGTGCAGCCGCTGCTCGACGAGTACGTCAAGGAGAAGTCGGCCAAGGGGCTGCCCGCGGCCGAGGCTCTCCAGTTCTGCCGGGATCGCCTCAAGGAGCTGCAGTAGGCGGATCCCGATGAAACGATCCGTTGAGGCGGCGAGGCGCGCGAGCGCGGCGCTCGCCGCGGTCGCCGGCTCCGCGCTCGTCCTCCTGATGCTCCTGACAGTGGCCGACGTCGTGCTGCGGCTGTTCGGAAGGCCGATCCCCGGCACCTACGAGCTGGTCGCCCTCGGCGGATCGGTCGCGGCGGGCCTGTCGGTCGCCTTCACGTCGTGGGCACGGGGACACATCTACGTCGACTCGTTCGTCGACAGGCTGCCCGGCCGCGCCCGCTCCGCGCTCAACATCGCCACCAGGACCCTGGGCCTAATCCTGTTCTTTCTCATCGGCTGGAACCTCATCAGGTACGGGATCGATCTGCGGAGCGCCGGCGAGGTGACGCCGACGCTGCGCATGCCCTTCTACCCCGTGATCTTCGGCCTGAGCATCGGCTGCTTTGTCCAGTGCCTGGTGGCGGTGGCCGAAGTGGTTCTGATCGTGAAGGGCGAGTATGAGTGAGATTGCGATCGGCATCATCGGCGTGTTCGCCCTGCTCGCCCTCTTTCTCAGCGGGATCGAGCTCGGCTTCGCCATGGCGCTGGTGGGGTTCGTGGGGTTCGGCCTCATCACCTCCTTCGACGCGGCCCTGAACCTGCTGGCCAAGGACTTCTACGACGTGATCGCCTCCTACGGCTTTACCGTGATCCCCCTGTTCATCCTGATGGGGCAGGTGGCCTACAACGCAGGCATCGCCAAGCGGCTGTTCGACAGCTCGTACCGGTTCATCGGCCACATCCCGGGAGGACTGGCCATGGCCACCGTGGCGGGGGCCACCGCGTTCAAGGCGATCTGCGGCTCCTCACCGGCCACCGCGGCGACGTTCGCCAGCGTCGCCGTGCCGGAGATGGACCGCTACGGCTACGACAAGAGGCTGTCCTCGGGCGTCGTGGCCAGCGTCGGCACGCTGGGCATCCTCATGCCGCCGAGCGTGACGCTCATCGTGTTCGGCATCATCACCGAGCAGTCGATCGGCAAGCTGTTCCTCGCCGGCATCCTGCCGGGGCTGATCATCGCCTTTCTGTTCGGCGTCACGATCTACGTCTGGTGCCGGATTGTGCCCGGCCTCGGGCCCCGCGGCGCGAAGTCGAGCTGGAAGGAGCGCCTGGAGTCGCTGCCCGAGCTGGTCTGGGTGTTTCTGGTGTTCGTGCTTATCGTCGGCGGGCTCATGAAAGGGTTCTTCACGCCGACCGAGGCCGGCAGCGTCGGAACCTGCGCCGTGATCCTGCTGGCCGTCGCCCAGGGCGGCCTCGACCGGCGCAAGTTCATCAGGTCGGTCTCGGAAGCCCTGCGCACGGCCTGCATGGTGCTGATGCTGATCGCCGGCTCGACCGTGCTCGGCCACTTCTTTGCCGTCACGACGATCCCCATGCTCGCCTCCGAGTGGGTGGTGTCGCTGCCGGCAAGCCGTCACGTTATCATGGCCTTTGTCTGCCTGATCTACCTGATCGGCGGCTCGTTTCTCGATGACCTCGCGTTCATGATCCTCGCCACCCCGATCTTCTTTCCGGCGGTGGCCAGGCTCGGGTACGACCCGCTGTGGTTCGGCGTGATCGTCGCCGTCACGGTGATGATCGGCGTGGTGATACCGCCGGTGGCCATGAACGTGTTCGTGGTCAAGAACATCACCAAGCTGCCGTTCGGCGTGATCTACAGGGGTGTCGCGCCGTTCCTGGTCGGGCTGTTCCTGTGCGCCGTGCTGCTGTTCGTCTTTCCCCGGATCGCCACCCTGCTGCCGGACCTCATGATGAAGTAGGGCAGCCGGCTTCTACAGGTGGAACTTCGGCGCCTCGCCGGGCACGGGGGAGTTGTCAAAGGCGCCGCGGGCGATCACCGCTTCCCTGCCGCCGTGCCGCTCCACCACGCGCCGCTGGTCGGCTCGCGCCCGGGCGTCGGCGTCTTCGGGGTCCACGATGTCGCGCAGCCGCCGCTCCATCTCCTGCCGCGCGGCTTGGTGAGCCGGGACGCCGGCGAGGTCGCGCAGCTCCTGGGGGTCAGCGGCCAGGTCGAAGAGCTGCGGTGGCGCATCGACGTAGTGCACGTACTTCCAGCGGCCCCTGCGCACCATGAAGGTGCCGTGGGTGCAGCCGACGGCGTGGTACTCGCTGAAGACCGTCCGGTCGGCATCGGCCTCGCGGGCGATCGCCAGCAGCGAACGGCCCGGAAGATCCCGAGACGCCTTTGCGTCGCCGAGCACCGCCTCCAGCACAGTCGGGAACACGTCGACGAGCGACACCGGCGTGCGCACCACCCGGCCCTGCGGCACTCCCGGGCCCGAGACGAGCAGAGGCACGCCCGCAGACTCCTCGTACATCGTGAACTTGCCGAACAGGCCCCTCGCGCCTCGGCTTTCTCCGTGGTCCGACGCGTAGAGGACGCGGGTGCGCCCCGCAAGGCCGAGCGCCCCGACCGCGTCCAGGATGCGGCCGACCTGGCGGTCCATGTGGCTGAGGGCGCCGTACCAGGCAGCGTTGAGCCTGCGGACCACGGACTCGGAAAAGGGCCTGTCGAAGTCGAAGGCCGCACGCAGGCCTGCGATCACCGGGTGCGCAGGCCATTCCTCGGCCTGCCACTGCGGCGGCATGGGCAGCCGCTGCGGGTCGTACGACTCGAAGAGCTCCGGCGGAGCGATGTAGGGCGGATGGGGCAGCACGAAGCCCACGAACAGCACCCACGGCCGGCTGTCGCCGGCGTGCCGCGCGAGCCAGTCGCAGGCGCGGTCGCCGTTGGCGGCATCGTAGCGGATGTAGGTCGAGTCGCCGGGCCCCGCCTCGTCGATGCCCGCCCGCTTGTGCCTGCGCGGCGGCTCGTCCCTGATGCAGCCCAGGACGTCGCCGATCCGCCCGACCACGTGCAGCGGCTCGATCTCCTCGGTGAACCCGTTGTCGTCGCCGCCGCGGAAGTGCAGCTTGCCGATCGCGTCGACCCGCAGCCCGGCGGCCCTCACCACATGGTGCCAGCTCTCGACCCTGCCGTCGTAGGGCTGGCCGTTGTCCCAGTAGCCGATGCGGTGGACGTACTGCCCCGTGGCCAGGCTCGCCCGCGCGGGGATGCAGATCGGACAGGGTGTGTAGGCGCAATCGAAGCGCGTGCCCGCGGCGGCGAGGCGGTCGATGTTGGGAGTCCTGGCTGCCGGGTGGCCGTAGCAGCCGCAGGCGTCGCGCGAGTGCTGGTCGGAGAGGATGACGATGAGGTTGGCGGGCTCCACCGAAGCCGCGTCCGCCTACGAGCCGACCACGACCTCGGCCTCGAGTGAAACCTCGGTCTTCATCGATCGGGAGATCAGGCAAAGCTGCTCGGACCGCTCCAGGATCCGCTTCGCCCGGTCCGCGGCCGCTGCGTCGGTGATCACGAGGCGCGGACGCAGGACGATCTTCGTGATACGGAAGCCGTCGGCCGTCTTCTCCAGCCGCCCCTCGGCCCGCGAGCTGTACTCCTTGAACGCGAGCTTGGAATTGGCCGCGATGGCCAGAAAGGTGGTCATCAGGCACGCTTCGGCGGCTGCCACGAACAGGTGCTCCGGAGACCAGATGCCGGGGTGCCCCCCGGGAAACTCGGGAGGCGTTGCGACCTCGAGCTGCGGCAGGCCTTCCGGGGACAGCGTTCCACGTCTCTCGGCGGTCCAACGCAGGCTCGTGGTGTAGGTGTGGCTCTCTTCGGCCATGGCGTCCTCCTCGTCGGCGCGGGTCGCGAGACCGAAGCCGCTCGCCGGGCCTGCGGATCGGGACCGCGCGCGGGACCAACTTAGGCGCAGGCCCCGCCGCTGTCAAGCGGAGCGCGCGAGCCGGGCGGCCGGCGCTTGCCCGCCGCCCGGCTGCGCCGTAGAATGGCGGCACCCATGCGCGGCTTCTGGCCTGACGGAGCTCCCGCGGCCGTGAGCTTTTCCTTTGATGATGCCCGTCCCTCGCAGATCGACCGCGGGCTCGAGATCCTGGCGCGGGCTGCCGTGAGGGCCACCTTCTACGTCGAGTTCCCCGCAGTCGAGCAGCGCCTGGCAGGCTGGCGCGACGCCGTGGCCGCGGGCCACGAGATCGGCAACCACAGCCTCACGCACCCGTGCAGCGGCAACTTCTGGTTCGCCCGCGGCAACGCCCTCGAGGAGATGACGCTCGCCGACATGGAACGCGAGCTCGACGAGGCCTCGCGCCGCATCGAGGGGCTGCTCGGAGTCCGGCCCGCCACGTTCGCCTACCCGTGCGGCAACGCCTTTGTCGGCCGCGGCCGCGCGACGCGGTCGTACGTGCCGCTGGTGGCCGAGCGCTTTCTCGCCGGACGCGGCTACCTCAACGGCGAGACCAACGACCCGCTGCGCTGCGACCTGAGCCAGTTGGTCTCGGTGGGCCTCGACCGCGCGCCCCTGGGCTACGTCGACGGTCTCGTCGAGCGCGCGCTCTCCGACGGCTCGTGGCTGATCTTCACGGCCCATGACATCGGCGCAGGCGAGGAGGTGTCGCTGTCGGTCGACGTCGAGGCGCTCGGGCACGCGCTCGCCGCTGTGACAGAACGCGGCTTCTGGGTGGCGCCGGTGGTCGACGCGGCGCGGCACCTAGAGCGCGCGAGGGGAGGGGGCGATGTACAGGATCGGCCGGCCTGAGATCGACGCGGTCGCCCGCGTGGTCGAAAGCGGCAAGGTGTTCCGCTACGGAATCGGCGGCGAGTGCGACCGCTTCGAGCGGCGCTTCGCGCGCAGAATCGGCGTGAGGCACTGCGTTATGACCGCCAGCGGCACGCAGTCCCTGGCCGCAGCGCTCATGGCCGCGGGCATCGGGCCCGGCGACGAGGTGATCGTGCCGGCCTGCACCTACATGGCGACAGCCATCGCCGTGGTCGTGGCGGGCGCGATCCCGGTGATCGTCGACATCGACGAGTCGATCACGCTGAGCCCGCGGGCGCTCGAGGACGCGATCGGGCCGCGCACGGCCGCGGTGATCCCCGTGCACATGTGGGGCCTGCCCTGCGCGATGACGCCGATCCTGCGCATCGCGCGCAAGCGCCGCCTCATCGTGATCGAGGACGCCTGCCAGGCGGTAGGCGGCGGCTACGAGGGCCGCAGGCTGGGGAGCCTCGGCGATGCCGGAGCCTTCAGCTTCAATTACTACAAGAACATCACCGCGGGCGAAGGCGGGGCCGTGGTCACCAGCCGCGACTCGTGGGCCGAGCGCGTCCGGTGCGCCGTCGACCCCTGCAATTTCTACTGGCGCGGGCGGGCGGAAAGGCGCGCGGGCTTCGTGGCCAACGGCGCGAGGGCGAGCGAGTTCGAGGGCGCGATCCTCAACGCGCAGCTCGACCGGCTCGACGGCATGATCCGCGCGATGCGCAGGCAGAAGCGGCGGATCCTCGCCGCCACCGCGGACACGGGACTGGAGCCGATCCCCGCCAACAGCCCCGACTGGGAGTGCGGCAGCCACGTGATGTACCGGCTGCCGACGGCCGCTGCCGCGGATCGCTTCGCGAAGCTCGCGGGCGGCACGGTCACGCTGCGCACCGGGCGCCACGTCTACACCGAGTGGGACCAGATCCTGCAGCACCGCGGGGGCCATCACCCGGCGATGAACCCGTTCCGCTTCAGGGCCAACCGCGGCTGCCGCATGCGCTACACCCGCGACATGTGCCGCGCGAGCCTGGCGATCCTCGGCCGCACGGTCTACGTGCAGACGCACCCGGACCGCGGCGCAGACGAGGTCGCGGCCCTGATCGAGCGCATCCGCCTCGCATCTCGAGCAGCGCTCGCGCTTAAGCGCAGGTAGAGAGGCCGTTGCCTCCGGCCGGCGCTTTCTCCCGCAGCTCCGTGGACGGCAGATCGAGGGGTGAGGTCCTCGAGCAGCGCCGCGGGCGCCGCCTCGTGGTGAAAGGTGAGAGGGGAGAAGCTCAGCACCGGCGGTGCCCTCCTCCGGGCAACGAAAAAGCCACGGTCTCCCGCGGCTCAGCGCCTCACCTCTATGCGAGCTTGCAGTCGCGTCAAGCTCGCCGGCCAGCGCAGGGACAGCGTGCCGTCGGCTTGGGCCTCGACCCGCGTGCCGAACGCCCTGCCGCAGGCGTCGAGGGTGTCTGCCAGCCAGAGCGCGCCCTCGCGGCAGGCCCGCTGCAGCCGCAGGCGCCTGCGCTCGAGCGGCGTCATGCGCAGTTCGTGAAGCTCGCCTGTCGCCGGATCCAGGCGCGCGAAGTACATGAGCGCCAGGCCGGGTTTGAAGCGCTCGTGGCCGCCGATGCCTTCGTAGTCGTTGATGAAGTCGCCGCAGCCGTAGAGAATCAGCTTTCCCCGGTGAACCTCGATGGGGCGCACGTGGTGCGAGGAGTGGCCGTGCACGATGTCGATGCCGGCCTCCTCGATGAGCCTGTGTGCGAACTCCCTGTGCGCGGTTGGCACTTCGTATCCCCAGTTGCCGCCCCAGTGGATCGAGGCGACGGCGATGTCTCCGGCCCGCTTGGTTTCCTTGACCCGCTGCTCGACTCGCCGGACTGAGGCAGTCGAAAGACCGTCGAGCAGCCAGACGCCGGCTCTTCTGTCCGCCGCCGCCCATGCGGCCGGAATTCCGCTGGACTCGGCCCCCATCGAGAAGACGAGCAATCTCCCCTTGCCCTGCAGCTCCACAACAGCCGGAGCTTCGGCCTGCGCGCGGGTCAGTCCCGCGCCTGCCGCCCTCAGCCCTGCGGCGGCCAGGGCCTGCAGCGTCTCTGCGAGACCCGCGTATCCCCAGTCGAGAACGTGGTTGTTCGCCAGGCAGCACACGTCGATCCCCGCCGCGGCAAGACAGGGCACGTTCCTCGGATTCATCCGGTAGTTGATTCCCTTGCCCTGCCAGTAGTCCCCGCTCTGAGTGACGCTGGTCTCGAGGTTCACGATGCGCGCATCGGGCCGCTCCCGCTCCAGCTCGGCCAAGGCGTCGCCCCAGATGTAGGCAAAGTCGACGGGCTTCGGGATCGGGCCGCTGGCCTCTTCGGCCAGGCTCACGTACCTGCGGGCATCGGCCACGTAGGGCTCGTAGATGCGCGGCGGGCTGGGATGGGGCAGCACCTGGTCGATCCCCCTTCCGGTCATCACGTCGCCGGCAAGGAACAGGGTGACGACCCCTGCGGCCGGCACCGCCTGCCTCGCCGGTTGCGCCGAGCCCGGCTGCCCGCTCAGAAGCGCTCCCAGGATCGAGAGAAAGACGATGAAGTGCGCAGGCCAACGATGCATGCCCTCACAGCGGCAGCGCGCCGCCTCTCCTTTCCCGCGACGCGGTCGTGGCGCCGCGGCGTCATGCAGCCTCCGGTCGTCTTGCGCTGCGTCTGTGCAGAAGCACCAGCAGGAGGCTGCCCGCCTTGATCATGGCCAGGATCGAGCAGGTGTTCGGCAGGCCCAGAATCGGCAGGAGAACGACCCCGCCCGCCAGGCCGCCGAAGTAGCCGCCGACGAGATCGGCCGCGTAGAGGAGCCCTGCCGTGTGGGCAAGCCCCGGCGCGTTCGAGGCGCCGGCGAGGTGCATCCTCGCCGCCAGAGGAAACTGAATCCCCGTCAGCAGGCCGGACACGAACGAGGTCGCCAGGAACAGCCCGTACAGCAGTGCGTACGCCGACGGCTTTTCGAAGGAGCGGGAGGCAGCCAGCAAGGCAAAGGGAAGCAGAAGGGAAAAGCACACGAGGCACCCCTCGCTCCACACGAAGACGGCCGAAGGATCGGAGATCCGGTCGAGACGACGCGTGATCGAGAAGCTTCCAGTCGCGGCTCCCGCCATGAAGACCGTCACCAGCAGGCCGATCTGGTGATACAGGCAGCCGAAGACCGTCTGGAACGTGAAGATGACGGCCAGATCGAAGACCATGCCGCAGAAGCCGGTCGTCCCAATGGCAAGCGGCAGCGCCCATCGCGCCTTTGCCGGCCGGGCGGCGAACAGGGCCGCCAGGACGGCCGTGACCGCCGCAACAGCGGCCGCGATCACAGGCAGCCGGGTTCCCTCGATGGCCTTGAAGACTCTTGCGAACGAGGGGGAGAACAGGGCGTTCCAGTGGGACAGGCTGTAGAAGACGGCCAAGGGGCGGGAATCGGAGTTCACGTGCTGCGGGGTTCCCTCCAGGGCCTGCTCGTACCAGCGCAGCCGCTCCGGCTCGAGCCGATACCGGATGTAGGCGCTCGTGAACACTCCCGCGCTGATTCGCCGCTCCTCCAGGCGCCTGGCCGCGTCCCCTGCGCTCGCCCTGGCCAGCGTTTCCGAATCGGAGGCGAGATAGAGATTCACGTCGCCGGGGATGACGCGGACGTGGGCGAAAACGCTCTGCAGCGTATGCAGGATGCAGGCGTTGAGCTTGCGCAGCTCCTCGCTGAGGTAGGTCAGGGAGCCTGGGAGGGAAAGCACGATCATCCCTTCGGGCCGCATCCTTTCCCTGGCTGCGAGAAAGAACTCCTTGGAGAAGAGGCGGTTGATCTGCAGCTCCTGGGGAGGACCCAAGCCGACGAGAACGATGTCGTAGCGCTCGTCGGTCCGTGTCACGAACAGGCGCCCATCCGTGTTGTGGGTCCGCACCCGGCTGTCCGCGAGCTCCTGCCGCACAGGCCCGGAGCCGTACCGCTCGATGAGCTGGAGCAGCAGGGGATCGAGCTCCACGTAGTCGACGCGCTCGACGCCGTGTTTCAGCACCTCCCGGATCATCCCGCCCGCTCCGCCGCCCAGAATCAGGATCGATCCGGGCTTCCGGTGCAGCAGCAGCGCGAAATGGACAAAGTCCTCGAGCGAGGCGACGTCCGGCACCGGCGTGGTGACGGCCAGGACTCCGTCGGCAAAGAACGCGGCCTGCTCTTCGGTCTGGATGACCGTGATGTTGCCGTAGATCGAGTTCTGAGTGTGGGTGACCCGCAGTCCGCTCCACTGGGTCTCGATGGAGGCCGCATGGATGCGATCGACGAGAGGGGAGAAGAGAACGAGCGAGTAGAGGGCGGCCAGGAGGATCGAGGCGCACCGCAGGCCCGTGTTCAGCAGCCCGGGGCGCCGGGGCGCTCCGGGTCCCAACAGAGCCAGCGACACCAGCGCGTTGGCCAGGGAAAGGGCGAAGGCGATCGCAAACGAATGCAGGCGCTGGATCAGCAGGAATGTGAGCAGCAGCCCGCCGGCGATCGAGCCGAGGGTCTCCAGGATGTACACCCTGCCTACCGAGCGCCCGGTGGAAGCGCCGTCGCCCCCGACGGCGAGGGAGTGGAGCTTGGAGCCGCAGGTGAACAGCGCGCCGTGCGGAACCGAGACCGGCATCAGGATCGCAAAGGAGCACGCCAGGATCGGGGCAAAGCCGACCGCTTGCCCGGGAGACACGGTCAGGAGCGTCTTGAACGTCCGCGACCAGTGGACAGCCAGAGGAAGGGCGATCGAGAACAGCAGCTGGAGCAGCACGAACAGCTCGGCCTTGCCCGTTGCCGTCTCGGCAGTCCTGCCGACGAGAAAGGAGCCCGCAGCCTCCAGGATGAGCCAGTTGGCCAGGATGATTCCCAGGACCAGCTCGTTGCCCAGAAACGACACCAGGAGCTCACGCAGCAGGATGATCTGGGCCGCGTTTCCGCTCACCCCCATGACGAGCAGGGACGCGCGCAGAGCGGGCACCCGCACCGCGCCCGCGGCCTCATCGCTTGTACTGCCGGTAGACCGACATCGCCCTCTTGTCAATGTTGTTCAACCCGCTTTCCTGCGCCCACTCGATCGCCTCTATGAACTCTTCCACGGTGATGCCGCGGGCGATCTCCGGGTAATTGTAGGCCTCGTAGTCCACGTGGTACTGGGGCATGATGTTGACGTAGGTGGACCTGGAGAGGTTTTTCGACACCCACTTCACGAACTCGAGCGTCCCGGCCACCCGGTTGGGCATGACCAGGTGCCGTATGATCAGGCCCCGCAGTGCGATTCCATTCTCGTCGACCTGCAGCTCGCCGACCTGTCTGTGCATCTCTGCGATTGCCCTTGCCGTCACCTCGGGATAATCCGAGGCCCCGGCGGAATACTTGGCGGCCTTGTCGGCTTCGGTGTACTTGAAGTCGGGCATGTAGATGTCGACGATGCCGTCGAGCAGCTTCACGATCTCGAGGCGCTCGTAGCCGCTGGTGTTGTACACCAGGGGCACGTGGAGCCCTTTCCTGAGGGCGACGCGCGTTGCGGCCAGGATGTTCGGCATCACGTGGGTGGGAGTCACGAGGTTGATGTTGGGACAGCCGATCCGCTGCAGCTCGATCATCAGTTCCGCGAGACGCTCATCGCTGATGGCGGAGCCTCTCCCCTCGTGGGAGATCGGCCAGTTCTGGCAGAAGACGCAGCGGAGATTGCAGTTGGAGAAGAAGATCGTTCCCGACCCGTGCATCCCGACCAGAGGGATCTCTTCGCCGAAGTGAGGGTGAGCCGCGAAGACGACAGCTTCCGCAGGAGCCCGACAGAACCCCCGCTCCCCCTTGCGTCGATCCACCCGGCACTGCCGCGGACAGCAGCGGCAGCTGTCAAACAGCGCATAGGCCTTCCGGACCCTCTCAGCCAGCTGCCCCTTCTCCTCCAGCCGCTGGTACGCCGGTGTCCAGCGACCCGTCCTGTCCTGGGAAAACAGACGCGCGGGCCCGGACGCCAGGAGCAGGTATCCTCCGGCGGCCAGGAAGCTCTTGATGAACTGGCGGCGGGTCACCTTTGCAGCAGCCATCCGAAGCGACCCCTGGTAAATGATAGTGCCAGGCGCCGGCCCGAGCCACCCCTGTTGAAGGCAGCCGCCGCAGAGACTAATCTGAGGATATCCGGCTGCCGCGGCGCCGGGCTCCGGGATGACGAGAAGGCAGTTCCTCAAGGTCCTGGCCTCCGGAACGTGCGCTTTGGGCGCGATGTCCGCCCTCGGCTTTCCCCCCTCAGCCCGGGCGCAGATCGTGCAGCTGGGTCTCGTCAAGGTGAAACCGGCCCGCTGGTTCACGCGGCTTGCGGGAGCAGCCGTGCAGTGCGAGCTGTGTCCGAGGCGCTGCCGGGTCGCAGCCGGCAGGCGGGGCTTCTGCGGCGTGCGCGAGAACCGCGAGGGCGAGTACTTCAGCCTCGTCTACGGGAACCCGGCTGCCGTTCACCTGGACCCGATCGAGAAGAAGCCGTTCTTCCACGTCCTTCCGTCCACCTCTTCGTTTTCCATCGCCACAGCCGGCTGCAACCTCACATGCAAGTTCTGCCAGAACTGGGAGATCGCCCAGGCCAAGCCCGAAGAGACCTACAGCTGCGAGATGTCGCC
>CAZKGO010000077.1:1727-10733 GCA_964552235.1 uncultured Spirochaetales bacterium | reverse complement strand
GCCTGGCGCGCAAGGCCGGACTTCGCAACGTGATGCATTCCAACGGCTTCATCAACCAGGCGCCGCTGGAGGAGCTGTGCACCGTAATGGACGCCGCCAACATCGACCTCAAGGGATTCACCGACACCTTCTACCGGGAGCTGTGCGGCGGCCGCCGGGATCCCGTGCTGCAGACGCTCAAGACCCTGAAGCGGAGCAAGGTTCACCTGGAGATCACGAACCTGCTCATACCGACGCGCAACGACGACCTGAAGTCGATCGCCCAGATGTGCCGCTGGATCGCCGCGGAGATCGGCCCCGACACCCCCCTCCACTTCAGCCGCTTCTATCCCCTGTACAAGCTCAAGAGCCTGCCGCCGACGCCCGTCTCCACCCTCGAGCAGGCGCGGTCCGCGGGCCTCGCGGCGGGGCTGCGGCACGTCTACATCGGCAACGTGCCCGGCCACCTGGGGGCGAACACCTTCTGCCCCCGCTGCGGCAGGACGCTCATCACCCGGGCGGGATTCATGGTGATCGCCAACGAGGTGCAGGACGGGTCGTGCCGCTATTGCGGAGCCCCGATCGCCGGCATCTGGGCCTGACGAACGCCGGCTCCGGCGCCTACAAGCCGGTGAGAAAGGCATCCACCGCCGCGACTGCCTGCTCGAGAAGCTGCACCTCGCTGCGGGCTGCGCCGCGAGGCGGCTTGAACGAATGGTCGCCGCCCTCCAGATACACGAGGCGGATCGACCGGGCAAGGCGGTACGAGGCGATCTCCTCGCGGCTGCCGAGGGCGTCGCGGGTTCCCTGCACGATGAGGGCGGGCGTGCGCAAGCTCTCCAGGTGCGCGACCCGCTGCTCGGCCGCGCGGCCGGGGGAGTGGAACGGGTAGCCGAGGCAGACGAGCCCCGCGACGCCGGCCTGGTCGGCCACGAGACTGGCGATGCGGCCGCCCATCGACTTGCCGCCGATCACGAGCTCGCCCGGGTCGCCCGCCTGCTCGATCACGCGCAGCCACTCGGCCGTGAGGCCGGCGCCGCTGCCGGGGCCGGGCCTGCGGCCCGAGAGGCGCCGCTGCCGCATGTAGGAGAACTCGAAGCGGATGACGCAGCGGCCCTTGTCCGCGAGCCCGCGGGCCATCCGGTTCATGAAGGGGCTGTCCATAGGCGCGCCCGCGCCGTGGGCGAGCAGCAGGAGGGGCCGCGCTGCGCGGTCGCCGTCGACCAGCCATTCGGCCGGCCACTCGGGTTTCACCATGGGAGCAGGGTAGAGCGCGGAGGCCCCTCGATCAAGGCAGGCTTCTCACGCGGGCCGCGGATGCCGAGAATCCCTCTGCCATCAACCGCATACCCCGCTGACGCCTTGCGCGGAACGGTGCGGCTCGATGTGGGAAAGGAACAGGAAGAAGGGCTTCTCGCAACGCCTGTCGTGCAGGTAGTGGATCGCGAAATACGTGATGCAGTCCGTCCGGTATCCGATGAAATCCACCCTCTTGCCGTCCCTGTCGGAGATATGGCCGTCGTAACCGTGGGAGATCAGCGCGAGGCCTTCGGAGACCATGACGTAGTCGCTGCAGCCGCACATCCTCTGCAGGCGAATCGGCTTCCGCGCCATGACGATGCCTTGCCTGAAGTTGTTGGCGGGGTGCAGCCTGCCCGCATGGGCCGTCTCGTAGCCCGCCGTGCCCATCATCTTGGCGATCGTGTTCTCGCTCGGCTTCAGCCCCACCTCGTTGACGTAGCTCCCCGTGAGGTTCGGGTGCTTCCCGGTCCGAAGGCAGGCGCGGGCCGGACCGCAACGGTTGCGCGGCGAAGGCATTCTCGAAAAGGACGCCCTCCCCGGCCAACTGGTCCAGTGCCGGGGACAATGTCCAAGCCCTGGCCGTAACAGCCCAGGGTGTCGTAGCGTTGTCGATCGCTCCAGCAAACGACGATGTTCGGTCGTCTGTTCACGTGCCCTCCTCAGATGGGTGATCCTGCCACCACTCGATCATGCCCACGACGGGTTCGGTACCATCCCGCGGCCTCGCCAACTCGATCAGGAGGCTTTCCTTGACGCCCGCGGCCGTACCGATGACCACTCTCTGCCCCGCGCTCATGGAAAGCCTGTGCGCACAGCGCTTGCTGTGTTCACCAAGACTCACAGGGTCGGCCATGGTGTCGGATCTTCCGTGGGCAGTGCCGCAGGTCGCCGGGACGCCGGCCGGCAAACATCACCGCCAAGCCGCTGCAGCGCGGGCCGCCGTGGCCGTCAAGCCGCCTCGAGTCCGGCGCTGACCGCAGGGCGCAGCCCGGTTTGTTCCCGTCCCTCGCCGGCCCCATCTCGTGGCTATCGACCGCACGCTGCACGTTTCCGCGGAAACGAGGGCGCTCCCGACCTCCGCCTCCCGCGCACGCTCGACGGCCGGCAGGAGGCGGCAGCCTCGAACCAGCCGTACTCGTCCGGCGCGGCCGCCGCTTGCCACACGGGCCGAGGACGCAGAGAATCCCCTCGCGATGAACCTCAAACCCGGCGACTCGATCGAGTTGTGGCGAGCGGAAACGATCCCGTCCTGGAATCCCGCGATCGCATCGGATCGGCCTTCGGTGACCGCGTACCCCGTCCAGGCGTCGCGGGGCACCGTCCTCGTCGTTCCCGGCATCGGGTACGACAGGAGCGTCGACCGCGAGAAGGAGCCGGTGGCGCGCTGGCTCAACTCGCTGGGCCTGTCGGCGTTCGTGCTCGAATACCGCGTGGCGCCCTACCGGTACCCCGTGCCGGGGCTCGACTGCAGGCGCGCGCTGCGGCTCCTGCGCACGCTGCTGCCGGGCCGCATCGGTGTGCTCGGCTTCTCGGCCGGCGGCCACCTGGCGGGCACGGTGGCCGCGCTCCACGACGCGCGCGCCCTCGCAGCCGCGGGCGTGCCCTTCGAGCTGCACATGTTCGCCCGCGGCGGCTACGGGCTGCTGAGCACGGACCTGGTCCCCGAGACGGCCCGCTGGTGCGAGCTGTGCGCAGCCTGGCTCCTGCGGCAGGTCGGCTGAGGTGGCAGTCGCGCCCCGCCGGCGTATCGCCGGGCTGCTGCCCCGACTGCTGGCCGCCTACGGGCCGCAGGGCTGGTGGCCCCTGCGCAGCTGCGCCGGCCGTCCGGGCTTCGACGCCCACGGCTACCACGCCGGCGACTATCGGCAGCCCGTCTCGGCAGCCGGCCGCTTCGAGGTGGCCGTCGGCGCTGTCCTCACGCAGAACACCGCCTGGCGCAACGTCGAGCCTGCGCTTGATCGGCTGCTCGGCGACGGCCCCCTGTCGCCCGCGGCGATCCTGGCTCTCGCTCCGGAGGCGCTGGCCGAGGCGATCCGCTGCAGCGGCTACTACAGGCAGAAGGCGCGCAAGCTGCGCGCGCTGGCGCAGTTCTTCGGCGAACGCGGCGGCAGAGCTCCGGCGCGCGAGGAGCTGCTGAGCATCTGGGGCGTCGGGGCCGAGACCACCGACTCGATCCTGCTGTACGCGTACCACCAGCCTCATTTCGTCGTCGACGCCTACACCAAGAGGCTGCTGTCGCGCCTCGGCGCGATCGCGGGAGCCGAGAGCTACGGGGAGATCCAGCGGCTGTGCGTCGAGGCGCTGCCTGCCGAGAGCGAGGCGTACAACGAGCTGCACGCCCTGATCGTGCGCCACGCCAAGGAGCACTGCCGCAGCGCCCCCGAGTGCAGAGGATGCCCGTTGTCGCGGGTTTGCCCGAGGCGCGGTGTCGACTGATCGGGGATTCGCTATTCGCGGGAGCCGGCCGCCTCGCGCTTTCGTCCGTGGGGACAGACGTAGACGCACAGGCCGCACAGGCTCTCGCCGACGCGCTCGCGCCGCCCCTCCATGTACCGGTCGCACGAGCGGGCGTCGAATCGCGCTTCGCGGGGCTGCGACGCGACGAAGCGCGCGCCCGTAACGGCTTTCGGAGGGCAGATGTCGACGCAATCGCAGCAGTCACCGCACTGCTCCGGCATCGGCGTGCCTGCGGCGAGCGGCGCGTCGGTGAGCACCGTGCCGAGGCGCACGCGCGGGCCGTGATCCGGGGTGATCAGCAGGCAGCTCTTGCCGATCCAGCCGAGCCCTGCCAGGTGCCCCGCGAGCTTGTGGGAGATCGAGCCGGCGAGCTTCTCGCGGTCCAGGACGATGTTGAACACCGGCCAGGCCCGGTAGCCTGCCTGCTCGATGCGCCGAGCGACGGCAAGGGATATGGAGTCCAGCGTGCGGTTCGCGACGTCGTAGAGCCCGCGATAGGTGCGGATCGCCACGGGGTCCTCGTGCCGGCGGATCTCGTCGACGGTCCCGTCGATCAGCCGGACGGCAAACGAGACCGCCCGCGGCCAGGCCGCGACCGCCTCGCCGCCCTGAGCGGCGATCGCGTCACGGGCGCCGGCGAGATCGGCGACGCCGAACAGCGCCGCGCCCATCTCGGTTGCGAGAGCCTTGAGTTCGCCGTCGAGCTTCACGCGCGCCTCCTGGAACTCGAGGTGACTATAGACGGAGGCCGGGACGGGCACAAGACGCGCGAGCAGCGCGTCCTGTGCCCGGGCCGGCACACAAAAAAAGCGCGCCCCGTGGGGGACGCGCCGTGTGTCCGAAGAGCGCGACTAGAACTGGACGCGGCCGCTGAGCGAGGCGCCAAAGGTGCCGCTGGAGAAGTTGTACATGCCGGTGAGGTCGAGCTTGAGCATCAGAATGTTGACCGACACGCCGCCAAAGGCGCGGAAGGTCCAGCCTGTGGCCTCGGAGGTCACGAAGAAGCCCTCGTCCGGGTCGAAGTCCTCGCCCAGAGCCTCCTCGATTTCCTCGATAAGGTCCTGGTCAGGCGAAACGCCGTCCACCAGCACCTCTGCGGCAAGGCCGCCGCCCGCCTTGGCTACGGCGAGCGAAGCGCCGACTCCCGCGTACGGCGTCAGGACCAGGAGGCTCTTGCTGACCTGAGCCTTGAGGTCGATCACGCTCGCCTGCCAGTCAAAGGTGACGTCGGGATCGGTGACCGAGATGACGTGCGACCCCACGTCGGTGATCGTAGTCGTGCCGCCAAGGACGTCGGCCATGGCCACGCTTCCCTTGAGGTAGGTGTAGCCCGCGCCGATCGACACCGCGGGGATCACCCCTCCGCCCTTGAGCAGGGCGTAGCGCACGTCGGCGCCGAACATCAGGTAGTCGGCGGTGACGCCCGAAGGAAGCATCGCCTTGGAGTCTTCGGGAAGAAATCCGACCTTGACGCCCACGTCGAACGGCAGGAGCAGGCCGCCGACGCGAGCTTCGATCGCGAGGGCCGGGATCGGGACGCCCCAGTCCTGGAGCGCCGGATATTCTCCGGCGATGTCGGTCGCGAGCATATCCTCGACTTTTTCGAACGAATCCCAGGGCATCGTCGCGGCGCCCACCGCAACTCCGACCCCGAAGTGGGGGAAATTGCCGATGTAGGCGTCGGACCAGTTCAAGCCGACAGCGGCGTTCAGCGGCAGGGCACTGGCTACGCCGTCGGCGAAGTCCTGGAACCCTTCCTCGTACTCCGCGAACGTCTGCGCCCCGACAGGCAGGGCTGCCAGGGCCGCGAGCAGCGCAACGATGACCATCTTCCTCTTCATCAGTGCCTCCCAAGGTTGACGAGTAAACATTAGCGCGATCGTACGAGTTTTCCAGCAGAAAAGGCCAATCGTCCGCGTGGGGACGATATCCTCGGCCCGACGAAGTCGAGCCGCAAGCCGCGGCAGGCGGCTCAGCGCAGGATGCCGACCTGGCCTGCGACGTCGATGGGCACGGTCGCGTTCTTGAGCAGCGGAAGCGTCGTGCCGACCGCGAGCTTTGCCGAGAGCTCGTATGCGAGCGGAGCGCTCGACAGCAGCGCGTCCCGCGCGGTGCGGCCGACCGCGAAGAAGTCCACGTTGATCGGAATCTCGATCACGCCCTTCTGCCGGGAGGCGATCTGGACAGCGCGCCGGGAGGTGCCCGTGGCCCAGCTCTGGCCGCCGACCGCGAAGCGATAGTCGAGCGAGCTCAGCCCGAGGCCGAAGCCGTTGTTGTTGGCGACCTCAACGCCGAGCACGAGGCTGGCTCCCTGCAGCGTGAGCCCGCTCACGCGCAGCGACGCGACGCGCACTCGGGGCACGTGCACCACCGGCAGCGTACCCTTGTGCGCGGCCGTGACCTTCACCTTGTCCAGGACCGGAAGCTTGAAGGTGAACCCGACCGTGAGCTCGTAGGGGGACTCGTCCTTGTCGGCGAGCGCCCGCACGGCCGCGAGCATCGCTTCGTAGCGGAAGCTCACCGGCACGGGAATCACCGAGGAGCCGTTGGCGCGCAAGGCCACCCTGTGATCTACGGCTCCCTTGACGAGCTCAGAGCCCTCGATGAGCAGGCTGTAGTCGAAGCCCGCCAGCTCGATGCCGATGCCGTTCGGGTTGGTGACCTTGACGTCGAGGCGCAGGCCCGCTCCTTCGAACGAGAGGGTCTCGATCTGGAAACCGACGACCTCGGCGGTGGGTTTGCGGATCATGGCCGACAGGTCGAGCGAAGCGCAGGCTGCGAGGCTGGTCGCGGCCAGGATCGCCCCCGCGACGCGGACGAACGGACGCACGTTCACGGCTTGCCTCCCGGCCGACATTCTACGCGAGGACGGCACGCTTTGACAAAGCGGCGGGCGCCGCGCCGCCGCTACGTGAAAGACCGAACGGGGCCGCGAGCCCTCAGCGCCGGGCGAACAGCAGGCTCGTGCGATCCCACAGCCGGCGCACAAAGCTTCCGCGCGGGGCATCCTGCGCAGCGAGGAGCGGCGCGCGGAGGATCTCCCGCCCGTGCAGGCTCGCCACCACCGACCCGACGGCGTCGCCTTTGCGCACAGGCGCGCGCAGCCGGCTCGCGTAGTCGTAGCGCGCGGTCACGGCGGCAGCGTGCTCGCGGGGCACGGTCACCAGCGGCCGCGGATGCGCCACGGCCACGCGGCCCCCGCGCGCCCCGTAGACGCGCACCGGTCGGGGATCGGGGAGGGCGGGCTCGAAGGTGCTCCACGCGTAGAAGCCGTAGGAGAGCAGGCTGGTCGAATCGATCGCGCGGTTGAGGGCGCCCTCGCGGCTGCCCTCGCCGGGGCCGCCGAGGATGACGGCCAGCAGGCGCATCCGGCCGCGCTCGGCGTAGAGGGCGATGTTGTAGCCGCTTTCGACGATGTAGCCGGTCTTGAGGCCCTTGACCCCGTCGAGGCGCCCGATCAGCTCGTTGTGGTTCTCCCTGGTGAGCGTCGGTCGCGAGCCGAGCGCGAACTGCGGTAGGTTCTCCTCGCGCGGATAGGCGAACTCGGTGAGCGAGTGCAGGCTCTCGATCGAGGCGGGATGCTGGAGCACGTAGGCGCGGGCCAGGCGCGCGAGGTCGGCGGCCGTGCTCGCGTTGCGCGCGCTCAGGCCCGAGGCGTCGGCGAAGCGCGTGGAGGCGAGCCCGAGCCGCCGAGCTTCGTCGTTCATGAGGCGCACAAAGTCCGCCTGGCTGTCGGCCAGGTACTCGGCGACCGCCACCGCGGCGTCGTTGCCCGACGGGAGGGCGAGGCCCTTCATCAACTCGAAGAGCGTCACCTTCTGGCCCGGCTCCAGGAGCATGAGCGACGCGCCAGGGGGCTGGTTCTTGGCCCACGCGCGGACGCTGATCGGCACCTGGTCGTCGAGCGTCGCGTGGCCCTCTTCGACGGCGCGCCAGGCGAGGTGAAGCGTCATGAGCTTGGTGAGCGACGCCGGGGGGATCGCCAGCTCGGGCTGCCTAGCGTACAACACGGCGCCGGTGTCGAAGTCGATCACCAACGCCGACTTCGCGAGCAGCCCGGGCGGGGGCACGAGCGGAACCATCGGGGCGGGGGCGGCCTCTGTCGGATCGCCGGCGCCGCAAGCTGCGAGCACCAGGGCGCACGACAGCGCGGCCGCGGGCAGGCGTCGAGTCAAGTCTCGCTCCTCGGGAGTCGGATCAGGCGCGGGTCTTATACCACATCCGCGAGGAGAGGTTCCACCCCGCCGATCCGGCGCGCCGTGTTTGATTTCGCAGGCAGCGTCGTCTAGAATTGGAGCGTGGCGAGCGACCCCGGCGCCCTCGACCGCCTCCTCGACAGCCTCGACGCGGCGGTGGCGGGCGGGCAATGGCGGCAGGCGCTCCACCTCTGCGACCGCGTCCTCGGCATCGATCCCGCAAACGACATCGCCTGCGGCTCCCGTCTGATGGCCGCGCGGCAGCTGGGCGCAAAGAGCAAAGAGCGCAAGGCCGAGCCTCTGCCCGCGTCCCTGGCGGGCGGCCGCTACTCCGTGGCCTCTCTCCTGGGCGAGGGCAGGAGGAAAAAGGTCTACCTCGCCCACGACACGGCCCTCGACCGCGACGTCGCCTTTGTAGTGATCAAAGGTGAAGGTCACGAGGCGGGCGCGCGGGCCATGGGACACCTCGGCGCCCACCCCCGCATCGTGACCGTCTACGACCAGGGAGTCGATGCCGACGGCCTGCCCTATCTCGTGATGGAGCACATGGCCGGAGGCGACCTCGCGGGGCTGCTCGCAGGCAGCGACAGGCGCCGCCTGCCGATCGCGCGCGCCGTCGAGATCGCTCGCGCGGTCTGCGAAGGCCTCGAGTTCGCGCATGGCCACGGCGTCGTCCACGGGAACCTCGCGCCCTCGAACATCTGGCTCGCTGCCGATGGCGACGCGAAGCTCGGCAACTTTGGGCTCGCGGCGGACCCCTCGAAGCTCGCTGACGGAGATTCCGAGACTGTCGCAACTCTCGCCCCGGAGCGGGCGACCGGAAGCGAGGCGACGGCGAGGTCGGATCTCTATTCCCTCGGCGCCGTGCTCTACGAGATGGTGTGCGGCCGGCCGCCTTTTCTCGGCGGCGAGCGGCTCGCCGTGATCGGGCAGCACGTCAACACGCCGCCCGTGGCCCCGTCGTGGCACAACGCCGAGTGCCCACAGGCGCTCGAGGCCCTCATCCTCCGGCTGCTGGAAAAGGACCCGCAGGCGCGACCGGCGTCGGCCGCGGACGTGGCTGCGGCTCTCG
>CAZKGO010000077.1:0-1627 GCA_964552235.1 uncultured Spirochaetales bacterium | reverse complement strand
CGAACGGCTTGCTGGTCTACCGGCAGCCAAACCGATCGACGATCCCGACGCCGCCCGCTTCCGGCTCTTCGACGCGATCGCGACCTACCTGGCAGCTGCGTCGCGGGCCGAGCCGCTGGTGATCATCCTCGACGACCTGCACTGCGCGGACAGGCCGACCCTGCAGCTCCTGGAGTTCGCGGCCCACGGCATGGCCGGTGCGCGGCTGCTGCTCGTGGGCACCTACCGCGACGTAGAGGTGCGGCGGACCCATCCGCTTCAGCAGGCGCTGGCCAACCTGACGCGCGAGAAGCTGTTCGAGCGGATCCTGCTGCGGGGCCTGGGCCAAGAGGACGTGCGGCGCTTCATCGAGCTGGCCGCCGGGGTGGAGCCGCCGGCCGCGCTCGTGCAGGCCGTGTACACCAACAGCGAAGGCAACCCGCTGTTCGTGTCGGAGCTGGTGCGCCTGCTGGTGCAGGAAGGCGCTCTGGCCGCGGAGGATTCGCGCAGGCGATCGCGCTGGAGCCTGCGCATCCCCGAAGGCGTGCGCGAGGTGATCGGCCGGCGCCTCGACAGGCTCTCCGCCCACGCCAACGAGATTCTCGCAGCCGCGGCCGTGCTCGGGCGGCAGTTCACGCTCAGGCAGCTCGAGCGCGTGGTCGAGGACACGGCAAAGGAACGGCTGCTGGACCTCGTCGACGAGCTTGCGGCCGAGCGGCTCATCGAGGAGCTGCCCGAGGCCGTGGCGACCTACCGCTTTACCCACGGGCTGATCCGGCAGACGCTGCTGGAGGAGGTGCCGGCGGCAAAGCGGGCGCGGCTGCACGCGCGCATCGGCGAGGCGCTCGAAGCGCTGTACGGCGACCAAGCCGATCGCCATGCCGCCGAGCTCGCCTATCACTGCCGCGGCGGCCAGGCCGTGCTGGGAGGCGAGAAGCTCGTCCGCTACGCGCTGCTGGCCGGCGAGCAGGCGCTCGCAGCGCATGCGTACGCCGAGGCCCGCGACTGGTTCCAGGCAGGGCTCGCAGCACGGCCAGATGCGCCGATGGACGGCGAGCAGGCTGCGCTGCTGCTGGGTTACGGCCGCAGCCAGATCGTGCAGAGCTCCTCGCGGGGACACCAGGAGATCTTCCGCGCCTTCGACTGGTACGTGGCGCGCGGTGAGATCGAAAAGGCGCTGGAGATCGCCGCCTACCCCGCGGACATGAGCTGGGGAGTGGACGCAGCGGGGGCGTCGGCGATGACGGCGCGGGCGCTGGAGCTGGCGGCGCCCGGCACGCCGATCTACGCCCGGCTGCTGTGCCAGCACGGCAGGAACCTGTACCAGGAGAAGGGTGACGTCGAAGGCTCGCGCGCCGCGCTCGCAAAGGCTGCAGGTCTGGCCCGCGAAATGGGCGACGAGGCCCTCGAGCTGCGGGCGCTCTATGCGGTCCACGAGCAGATGCCCGTCGAGGGCACGGCGATCGCCGCGATCGAGGCCGACCTGGAGAGGGTGCGCAGGCTCGCCCAGCCGGTCCTCGAGCAGCAGGTTCTGGCGCGGCTCTTTCAGGCAAGCACCATGCGGGGCGATCTCGAGACGCTGGGCAAGCACCTCGAGGCCGCGCTCGAGCTGCACCGCAAGGTGCCTAGCTACCCGGGCAACGCTGTG
>CAZKGO010000076.1:0-23408 GCA_964552235.1 uncultured Spirochaetales bacterium | reverse complement strand
TCTCGTGCCATCCTCCAGGGCGGCAGCCCACTGGCCATCGGCAGCCGGCGCCTCCTGGCCCGGATGAACCATCACCTGAAACCGCTGCCCGCCGCTTCCCCTCACCCGATGGCCGGCCAGGTACGACTCCGCCGGCCTCACCGCCCCATCGGCGCGCGAGGGCCAGGGCGCCTGCGCGCAAGCGCCCGCTGCCGGGGCCCGCCCCGTTTCCGCGGAAACGCCCGCCGCCTCCCCCGCCTCGGTGGCCGGGTCCGCGCGCCTCAGCGCTGCCCTTTCGTGGTAGAATCGCCGCCGCATGAACGACATCCCCGTTCTCCACGTCGAGGGCGAGACCCTCGCCGAAGCCTACGAGAGGGCCCTGATCGCCCTGCACGAAGGGGGCATCCGGATGGCGACGCAGTACGACCGCCCCGCAGACCCGCCTTCGGTGGACGCGACCATGAACATCACGGTCCGGCAGCCGTGGAAGGACCCGATGATCCACAAGGCCTTTCCCGGCGGAATCGAGGACCTGCGCGAGTACCTGATGGAGCTCTGCGGCGACAAGGACCACTGGGTCAAGAACATGGACGACCCGGCGGACACGCGCTGGGAGTACACCTACCACCAGCGGTTGGCCGACTGGGGCACCTGGCGCCAGAAGGCGCCTCAGTCCTCGGGCCGCCCGGGCACGGGCGTCGACCAGGTGCGCAAGGTGATCGACAAGCTGGCGGCCCAGCCGTTCACGAGGCAGGCCCAGATGATCACGTGGATGCCGTTTCTCGATTTCGACGTCTACGACCCTCCGTGCCTCCAGTCGCTGTGGTACCGCCTGGTCGAGGACGGCGGCCTCTATCGCCTGGCCTGCAACGTCCGATTCCGCAGCAACGACGCGTGGGGCGCCAACTTCATGAACATGTTCGGCTTCGTGCATTTCAACCGGCGGCTGGTCGCCGACCCGCTCCAGGAACGCCTGGGAAGGCCCGTGGAGCTCGGCCGACTGAACTGGCAGGCGGACTCCTACCACGTCTACGGCAAGGATCAGAAGGACTTCGAGCAGCGCTTCTGGAATCGCCTGCGGGCGACGCGCTTCGAGGAGCGGGTGTACCTGTTCTTCGACGAGGCGATCCAGGAGATCTGGCGCGAGGCCGAGGCGGCGGTGCGCGCCAAGATCGAGCGCCAGGACCGCAGCCGCGCGCGCGCCTGACCAGCGCAGCCGCGCACGCAGGAGCAGCCATGGCAGGCACGCCTCTCTTTGAACCGCGCAGGCCCCTCGGCCGGACCGGCTTCGTGGCAACAGCCCTCGGCATCGGCGACCTGGCCGACCGCTCGCTCCCCATCGAGCAGTGCGTGGCCACGGCGCGCCGGGCCATCGACGCCGGCCTCAACGTGATCGACACCGCGCCCGGCTACGAGCAGGGGTACAGCGAGCAGATCGTCGGCCGCGCCGTCGCCGGCGTGCGCGACCGCATGTTCGTCATCGACAAAATCGACCATCCTCTCGAGCCCGTGGCGCCGCAGGTGGACTCCAGCCTCGAGCGCCTCGGCCTCGACCGCGTCGACCTCTTTCTCTTTCACGGGGTCTCCGACATGGAGGCGTGGCGGGCCCTCGCCGCCCCCGGCGGCGGCATGGAGCAGTTGGCCGCCTGCGCGCGCCTGGGCAGGTGCCGCTTTCGCGGCATATCGAGCCACGACCCGGACGTGCTCGCAGCCGCTCTCGACTCGGGCCTGTGCGACGTGCTGATGTTCGCGATCGGGCCCTTCTGCCACCCGCGCTACGCGGCCGAAATCCTGCCGGAGGCGCGCCGCCTCGGGGTCGGCACGGTCTGCTTCAAGACCTTCGGCGCGGGCAAGCTCCTGCAGGACACCGAGGGCTACGGCCGGCCCCTGTCGAAGCGGCCGCGCGGCAAGGTGAGCTGCGGCGGAGCGCCCGCGCTCGCCGACTCGCCGCCGGCGCGCCTGAGCGTCGAGGAGTGCCTGCGCTACACGCTGACCCGCGACCCCGACGTCGCGCTGCTGGGCCTTTCCTACCCTGGAGAGCAAGACCAGGCCTTCGCGGCGGCCAGGGCGTTCCGACCGTGCTCCGACGCCGAGCTGGCGGACATCGAGGCGCGGGCGCTGGAGGCCGCGCGGCAAAAGGGACGCTGCTGGTGGAATCCCGAGGACTGGCAGCCTCAGGAGGGATAAGCCGAAGGCTTCACGCGGGCGCCCTCTCAGCCCTCGCGCTTGAGGATCTCCTGCGCCAGGTCGTGCCACCCCTCCTCGACCTCGGCGGTCAGCACCTCGATCCGGCTTGCCACGTCAGGCGGCGGGGGGACCTGCTGCCGCAGGCGCTCGATCTCCTCGCCCATCGCCTGCAGCTGCCGGTAGCGCTCGTCGAAATCGTAGTAGCCTGGGTCGCTGCCTCCGTGGCCGTGATGAGGTCGCGGTGTTTTCTCAGGGCCGCCGCGCGACATATTCCTCCCGCGTGAGCTCGAGCAGCGCCTCATCCAGCCTGCGGTCGCCGAGACGGTGCGAGCCGCGCCGACGACCGATCTCACGGAAGCCGAGGGCGCGGCACAGGCGCAGGGACGACTCGTTCTCCACGACCACCGAGGCGTCGAGCGCCTCCAGCCCCAGTTCGCCAAAGGCCACGCCGGCGAGCAGTTCGCCCATCTCGCGGCCGAGCCCGCGGCCGCGCGCACCCGCCTCGCCGATCAGAAAGGTGACCTGCGCCCGGCCGTGGTCGATGTCGTAGAGCCCGCAGTAGCCCAGCGGCTCGCCCGTCGAAGGCTCGCAGGCCACGAAGTCTACATCTTTCCTGCCGACGAAGAAAGCCTCGGCCAGCTCCTCCTCAGTGCAGGTCGAGCCGGGGTCGTCCATGTAGCGGCCGCTGTCCTTGTCGCTGAACCAGCGCGCCAGAGCGGCCAGGTGGCGGGGGGCGGGGGGCTCCAAGCGCAGCCTCCTGCCTGCGACCGCAGCCGGCCACCGCGGCCGGACACGGGCGCGGCCGCTCGAGCGGCCCCTCGCCGCGGCCATCTCCACGATGCGCTCGATCAGGGCCGGGTAGCTGATGCCGGCCGCAGCGGCGCTGCGCGCCAGGCCCGCCCCCGCGTCGATGGCCGGGTTGGGATTCACGTCGATGATCAACGGCTCCAGAGCGCCCCCGGGGCCGCCGGCGAGCCGGAAATCGACCCGCGCGTAGTCGCGGCAGCCGGTGGCGGCAAAGGCCGTCCGGGCCGCCTCTGCGATCCGTCCCGCGACCGCAGGCTCCAGGTCGGCCGGACAGACCGGCCGCTGCGCCCGGTCGACCTCGGAGCCGGGCACCCACTTGCTCTCGAACGTGACGATCCGCGGGTGGTCGCCGCCGTGGCCAAAGAGAATCTCGGCGAGGGGCAGAGCCTGGAGCGAGTCGCCGTTGCCGAGGAGCGCGCAGTTGATCTCGCGGCCGTCAATGAACTGCTCGACCAGCGCGGGCTGGCGGTAGTGCTCGATCACGTGCGACACGCGGGCCTCGAGGGCCGCCTCGTCGCCGACCACTGATTCGGCGCTGATGCCGATGCTCGCGTCCTCGAGGCAGGGCTTGACGATCAGAGGAAAGGCGAGGTCCGGGGAGCGCTCCTGGCCTGGCCGCTCGAACAGCTGCCAGGCAGGCGTGGCGAGGCCCGCGGCCCGCAGCAGCCGCTTGGCGCGCGCCTTGTCGCGGCACAGGGCGATGGCTGCGCCGTCGGCCCCCGTGTAGGGCAGGTCCGCCGCTTCCAGCAGCGAAGGGATCAGGTGCTCGCTGCCGGCCCGATCGCCCAGCCCCTCGGCCAGGTTGAAGGCCACGTCGAAGGGCGAATCGCCGATGCGGGCGAGCAGGGCCGGGCTCACGCGCAGCATCACCGGCTGGTGGCCGCAGCCCAGGGCCTCGACGATGCCGCGTGCGGTGCCGAGGATCTCGTTCTCGGCCACCAGCTCGCTCTCGAAGCCGATCTCCTTGCGCTCGACTGTGTTGTAGAGGACGGCGACCCACACGGCGCTTCGCCCGCCTAGCGCCGCGCCGTCACCGGCAGGCGCGAGCGCGCGCTCTCCACGATCGCGGCGATCAGATCGCGGTAGGTCATGCCGCGCTTGTAGCACAGGATCGGCAGGTCCGAGTCGACAGGGTGGAGGCCGGCCAGCGGGTTGACCTCGAGAAAGTGAGGCTCGCCCGCGGCCTCGCAGCGGATGTCGACGCGGCCCCCGTCGCGGCAGCCCAGCGCACGCCAGGCGGCCAGCGCCACGGCCTCGGCCTTGCGCGCCAGGTCGTCGGTGGCGAGGCTGTACGAGACCCGGTCTTCGTAGTTCTTTTTGTTGTGGTAGGTGTAGGCTCCCGCCTCGGCCTTGCCGCCCAGTTTGATCTCGAGGGCGCCGATCGCCCGCGCCTCGGCTCCCGTGCCGAGGATGCCCACCGTGAGCTCCCTTCCGCCGAGGTAGGCCTCGACGAGCACCGGCTGCCGGAAGCGGCGCAGCAGCTGCGCGCAGACTTCCCGCAGCTGGGCCGCGCTCTCGATCCGCGAGGCTCCCGAGATTCCCTTGCCCGTTCCCTCGGCCACGGGCTTGGCGAACACCGGAAACTTGAGGCGCACCGCCGGGACATCCTCTTCGCGCTCGACCACGGCAAAGTCGGCGGTCGGCACGCCCGCATCGCGCACCACGCGCTTGGTCAGGCCCTTGTGCAGGCACAGAGCCAGGACCACGGTGTCCGAGAACGTGTAGGGAATCTGAAAGGCGTCGAGGATCGCCGGGATCTGGGCCTCGCGGCCCGCGCCGTGGACGCCCTCGGCGATGTTGAACACCAGGTCCCACCGCCTGCCCTCGGCCAGGCGGGCGAGAAGGGCCCTGAGGTGACCGATGCGCTCGGTCCGCATCCCCAGGGCCTGCAGGGCGGCTTCGATGCCCTCGATGGTGGCCGGGCTGTCGAACTCGGCCGCGTCCTCTTCGCTCACGCCCTCGCGGAGATAGTCGTCCTTGAGGTCGTAGGTGATGCCGACGGTCATCTCGGGCGCGGCCGGCGGCTAGCGGCAGCCGCCGGCCGGATCGATCGGGTCGTGGTAGCGGTACTCTTTGCCTTCGTAGTTCCGCAGCACCAGGTCGTCGCCGTCGCGGCCCACCACGTACTGCGGCAGCAGCGGCACCTTGCCTCCGCCGCCGGGGGCGTCGATCACGTAGCTGGGAACGGCATACCCCGTGGTGTGCCCGCGCAGTCCCTCGATCATCTCCAGGCCCCTGGACACCGAGGTGCGGAAGTGGGACGAGCCGTAGATCGGGTCGCACTGGAAGAGGTAGTACGGCTTGACCCTGTTCTTGAGCAGGCCGTGGTAGAGGGCCTTGAGCGTTGCCACGCTGTCGTTGATGCCCTTGAGCAGCACTGTCTGGCTGCCGAGCGGGATGCCCGCGTCGGCGAGCCTCTGGCAGGCGGTGTTGGTCTCCGCGGTGAGCTCATCGGGATGGGTAAAGTGCAGGCTCATCCACAGCGGGTGGTAGCGCCTGAGCATCCTCGCGAGGGCCGGGGTGATCCTCTGAGGCAGGACGGCGGGCGTCTTGGTGCCGATGCGGATGAACTCCACGTGGGGGATCGCCCGCAGCCGCTGCAGCAGCCACTCCAACTTCTCGTCGGCGAGGGTCAGCGGATCGCCTCCGGAAACCAGCACGTCGCGGATTTCCGGGTGGGCGGCCACGTAGGCGATGCCTCGCTCCCACTGCGAGACGCCGTAGCGGTGGCCGTCCTCGACGGTGATCAGGCGGCTGCGCGTGCAGTAGCGGCAGTTCACGGAGCAGAAGTCGGTGGCCAGGAACAGGACGCGGTCCGGATACCGGTGCACGAGACCGGGCACGGGGCTGTCGCTGTCTTCGCCCAGGGGGTCGAGAGCCTCCCCGCGGGACTGCAGGTACTCGTCGGTGGCCGGGATCACGGTTCGTCGCAGCGGCTGGGTCGAGTCGCTCTCGCTCAGCAGGCTGAGGTAGTAGGGCGTCACAGCCACGGGCAACGGCCCGCGGTGGCGCTCGATGGCGGAGCGCTCGTCGTTCGTGAGGCGTATGTACCGCTCGAGCTCCGCGCGCGTGCGGACGCGGTGGCGGAGCTGCCAGCGCCAGTCGCTCCAGGTGCGACGGGTCACCTCAGGAAAGAAGCGGCGGCGAAACTCCTCTGTCCTCTCGCCCACGGGAAACGCGGAGCGAGGCGTTCTGATGATGCTGTCCGGGACGGTGATCGGTTCTTCTATGTGGGGATACGAAGGAAGGAAGGGCTGGACATAGCCGACGTGACTGCCTGCGCTGATGTGCGTGCGTTCGTGGTCGGGGCTACTGCTCGGAGGCTCTGCCTCCTCGGTAGCGCGCAGCGACTGTTCCATGGTCTGTTCTTATCCTCCAGACTGCGACGGATAGGCAGAGACTCACGCTCCGCCTGATGAGAGAAACCCACGTTCTTCACTGGTTTTTTCGCGGTGAGCATTGATGATCCCGCGTTGCCGCGGGGGTTTCCCCTCCCGTTTGCTGCGCAGAATAATGCATCGCTCGCAGGAAATCAAGTGGCAGGTGCAAGAAACAGCCCCGAGGAACCCCACCGGCGGTCTCTGCCTATCACGGTCGGCACCCCGCCGGATGAGCTTGAGGCGCAGTCCGGGGGCCCCTACCGCCGCTTGCGCAGCCGCTTGTAGTAGAGCTGGCGCAGGCGCTCGGCGCTGCTGTAGGCCGCGTACGCCAGCGGCCGCAGCACGGCGTCGTAGCAGCCGAAGCGGTTGAGGATCTTCCCGCCGAAGCCGGTCTTGAACTGGTAGAGGCCCGCCATCGGGTGATCGGGGTCGGGCCGGGGGGGAATGCCGAAGAGGTCGTAGCTCTCGCAGCCGTGCTCCCGGGCCAGCTCGATTGCGCGCCACTGCAGGGCGTGGTTCGGCATGGCGCTGCGGTGCCGTTCGGAGGAGGCGCCGTACAGGTAGGTGGCCCGGCTGCCGTGCATGGCCACGATGATGCCCGCCGCGAGCTCGCCCTCCACCTCGGCGAGCAGCAGGCGCAGCGAGGGGGCGCCGGCGCCGTAGACGCGCGCCAGGTCGAAGAGGGTGCGGTAGTAGGCCAGGGAGTGCACCGTGATCCGATCGCGGCGCGAGGTCTCGCGGTAGAGGGCGTACCAGTCCGGCAGGCGTTTGCCTTCGGCCTCGAGCACCCGGACCCCGCGCCTGGCGGCCAGCCTGATGTTGTAGCGGGTCTTGGACTTCATGCCGGCGAGGATCACCGCCTCCTCGGGCCGCAGATCGAGCACGACGGTGCTGGTCGGCTGCACCTCGACGCCACTGCGGCGCAGGCGGGCCAGGTTCGCGAGCGGCTGCGGGAGCACCCCCGCTCCCTCGCGGTGCCAGGGCAGGTCAAAGCGGACAAAGGCCGTCTCTGCCGGCAGCCGGGCGGCTACGGCGCTGCCGATTCCGGCCAGCAGCTCTTCGCGGCCGATGTCGGGCTCGGCGGCCGGGGCCCAGGGCACGTAGGCGAGGCCGAGGCCCGGGGCCAGTCGACGGGTGAGGACGAGCAGCCGCTGCGCGTTCTCGGGAAACTCCAGGAGCAGCGGGTGGGCCCTCCAGCCGAACCGCTCCTTGAACGCGGCCCAGTAGCCGCTCTGGAACAGCTCGCCCGACTCGTCGAGCTCGTGGGGACGGATGCGCTCGACCCGGAACTCCATCATCGCCGGCCTGCTCGCCCGCCGGCATCGCCGCCCTGCGGGCGCCCGGGGACCCGTGGTCCCCCTTCCACGGTCACCTGACCACGCCGCTCTCGACCCGCGAGACAGCCAGGGGCCGCCCCGCGGCCAGCAGACGCCTGCCTGCCACCGAGAGCAGGTAGTCGGCAACCTTGATCGGCACCTCGAAGAACTGGTCGATGCTGATGGCTGCCGTCGGCGCTTCGGCCTGCTCGACGCCGTCGACGGTCACCCGGTCGCCCGGCTGCGCCTGGGGCGCGAAGACGACCTCGACCACGTCGTCGGTCTGGGCGGCGAGCAGCATGCCGTTGCTCTCGACCCCGCGCAGCCTGGCGGGCGCCAGGTTCGCCACCAGGATCACGTTGCGCCCGAGCAGCTCCTCCGGCTTGTAGTAGGGAACGAGGCCGGAGACGATCTGCCGGCTGCCCATCGGGCCGAGACTGACGGTCTCGACGTAGAGCTTGTCGGCCTTGGGATGGCGCTCGATCGCCTCGATGCGGGCCACCCGCAGGTCGACGCGGCCGGCGAACGGACGCGCCGCGTCCGCCCGCTCCTGCTGGCTGCCGGCAAAGCGCCGGCGGAAGCCTTCAATTTCCCCGTCCTCAAGCTTGCGGAACAAGAGCGTCGGCGAGCCCACCCTGCTCACGCCCTCGAGGCGGCCGAGGTCGGCCCAGCCGACCTTCTCCAGGCCGAGGAACGACGCGATCCTGGCCGAGGTCTCCGGGATGTAGGGGTGCGTCAGCACAGCCAGGTCCCGGATCAGGTACACGAGGTCGCGCAGGAGGCCCGCTGCGGCGGCCGGGTTCTCCTTGATGGCTTTCCAGGGCTCGCCGTCCTGGAAGCGCTTGTTGCCCACCGAGGCGAGGGCGAAGATCTGCTGGAATGCCCCGCGCAGCTCCACCCGCTCCAGCGCCTCGCCGATCGCAGCCTCGCGGGCGCGCACGTCCGCCCAGAAGCCGTCGTCGCTCGGGCCCTCGGGCAGCGTTCCGCCGTAGTGGCGCGCCACGAAGGTGAGGGTGCGGTTGACCAGATTGGAGAGGTTGCCGATCAGCTCGCCGTTGGTCTTGTCCTGGAAGTCCTTCCAGGTAAAGGTCGCGTCCGAGCTCTCGGGCCTGTTGTAGAAGATGTAGAAGCGCCACACGTCGGCCGGGATGCCGGTCTCGCGCGCGTCGGTGCCGAACACCCCCACACCGCGGCTCTTGGAGAACTTGCCGCTCTCGTAGTTGAGGTACTCGGTCGAGGACATGTGGTGCAGCATCGTCCACTTCTCGCCCGTGCCCAGGAGGGACGAGGGAAAGATGACGGTGTGGAAGGGGATGTTGTCCTTGCCGATGAACTGGTACAGCTCGACCTCCTCGGGGTTGCGCCACCAGGACTCCCAGTCCCTGGTGTGCGTGGCGGTGATCGAGATGTAGCCGATCGGCGCGTCGAACCAGACGTAGAAGACCTTGTCGCGGAAGCCGTCCTTGGGCACCGGGATGCCCCACTTGAGATCGCGGGTGATCGCCCGCTCCTTGAGCCCGTCGCGGATCCAGGCTTCGGTCATGCGGATCGCGTTGTTCGCCCAGAAGCCGCGGACGCTCGCCCCTTTCATCCAGGCCTGCAGCTTCGGAAGGATCGCCGGCAGGTTGATATAGAGGTGCTTGGTCTCGCGCACCACCGGCGTGTCGCCCGAGAGGGCGCTGCGCGGCTTGATCAGCTCCATCGGGTCGAGCAGCTTGCCGCAGCTCTCGCACTGGTCGCCCCTCGCGTCGGTGTACCCGCAGTGCGGGCAGGTGCCGAGCACGTAGCGGTCGGCGAGGAACATGCCGTCCTTGGGCGAGTACAGCTGCTTGATCGTCTGCTCGGTGATGTAGCCGGCCTCGTCGAGCCGCTTGAAGATATGCTGCGTGATCTCGGTGTGCTCGGGCGTCGAGGTGCGGCCCCACTTGTCGAAGGAGATGTTGAACCAGCGGTAGATCTCGCTGTGGAGGCGGTAGTAGCGGTCGCAGAGCTCGCGGGGGCTGATGCCTTCTTCGAGGGCCCGCGTCTCGGTGGCCGTGCCGTACTCGTCGGTGCCGCAGACGTAGAGCGTCGGATAGCCGCGCAGGCGGCAGTAGCGGGCGAACACGTCGGCCGACAGCACCTGGATCAGGTTGCCGAGGTGGGGGATGTTGTTGACGTACGGCAGGGCCGAGGTGATGAGCCGGCGTTTCATGGTCCCGCCACTATAACGACCGCTCGGAAACAGGGTCAAGGAGCGGCGCGGCCTCACAGCGCCACGAGGTGCGCCCCCTCCGACGGCTCGATCACCAGCGTGTCGCAGGGCGAGCCGAAGCGGCGGGCGTAGGCCTCGGTGACGCGCGCGCGCACGCCCTCCACGGCCGACGGCGGCAGCAGCATCACGGCGCTGCCGCCGAATCCGCCGCCCGAGAGGCGTGCGCCGAGCACCTGCGGCAGCCGGGCGGCGGTGTCCACGAGGGCGTCGAGCTCCTCGCAGGAGTTCTCGAAGTCGTAGCGCGAGGAGGCGTGCGAAGCGTACATGAGGCGGCCGAACTCCTCGAGCCTGCCCGCCGCGAGCAGCTCGGCGCCGCGCAGCACGCGGTCGTTCTCGCCGATGACGTGCGAGGCGCGGCGCGCGGTCACCTCGTCGAGGGCGGCGCGGTGCCGCTCGAGCTCATCCGGCGAGACGTCGCGCAGCGCCTTGACCGGGTGGTCGAGCCGCCCCGCAAAGAAAGCAGCCGCCCGCTCGCACGCCTCGCGCCTCTCGTTGTAGGCGGAGTCGACCAGGCTGTGCCTGGCGTGGGTGTTGCAGATCAGGAAGCAGGCGCCGCCGCCTAGGGGCACGTTCTTGACCTCGAGACTGCGGAAGTCGCTCATCACGAGAGCGTCCTCGTTCCCATGGAGGCTCGAGATCTGGTCGAGCAGTCCGGTGCGGACGCCCACGTACCTGTGCTCTGCGGCCTGTCCGATGCGGGCCAGGTCGAGGGGAGGCACCTCGATGCCGAAGAGCCGGCTGACGGCCAGGCCCGTGCTGACCTCGAGGGCCGCGGAGCTCGACAGTCCCGAGCCGAGCGGCACGTTGCCGAAGAACAGGCCCACAAAGGGGCGCGCCCGGCCGGGGGCGCGCTCGCGCAGCTGCGCGGCCACGCCCATCACGTAGCTCGCCCACTTGGCGCCGGGCACCGGCCGCGGGTCCTCGAGGCTGAACGCCGCTTCCTGCATCAGGTCCCCGGCGACCAGCCGGCACTGGGGGCCGGGCGCGGGGGCGGCGAGAAAGAAGTGGCCGAAGTTGATGGCTGCCGAGAGCACGAAGCCTTCGTTGTAGTCGGTATGGTTGCCGAGAATCTCGACGCGGCCGGGCGCGTACGCGGCCACGGCCGGCTCGACGCCGTAGTGGCCGCGGAACTTCTCGAGGGCCTGGCGGAAGACCGCTTCGTTCATCATGCGGCCACGATAGGCGAAGCGACGCGTCGAATCAAGCCGACCGCTACTTGCTGCGCACCGCGTTTATGAGGCGCTCGGCCTCCTCGGCGGAGATCTTGCCTTCCTTGAGCATCTCGAGGATCATGTCGACCTCGCGGTCCTTGGAGCCGGCTCCGTGCTGCGCTTCGCTGAAGCGGCGGGAGAACTCCTCGCCCATGCGGCCGAAGCGCGCGCCGGCGTCGCGCATCTTCTGCGCGATCTTCGGGATCTCGTCGGCAAAGTCGAAGCGCCGGGGAAAGTCGCCGAAGCAGGCGCCGAGACGGCTAAAGAGGTCCTGCAGGTCCTCGACGTCGATGCCGGGAATCGGGCCCGACTCCTCCATCTGCTTGCCGAAATCCTCGTACTTCACCAGCCGCACCCCCTTGAACGCCTGGATGAGCACCGCGAACTCCCCGCCGCCCTTTTCCACGACCGTCGCCTCCTGGTCGGAGGACACCGAGTAGCTCTCCAGGTGATTGTGCAGCCGCCCCCGCGTGCGCACCTTGATGCGGAAGCCGGCCTCCTGCGGCAGGGCGAGCTCGACCCGGCCGTTGCCCGCGAAGATGCCGAGGTTGCCTGCGCCCTCGGGCCGCACCTGCACGGCCACGCGGCCGTTGCCGCTCTTGATCGTGCCCGCCGCCAGCGCGGCCTCGCGGACCGTGATCCGGCCGTTGGCAGTCGACAGGTCGAGGGAGCCGCGGGCGCCCTGCGCCTCGATCGAGCCGTTGGCGCACACGACCGCCACCTCGCCCGCGGTCGAGCGCAGCTCGACGCGGCCGTTGGTGGCGTTGGCGCGCACCCTGCCCGAAACCGCGTCGAGCAGGATGCTGCCGTTGGCGGTCTCGACTTCCAGGTCGCGGTCGCCCCTGGGAATCCGCACGCGGAGCAGCCGCTCGCCCGATCCGGCTTCGGGTGCAGCCGTGATGACGACGCGGCCGCCTTCGCTCGACACCTCGACCGCGTCGGCGGCCGCCGGCTCATCGCTGCCGGGGTATTCGACCGACGCCGACTCGATCTGGTCGGCGCGCACCTCGACCGCGAGGTTCCCTCCCCGCACGGTCAGCGGCTCGCCTGGGGCCAGAGCGACGTCCTTCTTCTTCATCGTGCTCATGACGCCTCCTCGACGTGACTACAGGTTCGACAGCAGGTCTTCCTTGGAGAGCCTGCCCTCGCTGAACTCCTTGAGCAGCCTCACCCGCTTTTGCTGCTCGACCATGTCGGAAAAAGCGGGCACGCCCAGGATCTGGTTGACGCGGGCCAGGCGCGACTTGACCGTCGGGTAGGAAATGCCGAGCTCGCGCTCGACCTCCTTGAGGCTGCCTTCGGCCTTGAGGAACACCCGCACGAAGTGCAGCAGGTCCGAGGGGAGACTGCAGATCTCGCACTGCTCGAACTCGCCGCGGACCGTGATCCCGCAGCCGGTGCAGGAATACTCCGTCACCCGCAGCGGTGCTGCGCACACCGGACAGGCGCCCAAGGCTCGCATACCGGCCTCCTGGGGGGGTATAATATACGCAGCCCTTGGAAAAATCAATATTGAAATTAAAAAAATTAAGGGCTTGTCAGAGACGCGAGTTTTCTTTCCTTGACGCTCAGCGGATCCGTGGCTATGATGAGACCCTGCCCCGAAGAAACGGAATTTCCGATTCTCGCGGCTGCTCATGGGAGGAGGGGATATGGCGGAACGTAATGTGACCCCGCTCAGGTTCCCCGGCCGGATGAACCCCCAGATCGTGACCATCGTGATCGTCGTCCTGGCGATCGTGGTGCTCCTATCCACGAGCTTCTACGTGGTCGATCAAAGGGAAGAGGCCGTGGTCCTGAGGTTCGGCAAGGTCAACCGCATCGACGGGCCGGGCCTGCACTTCAAGGTGCCGTTCGGCATCGAGCGGAATCTCAACGTGGCGACGCAGCTGGTGTTCAAGCGCGAGTACGGATTCCGCAGCATCGCCCCCGGCGTCGGCACGATCTTCTCGACCGAGGACTTCTCCAGCGAGTCGATCATGCTCACCGGCGACAAGAACATCGTCCAGGTCGAGTGGATCATCCAGTACCGGATCACGGACCCGGTGGCGTGGCTGTTCAACGTGGAGAACCAGGAGCGCACGATCAGCGACATCTCGCGCTCGGTGATGAACCTGCTCGTCGGCGACCGCTCGATCCTCGGCGTGATGGGCACCGACCGGCCGGCCATCGAGAGCAAGGCGCTCGAGATCATGAACCGGCGCTTCAGGGAGTTCGGCCTCGGCATCAACGTGACGACCGTGGCCCTGCAGGACATCCTGCCGCCCGAAGGGCCGGTGCGGGCCGCCTTTGAAGACGTCAACAAGGCCGAGCAGGACAAGGAGCGCTTCATCAACGAGGGCAACGCCGCCTACAACCAGGCGATCCCCGAAGCCAAGGGCAAGGCCCAGCGCATCGTGCAGGAGGCCGAAGGCTACGCGGCCGCGCGGGTCAACAAGGCCAACGGCGACGTGGCGCGCTTCCGCTCGGTGCTGCAGGAGTACCGCGGCAACCGCGACGTGACCCGGACGCGGCTCTACATCGAGATGTACGAGGAGGTCTTCGGCAAGGCCGAGGACGCCACGGACCTGATCGACCGGAACCTCGAGAACTTCATACCGCTCAAGCAGCTCACCGAGCAGGCGGCCAAGCCGCCCGCGGCCCCGGCGGGAGGCACCCGATGAAGAAGTCCGTCACCGTGGTCGTCGTGCTCGCGGCGATCGTCATCATTCTGCTCATGATGGGCCCCTTCTACATCGTCGAAGAAGGGCAGCAGTCGGTCGTGATCCGCTTCGGCCAGATCGTCAGCCTGCAGACCGAAGCCGGGCTGAAGATCAAGACGCCCTTTGTCGATCAGGTCACGATCTACCCGAAAAAGATCGTTTCGTGGGACGGGGCCGCCCAGATCATCCCCACCAAGCAGCCGGAGAACCAGTTCATCTGGGTCGACACCACCGCCCGCTGGACGATCGTCGATCCGCAGCTGTTCTACGAGTCGGTCGGCAGCGTGACCCAGATGCAGTCGCGCCTCGACGACCTGATCGACTCCAGCGTCCGGTCGGTCGTCAGCCGCAACTACCTCATCGACGCCATCCGCAACAGCAACGAGATCTACGAGTCGATCAAGGTGCAGATCGAGAGCGAGATGGAAGGCACCAGCGGCCAGGTGATCGACGTCGAGAGCTACCGCCTCACCGAAGGCAAGGGCCGCGAAGCCCTGGCCGCCGAGATGAGGGAGCTCGCGCGCCAGAACATGACCATCGAGAAGGACGGCCAGAAGATCAACCAGTTCGGCGTCGAGCTGATCGACGTGCTCATCCGCCAGATCAAGTACTCCGACGACCTGACCGAGAGCGTCTACCAGCGCATGATCCAGGAGCGCACGCGGCAGGCGCAGCGCACGCGCTCCGAGGGCCGCGGCGAGAAGGACAACATCCTCGGCCGCATCGACCGGGAGGTGCAGGCGACGATCTCCCAGGCCGAGCGCCAGGCCGAGGAGATCAAGGGGCGGGCCGACGCCGAGGCGACGCGCATCTACGCAGCGGCCTACCAGGCCGATCCCGAGTTCTTCAAGCTGTGGCGGTCGCTGGAGTCCTACAAGGAGCTGCTGCCCAAGTTCAAAAAGACCCTCTCGACCGACGCCCAGTACTTCGACTACCTGTACCGCTACGCGCCGTAGCGCCGGGGGCGGGCGGCGGCGAGCGCCACGGCCCAACGCGAGCCGGGCCGTTTCTGTCTCGGGCGGCGCGGCGGTCGGCGGCCGGCGCCTGGCCACGCGGCGCCTGCCGCGCGTTCCGCGGCCGTCGCATGGGCGCGCGGCTCACGCGCCCGCGGCCGTTGTGCCCGCACCCACCGCGTCCGCCGCCGCTGGCGCCCGCCGCGCCATCCCGGAGGACCCATGAACCAGGACCAGATCAAGGCACTGCTGCTCAAGCTCGCCGAGCCGCCGGAGGACTTTTCCGTCGTGCTCACCGGCAAGAGGAGCCGCAAGGTCGACGGCCTGTACCGCCACGAGACCCGCGAGCTGCTGATCCACAACCGCAACCACAGCAGCGAGCGCGACTTGGTGCACACGGCGATCCACGAGTACGCCCACCACCTGCAGTACTGCGAATCCGCCGTACCGATCTCGGGCCGGGTCCACTCCAGCCGCTTCTGGGCGATCCTCCACGGCCTGCTGTACAAAGCCGAGGAGATGGGACTGTACAGCAGCCCCTTCGACAGCGATCCCGAGCTGCGCCGGATCACGGCCAGGATCCGCGCCCTCACCGCCGAGAACGGGACGCTCATGAAGGAGGTCGGCGGGCTGCTGGGCCGGGCGCGCGAGCTGTGCGCGAAGAACAACGCCGACTTCGGCGACTACCTCGACCGCGCGCTGCGGCTGCCTCGCGCGCTCGCCGGCGCCGCCGAGGCGGTCGCGCGGCTGGACCTGGACCCGCGCGTCGGCTTCGAGAACATGAAGACGCTGGCGCGCATCCCCGAGGCTGCGGCCCGGGCCGCGGCGGCAAAGGGCCTGCTCGAGGGCGAGAGCCCGGAGATGGTGCGCGACCGCTACGCGGCGCCGGCCCGCGGGGAAATCCGGCGGGATCCGGAGGCGGAGCTGCGCACGGAGAAGCGGCGCATCGAGCGCACGATCGCCCGCCTGCAGCAGCGCCTTGCCGACATCGACAGCCGCCTGCAGCGGCTCAACCCGGGCGGGCGCCCCTCCGCAGCAGGCGCAGGCCGACGACCAGCAGGACGACGGGCAGGATGAGGGCCGTCACCGGCACGTCCAGGCCCAGGCTGCTGCGCAGCAGCTCGTTGACCGGCTCCGACAGCAGCTGCAGCAGGCCCACGACTCCGGCGACGACGAGCACCCAGCCGATGGTCCTGCGGCTGACGAGCACGCGCTCCCAGATCGCCTGCATCGTCGGGTCGTCGGCCGGCTGCCTCCCCTCCCGCATCGCGGAGGCGATCGCGATCGAGTCGAAGATCGCGTAGGAGAGGAACAGCGTGCACAGCGTCGGAATCAGGTACGCGGTGATCCAGTAGATGCCGGTGGCCCCGGAGTAGAGGATCACCAGAAAGACCGACGCGAACAGCAGCGCCATGAGCGCGAACCCCTTGCCGATCTGTCCGAGGTACATGTGGCCGGCTCCGGGCACCAGGCTCAGAAGCGCCGCTGCCAGCCGGCTCGGTCGTCCGCCCCTCGCTTCGCCGTCACCCTTCATCTCGACCTCCCCCGTGCGAGCCACGCAGGCTCTCCCGCCGCCTCCAGAGTCAGACGCACGGCGCGATCGGCCCCGTCCAGCGCCCGCCGGACCGCCTCGCCGCCGCCCGCTGCGCCGATCGCCTCCCACGTCTGCCGCGGCACGAACAGGCTGGCCGTAAGGGCCGCGCCCGCCAGCAGCACGCTGAGCCCCAGCCGGCGGTAGACCAGCGCAGCGGCCCGCTCCGCGCCCGGGCTCGCCCGGCCCCTCAGCGCCTCGCGCGCCACAGCGTCCATGACCGCGTCGGCGAAGCCGCGGGGCGCGTGCGCCCGCGGCGCGGCCGTCAGCCCTGCGGCCAGGCCGCGCGCAGCCTCAAGGCGCGAAGCGCAGCGCCAGCACTCCCGGGCGTGCTCCGTCATCTGCGCGGCGACCGGCTCCTCGAGCCTGCCGTCGACCCAGCGGTCGACCAGTCGGTCGAAGCGGCCGCACCTCATGCTCTCCCCCCGCTCAGCCGCAGGCGCAGCAGCCTGCGCGCGCGGTACAGGCGCGTCTCCACGGTCCTGACCGGCACATCGAGCACCGCAGCCATCTGCTCGTATCCCAGTCCCTGAAAATACTGCAGTTCGATCACCACCCGGTAGCCCTCCTCGAGGCCCGCTATCGCCTGCACCAGGCTGCGCCGGTCCTCCGATCCCAGCAGGTCCTCCTGCGGTCCGGCCTGTCCGTCGGCGATCTCCTCCGCCTCCTCCAGCGGCGCGGTCCGCCTGCCGGGCCTGCGGCTGCTGCGCAGCCAGTCCGCGGCCCGGTTCCAGGCGATGCGGTACAGCCACGTCGAGAACTTCGACTCGCCCCTGAAGCCGGCAAGGCCCCGATAGGCGGCCAGGAACACCTCCTGGGCCAGGTCCTCCGCGTCCTCGGTCCTGCCCGTGAAACGCAGCGCCATGCCGTACACCCGGTCCTGGTACCGGCGCACCAGCTCCGCGAACCTTTCGGTTTCGCCGCCTCTCACGCAGAGGTCGATGATCTGCTCGTCGGTCATCGGTGCGCTGTCTCGTCCCGCCGCAGAGGGTCGGCGCTGTCAATCCTTTGGACGCGGAAAGGCCGCCCGACCCTTCAACGATTCCGGGCGCAGGGTCTGCGCCCGGATCAGAGCCATGCGGCCGCTACAGCGCCTCGCGCAGCAGCGGCCAGACCTCCGGGTCGATCGGCGCCCGCGGCCCGCCGCGGCGGGCCGCGGCTGCGCGCGAGGCCGCGCGGGCGCGCATGGGCTCAGAAGCCGGCGGGAGGTCGGTTCGCCTCCACCGGCCGCTCGAGCGGCTTCGCGTTGGGCCCGTAGTAGGCGCCGAAGCAGAGCCGCCCGAAGAACGGCATGTAGTAGAACTGGCCCTTGCGCGCCCTCCTCAGGGCGACGACCGAGAACACGACGTACAGGACGTTCACCAGCCCGACGAACACCAGGTACACGAGGAACTCGCGCGGAAAGTGCATGTCGGTGAACAGAATCACGATCAGCCAGACGATCGCCCCCGCGGTGATCAGCGAAACGGGCAGCTGCGACAGAAGCGACTGCAGCGAGTGGAAGGCGACAAAGCGCGACTTGCGCCTGTGGATGGCGAAGTAGACCACGGACGCGATGAGGTTGATCAGGGGCAGCGGGAACCCGAGGCCGAGCGCCGCAAACATCATGAAGTAGGCGCCCATCGCGTCTTCTTTTTCCCGCTCGCTGATCTGGTCGGGCTGCGGCAGAGAAAAGTCAACTGAGCTCATGGGTGCAGTCGGCAGCCCGGCGGCCGCCGGCGATCACTCCCTGCCGCTGAACGGCGGATACTGGTCGGTGTAGTAGCCGAGGTAGAGCCCGAGGCGGGTCATCCACCGGGAGGTGCCGACCTGGTAGGCGTGCCACTTTTCCGGGTACTTGCCGGTAAAGAGCACCGCCCACCACGCGAGGAACTGCAGGATGGCGCCCCAGATCATGCGGAAGAACAGGCAGAAGCCGTGGGGGATGCCGGCATACACGACCCCGAACAGAGTGCGCAGCAGCACCAGTCCGCGGTTGACCTTTTGCGGGTTCTCGAACTCGAGCGTGGCCTTGTCGCTGGTGCCCTTGAGGCCGAAGGCCGGATAGCCGTCGATCAGGTTGCCCATGACCGCGTTGAGCCGGGTGCCCCAGTTGTTGAACTTCAGCTCGAACTCGTAGATGCTCTGCGGGATCTTGCCGGTAAAGAGCGCCACCCAGAACTTGACAAAGGCGAGGATCGCCCCCCAGATGCCCACGAAGAACATCAGAAATGCGTGCGGGATGATGATGTAGACGACTCCGAGAAGGGTGCGCAGGATCAACTGTCCCCGAGAGTAGCTTTCCTGGTGCGTGATCGAGAGTTTCATGGGGCCTCCTGTGTTATGGGACCTTGCAGTCTGCTCAAAACATAGTGCATGGCCCCCATGGAGTCAAAACGGAAAAAAGAAGGCTCGACACCCCGGCGAAGCACGTCACTCGAGCAGCCGCTTCTCGCCCTGCAGCTTCTGGATGCCGGTGATGTCCTGCGTGACCTCGAGCGTGCCCAGGTAGCGGCCGCCCGCGTCGCGCACGGCAAAGTAGCGGATCGACACCATCTTCTCGCCGAGCCGGATCCAGAAATCGGCGTGGTCCGAGCTGCCCGCGCGGAACGAGTCGAGGATGCGCTGCACCGCGGCCAGGCTCCTGGGCGGGTGGCAGTTCTGCACCGAGCGGCCGATCACCGCGCGGGTGCGCACAAAGATGCGCTCCTTGCCCTCGCTGAAATAGCGCACCCGGTCGTCGGCGTCGACAAACGTGATGTCGAGGGGAAGGACGTTGAGCACGCTCACCAGCTCGTCGACCGAGAGGCGGCCGGAGGGAAGCGCCACCATGCCTTCGGAGACCGCGGCGACCGGCGGCGGCTGCGGCGCCGTAGCTCCCTCTCCCGCACCGAGGAACGCATACCCGAGCTCGTCCATCTCGATGGCGGCGCGGGCCCACTCCTCGGCCGTCAGGCGCTCGGCGGCCGCGGGAAGCAGGATCTGCTCCTCCTTGTCGATCATGCCCAGGACTTCGTCGAGCAGCGGCGCTATGCGCTCCTTGACCGTGCGCTCGGGGACCTCGGCCGAGGCGTCGCGCCGGGCGATCTCGGCGATCGCCGCGTTGGCCGCCTTGAGCAGGCCGCGGATCTCGTTGTCCTTTTGCCACATCACCTTCGACGGGCCGGGAAAGCCGTGCCGCTCGAGGTAGGGAAAGATCACGTTCTCCTTGATCGCGTAGTGGCCCTCGAGACCGGCGAGCCGAGCCAGCTCCGCCGCCACCTCGCCTGCGCGCGGCTTTGACGCCGCGATCTGCCGCAGCTTGCCGGCGATGCCGCGGATGACCGTGTTCTCTTTCTGGATCATCCCGGTCGGCCGCGCGGCCGGCCCGGCGGCGGCGCCCGGCTCCTCGAGTGCGTCCTGCACGAGCAGGACGTGGACGTTGCAGAAGCGGGTCACCTCTTCGGGCGAGAGGCCTTGGTCCATGAGCGACTGCTCGATCTCCACCAGTTCCTGCGTGCTGATGCTGCCGACCTCGCTGCGAAAGCGGTCGCGCGCCTGCTCGACCGGCAGCCCATTGTGCAGGTCGCGGATGATGCGCTTGAGCGCTTCCTTCTTGTCTTTCATTCCTGCTCTCCTACAGTCGACTGGCTCATGATGTCACCCTCAGTACCGGCCGGCTGCCGAGCACGGGCCCCGAGGCCGTCGCACATCCGGCTGTCGATCAGGCGCGCCTTGCCGTCGATGAGCTGGAGGGCCCCTTGGTGGCAGCTGGAAATGCACTCCCCGCAGCCGTTGCACTTCTCCTCGTCGATGCGCACGATCTCGCGGACCATGGTCCCTCCGTATGCGACCGCTAGGGCGCCCGCAGAGACTGCCACAGAGTCCGGCCGCCCGGCATTGACCTGAGTCAAGAAGAAGGCTGCGGCAGGGGACCGGCGCCCCGGGCCGCCGTCGACCCCTTGCCCCACTCCGCGCGGCCCGTACAATGGCCGCCCATGAGAGCTGTACGCATCACCGCGGTCGCAAGGCCGCTCACCGACAGCCAGGTGCCCGTGCCGGAACCGGGTCCCGACGACGTGCTGGTGCGCGTGCGCGCGGCCGGCATCTGCCACTCGGACGTCCACTACCGCAACGGGGTCTCGCCCACCGGCCCCCTGCCGATCACCCCCGGCCACGAGGTGGCAGGCACGATCGAGCAGGCAGGCGACCGCGTCAGGGGCTTCGCGGCCGGCGACCGGGTCGCCCTGCACTACATGGTCACCTGCGGACTGTGCGAGTACTGCGCCCGCGGTACGGAGCAGTTCTGCACTGCCGGCCGCATGATCGGCAAGCACATCGACGGCGGCTACGCGCAGTTCATCCGGATTCCGGCGCGCAGCGTGGTGCCCCTGCCCGACTCCGTGCCCTTCGAGCACGCCGCGGTCATGATGTGCTCCACGGCGACCAGCTTCCACGCCCTGCGCAAGGCGCGGCTGGCCGCCGGCGAGCGGGTGGCTGTGATCGGCGCCGGCGGGCTCGGGCTGTCGGCGGTGCAGCTGGCCCGCGCCGCGGGCGCTGCGGCGGTGCTCGCGGTGGACGTCAATCCCGAGCGCCTGGAGCAGGCGCGGCGGTTCGGCGCGGTGCCGGTCGACGCGCGCCGCGGCGACCCGGTCGCGGCCGTGCGCGAGCTCACCGGCGGAGCCGGCGTCGACGTGGCGCTCGAGCTGATCGGCAATCCCGCCACGATGCAGCAGGCCGTGCGCATGCTCGCCGTCTTTGGCCGAGCGGTCCTGGTGGGCATCACGCAGGAGAGCTTTGCCGTCGACTCCTACCGCGAGCTGATCGGCCGCGAAGCCGAGATCATCGGCGGGTCGGACCACCTGCGCTCGGAGCTGCCGGTGCTGCTGGACATGGCCGCCCGCGGCGCGCTGGACCTGGCGAGCGTGGTGACGGCAACGGTGCCTCTGGAGGCCGCCGCGATCAACGCCGTCATGGAAGAGCTCGAACAGAACCGGGCGCCCGCGCGCACCGTCATCGTGCCCTGAGACCGCCGGGTCAGTCCGCGGGCGAGCCGGCGGCCGGGCGCCGCGCGCGAGCGAGCCGGAACGCGACGGCGCAGGCCAGCGTGATCGCGAGGAGCGCTGCACCCAGAGCCGCGAAGCTCGTGGCGAAGCCGTAGCTGTCGCTGAGCCGCCCGACGAAAGGGTTGACCAGCGCGATCACGGCCGAGCTGGCGAAGTAGTAGAAGCCGAGCACCGTCGCGCGATGCCGTGCCGGCACCTCGCCGAGGATGAAGCTCTCGGAGACCGGCATGCGCACGAACGGGAAGGCGCCGACGAGCAGCACCAGGGCGTAGAACAGCACGCCGTAGCTCGCCCGCGCCACGAGCACCGTCGTGAGGCAGGTGGCCAGCGACGCCGCCACCAGGAGGCGGACCCGGCCGAGGCGGTCCGAGAGAGCGCCGGCCAGAGGCGCGACAAAGACGCCGGGCGCGTTCGCCACCGCCACGACCAGGGCGGCGGTCTCGGGCGCGACGCCCAGCGAGTCTGTGGCCAGCAGGGGCAGGAACGCGATCGCGGAGCCGACCAGGCCCGCGCTGAGGCAGCTCAGGGCCACCAGCGGCACCACCACGGCCCAGGACGCGGAGCCGGGCTCCGGCTTCGCTTCTCCCGCCGACTCCCGCTGAGGTTCCGCCCGCGGGGCCGAGCGTCCGAGCAGCACAAAGATCGCGGCGCCGACCGCGATCGTCGGAATCGCCAGCGTGACAAAGGCGCCCCGCCATCCCCAGGCGGGCGCGATCAGGCCGGCCAGCAGCGGGGTCAGGAAGTAGCTCGAGCTGCCGCCGATGATGTGCAGACCCAGCGCCTGCCCGCGGTTGTCCGGCGGCACCGACACCGAGATCAGGGTCGTGGAGGCGGGATGGTAGCCGCTGCCTGCCGCCCCCATGAGGAACTGAAAGGCCACCACAACGGCAAAGCTCGGGGCGAGCCCGATCCCGAGACCGAACGCAGCGACGCCGGCGATGCCGGCCGTGATCATGAGGCGCGGCCCCAGGCGCATCATCAGCCAACCGGAGAACAGGTGCCCGACCGCATAGGCCATCGTGTAGGCGGACAGCATAAAGCCGGTCTGCTCGTAGGAGAGAGCGAAGGTGGTGCGCATGAGCGGCAGCAGCGGCGAGGTCACGGCGGTCAGCACATGGTGGCTGAAGTGGGCGACGACATACAGCGGCAGCAGCGAAGCGATCGCGACTTTCAGGGTGAGCTTGGGCATGGAGGACCCATCATAGTGACCGCCCGCCAGGGTGTCCAGAACAGCGGGCGCAGCGTTACCTTTCGGGCATGGCAGAATGGAAACGGCTGTGCCGGCTCGACGACCTGCCTGAGCGGACGCCGCTGGCGCTCAGGATCGGCAGAAAGGAATTCCTCGTGGTCCGCACGGGCGGCCGCGTGCGGGTGTGCGGCAACAAGTGCCCGCACCACGGTGCGCGGCTGTCCGACGGGCTGGCCAGCGACACCCACGTGTTCTGCCCCTGGCACCACGCGCGCTTCGACCTGGTCGCGGGCCGCGTCGACTCGGCGCCGGCGCTCGACGATCTGCCGGTCTACGAGGTCGAGGTCAAAGGGAGCGAGGTGCTCGTGGGCCCCGCGCGCCCGCCGCTGTTCGCGCTTGCGCCCCGCCGGCCGACCGAGAAGCGCACCTTTGTGATCGTGGGCGGCGGCGCGGCAGGAGAGGCGGCGGTCGAGGCGCTCGCGCGCTCGGGATTCGGCGGCCGCATCGTGCTGGTCACCGACGAGGAGCACCTGCCCTACGACCGCACCGAGCTGACCAAGGGATTCCTCGCCGGCGACGTCGAGGGCGGCTGGCTCCCGCTGCGGGGCGCCGATTTCTACCAGACCCTCGGCGTCGAGGTGATCACGGGCGCGCGGGCCGAGGGGCTGGACCCCGCGCGCCACCTGCTGCTGCTCGCAGGCGGCCGCAGCGTGCGCTACGACCGCCTGCTCGTGGCCACCGGCGCCCGAGCGCGGCGGCTGGCGGCGCCCGGGGCCGACGCTGCCGGCTGCCACACCCTGCGCGGCCGCGACGAC
>CAZKGO010000075.1:19512-23466 GCA_964552235.1 uncultured Spirochaetales bacterium | reverse complement strand
GCGCGTGACGCTCCTCGACGGCCACGGCATGCTGGTGTTCCAGTAGCGCCGCGCGGCCCGGACACGGGCGGGCCGTCTACCTCGCTGCCAGCCCTCCTATGGGCCCGGCAAACACGTGCACCATGGCCAGGCTCACCAGGCCGACGACGACCGCGGCGAGCAGTCCGAGCAGGAAGGGCCTGATCGAGAGCTTTCGGAGCGTTGCCAGCCGCGTGCCCAGCCCCGCGGCGGCGATCGCGATCGCCAGCAGGGTCTCGGACACCGTTCTCACAAGGGCCTGGAATGCGTTCCAGGAGCTCGAGGACCACACGAGGAAACCTCCCTCGGGACGGGCGAGAACCACCTCGCCGGCGGACCGGAACAGCACAAGCGCGAGGAAGCCAATCACGAACGTGGGGAACAACGCCCGGATCCTCACCTTTGACATGCCTCCGGGCTGGCGACGCGCATGAACGACGGCGAGAAGCGGAACAACGGCGACCATCATCGTGTTTCTTACGAGCTTGGTGGTGATGGCGACGTTGGACGCCGACCGCTGCCAGATCTGATCGTAGATGTAGGCCGCGCCGGCAACCTGTGAGGTGTCGTGCACGGCAGTGCCGATAAAGACGCCGGCCTGGCCGGGGCTGAGGCGCAGGACCAATTCGACCAGGTAAGGATAGAACAGCGTTGCCAGCAGGCCGAACACGGTGATGGTGCTGATCGCGTAGGCGGTCTCTTCGTCGGTCGCGTCGACGACCGGCGAGGTGGCGACGATCGCGCTGACTCCGCAGATCGCGGTTCCCGCGGAGATCAGGGTAGCCATGCGCTCCCCGACGCCAAAGAGGCGGGCGAGAGAGGTGGGGAGGATCATCCCGCACAGAATGCAGGTGACGACGACGAGCATGGCGACGACGCCGATGTGGAACGCGGCCGCGATGCTCAGGCGGATGCCCATGAGGATGATGCCCAGCCTGAGGAGCTTGGCCGTGCAGAACTTGAATCCGGCGTTGTGCAGACTCGAGAACCGAACGGTGTTTCCCGCAACGATGCCCAGCAGGATCGCAACGAGAAAGGTCGAAACCGGGGAGCCGCTCGCGTGAAACAGCGCGCGGACGGCTGCGTTCAAGTAGCCGGCGGCGAACGTGGCGAGCAGCATCACCGCCGCGGCGATCAAGGCGCCTGGAACGAGCGACACCGGTCGATCGGTGCCGAAGACAAGCTGCGACAATCCTGTTCTGCTCAGAGACATCTCCAGGAGAAGAGCGTTGGCGCAGACCGTATCATCGCTGCTGCACGTGGTCAACGCCGCGAACACCAAGCGACCCAGGCAGGCCGGGCTTGCCTGCCGCCTTGCACGCAACGGCGGATCGATGTAGGAAAGGTGGGCAGGGGAACCGAGCATGGCCGTGACGCAGACCACGCAGAGGGAAGTCGAGCCCGGCATCATAGACCTGGCGGTGGGCCACCCGGGCCTCGAGCTGCTGCCTCTCGAGCTGCTGGCTGACGCGGCCGCGCACCGGCTGCGCCAGGCCGACCGCTCGCCGCTGCAGTACGGCTTCGAGCAGGGAGACGCCCGCTTCCGGACGGCGCTCGCGCGATTCCTCTCCGAGGGCCACGGCGTCGAGGTTTCCCCCGACGGGCTCTTCATTTCCGGAGGAGCATCCCAGGCCCTGGACATGATCTGCTCGCTCCTGACGCGGTCCGGCGACCTGGTGCTCGTCGAGGAGCCGACCTACTTTCTCGCCCTGCGGATCTTCGCCGACCGCGGGCTGCGGGTGCAGGGAGTCGCCACGGACAGCCAGGGCCTGGTCCCCGAGGCGCTGCGCGAGCGCCTGCGCGAGCTGCGGCCAGCGATGCTCTACACGGTGCCCACGCACCAGAACCCGACGGGTGCGACGCTGCCAGATCGGCGCCGGCAGCAGGTGCTCGCGCTGTGCCGCGAGCACGGGGTTCTGCTGGTGGCCGACGAGGTCTACCACCTGCTCACTTTCGCCGGCGCGGCGCCGCGGCCGCTGGCTGCTTCCGCTGCCGAGGGCGGCGTCCTGTCCCTCGGCTCCTTCTCCAAGATCCTCGCCCCCGGGCTGCGGCTCGGCTGGGTCCAGGGCAGCGCCGATCTCCTGGAGCGCCTGAGCACCTGCGGCTTCCTCGACAGCGGCGGAGGGCTGGCGCCGTTCACGTCGGCCATTGTGCGCAGCATGTTCGAGACTGGCACCCAGCAGGCTCACCTGGAGCGCCTGCGCGACACCTACAGGGCTCGCGCCCGCGTGATGGCGGCGAGCCTCGAGAGATCGCTGGGCGCCCACGCAACCTGGACAGCCCCCGCCGGCGGCTTCTTCTTCTGGGTGCGCCTCGCAGGTGTGGAGGATGCCGCGCTGCTGCTCGAGCGTTCGCGCGCCTGCGGCGTCACCTTCGCGCCGGGCATCCGTTTCTCGACCCGCGAGGGCTTCAAGGACTTCGCACGCCTGAGCTTCTCCTACTTCGACGAGACGCGCATCGCCCAGGGGATCGAGCGACTGGCTGCGGCGCTCCGGGCGTAGCGGTCCCGCGGTTCCTTGTTCTGTTCTGGTCTGTCTTGACAAATCCTGCAAAGTCAGCACAGAATGCGCAACAACCAAAGAGGAGGGATCATGAGAAAAACGTTCGCGTTCGTACTGTCTTTCTCTCTGTTGGCGGGCAGCCTGCTGTTCGCGGCGGGAGGGAGCGAGGCTGCGGCCCCCAAAGGCCCCGTGACCATTACGTGGTCGTCCTGGGCTCTGGCCGAGGATGCCCTGAGGCCGACCTACATGTCGATGGTCGACGCCTTCGTCAAGGAGAACCCGGATATCAAGGTCAACACGGTCACGTGGCCGTGGGCGCAGTACAAGGACCAGCTGATCATCGCCGCGTCGGCCAAGAACGCCCCTGACGTGTCTCACATCAAGGAAGAATGGACCGCTGCGCTCAACGAGCTGAACGCGCTGCTGCCCCTTGACAACGTGATGTCCGAGGGGGCCCGCAAGGACTTCTTTCCCGAGATCCTGAAGGGCGTGACCTTCGGCGGAAAGATCGTGTGCGTGCCCTGGTTCAACAATCCCTACGCCCTGTACTACAACAAGACGCTCCTGGCCAAGGCCGGAGTCAAGGAGCTCCCGAAGAACCTCGACGAGCTGATGGCTGCCGCGCGCAAGGTCTCGGCCCTCGGCAAGGACGAGAAGGGCAACAAGATCTACGGCTACGCGCAGCCCAATGCCAAGACCGATCCCGGCGAAGGCTACAACTTCTTCCCGGTCATGTGGGCCTTCGGCGGCGAGTTCGTCAACGACAAGGGCCAGGTCGTGATCAACACCCCGCAGAACATCGCGGCGTTCAAGCTGGCGCGGGACATCTACGTCAACCAGATCTCGCCGAACGGCGCGAACTTCAAGGATCTCAGGAACCTGTTCGCCCAGGGAGTGATCGGCTTCTACTACGACATCGAAATGGCCACCGCCCCGATCAACAAGGCCAGCCCCAAGGGCGCCGACTTCGCCAACGAGTACTCGGCCATGGTGATCCCCGCCAAGGACGGCCCCAACGGGCACGGGTACGTGATCCAGCACCACAGCGTCATCTTCAACACCTCCAAGCAGCCGGCTGCGGCCGTCAAGTTCGCCGAGTTCCTGTCGGGCGAGAAGGTGCTGCAGATCCTCTACGACGCCGGGATGGGCAAGATGCCTGCCAGGGCGTCGCTGCTGAAGATGGACATCTTCACGAACCCCACCAAGCCGATCGCCAAGGGGTTCGTCGCGGCACTGCCGACGGCGCGCCCGCTGCCGACGGAGAACAAAGCCTTCATGCTCGCCGACGAAGCCCTGTGTGACGCGCTGACCCAGTGCGCCACCTCCAAGGACTCGGTCGAGACGATCGTGAAGAACCTCGAGGCCCGCGTGAAGCAGCTGTACGGGCAGAAGTAACGGAGTCGAACGAGCCGCAAGTGCGCGGCCGCGGGATTGC
>CAZKGO010000075.1:17843-19502 GCA_964552235.1 uncultured Spirochaetales bacterium | reverse complement strand
TTTCCGCCTGGTTTGGGTCCTTTTATCTCTTCGACTACCGCGCCCCGGGGGCGGGGGGGGTGTGGGCGCGCGCCCCCGCCGCTGGCGGCCTCGACCTTTGAACCGCATGCCTCCCGTCCCGTCTCCTGCGCGATCGGCAAAGCCTCACGACACTCTCTTTGCGATCGCCCTGCTGTCCCCCGCCTTTGCGATCTTCGGGGTCGTCGTCGTGTTGCCGATCGCGAAGGGCATCGTCGTGAGCTTCTGCGACTACACGCTGGCCAATCTCCGCAGTCCGACGTGGAACAACTTCGGCAACTACCGGTTCCTGTTCGCCAACGGCCAGATCCTGCACTACCTGAGGACCACGCTGGTGTACGTCTCGTCCACGGTCCTCGTGCAGCTCGTCCTCGGCATGGCGATCGCGCTCCTGATGAACATGCCGATCGCCGGCAGGGGCGTGCTCAGGGGTCTATTCCTGGTCCCCTGGACGATTCCCTCGGTCGTGGTGGCGATCCTGTGGAAGTGGATGCTGCAGCAGCAGTTCGGCGTGCTCAACTACCTGCTGTTCACGAGCCACCTGACTTCGACGGTGAACATCGCCTGGTTCCAGGACGATCTGCTGGCGATGATGTCGATCGTGATGGCGGCGGTATGGCGGCAGCTGCCGTACATGATGGTAATGCTGCTCGCCGGGCTGCAGTCGGTCGACGAGTCGCTGCTCGAAGCGGCAGCCATCGAAGGGGCCAGCGGGTTCCAGGTGTTCCGCTACGTCACGATCCCCGCGATCCGCCCGGTCATCATCGCGGCTGTCTGGATCTCGATCATGGACAACTTCCAGATGTTCACCATCGTGTTCAACATGACAGCCGGCGGCCCCGTCGAAGCGACCACGACGCTGTCGGTGGCGACCTACAGGAGGGCCTTCACCGCGTATAACTTCGGCCAGGCGTCGGCCATCGGGGTGATCTGGATGGCGATCCTCATCCTGGCGGCGGTCTACTTCAACAGGCTGAGCGCCAGGAGCACGGCCAACTACCAATGAGGGTTCGCGCAGCCGAGACAGTCGCGCGCATCGCCGTCGTCGTTGCCGTTCTCGCGGCATCGCTGTTCCCCGTCTACTGGATGGCTGTCTCCTCGTTCAAGCCCAACAGCTACCTGTTCAACCTGCCGCCCCACTTCTCGCCCCTCGAGGGATCGCTCGAGCACTACCTGCGGGTGCTCCAGAGCACGAGGCACGTCATCTACTTCCGGAACAGCATGCTCGTTTCGTCGAGCACGGTGGTGCTCACCATCCTCACCGCCGTGCTGTCGGGGTACGCGCTGTCGCGCTTCTCATTCAGGGGCAAGAACGCCGTCATCGTCGGAATCCTTTCGGTGCAGATGTTCCCCGTCGTGGCGATCCTGATCTCGCTGTATTCGTTTTTCAACGACTGGCGCCTGCTGAACACCTACGTCGGCCTCATCGTCTCCAACACCACCTTCTGCCTGCCCCTGTCGATCATCATGCTCAAGTCCTACCTCGACACCGTGCCGGTTTCTCTGGACGAGGCAGCCGAGATCGACGGTTGCGGCAGAATGAGGATCCTGCGCTCGGTGCTCGTGCCGACCGTCGTCCCCGGGATCCTCGCGGTGGGGACCTTCACCTTTCTCAAGTCGTGGGACGACTTCCTGTTCGCC
>CAZKGO010000075.1:13920-17833 GCA_964552235.1 uncultured Spirochaetales bacterium | reverse complement strand
GCATATATCCATCTTTACCCGCCGGTCCAGTATCACCCTTGTCTCCCTTAGGACCTTGGATACCCTGTATTCCTTGCGCTCCCCGTGGGCCTGGCCCAGAGCTTTCTCGGCGAGTACGTCCACGACTACGGGGGGATGATGGCGATGAGCGTGTGCGCGTCGCTGCCCGTGGTCGTTCTGTTCGTTTTCTTCCAGCGCTATATGATCTCCGGCATGACGGCCGGAGCGGTCAAAGGCTGAGCACCAGGAGGAGAGGAGTCTCATGTTGACGGCTGAAATGGTCAAGACGCAGGCCAGGAACCTCGGAGCCGATCTCGTCGGCATCGCGCCGATGAGTCGCTACGAGGGCGCACCGAAGCAGAACGATCCCCGGTACATCTTTCCGGGGGCGAAGTCGCTGATCGTGCTCGCCTTCCGGATCCCCCGGGGCGCGTTCCGGGGCATCGAGGAGGGAACCCTGTTCTCGACGTACCCGTCAATGGGCTACGCCGCGCTGAACCAGGTCTACGGCCCGATGGTGCTGTGGAACCTGACCCGCTTCATCGAAGACTTCGGCTACGAAGTGGTGCCGATGCTCAACGCCAACGGCGGCGAAGCGATCAATCCCGTGACGGGGAACTTCCGCGAGGGCTGGAGCCGGCCGGTCAAGCCGGGCAACCCCTACCCCGACGTGCTCGTGCACTTCAAGATCGCCGCCTACCTGGCGGGCCTGGGGGAAATCGGATGGAGCAAGATCTTCCTGACTCCCGAGTTCGGGCCCAGGCAGCGCTTCGTCATCATGCTGACCGACGCGGAACTGGAGCCGAACCCGATCTACGAGGGCAAGATCTGCGACCGCTGCAAGCTCTGCGTCAGAGACTGCATCGGCAAGGCGATCTCGCCCGACAAGTCCGTCAAGACGACAGTGGCGGGGCGGGAGCTCGAATGGGGCGTGTTCGACCCGATGGCCTGCGAGAAGGGCCTGCAGGGAGGCCTGGACAAGCAGCGCAATCCCTTCGAGCACGAGTACCCCAGGTTCTACGGCTACGGCCGGGCCGTCGAAGGTGCCTTCGGATGCATGAGGGCCTGCATGATCCACCTGGAGGAGCGCAGGCGGCTGAAGAAGCAGTTCTACAACGAGTTCAGGCCCGGACAGCCCTGGGAGAACATCGACCGCAGCAAGCCGTACGAGATCGACGACGAGATCCATCGCTACTACGCCGCGCAGGGAAAGGTGGAGCCCTACGACAAGTACATCAACTACAACAAGACCGACAACTACGGCACGGCGGCCAAAGACGATGCCTACAGGGACTGAGTGAGGGGCGCCGCGAGTGCGCTTTTCCGTAGGCTACCAGGCGACCGACCCCTACGACTTCCCGGACTGCGTCGAGCGGCACCGGCAGCACATCCACGAGGTCTACTTCCCCTGGCTGGGGATCCCGGACGGGCGGGGTCTGAGCGTCGCCACTCCCGACAGCCAGGCGCTCATGGAGAGCGAGCTGCGGCAGATGCACGAGCAGGGCATCAGCCTCAACGTCCTGTTCAACGGCAACTGCTACGGAGAGGCGGCCATCTCGAAGAAGTTCCAGGCGACGATCCTCTCGACCATCGGGACCCTGCTCGACAGGATTGGCCTGGAGGCCGTCACCACCACGTCGCTGTTCGTCGCCGAGGTGGTCTCGTCGCAGTTCCCGCAGCTCGACGTGAGGGCCTCGGTCAACATGGAGATCTCCTCGGAGAGGGGACTGAAGTACGTCGAGAAGTACTTCGGCAGCTTCTACGTGGGCCGGGAGGCGAACCGCTCGCCGTCGAGGATCGCCGGGCTGCGCAAGTGGTGCGACGACCACGGCAAGCGCCTCTACCTGCTCGCCAACAGCGGTTGCCTGCGCAGCTGCTCGGCCCACACGTTCCACGACAACCTGGTGGCGCACGAGAGGGGGCTGCGGGCGCAGGACAACGCGTGGAAGGCCTTCCCCGGTATCTGCTGGGGATACCTCGGCCAGCCTGAGCACCGGTCCTCCTTCATCCTGGATTCCACGTGGGTGAGACCCGAGGATATCGGGCTGTACGAGGACCTGGTCGATGGGGTCAAGCTCGCCACACGCTCCCACCGCGACCCGATGACGGTGATCGGGGCGTACGCGGCGGGACGATTCGACGGGAACACCCTTTCGCTGTGCGAGCCCGACTTCTCGAGTCTCTGCTATCTCGACAACGCGCGATTCCCTTCCGATTGGCTGCGCTGCTTCGATCTGGAGCAGGAAGCGGAGGGCGCGGCCGCCGTCGTCCGAGCGGTCGTCCGCGACTGAGGTCCGTGCACCGCTGCCGCGCTCGAACGGCCCGCGGGCGCGCTTTCTTGACCGCCGACCCGGGCATCGTATAATTGAGGCTGGATGGAGGGCCCCATGAACCAAAGAATCGCTCTCGCTCTCGTTGCGCTCCTTGCGATCGGCGCGCTCGCGTTTGCCGGCGGCGGCAAGGAGGCGGGAGGTGCGGCCGCGGCCGCGCCCAAGACCACGATCCAGTTCTGGACGTGGCGGCCGGAAGACGTCGATGCGTACAACCAGCTCCTCGCCATGTTCCAGCAGCAGAATCCGGACATCGCGGTGGTGCAGACCGCGCACAAGAACACCGAGTACAACACGATCCTCTCGGCTGCTCTGAGCGGCGGGTCGGGGCCGGACGTGTTCCAGAGCCGCGCCTACGGCGGCCTGGAGACCTTCGCCCAGTCCGGCTACATGGAGCCGCTGGAGTCCCACGTGCCGGAGCTCAAGGGCTTCGCCGCGGGGCCGCTGCGGGGCGCCACGTCGATCAAGGACGGCAAGATCTACGGCGTGCCCTTCGCGAGTCAGACGCTGGGCGTCTACTACAACAAGAAGATGTACGACAAACTCGGCCTCAAGGCGCCCGAGACGTGGGACCAGTGGCTCGCGAATCTGGCGGCCATGAAGAAGGCCGGCATCGCGCCGCTGGCCAACGGCGGCAAGGAAGGCTGGACGCTCGAGGTCGCGATGGGCGCCCTGTGCCCGAACTTCTACGGCGCCAACGACTTTTTCGACGCCGTGGTCAAGGGCCAGACCACTTTCGAAGACCCGCGCTTCGTCAACGCGATCGCCCGCCTCAAGGATCTCGCCCCCTACCTGCCCAACCTCTACATGGGCGTGGCCTACACCGACATGCAGGCGGCCTTTATCAACGAGCAGGCCGGCCACTTCGTGGGCGGCTCCTTCGAGGCCGGCTACTTTACCAAGCAGAACAAGGACCTGCAGTTCGAGTTCATCGCGGGGCCCGTGGCCAAGGCGGGCGACCCCCGCTACGTGTCGACCTACGCCGACGGCAACTTCAGCATGAACTCCAAGTCGACGCACAAGGAGCAGGGGGCGAAGCTGCTGCGCTTCTTCGCGAGCAAGACGACCGGTGACTTCTTCATCAAGACCCTCAAGCAGGTCTCGGCCGTGCCCGGTGTGGACACCAGCGCCGACCCGTTCATCGCCAAGGTCCTCACGCTGCAGAAGAACCAGACGCCCTACGTCTTTCTCGTAGGCTTCCGGTACCAGCAGCCGACGGGATCGACGCTCGCCCAGGCCGCCCTGCAGGGCATGATGGCGGGCACCCTGACTCCGGCCCAGGTGTGCAAGCAGATCCAGGACGGGATCGCCAGCTACTACGAGCCCTTCAAGAAGAAGTAGCGGCGCTATCCGGGGCCGTCGACCGCGGCGGCCCCGTTTCGCCCGCCTGAGCGTGGCATGAAGCGAAGCGACGTCCGCAAAGGCCTGTGGGTGCTGCTGTTCGTGTCGCCCGGCCTGGCGGTCGTCGCCGTTTTCATCCTGCTGCCGCTCTTCGCATCGCTGTTCAACAGCCTCTTCGACTGGACGCAGCTGATCCGCGGCCGCTTCGTGGGCCTGGAGAACTTCCGCAGGATCTTCTCGGC
>CAZKGO010000075.1:0-13820 GCA_964552235.1 uncultured Spirochaetales bacterium | reverse complement strand
GGATCGTCTTTCCCCTCATCGTGCCGTCGATCACCGTCATCACCGTGCTCACGATCATCGGCAGCCTCAACGTGTTCGAGCAGGTGTACACGATGGCCGGGCTCGACGGCGCTCCCAACTACTCGACCGACACGATCGGGACGCTCTTCTACAGGACCGCCTTCGGCTCCGTCGACTCGGGCAACCCGCAGATCGGCACCGGCAGCGCCATCGGCGCGGTGATCTACCTGCTCACCCTGGTGGCCTCCGTCGGCTCGATCAGCGGTACGCGCGCGCGGGAGGTGGAGCTGTGACCACCGACCTGGGCCTCCGCGGCGCGGGCGCCGGCCGCCGCGTCGTGCTGGCGCTGGCCCTGGCGGCCATGAGCGTCTACACGATCCTGATCTTCTACCCTCTGTTCAACATGATCGTCTCGTCGTTCAAGACCACGCGCGAGATCTTTCAGAATCCCTTTGCCCTTCCGGCGCAGCCGGTGCTCGACAACTACAGGGTCGTGTGGGTCGAAAAGGGCTTCGGCCGCTACTTTGTCAACAGCCTGCTGGTCACGCTGGTCGCGATGGTCTTTGTCGTGCTCCTCGGCTCGATGGGCGCCTACGGCGTCTCGCGCTACACCTACCGGCTGCGCACGCTGGTGTACATGCTGTTCCTCAGCGGCATCATGCTTCCGCTCAAGGCGGCCATCATCCCGCTGTTCATTCTCATCAAGCGCCTCGGCCTCATGGATACACGGCTGTCGATCACGCTGATCTTCCTCGCCATGGGCCTGCCGTCCACGGTGTTCATCCTGTCGGGCTTCATGAAGTCGATCCCGATGGACCTCGAGTACGCGGCCCGCATCGACGGGTGCGGCGACTGGAGCATCTACCGGCGGATCATCATGCCGGTGACCGCCCCCGCGGTCGCGCTGGTGACGATCTACAACGCCGTCCCCCTGTGGAACGACTTCTTCTTCCCCCTGGTCTTCCTGCAGAGCGACCGGCTCAAGACGCTGCCCGTGGGACTGAGCTCGTTCTTCGGGCAGCACAGCACCAACTGGAGCCTCCTGTTCACGGGGCTGTCGATCGCGATCCTGCCGATGCTCGGCCTGTACCTGTTCATGTCCCGCTACTTTATCCGCGGCATGACCGCCGGGGCGATCAAGTGACCGAGGCTACGGCGGACGCCGCCGCCGCCGCGGATATCCCGCGCCTGCGGGAGAAATACCGCCGCAATCTCGAGGACAGCGTGATCCCGTTCTGGCTCGACCACTCCCTCGACCGGGAGCACGGCGGCTACTGGACCTGCCTCGAGCGCGACGGCAGCGTCTTCGACACCGACAAGTTCATGTGGATGCAGGGCCGCGGCGTGTGGATGCTCTCGAAGCTCCACAACACCTGGCGGCGCGAGCCTGCGTGGCTGGACTACGCGCGCTGCGGCGTCGAGTTCATGAAGCGGCACGGCCGCGACGGCGGCGGTGACTGGTACTTCGCGCTGGACCGGACCGGCAGGCCGCTCGTCGAGGCCTACAACATCTTTGCCGACTGCTTTGCCGCGGCCGGCTTCGCCGAGTACGCGCGTGCGACCGGCGACGCGGAGGCCCGGGAGATCGCGGCCCGCACGTACCGCAGGATCCAGGAGCGCAGGCGCAACCCCAAGGGCCGCTTCACCAAGCAGATCGGCGCGAACCGCCCGATCAGGGCGATGGCCTTTCCCATGATCCAGGTCTGGCTCGCAGAGGAAATGGGCGACCTGGTCGAGCCGGCGCTCAAGCGCAGCCTTCTCGACGACGCCATCTCGCAGGTGACCCGGCTGCACATCGACCGCGAGCGCAAGGCCGTGTTCGAGCGCGTCCTGCCTGACGGCTCCCACCCCGACTGCATGGAGGGGCGCCTGCTCACTCCTGGCCACGCCCTCGAGGTGCTGTGGTTCATACTGCGGGCCGTGGAGCGCGACGCGGACCGGTCGGACCGGCAGGAGCTCATCGACCTGGTCGCCGAGGCGATGCTCTGGACCGCCGAGCGGGGGTGGGACCGCACCTTTGGCGGCTTCTACTATTATATGGACGTCGAGGGCCGGCCCCCTGAGAAGCTCGAGTGGGACATGAAGCTCTGGTGGGTCCACGCCGAGGCCCTCTGCGCCTTTCTGCTCGCATGGAAAGTGACGGGACGGAGCGAGTTCTGGGACTGGTTCCGCCGCGTCGACGACTACACGTGGGCCCGCTTCGACGACCCCGAATACGGGGAGTGGTTCGGCTACCTTCACCGTGCCGGCGATCCGGCCACGACGCAGAAGGGCGGAAAGTGGAAGGGCTGCTTCCACGTGCCGCGGGCCCTGCACGTGTGCCTCTCGTTCTTCGATGAGATCGCGGCACACTAGCGGCCCTCGCGTCCCCTCGCTCGAGGTGACCGAGCCGGCGCGGCTTCTGGAGTTTCTCCACGCCCGGCTCCCTCACAAGAGCCGCAACGCCCTCAAGTCGCTGCTCGCGCACCAGGCCGTGACCGTGGACGGAACGGCCGTCACCCGCTTCGATCACCCGCTCGAGCCCGGGCAGCGCGTGGCAATCGGCTCGGTCGTGCGCGGCCGCGACAGCCGCGGCCGCGAGATCAAGGTGGTGTTCGCGGACGACCACCTCCTGGTGATCGACAAGCCCGCCGGGCTGCTGTCGGTGGCCAGCGACTCGGAGCAGGAGCGCACGGCCCGCGCGCTGCTCGGCGGCCGCGGAGCCGTCTTCACGGTGCATCGCCTCGACCGCGAGGCGTCGGGCCTCATGATGTACGCCAGGAGCCGGCGCGTTGCCACGGCGCTGCAGGAGTCCTGGCAGCAAGCCGTGACCGAGCGCGGCTACGTGGCCGTGGTCGAAGGGCGCGTAGAGCGCGACGAGGGCACGGTGGTTTCGTGGCTCAAGCAGAACAGGAACTTCGTCGTGCGCTCGAGCGCCGTCCCGGGCGACGGTCAGAAGGCCGTGACCCGCTACCGCGTTCTGCGGCGGGGCGCCGATTGCACGCTGGTCGAGGTGCAACTCGAGACCGGGCGCAAGAACCAGATCCGCGTTCACATGCAGGAGCTGGGGCACAGCATCCTCGGCGACGCGAAGTACGGCTGCTCGCGCAACCCGCTGCGCCGCCTCGCGCTCCACGCCCGGGTGCTCGCCTTTGCCCACCCGGTGACCGGGCAGCCGATGCGCTTCGAGACGGCGATTCCCAAGGAGTTCCTGCGCCTGTTCGATCGGGCGACGTGAGCCTGACCGCCCGATCGTGCTATGCTCGAGAGCGCATAGAGGAGGAACTGTGAGCATCAAGCGTCTGGCTGCCGCGCTGTCGGTGGCCATCCTGGCAGCGCCCGCGGGGCTGGGAGCCCTCAACTTCTGGGTCGATGCCGAGAGCGGCGCCGTGTTCAGCGGGTACAACGACGTGCAGATCCCCGACGACACCGGCACGCGCTTGTCGCTGACCGATGACCTGTCCGCCGATCCTGTCTGGTTCTACCGCCTGCGGGCGGGCGCGGACCTCGGCCGCCACTCGTTGTGGGTGCTGTTCGCGCCGCTGACTCTGGCAAGCGACGGCACGCTCGGGGCGGACCTGCTCTTCGACGACCGGACCTTCCCCGCGGGCACGCCGCTGGAGGCCGAGTTCCGCTTCAACTCCTACCGCATCACCTACGCCTACACCCTGTACGAGTCGCGGCAGCTCACGCTCGCCGTGGGGCTCACCGGCAAGATCAGGGACGCCTGGATCGCGGTCGAGGGCGGGGCGCAGGAGGCCAGGCGCAGCAACCTCGGCTTCGTGCCGCTGGTGCACCTGCGCCTGCACTGGCAGTTCCTGCCGGCCTTCGGCCTGCTGGTCGAAGGCGACGGCCTGGCTGCGCCGCAGGGGAGAGCGGAAGACTTTTTCGGAGGGCTCACGTGGACCGCGACTCCGGGCGTCACGGTGCGCGCGGGCTACCGGATCCTCGAGGGCGGCTCCGACGGCGGCGGCTCTGTGTACACCTTCAGCCTGTTCCACTACGTGACCGCCGGCGTGCGCTATGCGTTCTAGCGAACGGAGGCACAATGCTCGACACACACAACGCGGGCCTCAACGATCTCGTGGCTCCCGACGCGCAGATCGAGCGGATCGCGGCGGGGCTCACGTTCACCGAGGGGCCGGTCTGGCGCGGCAGCAGCCTTCTTTTCAGTGACATCCCCAACAGGCGCATCGCGCGGTGGCGGCGCCTCAGCGAAGGCCCGGAGCTGACCACGTGGGCGACGGGCTGCTCGAACGGGCTCACGCTCGACCGTCAGGCTCGGGTGCTGGCGGCCGAGCACGCCGGCAGGCGCGTGAGCCGCGTGGCCGAGGACGGAACGCGCGCGACGCTGGCGGAGCGCTACAAAGGCGGGCGCCTGAACAGCCCTAACGACATCGTGGTCCGCTCCGACGGCGCGATCTACTTTACCGACCCGCCCTATGCCGTGCAGCCGAGCACGCCGGGAATGAAGAGGGCGCCCGACTGGTTCAAGGCACCGATGGCGGGCAAGGAGCAGCCCTGCAACGGCGTCTACCGTATCGCCCCCGACGGGAGCCTTGCGTTGCTCGTCGACGACATGGCGCTGCCCAATGGCCTGGCGTTCTCCCCGGATGAGGCGGTGCTGTATGTCGACGACTCCCATCGCAAGCACATCCGGGCCTTCGATGTGCACGGCGACGGAACCCTCGGCGGAGGCCGCGTCCTGCTGGACATGGCATCGGAGGACCCGGGCGTGCCGGACGGAATGAAGGTCGACCTGCAGGGCAACATCTTCTGCACGGGACCGGGCGGAGTGTGGGTGTGCAGGCCGGACGGGGAGCTGCTCGGCCGCATCATCCTGCCGGAGCTGCCCGCGAACCTGGCGTGGGGCGAGGACGGCAGCGTGCTGTTCATCACGGCGCGCACCAGCGTCTACCGGCTGCAGACCCGCACGCGAGGGGCGCTCCCGGCCTGATCAGCGCTTGCCGACAGCGGCCACCACGGCGCTGGAGAACAGCGCGCGGCGCGGGATCTCGCCGTCGGACCAGCCGCTTTCTGCCGAGCGCGTGCCGATCATTACGCAGACCAGGCCGAGGGTCGGGTCAGCCCAGAGCATCGAGCCGGACGATCCCGTGTGCCCGAACGTGGCCGCCGAAGTCCGGTCGCCGCTGCAGTGCGGCGTCTTGCTTCCCTTGACGTCCCAACCCAGACCCCAGCTCACCGGACTCGCGCCCTCACCGGCCTGGTTGCGGATCATCTCGTGCACCGACGCCGGGCTCAGGATCCGGCGTCCGCCGTGGGCGCCTCCGTCCAGAAACGTCTGCGCGAAGACCGCCAGATCCTCGGGGGTCGAGTAGAGGCCGCCCCAGGGAATGCCGAGCCGCCGGAAGTAGGGCGAGTTGTAGCGCTCGTAGTCGGTGTGCGGCTCCGTAGGCAGCCACACCTCGGCGATGCGGCCCCAGACCGACTCGGGCGGCGGCAGCCAGCTGTCGCGCATGCCGAGGGGTTTCAGAATGCGCGAGGCCACGTGCTCGTGGTAGCCGCTGCCGCCGTACCGCGCGACGATCTCGCCAGCCAGGCCGAAGCCGAAGTTGCTGTAGGACCACCGCGCGCCCGGCGCGAACGTCGGCTGTCCCCGGCAGTACGAGCGCACGAACGCGTCGAGCCCGAGGTGGCGTCTGCGGATCTCCTCGTTGTCGTCGGCGTACTCGGGCAGACCGGAGGTGTGGGTGAGAAAGTGGCGGAGCGTGATGCGTTCCTTGCCCGCGCCGGCGAACTCCGGCAGCAGCTCGGACACCGGCTGATCGAGCGAGATCACGCCCTGCTCGACGAGCTGCATCACCGCCGTGGCCGTGAACGGCTTGGTCACGGAGGCGACGGCAAAGAGGGTGTCGGCGCCGATCGGCGGCGAGCCTGGCGCGCGTGCGATCCTCCCGCACCAGCAGCGGCCCACCACCACGCCTCGCCGCGCCACCAGCGCTGCCGCGCCCGGCAGCGTGCCGTCGTCGACCCACCCACGCAGCAGGCCGAAGGCCCGCTCGAGCGCGACCGCATCCACGCCGACCTCGCTGGCTCTTCCTGTCGGTAGCATCCGTCCCTCCGTGCACTCCATCGTGGCACGCCGCCTCGCGAGCGCGTTCCACGGGGCGCAGCGAAGCAACAGACTCCGGTATATGCGCCAGCGCGCCTCACGCCGCCTCCAGGAACGGAAGGATCTCCTCTGCCATGTTCACCAGGGCGTGGCCCCTGCCCGGCAGGATGCGCGTGGTGAGGCGCGGCAGCAGGCGCTGCAGGCGCGCGGCCGTGTCGCGGGCGCTGAGCACGGCGTCGTCTGCGCCCGCGATCAGCAGTACAGGCATCGTGAGGCGCCGCAGCTCCTCGTCGCTGAACAGCACCTCCGCCTCGATGCGCGGTATGAAGTGAGTCATGATCGTGTTCATGAACTCGACGCCTTCGGGGGCCATCACGTCCTTTCCGAGCACCACCCGGTTGATCGCTTTCGGGCGGCCGATCAGCGAAAGCCCCACGGCCTTGAGCAGGAATCCAGGCCGCGCCCGCACGACGCCGCCCGGGGCGAGCAGCACGAGGCGGTCGACCCGCTCGGGATGCAGCGTCGCGAAGCGCAGCGCCGCGCGCCCGCCCTGCGACAGCCCCACCAGCGACGCGGTGCGCGCCCCTGCGGCGTCGAGCACGTCCGCCAGCCACTCGGCCAGCGCCGGTCCGCGCCAAGAGGGCCGCACCTGCTCGCTGCGGCCCGGATCGCCCGGGGAGTCGACCGCCAGCACGCGGAAGCGGCGGCTGTAAGCGGCCGCGTCGCCGACCCACGACACCGCGTTGGAGGCTGCGCCGTGCAGGAGCACGAGCGCGGGGGCGTCCGCCGGCCCGCTCGCGATGGCAAAGGTGCGGCCGTGCCGCGTGGGCGCCTCCAGCGGCGTCCACGGCACGGGCCAGCGGGCGAGTACGCGGTCGTACAGGCTGTTGACGATCCGCTCGCCCTCGGCCGACCTGTACACGGATGCTGCAGCCTTCATTTTGTCCTCCTTCGTCTCTCGGCCTTGGGCATATCGCGCCGCACGCGGCGCACCCAGGCCAGTTCGCTCTCGCAGGCGTCGATGCCGTTCTCGTCGATCATCTTCCAGAGGAAGGTCTCGCGCGGCGTTCGCGACGGGCTCACCGTGCCGCGCCTGCGCAACTCGCGGCGCATCAGCAGCTGCATCTCGACCTCGTGCTCGTAGCCCGCGAGCAGGCCGTCGAGAGCTTCGGTGTCGAGGCAGTCGGCCCACGCCAGCTGCACGAGAAACATGTTGCGCAGCTGCGGCGGCTCGGGCGCGGAGGCCACCCACTCGCGCAGCGCGGCCCTGCCCTCGGGCGTGATGGTGTAGACCTTGCGCGGCGGGTACTTGTCCTGGACCTGCACCTCCTGCGTGACGAGCCCTTCGCGGTGCAGCTCGATGAGCGTGCGGTAGATCTGCGCGTTGTTGCCGGTCCAGTAGAAGGCCAGCGAGTCCGACAGCAGCTTCTTGAGGTCGTAGCCCGTGAACGGGTGCCAGCTCAGGAATCCGAGGAGCGCGTAGGTGATGCTCATATTACTCTCCCTGCAACTATGATTAATGTATCATAGTATCGTTGCACTGTCAACGGTCCTGCCCGGCTGCCGCGCAGAAAGTCGACGAGCCGCCCGGCGGCAAAGGCGCGACCACGGCGGCCGGATCATGCAGGGGGCGGCATCCAGCAGCTTGACAAGCGGTCGGGCCGCATCTACCTTCATCTACTCCCAGGAGGAAGCGAATGAAACGCATTGGTATTGTGTCACTGTTCCTGTGCGCGGCTGCGGGCCTGCTGTTCGCCTCGGGCGGCGGCGAAGCCAAGCAGGAGGCCAAGGCGGTCAACTACAAGCTGGCTCACGTGTACCAGCCGGACCACCCGTTCTCGGCGGGCATGAAGCGGCTGGCTGCCATGGTCAGCGAGAAGACCGGCGGCAAGTTCACCATCACCGAGTATCCGGCGGGCCAGCTCGGAAGCGAGAAGGACCTCTCCGACAGCCTGGTCAACGGCGTCGTCGAGATGGCCATCATCGGCCCCGGCGAGATCGGCAAGCGCTACAAGCCGGTGCTGATCTTCGACGGTCCCTTTATCTTCCGCGATTTTGCCCACGCCGAAAAGGTGCTCAGCGGCGACATCGGCAAGGAGCTGTGGGGCGGCCTCGAAAAGTCCACCGGCCTCAAGGCTCTGACCACGCTCTACTACGGCACGCGCTACGTCACCAGCAAAAAGCCGATCCGCACCCCCGAGGACATGAAGGGGATGAAGCTGCGCGCACCGGACATGCCGCTCTCGGTGGCCAACGCCAAGGCGATGGGCGCCAACCCGACGCCGATGGCTCTGTCCGAAGTCTACCTGGCGCTGCAGCAGAACGTCGTGCAGGGGCAGGAGAACCCGATCCCGACGATCTACACGCAGAAGTTCTACGAGGTGCAGAGCCACATCAGCCTCACCGGCCACGTGCTGCAGCTCACCCCGGTGTTCATCGCCACCAAGAAGTACGACGAGCTGCCGGCGGCCTTCCAGAGGGCCCTCGTGGAGAGCGTGGCCGCTGTCGCGCCGACCATCAACAAGGCCGTGGCCGACGCGGAGAAAGCCTGGCTCGAAGAGATGAAGGGCAAGGGAATGCAGGTCGTCCAGCCCGACGTCGAGTCGTTCCGCAAGGCGACGCAGGTCGTGATCAAGGAGTTCGAAGGCACCTGGGGCGCGGGGCTCTACGAGCGCATCCAGGCCGTAAAGTAGTCTCGTTCCCATGGCGCGGGGGGCCCTCCCCCCGCGCGTTCCGTCCTTCCAAGAGGAAGCCGTGAGAATCCTGGACAAGATCGAGGACGCTTTCGTCGCCGGCGGCATCGCGATCATGGGGCTTGCCCTCGCCCTGCAGATCTTCATGCGCTACGTGCTGAACATGCCGCTGGTATGGAGCGAGGAGTTCGCCCGCTACCTGTTCGTCTGGGTGGCCTTTATCGGCGCCGGATACGGAGTGCGCCGCGGCATCCACATCGCCATGGAGTTCTTCTACAACAAGATGCCGCCGGCGGCGCGCCGCGTCGTCTCGATCGTCACGAACGTCCTCTCGATCGCCGCGTTCGCCTCGATCGTTCCGATCGGCATCTTCTTCACGCGCGAGCAGTGGTCGATCGCGAGCTCGGCGATGCAGATCCCCATGAGCTTTGTGATCGCCGCCGTGCCCGTCGGGTGCGTGATCGTGTGCCTGAGGCTCGCGGCGCAGACCGTGGCGCTGATCCGCGGCAACCGCCGAGGTGCCTCATGATGGTCGCCCTGCTGCTCGGCTCGTTTGTGCTGCTGATCGTCCTGCGGGTTCCGATCGCCTTTTCGCTGCTCATCAGCTCGCTGCTCTACCTCGCCGCCGCCGGCATCAGCCCGATCGTGGCCGTGCAGCGCATGGCCATGGGCATCGGCGACTCGTTCCCCCTGATGGCGGTGCCGTTCTTCATCCTGGCCGGCAACATCATGAACACCGGCGGGATCACGCGGCGCATCTTCGACTTCGCCGACAAGGTCGTCGGCCACATCACCGGCGGCCTCGGCCACGCCAATATCCTTGCGAGCATCATCTTTTCGGGCATGTCCGGCACGGCGATCGCCGACGCCGGGGGGCTCGGCGCCATCGAGCTCAAGGCGATGAAGGACGCGGGATACGACGAGGACTTCAGCCTCGCCGTTACCGGCGCCTCCTCGATCATCGGGCCGATCATCCCGCCGAGCGTGCCCGCGGTGGTCTTTGGCGTCATCGCCGGCGTCTCGATCGGGCGCCTGTTCATCGGCGGCTTCATCCCCGGGCTCATCATGGGCCTGGCCATGGCGATCTTCGTCTACGCCGAGAGCAAGGCCAAGAAGTACCCCAAGCACAGGCGGGCCACGTTCCGGGAGCTGGCGGCCTCGGTGCGCGATTCGTTCTTCACGCTGCTCACGCCCGCCATCATCCTCGGCGGCATCTTTGGCGGCGTCATCACTCCGACCGAGGCCGCGATCATCGCCGTCGTCTACTCGCTGATTCTCGGCTTCGCCTACCGCGAGATCCAGATGCGCGACATCCCGCGCATGCTGCTCGAGACCGCCAACAGCACCGTGAGCGTGATGCTCATCGTCGCTTGCGCCTCGCTCTTCGGCTGGATCCTCGCCACGGCTCAGATCCCTCAGCAGCTGTCCGCTTTCTTTCTGCGAGCCCTGCCCAACAAGTACGTGGCGTTGATCGTCATCAACGTCATGCTGCTCGTCGCCGGCACGTTCATGGAGACGATCGCCGCCATCACGATCCTCACGCCTGTACTGATGCCGGTCATCCAGAGTCTCGGCGTCGATCCCGTGCACTTCGGGATCATCATGATCCTGAACCTGATGATCGGGCTGCTCACCCCTCCGGTCGGCATGGTGCTCTACGTCCTGGCCGGGGTCTCCAAGGTGCCTTTCGAGCGGATCGCCAAGGTCGTGTTTCCCTACGTCGTGACGCTGGCGATCGTGCTGTTCATCCTCACCTACGTGCCCGACCTGGTGCTGTTCCTGCCGAACCTGCTGTTCGGTAAGTGAGGGGCGCCGGAGCGCATGCGGGTCCGGCATCCCGGGAGAAGCCTCGCCATGAAACACCCCTTTGGCAACGACCCGGCCAAGGTCGAAGGCTACCGCCGCTTCTGGGCCCGCGAGGCGGTCAGGCGGCCCCTGGTCGGGTTCTCGTTCAAGAGCTGGTTTCCTCTCGACGAGTTCTCGGCCTCGGCGCGCTGGCCCAAGGACGGGCCGCTGACTCCGGACATGGTCGCTCCCGAGGAGTTCCTCGACGACCAGGAGCGGCTGCTCGCCGAGGGCGAGGCGATCGAGGACGACATCCTCCGCGGAGCCTCGCCTTCGCAGGCCGTCTTCTGGTGCTGCGGAAGCCTCGGGGCCGCGATGCGGGTGCTGCCCGGCAATGTCGTGGCCGTCGATCGCAGCCTCGACTGGGATGCGGCGCTGGCTGTGCGGCTCGATCGCTCCGCTCCCTGGTACCTCAAGTACATGGAGTTCGCCGACGCCCTCGTTCGCCGCTCCGCCGGCCGGTTTCCGGTCTCCCATGGCACACTGGTGGGCCCGCTCGATCTCGCGGTGAGCCTGCGCGGGCACGAGCAGACGGTCGTGGATCTCATGGAAGAGCCGGACAGGGCTGCCCGCCTGCTCGCCAACATGGGCGAGTTCTTTGTCGAGATCACGCGCGACGTCTGGAAGCGCCTGCCGCTCTTTCAAGGCGGGTGGTACGACGCCCAGTACCAGCTCTGGGCGCCGGGCCCGATCGCCCGCATGCAGGAAGACGCCATCGCGGTGCTGTCGCCGCGCCTGTACCGCGAGTACGTCAGGCCGGTCGACGAGCGCATCGCCCGCTCTTTCGATTGCGCCTTCATGCACCTGCACGCCACTTCGATGTTCGTCCTCGACCAGATCCTCGAGATCGAGCCGCTTCGCTGCCTGGAGATCAACAACGATGTCGGGGGACCGCCGGTCTCGGAGATGGCCCCCTACTTCGCCAGGGTGCAGCGCGCCGGCCGCTCGCTGCTCATCCGGGGGTCATTCACCCCTGACGAGCTACGGCTGCTGATGGACACGCTGGAGCCCCGCGGCCTCTACCTGTACATCATGGTCCGGGAGCCCGCCGAGATCGACAGGCTGCGGCCGATCGTCGGGATGTAGCGGGTGGTTCGACACACGGTCACGGGCAGGACGCCCACCGGTCTCGCGCTCGCCCTCTCTACCGCGCTGATCTGGGGAACCATGCCTGTGGCGCTCAAGCTGCTGGTGGGCCGGCTCGATCCCTGGACGCTTTCGTGGAGCCGTTTCCTGGCCGCGGGTCTCCTGATCGCCCCCGTCGTGCTGCACCGCCACGGCGTGTCGGGGCTCGCTGAGGCCGCGCGCCAGCCCTTGCTCATGCTCGCATGCGTCGCGGGCCTCGCCGGCAACTACGTGCTGTACCAGTCCGGGCTGCGCTTCATTTCACCCGACACGGCGCAGGTCCTGGTGCAGCTCTCGCCGATGCTCGCGCTGATCGGCGGTCTGCTGATCTACCGGGAGCGTTTCACACGCCTGCAGTGGGCGGGGTTTGCGACTCTGGTCGCGGGCATCCTGCTGTTTTTCAACACGCGGTATGCCGATCTCGTCGTCGGCGCGGGCCCGTACTACCTGGGTGTGCTGCTCGTCACGGTCTCCGCGGTCTTCTGGGCCGGCTACATGCTCGCGCAGAAGCAGCTGCTGGTCCGCCTGGCGCCCGAAACGATCCTGCTCGTGACCTACATCGTCGCCGCCGGCTTTCTCACGCCGATGGCCTCACCCGACAAGCTCGCGGCGCTGCGGGCTCCCGAGCTCGCGCTGCTGGGCGCGGTCGCCGTGGCGACGCTCGCCTCCTACCTGAGCTTTGGCGCCGCGATGAATCACCTGGAGGCGTCGAGGATGGGCGCCGTGGTCGCCGTCTCTCCGCTGCTCACTGTGGCGTCGACGGGGCTGCTGGCCCTGGTCGCGCCGGGCACGCTGACCGTGGAGCACCTGAACGCGCTCAGCGTGATCGGCGCCGTGCTCGTCGTCGCGGGGTCGATGACCACCACCCTCGCACGACGGCGGTAGCGGACGAGGGCGCCGCCGCGGCGGCAACCCGGCCCTGACCGCGGGGTTCGCGGTCGTTCAGGCAACCGGTTTTACGCCCGCGGCTGGGGTCCGGTCGCCTTCGACCCCCCGGCCTGGTACCTGTACTGCAGCTCCTCGCTCCTGCCGCGGTGGTCGAGGGAGCTCTTCTTCTCCAGGTATCCGATCACCAGGGCGGTGATGGCGACCGCGGTGATCGAGAACGCGAGGATCCCGAAGATGATCACTGAGGCCAGGGGAGGTCCGATCACGAGGTGTTCCCTCGCCCCAATTGTCGGGACCGCGGCTCATGAAGTTGAACCGCGGCGCCTGCACCCGCCGACCGCCGCAGCCTGGCGCCCGCCGATCCTGGCAAACAGCACGGCAAAGACCCCGGTCACGGCGAACAGCCACACGGCGCCGATCCGGAAGACGACCGGGATCCCCAGCAGGTCGCTGAGTACTCCGACGATCGGCGAGCCGACGGCGAGCGGCAGGGTAAAGCCGACGACGGTCTTGAACGCCTGGCCGGTCGCCTTGAGCTCGGCCGGCATCTTGTCGTTGATGTAGACCGCCAGGCAGTAGTCGAGCACGACGAAGTTGGTGGCGTGCAGGATCTGGCTCGCGAGGAGCACCGTGGGGTTCGTGACGAGTCCCCAGATCAGGAAGCGCATCCCCATCATGAACCCGGCCGCCGCGACGGTGCGGCGGATGCCGAGCCGCCGCACGATCCTGCCGCTCGCAAGCAGAAAGGGGATCTCGCCGACCGTCGATACCGCGACGGCCAGCGCTCCCGGGCCGTCGCTTCCGGTGAGCTCGCGGAGATAGATCGCGAAGCTGTTGTAGTAGTGGTACATCGCCATCATCAGCAGGCAGGCGAACACCACCAGGAGGATCAGCTCGGTGTTGCCGTACAACGCCCGATACGAGACCCTTGCCGCCCTGGCCTGGTGTCCCAAAACACCGGGCAGCCAGAATGAGACGACCAGAGCCGCCAGGAGCATCGCAGCGCTCAGCAGGAACGCGGCGGTGAAACCCCACTTGGCCAGGACCGGACCGAGGGCGACGTAGTACGCCATGTACCCGACCGTGCCCGCCATCCGCACCGGCCCGAACTCCCGCCCGCGGCTGTTCAAGTCTTCTAGGGCGACGGTGTTCGACATGTTGTTCGCGGGCCCCTGGAACACCTTGAGGAGAACGAGGAGCAGTGTGACCCACGCGAC
>CAZKGO010000074.1:0-23659 GCA_964552235.1 uncultured Spirochaetales bacterium | reverse complement strand
CCGTGCCGCAGACTGCACGGACTCGAGGAGGTTCCCGATGAAGAAGATCCTGAACAACCCCCGCGATTACGTCGACGAGATGCTGCAGGGCCTGTGCGCAGCCCACCCCGAGTACTACAGGCAGACGGGACCCGGAGGCCGGGTGATCGTGAGGCCGGACGCCCCGGTCAAGGGCAAGGTCGCCATCGTCACCGGCGGAGGCTCCGGGCACCTGCCGGTCTTTACCGGCTACGTCGGCAAGGGGCTGCTCGACGGCGCCGCGATCGGCGACGTGTTCGCCTCGCCGAACGCCGAGCAGATGGCCGAGGCCATGCGGGCCGCGCACGGTGGAGCCGGCGTGCTGCGCCTCTACGGCAACTACGGCGGCGACATCATGAACTTCGACATGGCCGGCGACATCGTGGACATGGATGGAATCAGCTCGACGACGGTGCTGGTGGCCGACGACGTGGCCAGCGCCCCGCTGGCCGAGCGCGGCAAGAGGCGCGGGACCGGCGGCCTGGTCTACGCGTTCAAGATCGCGGGAGCCTGCGCCGAGGGCAGGGCCGACCTGGCCGAGGTCACCCGGGTGGCGCAGAAGGCTGCGGACGCCTGCCGCTCCTTTGGCGTGGCGCTCACGCCCTGCACGGTGCCCCAGGCCGGCAAGCCGACCTTCTCGATCGGCGAGGACGACATGGAGCTCGGCATGGGCATCCACGGCGAGCCCGGCGTCTGGAAGGGGCCGCTCAAGAACGCGGACGCGATCGCCGACGACATGCTCGACCGGCTGCTGGCGGACCTGAGCCCCTCGGCCGGCGATCGCGTCTCGGTGCTGGTCAACAGCCTCGGCGCCACCCCGCCGGAGGAGCTGTACATCCTCTACAGGCGCGTGAGCCGCAGGCTCGCCGACCGCAAGGTCACGATCGTGATGCCGCTGGTGGGCCGCTACGCCACGTCGATGGAGATGACGGGAGTGACCTTCACCCTGTGCGCCCTCGATGGGGAGCTGGAGAAATTCCTCAAGGCCCCGTGCTCCTGCGCCTTCTGGACGGTGGCGTGATGGCTGCCTCCGCATCGCTGGATGTGGCCGCGCTGCGCGCCGGCCTGGGCCGGGTGGCGCAGCGGATGGTCGACTGCCGCGACGAGCTCAACGCGGCCGACGCGACGCTCGGCGACGGCGACATCGGGGTGGCCGTGGCCGAGGGCTTCCAGGCCGTGCGCACCGAGCTCGACGGCTTGCCCGACGACCTGGGCGCTGCGCTTCTCAAGTGCGCCCAAGCGCTGACCCGGGTGCGCGCCTCGTCGTTCGCCACGATCCTGGCCACCGGCTTCATGGCGGCGGCCGCGACCGTCAAGGGACAGGCGTCGGTTCCGTGGACCATGGTGCCCTCGATGCTCGAAGCGGCCATCGCCAAGATGTCGGCGCGGGGCCGCAGCGCACTCGGTGAGAAGACCGTGCTGGACAGCCTCGAGGCGGTTCGGGAGGCGACCGCGGCGGTCGAGGATCCCGAGGAGATGCTCGGCCGGGCCGTCGCAGCGGCCCGCGCCGCGCTCGAAGCCTTCAGACCGAAGCCGTGCAAGCAGGGGCGGGCGCGCATCTTTGCCGATCGCAGCGTGGGTCTCGACGATCCCGGCATGCTCGCAGCCACGCGCATGGTCGAGGCGCTCGCCTGAGCGCCGGCAGCCGATGATCGACTCGCGCCTCCCCTCCCCCGAATGGCAGGCCCACCCCACCCGCATCGCCGTGAGCGGAGTGGGAGCGCACGAGCAGCACGGCAGCCACCTTCCCCTGGACACCGACAGCCTCATGGCGGACCACTTTGCCCGCGGGCTGGCCGAGGATCTCGACGCCGCCCTGCTGCCGACCGTGCGCATCGGCACCTCGCTGGAGCACACCGGCTTCAGGGGGAGCTTCTCGCTGAAGCCCGAGACCCTCATGGCAGTGGTGCGCGACCTCGCCGGCGAGCTCGAGCGCCAGGGCTTCGACCGCTGGATCCTGCTGAACGCCCACGGCGGCAACTTCTGCCTGAATCCGGTCGTGCGCGACATCAACCGGCAGGACCGTCGGCTCAAGATCCTGCTGTGCAACGTGTGGGAGTTCTGCGACCCGGCGATCGCCGCCGAGAGCGGGTCGAAAGGACACGAGATCCACGCGGGCGAGTGGGAGACGTCGCTGATGATGGCGATCGCCCCCGAGCTGGTCCGCGAGGGGGGAATAGACATGAAGGCTGCGGCCCCCCAGGACCGGCCGCTGCGCCAGGCCGACCTCACGACGTTCGGGGTCGGGCACCTGGCGCCCGCGGGAGCGATCGGGTGGCCGTCGCTGGCCGGCGCGGACAAGGGGCGCGCCATCGCTGCCTCGGTGGGCGTGAACCTGCTGGCCCACGTGCGCGACCGCCTCGCGCGCCTGGAGCGCTCGAGCCGCTACGCCGGCCCGGGCGGCATCGCCTACCGCACCCTGCTGCCCGCCGACCTTGGCGCGGCCATGAGGCTCTCGAGCGTGGCCGGGTGGGACCAGGTCGAGGAGGACTGGCTGCTCTTTCTCGGCCTCGACCCGCAGGCGGGAGCGGCCGCAGTGCACGACGGCGAGGTGATCGGCACCGCGACCTCGATCCGCCACGGCGCGGCTGCCGCGTGGCTCAGCATGGTGCTGGTCGACCCGCGCTTCAGACGCATGGGCATCGGCACGGCGCTGGTCGAGCGGGCGCTCGAGCGCCTGCAGGGCTGCCCTTCGGTGATGCTGGACGCCACGGCAGCGGGGCAGCAGGTGTACGAGCGGCTCGGCTTCAGGCCCTGCGGCGGCCTCCACCGCATGCAGACCGCAGCCGCGGGCCCCTGCGCTGCCGATCCGCGCGCCGAGCGCCTGGCCGCAGCGGACCTTGCCGCCGCCGCGCGCCTGGACGCCGAGGCCCTCGGCTGCGAGCGCGGCGCGCTGCTCGCGCATCTGCTCGCGCGTGCGCCGTCGCTCGCCTGGAAGGCCGGCGACGGCACCCGCCTGCGCGCCTTCTGCCTCGGCAGGCCCGGCCTCGCGTTCCAGCACGTCGGCCCGGTGGTCGCGGCCGCCCTCGACGACGGCATCGCGGTGCTCGCCTCCGCCCTCGCGACGCTGCGGGGCAGGCCCGTGATGATCGACGTCGTCGATCCCGGCCTGGCGCGCTGGCTGCAGGACGCGGGACTGAGCGAGAGCCGTTCGTTCGTGCGGATGGTGCGCGGCAGCGACCTCGCGGCGGCCCGGCCCGCGGCCTATCTCGCCGCAGCGGGACCCGAACTCGGCTGAGACGCCGCGTCGCCGCTCGCGGCTGCGCCTCTACACCACCCGAACGACGAGGTACGGCATCGGGTGACGGGTGTGCCACAGGCCGGGGTGCAGCACGGCCTGCCCGCCCACGACGGATCCGAAGTAGACAAGAAGGTCCCACTCCGCAGTCACGTAAGCTGCTGGAATCACCGCCCTGAAGCCGCGGTCGCAGCGCGCCATCGCCGCTGTGCGGAACGCTCCCTCGAGCTGGTTGGCGTGCCTGTAGAAGAGCGTCCACTGCGTGCTCGGGCCGTCGAGCGGGTCCACCAGCAGCCGCACCTCCAGGTCGCGTCCGGCCGGCGCGGTCGCCGGCACCACCGCCTCGATCGCGGCCACGTCGCGCTGCGCGCGGGGCGCGGGGGCGCCCCCGGCCGCCTGCGGGACCGCGGCCGCCGCGCCGGCTGCCTTGAGCATGCCCGCCAGCTTCTCCACGTCCTTGTCCAGCTCAGGCAGCCAGTCGCGCCAGTGGCCCATTCTGCCGCCGGTCAGCCCGCCGGCCTGAAAGACGAGGTCGTCGTGGAATGCGGCGCCGCGCTCGGCGAGCCTGCGCCAGACCTCGCGTGCGGCCGCCATCGCCGCGTGAGCGGCAGCGAGGCGGCCCGTGTCCGCCCGCAGCTGATGCCACGCGAGGCAAACCGCGGCCTCGACCTTGCGGCTGTGATATTCCGCGATGTCGGCGAGCATGAGCGAATCGAGCTCGGTGCCAGGCCACTCGGCAGCTCGCTCGATGCCCGGCACGGCGGCGGCGCGTCTGATCGCGTCGCGCACGTTGGCAGACAGCGCAGCCAGCCACTCGCCGGCCTGCAGGGGCGTGTACTTCGGCCGCAGCCTGCCTGCCGCAGCATCGGCCACGTATTCACTCACGCCGTAGAAGAGCCCGGGGTCGCTCGGCTCCGACGTCAAGTAGCTCATCGCCTTGCCCATGTACCTGTATGGGCGGTGGTTGTGCTCCTCGAAGAGCGCTGCTCCCGTGCTGACCTCGGGCCAGTAGGCGAGCTGGGGGTGCACAGGCATGTGGAACGCCGTGACTAGAGGCAGGATCTTGCCTCCGCTCGAATAGGCATCGAGCACGGCCTGGACCGCTGGCGCCGGAAAGCGCGCGGCCAGTTCGCGCTCCCAGATTTCGGCGGGCGCATCGGTGGAGTAGCCGAGGCGGCCGAAGGTGAGGTAGGTCATCCAGTAGCGCTCGTCCTCCCACCTCCCCGGCGCGTACTTGCTGTCCTTGTGGATGCGCCAGGCCTCCTTCTGCAGCGGCGTGTGGCCCCACCGCAGGCCCAGCGGATCGCTGATCTCGAAGCCCGCCGCGCCGCCGAGATGGCAGCTCGCCGAGAAGCGGCGGGCGTAGTCGGGATCGCCCCAGAGCAGCACCGACGTGGTGCCGTTGTTCCAGAGCCTGTACAGGGTGTCGTAGGAGCGCGGCCGCTTGAGCATGTCGGCGTAGCTGTAGCGGCGGCTGTGGTTGAAGTTGGAAAGCTGCGTCAGTTCCTCCCGGCGCATCTGGGTCAGGTGGTGAGGAAGGCCCGCGTGCTCGCACCAGTACTTGGTCGGCACGGTGACCCGCACGCCCGTGGCCAGGCCGTCGCGGATCATCTCGTCGGTGAGCCCCTTGGCCCGCAGGTCCAGCTTGATGTCCTTGCGCACCTCAGCCGCTGCGTTCACCAGGGCGCGCCAGAAGTCCTCGTTCGACTTCTGCGTCCCGACGCCGGCTTCATGATTGACCCTGAAGTGAATGCCGTCGATCTCGGGAGCAGCGCGCAGCAGCGCCTTGAGGCCCGCGACGCAGAAGTCGGCGAGCTCGGCCTCGTCCTTTGGCAGATTGTCGACCAGGAGCTCCTCCTCGCTCACCCAGGGGTTCTGCTGCCAGGTGCCGAGAAAGAACTCCAGGCCGTGCTCGTGGGCCATGCGGGCGATCGCCCTCAGATGCTCGAGCCGGGCGGCCAGGTCCGCGGCCGAGAGCCCCTTGGCGCGCACCGCCGGATACTCGGGGACCCGGACGTAGAACGGATAGGGCGGCGTGAGGTAGCCGGTGTCGAAGCCCATGATGAGGGTGAAGCGGTTGAAGCGCGCCTGGGCGAGGCGGGCGTAAATGTAGCGCCAGAACTCCAGCGACTCGTACCACTCGTCGTCGAGCCTGCCCATGATGAATCGGCAGACGCTGCGCACCGCGTGCTCGGGCCGCTCGGCCAGGCCGTCCATGGCCGCCAGCGCGTCGAGGCCGCGGGTGCGCACGCGGTCTGCGGCTTCCAGGAGCGCGTAGCAGAGGCCGCGGTCGTCGGCGCCGGCGAGCACCAGGGCGGCGCCTGAGCGGGCGCAGACCAGGGACTCGGCAGCCGACGGGGCGGCGACGCCCGCGGCGGCCAGGAGGCCGCGCACGCAGGCGTCGTCGGCGCGCCCGGCCACCACCACCTGCCCCGCGGGAGTCGCGGGCGCGATGTGCGCCGCTTCCGCGGAAGCGCCGCGGCCCTCGAGGGCGGCGCGCAGGGCGGCGAGGCCGTGCCGCCCGGGCAGCGAGCCCGCGCTGCGGTCGACGAGAACAACGCGCTCTGCCTTCACCTTCATCTCGACCCTCCCTTGTGGGATGCGAACGGCAAGCCGACCGCGGCCCGGCGCGCAGCGCTCGAGGAGCCGCTCAGTCGCTATGACGGATCATGACCGATGCTGGTCCGGCGGCGGCCTCATTCCTTCATTCCGGACGTGGCGATGCCGGCCACGAACTGCTTCTGGAACGTCAGGAACACCGCGAAGATCGGGATGAGCGAGCAGACCGAAGCGGCCATGATGGCGCCGTAGCTCGTCGCGTTCTCGTCCCTGAAGTAGGTCAGGCCGAGGGGGATCGTGGCGAGGGTCTTGGTCCGGATGTAGACCAGCGGCGCCTCGTACTCGTTCCAGGTGCCGACGAACTGGAAGATGATCAGCGCGCTGAAGGCCGGGATCGCCAGCGGAACGATGATCTTGCTGAAGACCGCGAAATGGCTCGCACCGTCGATCTTGGCCGACTCGCTCAGCTCCTCGGGGATCGTGGAAAAGAACTGCCGCAGCATGAAGGTGCCGAAGGCTGTGAACATCCCCGGCAGGATCAGCGCCCAGAGCGTGTTGTAGAGCCCGGTGAGGCGGAACAGCACGAAGCGCGGGATGAGCATCATCTGCGCCGGAAAGATCAGGGTGGCCACGTAGGTCCAGAAGATGACGTTCCTGCCCCGGAACCTGATCTTGGAAAAGGCGTAGCCTGCCAGGGCGCTGGTAAAGACCTCGCCCGCCACGCACCAGGTCGACACGAAGACCGAGTTGCGGAAGAAGACGGCAAACGGCACCGTGGACCCCCAGACCTTGACGTAGTTCTCCACGGTCTTGGTCTTGGGGATCCAGTCGATCGGGACGTTGAAGATCTCGTTTTCCGGCTTGAACGAAGCCGAAAGCATCCAGACAAAGGGAGTCAGCATCGAGATCGAGAGCCCCGCCATCAGCGCTGTCAGCAGGATCCTGGCGACCAGTTTTCTTCGGGTGTGGCCCATCGATCTGCTCTCCTCAGTAACCCCGGCCGGTGCGGGCCTGAATGGTGTTGCGCACGACCGTGAAGCCGAACACGAGCAGGAACAGCACCCATGACATGGCGGTTGCGTACCCGATGTTGCTGTATTGAAAGGCCGTGGTGTAGATGTAGTAGACGAGCACCGACGACGAGAAGCCCGGGCCGCCCTGGGTCATGATCTGCACCGGCGTGAACACCTGGAAGGATCGGATGAAGGAGATCATCACGAGAAAAAAGAGGGCGCCCGAAAGCGACGGGATGGTGATGCTGAAGAACTTCCGCACGACGTTGGCGCCGTCGATGTCGGCCGACTCGTAGAGCGAGCGGGAGATCCCCTGCAGGCCCGCGAGCACGATGATGATGTTGTAGCCGAGGGACTGCCAGACTCCCACGATGATGATCGAGATCAGCGAGGTGTTTGATGCGTTGAGCCACCCCGGCGGCTTGGCGACGCCGATGGCTCTGAGGAGATTGTTGATGGGTCCGTAGGTGGGTATGAACAGGATCATCCACACCATCGAAACCGCAACCATGGAGGAGATGTAGGGCAGATAGAAGGCCAGCCGCAGGAGCCCTTTGCCGAACACGTATTCGTTCAGGATCACCCCGAACACGAGGGCGAGAAAGATCGAGACCGGCACCATGGCCACGGCGTACAGGATCGTGTTGACGAGGGACGTGGCAAAGACGGGATCGGAGAACAGCTTGACGTAGTTGTCCAGCCCGACGATCTTGATGCCGCGGATGCCCGAGACGAAGTTCCACTTGGAGAAGCTCAAGATCAGCGCCATCAGGATCGGGATCAGCTTGAAGGCCACGTACCCCGCCAGGTTGAGCGCGAGAAAGGCAAAGGCGGCCCCATTCTCGTTGCGCTCCAGGAAGCCGGCCTTCTTCACGGCAGAGCCCACGTCCCCTCCGTCACGTCAGGAAAGATCGCCGGGGCGGTCGGCCCGCCCCGGCGGATGCGGCGCCTGCGCGCCGCGTGCAGCTACTTCTTCATGTCCTCGAGGATGTACTGGTCGCCCTTGGTCTTCAGTTCCTTGAGCGCTTCGTCCGGCTTGATCTCGCCGTTGAACACGCGGCTCATGGTGGCGTTGATCAGCTGGTTGATCTTGGCCTGACCCTCGATGTGGGTGTTGTCCTTGCTGATGATCGTTCGCGGAAGGGCCATCACCTTCATCGCCATCGCGTAATCGAGACCGGGCTTGTCCTTGAAGATGATCTCGTTGAACTTGTTGGCTTCCTCCACGGTCTTGAACTGGTAGCCCGGGTGCATCGCCTTGGGACCGGCAAAGAGGTCGGCGCGGTCGATGCAGATGTACTTGATGGCGGTCCAGGCTGCGTCCTTGTCCGGGGCGTTGGCTGGGATGCAGGCCTGGGAGGAATAGCTGGTCGTGATGGACCCGGCGGCGCCGACCGGGCGCGGGACGTTGGTCATGCCGATGTCGGTGCCCGGCGGGATTTCGCCGTAGCTCTTCTTCAGGTAGAGGCAGCCGTAGACCGGAACGAAGTACATGGCGTAGCGGCCGGTGTACAGGCCGATCATCCCGTTGGTGTCGCTGGTGCCGAGCTTGAGGGCGGAGTATTCGGAGAGAGGCATGCAGGACCCGTCGACCATGTACATGTCGTAGAAGAACTGCAGGCTCTCCTTCATCTCGGGAGCGTCGAAGCGGGTGCTCTTGAAGTCCTTGCTGTAGTACCAGAAGCTGCCGAGCTTCTGCTGGGCGATCGTGGCCCAGTAGTGGTCCCCGTTCGCCTCGGCGACGTCGAGCATGGCTCCGTAGACCTTGTTGGCGCCCGTGCCCTTGGTCAGCTTCTTGGCAGTGGCGCGGAAGTCGGCCCAGGTCCAGTTCGGATCGGGATAGGGAACGCCCGCCGCGTCGAACAGCTTCTTGTTGAAGTAGACCACGTTGATGTTGTTGCAGTAGGGCATCGAGTAGTAGTCGCCGTTGATGTTCTGGGTCTCCTCGATCGACTTGCCGAACACCTCCGCGTACTTGAGCTTGTCCCTGTCGAAGTATCTCTTCAGCCCCAGGTAGATCTTGTCATCGGCGCGGGTGCGCAGATCGAAGGCGCTGGCCTGGGTCATGACGTGGATCGGTTCGCCCGAGGCGAGGGCCGTGCTGATGGTCAGGGTCTGGGCGTTCGGCAGTTTCTGGTAGACCATCTCGTACTTGCCGGCGAAGTCCTTGTTGAAGGCATTCAGCAGCGGGACCATGTTGTCGGGGTGCGTCCAGGCGTAGAAGTAGACCTTCTTGACTTCGCCGGGAGCGGAAGCGCCCTCTGCGCCGCCGCTGGCGAACGCGCTCACCGAGGCGATGAGAATCGCCGCAGCAAGTGCCACTACTCTCCGTATCATTGCAGTACCTCCTTGGAGCTCGTCGAGCCCCTCAACGCAGCAGAATTGAAACAGCATTATGCACGGTGGAATTTTCTAAGTCAACCCCGAGTTGGTCGACGGGCGCCAAGAGAGGCGCGGCGGGCCGAGCGCGTCCGCCCAGCGATCCTGCCCGTCGCGTGCCCGGGCGGCGAGACCCGCTCTTGACTAAATCGCAGCGGCGGGGAATCGTGGGGCGCTCAGGAGAGCCGGAGGGCACGACAAGCCCCATCGAGGCCCGGCACAAGGAGAGGGAGCATGATTGACGTGTCCCGCGTGGAAGGCGCTGAAAAGCTGCCGGTCCGGGAGTTCGACGTCGTGGTCGCCGGCGGCGGAACCGCGGGCGTGATCGCCGCCGCGGCGGCCGCACGCCAGGGTGCCCGCACGGCGGTGATCGAGTCGAAGGGCTACTTCGGCGGGACCGCGGTCGAAGGGGGCGTGACGCTCCACAGCTATTTCAATCTGTGGAAGGCCTTCCCCGGCGTCCCGAAACGGCAGGTCGTGCGCGGCATTCCGCAGGAGATCGTCGACCGGCTCGAAGCCGTAGGCGGCACCAGCGGCCACGCCGAGGTGCAGCTCGGCTTCGACTACGACTCGGTCAGCACCTCGATCGACACGGAGCTGTACAAGCTCGTGGCCCACGAGATGCTCGAGGAGGCCGGCGTCGCCACCTTCCTGAACACGTTTGCGGCCGATGCGACCCGCGAGGGCTCGACGGTCACGGGCGTGATCTGCGACAGCCACGAGGGGCGGGAGCTGGTGCGGGCCCGCTGCTTTGTCGACTGCACCGGCTACGGCGACCTCTCGGCCCGGGCCGGCGCCTCGTACAGCGAGCCCAACGACTACCACGTGGCCGGCAGCATGGGCGTAGCCAATGTCGACATCGAAAAGCTGACGGCCTACCTGCAGGAGCACAACGCCCTGACGGACCTGGTCTACGGCCGGCGAAGCGGCAGGGACAACCAGATCGTGCGCATCGGAGCCAAGAGGAGCAGAGCCAACCTCCCGCCGGAGTTCGCCGAGGCGGTGAGCCGCCTCCATGTGGACTTCGTGACGACCACGGTGCACGACAACTACTTGATGTTCGTTCGCGTCAACTACAAGCTCCCCAAGAGCCCGACCAGCCGCGACGAGATGGCACGGGCCGAGCTGGATATCCGCAGGCGCCAGCACGAGAGCGTCAAGCTCTTCAGAAAGCTGGTTCCGGGCTGCAAGGGCGCTTTCATAGCCCGCACCAGCCCCTCGATCGACATCAGGAGGGCCCGGCTGATCGAGTGCGACTACGACGTCAGCCTCGCGGACGTGCTGGAGGCGCGCCATTTCGAGGACGACGTGATGACCTACGGGTTCCATGACAGCGCGCCGCGCCTGCAGATCAGGAACGGCGGCACCTACGGCATCCCTTACCGGGCGCTGCGGGTCAAGGGGATCGACAATCTGCTCGCGGCCGGGATGCTGATCACCTCGGACCACGAGGCCCACATGTCGACCCGCAACACCGTGAGCTGCATGGCTCAAGGCCAGGCCGCGGGCACCGCCGCCGCGCTCTGCGCGCTCCGCCGCTGCAGCACTCGGGACCTGCCCTACCGGGACCTGCGGGCGGCCCTCGAAAAGGGCGGCGTCTACTTCGAGGGCTGAGGCGCGCCCCGCGGCCGCTGCGCGCCTCGGCACCGAAGCCTTCGGCCCTTCTCAGGAGCCGAGCATCGGCCGGAAGGTCTCGCCGAGCCGGACGAGCTCGCCCTTGATCGCCTGCAGCGCGGTCGCGGCGTCCCCCAGACGTCCCGCCTCAGCCGCATCCTCGGCGCGCAGGCACAGGGCGGCAAAGCGCTCGGCGCCCACGTTCGCCCCTGAGCCCTTGAGAGCGTGGGCCGTACGCTCCGCCTCGCGGGCGTCGCCGGCGGCGAGCGCGGTCTGCAGCCGCTCGAGGTTGGCCCGCGTGTCCTCGAGGAACATGCCGAGGATCTCGCGGATCAGGGCGGCATCGCCGCGCAGCATCTTCTGCAGGCGGCGCTCGTCGAAGTGCACCGCGTGCTCGGGGTCGGGGATGGCCGGCGGCGCCTCGCTCTCGTCGTCGGAGGACGGGGACTCCGCGGGGGCCGATGCGGCCGACGCGGTCTCGACCGCCGGTGCCGACTGTTGCGTCCGGCCCGGGCCGAGGCAGCGCTCGAGCGCCGCCTCGATCTCCTCGGGCTTGACCGGCTTGGCGATGTAGTCGTCCATCCCTGCAGCCAGACAACGCTCCCGCTCGCCCTTCATGGCCCGCGCGGTCATGGCGATGATCGGCACGCGCCCGCGCCTTGACAGGCGGCGAATTTGCGCCGTGGCTTCGTAGCCGTCCATCTCGGGCATCTGGATGTCCATGAGAACCGCGTCAAAGGGCACCATTTCGACCAGGCTCACGGCCTCGCGGCCGTTGCCGGCGACCTCCGTGCGGCAGCCGAGATTAGCCAGGATCGCCGCCGCGACCTTTTGATTGATGGCGTTGTCCTCGGCCACAAGCACGCGCGCGTTGATCCTGCGCGGGCGCCCGTCGTCCGGCCGGCCGGCGGTCTGCTCCTCGATCGCGTGCGGGCTCACCAGGCCGCGCCGCCCGCCGGGCTCATCGCGCGCGAGCACCGCGCGGATCATCGCCTGCAGCCGCGAAGGGACCACGGGCTTGACCAGATAGCCGGCGAAGCCGGCCTCTTCCAGGGCGCCGGCGTCCTCGGCGTGACCCACGGAGGTGAGCATGATCAGGGGAATCGCGCCGAAGCGGGGATCGCGGCTGATCCGGCGGCCGAGTTCCTGCCCGTCGACGCCGGGCATCATGTGATCGAGAAGCACGACGTCGAACTGCCGGCCTTCGCTGTCGGCGCGCTCCAGCTCCGACAGGGCCGCCTCGGCGCCGTCGACCACGAGGCAGTCCATGCGCCAGCCGCCGAGGTACTCGCAGAGGATCCGGCGGTTCACCTGGTTGTCGTCGACCGCGAGTACGCGCACGCCCGCCAGCGCCTCGCGCGAGGGGCGCGTCTCCGCGGGCGCCGCCTCGTCGATCGGCAGCGAGAGGGTGAACCAGAAGGTCGTCCCCTCGCCGGGCCGGCTGCGTACTCCGATCTGGCCGCCCATCATGGTGACCAGCTGCCTGGAGATCGCCAGCCCCAGGCCGGTGCCCCCGTACCGGCGGGTCGTCGAGCTGTCGCCCTGGCTGAACTTCTCGAAGATCATGCCGAGCTTGTCTTCGGGGATCCCGATCCCCGTGTCTTCGATCGTGAATCGCACGTCCACCATGGCCGGCTGCTGGGGCTGCGGCGCAGGCGAGGACGCCTCGGCATTCCGCCCGTACGGGGCGAGCGAGGACGCCGGGGCCGCCGCGGCGGCGGATGGCGGCGCGTCCGGCGCGCGGCCTTCTTTCCACTCCAGGCCGAAGAGCACGTGGCCCTCGTTGGTGAACTTGATGGCGTTGCTGAGCAGGTTGGTGATGATCTGCCGGATGCGTCCGGGGTCTCCGACCACGCGACGCGACATGCCTGGCCGGTAGCGGACGATCAGCTCGATGCCTTTCTCGGCGGCCTGGTGGGCAAAGAAGTCGCCTATCTCCTGGACGAACGGCAGCAGGTCGAATCCGATCGGCTCCAGGCTCAGCTTGCCGGCCTCGATCTTGGAGTAGTCGAGGATGTCGTTGATGATGGTCAGCAGCGAGTCGGCGCTCTTGCGGATCGTGTCCACGTACTCGCGCTGCACCGCAGCCAGGCGCGTCTCAGCCAGCAGCCCCGCCATGCCCAGCACGCCGTTCATCGGCGTGCGGATCTCGTGGCTCATGTTGGCGAGGAACTCGCTCTTGGCCCTGTTGGCCGCCTCCAGCTCGTAGTTCCTGCGCTTCAGCTCCTCGCTTTCCCGCACCTGCTCAATGTTGCGCTTGAGGCTGTCGACCATGCGGTTGATGCTGTCGACCAGGAGCACGACCTCGCTTCGCGTCTGCACGTCGATGCGGTGCTCGAGGTCCCCCCGCGAGATGCGGTCGACGGCGTGGATGATGTGGTGAATCGGATGCGAGAGCAGGCGCGAGACCAGCAGCGCAACCACGAACAGCAGCAGGTAGATCAGCACGTAGATCGCCGACACGTAGGCCAGGCGCACGCGGGCCTCGCGCGCCGGACCGCTCGCGTCGTAGGTGAGCTCGATGACGGTCCTGGCCTCGCGCTCGCCCTCTTCGGAGACCGGCAGGTAGCGGACCACCTGCTCGCCCCTGTGCACCTCGCGGGCGCGGCCCTCGATGAGCGCCGAGTCGCGGGCCTCGCGCAGACCGGCGTCCTGCAGCGCCGGCCGCTCTCCGTGCAGCGGCCCGTGCCTGCTCCAGATCCGCACGTCCACCAGGTTCGGGTTCAGGCCCCGCAGCTGCTCGGCCACCGCCATCGGCTTGAGGCGCTCGAGAAACGGCCGCAGCTCCTCGGTGACCACGCTGAGCTCCAGCAGGTAGCGGCCGTCGGGGGTGGGCATGTAGCCGAGCTTGCGGATCGTGCCGGTGGCGCTGTCGATGACCAGGCTGTCGCCGTGGTACTGGCCGCCGGCGAGCACCTTGAGCAGGTGCTGGTGGAGGTCCGGCCACGGCCCGAAGTCCAGCCGCCTGCCGGTGGCCAGCGTCGTGCGCTCGACCGACCCGGCGGGATTGATCACGTAGAGGTCCATCCGGCCCCGCAGGTCGCCCTTGATCCGCTCGAGGTCCATGCGCGCGGGATCGCCCCCCGCGTCGTGGTAGGCATCGAGAAAGAGGCTGAAGGCCGCTCGCATCTCGTCGTCGAGCAGCCGGTCGAGCATTCCGTAGCCGCTGTGCATCATGCGCACGGCGGTCGTGATGCTCTTTTCGGTCTGGTTCTCCAGCGTGCCGGCAAAGCGCACCATCGAGCGGCGCGTGTCGAAGTACTCGACGCCGATCGCGAGCAGGAACACGGGGGTGAGCAGCAGCAACAGGCGCTGCAGCATGTAGCGGCGCAGGGGGACGTGCGGTGCCATTGGCTTCGTGTTGTAGTATAATCGTCACCGAGCCGGCCGCACAGACCCGCGACGGCGAGCCCCATGGAAGAAGCGACGGTCTTCGACATCCTCGTCCGCACCCTCGATTCGCAGGAGCGCAGGAGCCTCCTCGACCGGATCCTCGCCTCGTCCCGGGTCTCCCAGCTGCCGCTGCGCGCCGAGGACGAGGCCGCCAGGATGGTCGACCTCGACGGCGAGTACAAGAGGATGTCGCTCCTGCACCGGCTGCTCATCCTCATCAGGTGCCTGCTCACGGGCAAGGACCGCTTCTCGATGCTCGAGCAGATCCTGCTGCGGCGCCTGGAGGCGATGATCGAGCGTCACGGCCGGGGGCTCCTGCACTACCGCAGGCGCCTGTTCGGCGACCGCATGTACGAGGCGCTGGCCGCCCTGCGCATGGCCGTGCAGCACTTCAGGGCCCCCCTCGACATGGCGATGCGGCGCGACAAGGAGGAGTTCGTCGCGTTCCTCGCCGGCACCGAGATGCCCGACGTGCAGCAGCGCCTGCTGGCGGCCACCGACCCGCAGCTGCCGGCCGGCTCCGACGGCGACGGCGAGAACCTCAGGAACGAGCTTACGCGGCGGTGCGACGAGATCCTCGACAGCATCCCGAAAGAAGGCCGCAGGGCCGTCTACTACGACGTGCAGTCGCTTACCGCCCTCGCCCGCCTGGCGCTCCACCCGTTCGCGGCGATGCTGGCCTGTTTTCACGCCGGCGGCGAAGGCGGAGACCGGGTCTGCGGATTCGCGGAGCTCTCACGCTACCTCGTGAGCCTGTCGCAGGTGCTGTCCGCCGCCCAGTTCCCGCCCACCGCCGAGGCTCTGCGCGCCCTGTTTGTCTACTTCTACAAGGACAGCCTCCTCGACCGGACGTTCCGGCTCGACGAGCACCTCGAGAGCGACCTGGCAAGCGCCGAAGGGGCGCTCAGCGCCATCCGCGAGTTCAACGAGACCGTTCCCCTCGACCTGATCGTCAAGTACGCAACCGGCAACCTCGGCTACCATCCCAAGGACCCCGGCGGCGGCGAGGACTGGTTCGTGCTGTACAAAGGCTTCTGGCGCCGGCGGCTCTCGCGCAACTACGCGCTGCTGCGCCGCCGCAGGATGGAGCAGCGCCTGGCCGCACGGGCGGCGGCCTACCTCGGCGTGCCGAAGCTGCCCGACCTGGTCGAGTACCGGCCCGAGCAGTTCGGCGACGGCGTGCTGCTCAAGCACGCCCTGTCCTTGGCCTTCCTCAAGGGATTCTTCCAGCAGGTGTTCGCCCGGGTGTCGCGGCCTCTGCGCATCATCCTCGCCGGCGGCGACTTCTACAAGGCCGAGAACCGCAACGAGCTCAACGACGCCCTCGCCTATCTTGGCCTGATCGAGGAGAACATCAACAGCCTCGAGAGCCGGCTGGCGAGGGAGGGCGATCTCGGCGCCGAGCTGGCCGACGCGCGGGCGGAGCGCAAGAGCCCGACGGCGCGCCTGCGGCGGATCCGGGCCGTGGCCGAACAGGCCGACCGCAACGCCTCCTACCTGGTCGCCGAATGCCACAAGAAGTTGAACACCATCTCCCAGGTGCTGGAGGGGATCCTGCACGGCAAGAGCTCGGAGCGCTTCGACACCCTCGCCAACCTGAGCTCGATCGGCGGGGCCGGCAACCGGCTGCTGGTGGCCGCCTGGGCCGAGGCGCTCGAGCAGCTCAAGGGGGCCGTCGGCCTGCTGGGCGAGATGCGCAGCCTCGAGGAAGCGGCTGCGCAGGGCTGAGGGCCGTGCCGACGCTACCGCCGCACGCCGCTGCGCAGGGCGCGCCGGGCGAGGGCATCGGCGAGCCGCAGCGGTTCCGGCAGGCGGAATCCGCGGCAGCAGGACAGCACCAGCTGCTCGGCGTAGGCGGTGCCCATGAGGTGCCCCGCGCTCACGAACAGCGGCGCTGCGCCCTGCAGCGTGCGCACCACGGCGCCGATCATCTCGCCTCGATCCATGAGGGCGCTGCTGGCGCCCTCGTACTCCGCGGGCTCTTCAAAGGAGCCGCACAGCAGCCGCTTGGCGCATCCGGCCGCCGGAACGGCGAGCAGCAGGCCGAGGTGGCAGGCGAGGCCGAAGCGGCGCGGATGCGCCAGGCCGTGGCCGTCGCACAGCAGGGCGTCGGGTCGCCCGGACATCGACGCCAGCACCGCGAGCAGCGCCGGCACCTCGCGGAAGGCCAGGAGCCCCGGCAGGTAGGGAAACTGAACCCGCGTCGTGGCCAGCCTCTCGTCGACGACCACACCGTGGACGGCGTCCCACAGCACCGCGGCCGCGCACGCGGCGTCGCCGCGGTAGGCAACGTCGAGCCCGCACACCAGCCGGGGCGGATCCTGCGGGCTCTCGCAGCGCACGCGCCCGGCGAGCCAGCGCTGGATCAGCTCGGCCTGCTCGGGGGTGACGGACCAGCTGTGCAGCCTCACGGCGGGCACCATGACGAAGCAACCTCCTCTACGAGCATACCACGCGCGCGGAGTTCCGCACCCGACCGCACCGCCGGGAGGCCCGGTGCCGCGTAGGCGAACCCTGCCCGGTTCGGCTAAGATGGGCCCGCGCCCGGGCGAACCGTGCGCCGAAGCCAGCATGGTCAGCCAACGCGCCACTGCGAGAAACCTTGTGCCCCTGTTCGTTCCGATGGCGCTCTCGTCGTGGCTCGGGTGGCTCGTCCCGCCGCTCGTCAACGCCGCGGTCGCCCGCGCCTCCGACTCCTACGAGGCGGCCCTGGCCTCGTTCGCAGTGGCCCGCAACCTCACGATGCTGCTGTCGCCGTTCTCCGTGATGGTGCCGACGGCGGTCCTGGTGCTCGTGACGGGGGCCGCTTCCCGCAGGCGGGTGAGGAACTTCCTGGCGATGCTCTGCGCCGGCCTCGCCGCGGTGACCCTGCTGCTGCTGCTCACGAGCCTGCGTCACCCGTTTCTCGAGGGCCTGCTCGGCCTGGAGCCGCGCCTCGCCGAGCGCACCCGGCTCGCGCTGCTCGTGCTCGTACTGCACCCGCCGATGTCGATCTGGCGCGGCTTTTCCCAGGGCCTGCTGATCCGCAGCAGGCGAACCGCCGCGATGGTCTGGGCGGGCGCCGTCGGCTTCCTGGCGTCGGTGCTCGGCGTGGCGCTCGGCCGCCGCCTGCCGGGCCTGCCGGGCGAAGTCTACGGCGCCCTGGTCCTGCTGGTCTCGACGCTGGCGGACGCGGCGGCTCTCCAGGTCACGGCCGCGCGCGCAAGCTCCGGCGACCCCCCGCCGGGGGGCGACGCGGCGGCGCCCAGCCACGGGGCGATCCTGCGCTACTTCCTGCCTCTGCTGCTGACCACCTGGGTGATGGCGGCCAGCCGCACCGTGATCGACGCGGGCCTGGCCCGCACGCCGCAGCCCGCCACCGCCCTCGCCGCCTTTAGCCTGGCTGCCAGTTTCGTGTTCGCCTTCGAGGCGCCGATCGTGATGCTGCGCAGCGCCGCCCTCGCCTTCGAGCACGACCCTGACAACCGGCGCCGGCTGCGCCTGTTCTGCATCGCCGTGGGTGCGGCCATGACCGCGGGCGCGGCCGTCGGCGGCTCGACGCCCCTCGTCGACCTGCTGCTCGGAAGCTCGGCGGCTTCGGGGGGCGCCGTGGGGGACCTCACGCGGTGGGGCATCCGCATCATGGCCGTCTCGCTGCTGATCCTCTCGTGGCGGCAGTTCAGCTACTCGCTGCTGATGAAGCGCCAGCGCACCGATATCGTGGCGGCGTCGGCCGTTGCGCGCATGCTCTTTCTCGCCCTCGCGGTGTTCGCCGGTTTCAGGGTGTGGCCGGACATGAGGCTGGCGGCCGCCGCCTACACCCTCGGCTTCCTGCTGGAGTCGCTGGTCTGCGACTTCGGCGCGCGGCGCATCGGCGCAGCCTGAGGCGGGGCCGGGCGGCCGGCAGGGGCGCTGCGGCCGCTTTGGCTAAGGGCGCGGCTGGGGTATAGTCTGCGGCGACGCGACATTCGGGAGGGCATCCATGGCGAAGAAGAGCCGGCCGTACCTCGATTTCCTGGTTCCCGTCGTCGTGGCCGCCCTGTTCGGCGCAGCGGGCCTCTCACCCGCTTTCCGCGGGGCCGACAACCGGGTCTACGACCTGCTGCTCCGGTTCAAGCCCCCCGTGGCCGAGAGGTCCGACATACGGCTCGTCGACATCGACGACACGGCCATCGAGAAGGTCGGCACGTTCCCGTGGAGCCGCGACATCATGGCCGACGGCCTGCTGCTGATGCGGGAGATGGGGGCGCGCTACGCGGTCTTCGATATCGAGTACGTCGACCGGAGCCCCCGAGGCGTGAACGCCGACACCCTCGAGCAGGCGCTGCCGGAGGCGCTGAGCACGGAGTTCGCGCGGGCGAGCGAGAACGCCGCCGAGCTCGTGCGGGCGGTGCGCGCGGGGCGCATCCGCGGCGGCGCGGTCGACGAGTACCTCGCCCAGCTCGCGGCGTCCAACGACATGGCGCGGCGCAGGATCGAGGAGACGATCCAGCAGATCGCCCGTGACAACGACCTCTATCTCGGCCAGGCTGCGCGCTTTTTCGGCTCGGCGTTCCTGACGGTCAACATGCTCCGGGATCCCGAGAACGTGATGAGCGACGAGCTGCGGGCGTACGTGCTCGAGCACGTCGCCCTCGACCGCGCCACGGTCAGGGCCCCGATCCGGCGTCCCCAGCGGCCGGTTCCCTTTCGCGTGCCCGACCTGCGCCCCGCCATCCTGCCGATCATCAGCGGCGCCCGCGGCGCGGGCTTCGTGAACGTCGTCATCGACAGCGACGGAGTGCAGAGGCGCATCGACCTGGTCACCGAGTACCGGGGCCGCCTGTTCGCCCAGGTGGGCTTCCGTCCGCTCCTCGACTGGCTCGGCAACCCGGACCTGATCGTGGACCGCGACCGGATCACGCTCAAGGCCGCCCGCCACCCCGACGGCGGCACGCGGGACATCGTCATTCCCCTGGCCTCTGACGGCCGCATGCTCATCAACTGGCCCCGCAAGACCTACCTGGAGAGCTTCACGCCTCACATGACCTACTGGAGCCTGGTGCAGAACAAGCGCCTGGAGGAGAACCTGCTGCACAACCTGCGGGCGATGGCCGACGCCGGCTACCTCGCCTACCACCCCTTTCCCCTGCTCGACGCCTACCGCTTTGCCGAGAGCATCAGGGACGAGGTCCTTGCCGGCGGAGATCCCGCCCGCATCGACGAGTATCTCAAGGTGCGACTCCAGTTCTTCGACGAGGTCGCCCGGCTGCTGGGCGGCGCCGCCGAGAAATCGATCACTGCGGAGATCGAGGCGGCGCTGGCCCAGAAGGGGATCGCCAAGGAGGTCGAGCAGGGCTACCGCGGGCTGCTCGAGGACACCCGCAAGTTCTTTGCCGCCACCCGCGAGATCCACGAGCTGCTCGCTGCCTCGCGGGTCGAGCTGCGCACGGCCCTCGAGGGGGCCTTCTGCATCATCGGCTGGACCGGCACCTCGACTACCGATACGGGCGTCAACCCGTTCGAAGAAGAGTACATGAACGTGGGCACCCACGCAGCGATCGTGAACACCATCCTGCAGGGCCGCTTCCTCGACGACCTGCCGTGGTGGGTGGGCGCGGTCGCCGGCCTCGCGCTGGCGCTGCTGGTCACCCTCGTCGTCCGCCGCCTGTCACCCCTGCCGTCGATCGTCGTCGGCCTGGCCTTTCTGGCGGCGATCGCGGGGGCCGGAGTCGGCCTGTTCGTGCTGACGGGCGTGTACCCCGGCCTGCTCACGCCGCTGCTGACGGTGTTCTTCAGCTTCCTCTCCGTGACGCTGGCCAAGTTCCTGCGCAACGAGCGCGAGAAGGCCCAGATCCGCGACGCCTTTTCCCGCTACCTCTCCCCCGACGTGATCAGCGAAGTGCTCTCCGACCCCGACAAGCTGCAGCTCGGCGGCCAGGAGCGGTACCTCACCGCGATGTTCACCGACGTCAAGGGCTTCTCCACGATCTCCGAGAGCCTCACCCCGGCCGCCCTCGTGGCCCTGCTGAACCACTACCTCACCGAGATGAGCAACACGATCCTGTCCCAGCGCGGCACGATCGACAAGTACGAAGGCGACGCGATCATCGCGTTCTTCGGCGCCCCGATCGATCTGCCGGACCACGCCTCGCGGGCCTGTGCGTCGGCGGTGCGCATGAAGAAGATCGAGCGGCTGCTCAACGGGCACTTCCGCAACGAGGGCATCTCGCCGCAGCCGCTGCTCACCCGCATCGGCATCAACACCGGCAGGATGGTGGTCGGCAACATGGGCACCGACCGCAAGATGGACTACACGATCATGGGCAGCTCGGTGAACCTGGCTTCGCGCCTGGAGGGCGTGAACAAGCAGTACGGCACCTGGATCCTGATGAGCCAGCAGACCTACGAGGATGGCGGCAAGGGGTTCCTGGCGCGCAGGCTCGACCGGGTACGCGTCGTGGGCATCGAGCAGCCGGTGCGCCTCTACGAGTTGATCGACGACCAGGAGAGCGCCGAGCCGCAGGTCAAGGAGGCCGTCGAGGCGTTCGAGGCCGCCATCGCCCTGTTCGAGCAGAAGGACTGGATCAAGGCGCGCACGGCCTTTGAGGCGGTCCTCAGGATCAAGCCCGACGACGGGCCGGCAGGGGTGTTCCTGCGCCGCTGCAACGAGTTCGCGGTCAAGCCGCCGGCGGCGTCGTGGGACGGGGTCTACAAGATGGAGAGCAAGTAGGGGCGCTCACACCAGCTCCGTAGCCGCCGCGGTCCCGAGCGCGGGCGCCCCAGGCTCGTCGGCGGGATTCAGCAGGCTGCGCACGAGGGCGTCGTTGACGATGCGGTCGATGACGGCGCGCGATTCGGGCGAGAAATCCACGAAGCGCACCCCGAACCCGGCGGGCAGGGCGCTCGAAGCCAGGCGCGCGTCGAGCACCTCGCAGGAGGTGAGCATCCTGAAGTCCTGGAACACGATGCGCAGCCTGGCCCGGCTGCCCGGCGGCGGAGCCGGCTGCGCGGACTCCAGGAACGCCCCGTCGCCGGACAGGGCGCGCACCCGGTGGGACTCCCAGCCCCCGCCTTTGAGCGAGAGGAACCCCTCCAGCGGCCAGTCGTAGCGGTGGGCGGCCCTGCGGTTGGTAATCGCGACGGAGGAGGCGAAGCTCCGCAGGTCCCGCACGAGGGTTTCGGTCCCCCCGCTCGCGCTGATGCAGGCAAAGGCGCCCAGGGCCGCGCCCGGGCAGCGGTCGCAGATCACGACCACGTTCAGCCGGGCCATGCTGCGGGCCAGCGAAGCGAGAAAGGCCTCGAGCTCGGCGTCGAGGGCCGGCGCCTGGATCACGACGCACAGAACGTCGCTTTCGCTCACGAGCGCCTGGGCCAGCTCGGCGCGGCCGGCCACCGGCCGGATCTCGAGCCCGGCCAGCGCCGCCTCGACGATGCCGGGGTCGAGAGTCCGCGTGTGCACGATGGCTTTTTCCATGGCGTCAGGCTCCCATTATGGCCGCGGCGCTGGACATGGTCCAGCAGGTGCAAGGCGACAGGTACGAACGCCCCGTGGCCGTGGGCAACGCGACGGCGGCTCAGGATGGGGCGGCGGCGCCGCCGGCGAGCCACCGCCGCACGAGATCCTCGGCCTCGACGACCGTGTCGGTCTTCATGATCTCGGAGCGCAGGTGGGAGGCCCCGGCAAAGCCGCTGACGTACATCTTGTAGAACTTCTTCAGGCGCGGATAGTGCCTCTCGCCCCAGGTCTCGCGGTAGAGCGCCAGGTGCTGCTGCAGCAGCCGCAGGCGCTCGACCGGGGGCCAAGGCTGCGGCAGGCGGTCGCGGAACAGGTAGGGGGTCTCGAAGATCCCCCGCCCGATCATCACGCCGTCCACGCCGTAGACGGCGGCCTTTTCCTCGACTTCGGCCAGGCTGCGCACGTCGCCGTTGCCCAGGACCAGCACGTCGCTTGCCGCCTCGTCGCGCAGGCGCACCACCCTGGCCACCTCGTCCCAGCGGGCGGGGAACTTCGACTCGTCCTTCGCGATGCGGCCGTGAATGATCAGGGCCTCGGGCCGCTGCTCGAGCAGAAAGGCCCCCCACTCCTCGGTCCTCCAGCGGCGGGTGCCGCAGCGCGTCTTGACGCTCACCGGCAGGCCTCCCGCCCCCTCGCGCGTGGCCCGGATCAGCTCGGCCGCGAGGGTCGGGTTTTCGATCAGGGCGGCGCAGGCGCCGCTCTTGATGATCTTCTTGACGGGGCAGCCCATGTTGACGTCGACGCCGTCAAAGCCCATGGAGGCGATCTCGCGCGCGGCGCGGAAGTGGAGCTCGGGCTTCGTGCCCCAGATCTGGGCGACGATCGGCCGCTCCTCCGCAGTATAGAGGAGGCGGGCAGCTACGGCCTCGCGTCCCGCGGAACAGAGGCCGTCGGTGCTCGTGAACTCGGTGTAGAAGACCCCGGGAGGCCCGCAGCGCGCCACGATGCGGCGGAACACCGTGTCGGTGACGTCTTCCATGGGCGCCAGGGCTGTAATCGGCCGCGGCAGGCGGCGCCAGAACGAGCTCATGAGCCTGCGCAGTGTAGCGGAGCCCCTCCGGCCGCATCAAGGGTGGTGGCGCCGGGGGCCGGCCTGGAGTATTATGACGGTGTAGGATGAGCGCACCCATGGACCGCGAGGGCGGCGTCTATCGCTTCGAGAGCTTTGCCGACGTCGACCTGTACGAGCTCGCCCAGATCGCCAGCGAGGAAAGCTACGAGCGCCTGGCCGAGTGGATCATGAGCCACAAGGACCGCGAGCTGTTCGAGCGCAGCTCGCGCCTGCTGGAACGCAGAAGAAAGGCCTACGACGAGCTGCTCGAGCAGCTGCTGGCGGCCTACCACAGGCACGGCGTCCCGACCCGCCTGGGCTTCGCTCCGATGCTCAAGAACACCTCCGAGATCAACGCGGTCGCCGACCGCATGATCGGGCTACTCGACGACAACGAGATCGACAAGGAGGAGGCGAAGGGGCTCATCTCGAGGGACAGCACCCGGCGCCTGGTCAAGCTGCTGTCGTCGCGCACGCCGCGCAACGCCCGGCCCGAGGTCGTCACCGACTACGAGCGGCGGCTGCGCCTCGACAACGTGTTCCTGCTCGAGGAGCTGGTGGCCATCCTCACCACCGAGTACGACCGCCGCGTGATCGAGACCCGGCGGCGCTTCGAGGAGTACCTGGGTCCCCACCAGAGGGTGCTCGACAACGTGCGGCGGGAGATCCGGGAGATCAACGCGGACCTCGAACGCCTGGAACGGGACAGCCTGCTGCTGGCCGAGGAGAGAGAGATGCTGCGGGCGGCCTTTGCCGGCAAGAAGGCCGAGCTCCAGGAGATCGAGCGGATCGAGGCGTTCAAGCTCAAGAAGATCCAGTTCCTCTGCCTGAGCCTGCGCGACGGGGTGGAGCAGTTCCGCGCCCTCATCGACTCGCTGCAGTCCAAGCTCGACTCCTACCGCAGCAGGCAGTCCTAC
>CAZKGO010000073.1:0-24823 GCA_964552235.1 uncultured Spirochaetales bacterium | reverse complement strand
CCACTCTCACCTGAAAATGTCAACTTACACCGGTCAACGTTTTCGCAGAGGCCACGAGGAGGCGGTGGGAGGGAGTTCCGGCAGAGCGCGGGTTGGCAGCACGCCGGTCTGCTGCGCGCGTTTTCCGCCACGGTCGCTGTCGAGAACCGGCGTCTTGCTGTGGGGCTCGCCCACAACCCGAAAGCGCTCCCAGCGATCGCCGGCCGCTTGACCCGTGCCGCGGCACGGACATAGACTCCGGCCGCCCATGAGCCTGCCCTTCTCGAACCCCGACGAGGCCTTTGCCTGGATCGAGTCGTTCACCAATCTCGAGCGCCGCCCCCTCACGCCGCTGGACCGCGAGTACCGTCTCGACCGCATGCTCGTCCTGCTCGAGCATTTCGGCAACCCGCACCGCGCCTTCGAGTGCTTCCACGTGGGCGGGACCAAGGGCAAGGGTTCGACGGCCTCGTTCCTCGCCTCCGCGCTTGCGGCCTCCGGCAGCAGGACGGGGCTCTACCTCTCCCCGCACGTAAGCTCCTACAACGAGCGCATCAGCGTCGACGGGGCGCCGGTCGCTCCCGCGCTCCTTGCGGAGACGGCCTCGCGCATGGCCGCCGGGATCGAGGGGGGCGGGATGGCGTCGCTGAGGGGAGGCTTCGGGCCCACCACCTTTGAGCTGCTCACCCTTCTCGCCTTCATGTGCTACAGGGAATCAGGCTGCCAGGTGGCGGTCGTCGAGGTCGGGATCGGCGGCCGTCTCGACGCCACCAACGTCGTGGCGCCCGAGGCCAGCCTGATCACGCCCCTCGACCTGGAGCACACGCAGCTGCTCGGCGACTCCCTCGCCTCGATCGCCCGTGAGAAAGCGGGAATCATCAAGGCGGGGCGGCCGGTCTTTGTCGGCTGCCAGCCTCCGCAGGCGCGCGCCGTCTTCGAAGAGGCGGCCGCAGCGAAAGGAGCGCCGATAGAGTTCCTCGCCGACCGGCTCCTGCGGCTGGAAGCTTCGGTGCGCCCCTCCGGCACCAGCGTGGCGCTCGAGCTCTCCGGCGACGAGGAGCGGCGCTTCGACCTGGCGATGACCGGCCGTTTCCAGGCCGAGAACGCAGCCCTCGCCTGGCTCGCGCTGCGGGAGACCAGGCCGGGCATCCCGTTCGAGGCGGTAAGGCGCGGGCTGGCCGCCTGCCGCCTGCCCGGCCGCATGGAAATCGCGGGAGACCGTCCTCCGCTGGTCCTCGACGCCGCCCACACGCCTCTGGCGGTTGCGCGCGTGCTGGAGAGCTTCCGCGAGTTGTATCCCCGGCCCGGGGTGCTGCTGTTCGGCTCGGTGGCAGGCAAGCGACCGCTCGACATGGCCCGGATCCTGGCGCCGGCCTTTGAGCGCACCGTGATCACGACGCCGGGCACGTTCAAGCAGAGCGATCCCGCGAGCCTCTGGCACATCTTCAGAAAGTACAGTCCCGCGGTCGATCTCGAGCTGGACCCGGTTCGGGCCCTCGATCGGGCGCTCGAGCTGTCTCAGGGCACGCTGCCTGTCCTCGTAACCGGCTCGTTCTACCTGCTCGGGGAGATCAAGAAGGCGCTGTCGGCTCGGGGGGTTCCGCCCGCCCTGCCCGTGCTTTGAAACGCGATCGCCGCATCGAGTACAATTGCGGATATGGACATCCGTTCGTGCGCCGGCGGACCGCCCCCCGTGCGGCGCAGCGTCGGTACGTGCGGCCGGGGATGAACGGGCGCGCTTGGTGAGCTCAAGGGAACGACGGGCGTGTCGCTGAACTGGCGCGAGATCGACCAGCTGCTCTCCGAGCTCGATCTGCCGGGCTTGCTGGTGCAGCAGATCCACCAGCCGACCCACGAACGGCTCGTGTTCGAGCTGCGCGGTCGAGGCGGCGGCTTCCGCCTGCTGGTCTGTCTCTCCAACCGCCACGCGCGGCTGCACCGCCTCACCGAGCCGACGTCCAACCCCGAGAGGCCGCCGCGCTTCGTGAGCTTTCTGCGGGCGCACGTGCGCGGCGGACGCATCGTCGAGGCTGCCCAGGTCCGCGGCCAGCGCATCGTCAAGCTCGTGGTCGCGCGCGGCGGCGAGGCGACGGTGCTGTGGATCCGCCTCTGGCCGACCGCGGCGAACGTGATCGCCGCCACCCCGGACGGCGTGATCCTCGAGACGTTCTACCGCAGGCCCAAGCGGGGGGAGATCGCCGGCGGCGTCTGCGATCCGGAGCGGCAGTTCCGCGACGCGGAGCCCGGCCGCGCCTTCGCGGTCAGGGATCTGCCCGGCGAGGGCGACTTCAACGCGCGCGTCGAGCGGCACTACCGGGAGCTGGAGGAACGAGAGGAAGCCGACCGGCTGCGGGCAGCGCTGCTGGCCGAGCTCGGGACGCGTGAGAATGCCATTCTCGTGCAGAGGGCGCGGTTGCAGCGGCAGCTGGAAGCGCTCAAGGATCCCGAGCGCCTGCGCGAGCTGGGCGACATCGTGATGGCGAACCTGCACCGCATCGCGCCTCAGTCGGATCGCCTCGAAGCCGAGGATTTCCACGCCGGCGGCAGCCCCGTCGTCATCGAGCTCGATCCCCGCCTGAGCGGCGCGCGCAACGGGCAGCGGTTCTATGAGCGCGCGGCCGCGGCCCGCAGAGGCCGCGAGCGCGTGCGCGAGGAGCTGGCCGCCCTCGAGCGGGGGCTTGCCGAGATCGCCTGCCGCCGCGCCTCCCTCGCCGGCGACATCTCGCTCGACGGCCTGCGCGCCCTGCGGCCGGCGACCCGGCGGCGCCGCCGCGCGGCCGTGCCTCCCGGGCTCCATTTCCACTCAATGCACCACAGGATCATGGTGGGGAGGACCGCCGCGGACAACGACGAGCTGCTGCGCTCCCACGTCGCGGGCAACGACTACTGGTTCCACGCCCGCGACTGGCCGGGCGCCTACGTGTTCGTCAAGACGCTCAAGGGCAAGAGCATCCCCCTCGAGGTGATGCTCGACGCGGCCCATCTCGCGGTCTTCTACTCCAAGGGCCGCTCGGCAGGCAGCGGCGACGTCTACTACACCCAGGTCAAGTTCCTCAGGCGCGCGCGCGGTGGAAAGACTGGACTGGTCATACCGACGCATGAAAAGAACCTGTTCATCCGCCTGGATAGCGGGCGCGTCGAGCGCGTCAGGCAGTCTCAGGTCGTGGAGTGAGCCGTGAAGAAAGTGAGAGCTCCCGTAGTCGACGAGATCTTCTATCCGGCCGAGGCCGAAGCCCTCGCCGCCCAGGTGCGCAGCCTGCTGGAACGCTGCGACCTGCCGAAGAGCGAAGCGTCCGCGCTGATCCTGCCCCACGCCGCCTACTCGCTGGTCGGCGGACTGCTGGCCGCCGGCTTCTGCGCAGCCGGCGGCCGCCGCGTCGAGCGCGTCGTGTTCCTCGCCCCGGTGCACCGCGACGCGGGAAACAAGATCGTGCTGCCGGAATCCCACGCGTTCCTGACGCCGCTCGGCGAGGCTGCGGTCGACGCCGAGACGGTCGAAGCCCTGGAAGGCTGGAGCACCGCCATCGTGCGCAGCGACATGCCCCACCTGGAGGAGCACTCGGTGGAGGTCTGCCTGCCGTTTGTCCAGGTCGTCTTTCCGAGCGCGACGATCGTGCCGATTCTCCTGGGGCGCATCCCGCAGGGACTTGTGAGGACCCTGGCGCACGCCCTCGCCTCGGTGCTGGCGCCTCGCCGGGACTCGACGCTCGTGATCGCGAGCACGAACCTCAACGGGGACAGCGGCGGCCTGCGCGAGGCCGACCGTTTCCTGAGGGCGGTCGGCGCCGCCGGCGGCCGTTCGGTGCGCGCGACGGCGCGGTCGGCCGCAATCATCGAGGGCGTCCGCTCCGGCCGGATCACCGCCTGCGGCGCCCTTGCCGTCGCGACGCTGCTGGAGCTGGCGCCGGCCGCCGCGGCCGTGCGGCTTCTGGGGCGGGGCGATTCCGGGCAGGAGGCCCCCACGCGCACCTACTACGCAGCGCTTGCCCTGCAGTGACTGGGAGGCACCCGTGAACCTGACCGAAGCTGAGAAGCGCACTCTTCTGGAGTCGGCCCGCGCCGCGATCGCCGCCGCCTACGGAGGCCCGCAGCAGGAGCCGGCTGAGCCGACCGGGGCGCTGCTGCAGCCCTGCGGAGCGTTCGTCACGCTGCACGAGAGGTTCGCCGGCGGTCCGCCCGAGCTGCGCGGCTGCATCGGCTACGTCGAGTCGTCGGCGCCGCTGCTGGAAACCGTGCGGCGGGCCGCCGCCGCCGCCGCCTTTCACGATGCCCGCTTCCCCCCGGTGAGCGCAGCGGAGCTGCCCCGGATCGAGATCGAGATCTCCGTGCTCTCGCCGCTGCAAAAGGTGAGCGACGTGCGCGAGATCGTGGTGGGTCGCCACGGCCTGGTGATGCGCCGCGGCATGCGTTCGGGCCTTCTCCTGCCCCAGGTCGCCTCGGAGCGCGGCTGGGACCTGGAGACGTTCCTCGACCACACGTGCCTCAAGGCCGGCCTGCCGCGGCGCGCGTGGGCCGAACGGGACACCACGATCGAGATGTTCACCGCGCTCGTGTTCAGCGAACGCGAATTGGGTATATTAGGCCCAAACACACAGACGGAGCCTCACGAATGAGCCTGCACAGTGCGATCAGCGAGGAACACGTCACGCGTCTGGGAGTGCCCACCGGACTCGAGGCGGGCAGCTTTGCCCTGACCAAGGTCACGGCGGCCAGGAACGATCCTGGATGGGTGGTGGTGGACAACCAGGTCAAGGAATGGCGCTTCACGGGCGTCACCTACATCAAGGGCGAGCCCTGGCTGTACGGGCCGATGGCCGAGGGTCGCTCGCTCGCGGCGATGCTCGAGCAGCCGCCCGAGGCGGCGCTCGCCGCGCTGCTCGCCCTCGCGCGCGCCCTCGCGCTGCTTCAGGAGCGGCAGGTCCCGCCGTTCCGCCTGCAGAGCGAGGCCGTGATCTACCTCGAGGAAGGCGGCCTGCTGTTCCTGCCTCCGACGATCATGGCGCTCCTCAAGGACTCACGGCCCCTGGAGTACCGCATCCGCGCCTTCGAGGCGCTCAACCACCCCTACGTCGTGGGCAAGGACGGCCTCTCCTACACCATCGCCGCCCTCGCCTACCGGGTGCTGACCGGCGAGTTCCCTTTCATGGACGAGACCGAGCAGGGCCTGCGGGACCGCCTCCGGCGCCTGCGCGCCACCCCGCCGCACCTGGCGCGTCCCGGCATCCGCGAGGACGCGTCGGAGCTGGTGATGAAGGCCCTCGCCAAGCCCGCCGCCGTGAGCCTGAGCGACTGGGTCGCAGCCCTCGAGCGCTGGCGCAAGGAAGGGGTGCTGCGCAGCGTGTCCGACAGCGAGCGGCAGGCGCTGGCGGCAAAGGCCGAGGAGCACAAGAAGAAGGCCGCCCGCAGCTTCCGCTCGACGGTCTTCCTCGAGAAGAACGGCCGCCTCATTCTCATCAGCGTCGCCGCCGTGGCGCTGGTGGCGGCCGTGGCCACGAGCATCCTGCGCAACGTCCTCGCCCCGCGCGTGACCCGCGGCTTCGCGCCCGCCAAGGTCGTGGAGGCGTTCTACACCAGCATCGGGCGGCTCGACCACACCACGATGGAGGACTGCGTGATCGACGGGGCGGGCAAGGCGGAGATCAACGAGGCGATCAACCTCTTCGTGATCTCGCGCCAGACGGTCGCCTACGAGGGCAAGTCGTACATCGTCGACGCGGCGGAGTGGGACGCCAAGGGCCGCAAACCGGTGACCAGCCCCTCCTTCGTGCACGGCGTGACCCGCCTGGAGATCGTCCAGGAGCGCGGCGAGCCGCAGCCGGTGTTCGTGGCGACCTACGAGCGCTACGCGCGGGCGTTCGAGGATCAGGCGATCGACGCAGCCCCCGCCGTCAACGGGCGCAAGGTGACCGACCGCCTGTCGCTGCGCCAGGACAAGGGCGACTGGGTGATCTTCCGCATCGACCGCCTGCGCACCGAGCCCTTGCCGATGTAGGCTTTGCGTCTTGAGCAGCTCCGAGTCCGAGCGGACGGCTGACCAGATCATCCGGGTCGGCCACCGCGAGCCGAGCATCAACGCCCTGCTGCCAGGGATCGTTTCGGACGAGAGCCCCTGGTCGCGCCATTTCAACGAAAACGAGGAGTTCTTTGTCGAGCTCGAAGGCGAGATCAGCGTCCCGAGCCTGCCGATACACCACGACGTCAGGCTGGCCCGGCCGAGCGCGGAGTACGCGCAATCGGTCTGCGAGGTGGTCGACCAGCTGTGCCGGATGGCCCCCGGAATGCTCAGGGGCCTGACCTACAGCTTCCGGCCCGCCGACGTGCTGCACGCCCATTTCCACCGCCTCCACGGCGACCCCAACGGACGCTGCTGCCTCTACCTGCTGGACGTGGACCTCTCCTATAGGCCCCGCGAGCACGCAGCGACGACCCGGGGCACGAACGACCGGACAGCGGCGTACCGCGGCCGCAGGGTCTTCGTCGAAGGCCTGTTCGTCCCGGTCGAAGGCGCCGCAGACGAGAGCCGGTCCTCCTTTGACGTGGTGCAGAGCTTCTCTAGGACCTGGCTCGGCGAGCGGGGCCGCGGCTACCTCAGGCAGGGTATCTGGATCGACCAGGATCTGACGCGATTCTTCAGCAGGCTCTTCCTGCCCGAGGGCGCGCGGGTGTACCCCTTCTACCCCTTTGTCTGCCGCTACCGCACGCTCTGCGAGGCGACCATCGACCTGGACCCGCGGGGGCGAGAGGCGCTGCTGCCGTTCCTCCAGCGGGCCATCGATTTCGTCGCCCCCGCCCTCGGCCGCATCGAGGCCGAGCTGCGCACCGCCGGCTTCTCCGAGCAGATGCCGTTCTTCCGGGAGCTCAAGCGCTCGCTTCCGCCGGTGTGGAAATCGTTTCACCGCGGGCTAGCCCTGCGGCCCTACTTGAACGCCAACGGGATGAAGGAGTTCGCAGTGGAGGACGCCGATGCCTGAGCCGCGATCCGTGCCGGATCTTTCGGCCCCGAGCCTGGCAGGCCTGCGCGTGACCGTGATGGGACTCGGACTGCACGGCGGCGGGCTCGCCTCGGCGCTGTTCTTTGCCCGCAGGGGCGCCACCGTCACGGTGACCGACCTCAAGGACGCCGCGGCGCTGGGCGCCAGCCTCGAGCAGCTGCGGGGAGCGCGCACCGTGCTCGGCCGCCACGATGAGGTCGACTTCGCGCAGGCCGACCTCGTGATCAAGAACCCGGGCGTGCGGCCTTCTTCACCTTTTCTCCAGGTGGCTCGCAGGCACGGCGTGCCGATCGAGACCGACATCTCGGTGTTCCTGCGATGCGCCGGAAACCCGATCCTGGCAGTGACCGGCACCAAGGGCAAGTCGACGACCGCCGCGGCCATCCATCACGTGCTGGCAGCGGCGCGGCCCGCAGCGCGGCTGGGAGGCAACATCACGGTGTCGCCGCTCGCCTTTGTCGATGAGCTCGATCCTGCGGCGCCGGTGGTGCTGGAGCTCTCGTCGTGGCAGCTCGGCGATCTGCGGGGCAAGGGCCTGCTCGACCCCGACGTCTCGCTGGTGACCAACCTGCTGCCCGACCACATGAACGCCTATGCTTCGATGGCGGAGTACGTCGCCGACAAGAAGGTGATCTTCGAAGGGCAGTCGGCCGCTCACGCGGCGGTGCTCAACGGCGACGATCCGCTGCAGGCGGGCTTTGCGGGCGAGACGCGGGCGCGCTGTTTCGCGTTCGCGCGCGCGCGGGCAGCGAGGCGCGGAGGCTGGCTCGAGGGCGAGCGAGGCATCGTCGACGTGGCCGGCGAGCGCGAGGTCGTGCTCGAGCAGACCCGCCTCGACGGAGAGCACAACCGGCTGAATCTGCTGGCAGCCGCCGTTGCGCTGCGCATCTTTGGTGTCGATGCTGCCGTGATCTGCGACCGGCTTGCTGGTTTCGCCGGTCTCGAACACCGGCTCGAGCTCTGTCGCGAGAAGAACGGAGTGCGCTTCTACAACGACTCCGCGGCCACCATGCCCCACGCCACAATCGAGGCGCTGCGAGCGCTGAGCGGCCCCGTGCTTCTGATCGCAGGCGGAACCGACAAGAACATCGACTTCGCCCCCCTCGTCGAAGAGGCCGGCCGCGCGGCCGCCGTCTACCTGCTCCAAGGCACCGCCACCGAGAAGCTGCGCGCCCTCCTCGACGCGGCAGCGCTCGGCTACCGCGGCCCCTACGCGAGCCTTGAAGCGGTGGTCGCGGCCGCGGCTGCGGACGCGCAGCCGGGAGCCGCGGTCCTGTTCTCCCCGGGATGCGCCTCCTTTGGCATGTTCGACAACGAGTTCGACCGGGGCCGCAGGTTCAAGGCGATCGTCGACGCTCTTTAGGATGAAGGCTGCGCGCGACGAGCTGCGACCGCCGCGGAGGCGGCTGCCTGCTCCGCGGGGCTTGTCGCGCGGCCCGCTTTCGAGTTAGTCTGGCTGCCGGTCCGAGTGTCGCAGCAGCCCGCGCCAGGGTAGCTCAGGGGTAGAGCAGCTCACTCGTAATGAGCAGGCCGTGGGTTCGATTCCCACCTCTGGCTGAAAGCAACTTCCACTCGCGCAAACAGATACGCCCTGCCCCGCCAAGGGCGTGCTTGCGTTTGCCCGAGCCCTGCGACACATAGTGGTGGAGCGCGGATTTCCACGACAACATGGTATGCGGGGCCCCTCTGATCACAAGCGGCACTTCTTCGGAGCCTGAGGATCGACCGTCCCGCGCCGCTACCAATCTTCCGTCCCGTAAGTTACGCTTCCGTCTGAGCAGGAGGTGAGCCGCAATGCTCGAGGCGATAGCGAAGAGGCGCAGTGTGCGGACGTTTCGTGGCGACAACATCACCGACGAGCAGGTCGAGCTTGTCCTGAAGGCGGGCTTCTGCGCGCCATCAGCTCACGGAACCTCGCCGTGGCACGCCGTCGTGGTCAGGGAACAAGCAGTCAGGGATACCCTCTCGTCGATCCATCAGTACGCAGGCCTGGTGGCTCGGGCGCCCGTCGTGATCGTGGTCTGCGTGGACCCCGCCCTCGGGTCCGAGCCCTTCTGGATCGAGGACGCCTCCGCGTTCATGGAGAACATGCTGATCCAGGCGACGGGCATGGGCCTGGGCACCTGCTGGATCGCGATCAAGGGAACCCTCAGCGGGGACGGGAAGGACGTGGAGCAGATCGTCCGCGAGGTGCTGCAACTGCCCGCCGCATTCCACGTGCTCGGGATGACTCCTCTCGGTATTCCCGCCAGCCGTCCCAGCCCGCGCCGGGGGCTCATCCCGAAGGGCCGGGTGCACCGCAACCGGTTTGCCACGCCCGCAGAGAAGCCGCCGCGATAGGAGCCGCTGACTTCCGCGGGACATCAGGGTGTTCGTTCCTCTCAGGGGCCCGATGGTGGCGGCACACGGGTCCGGCACCGACAGACGTCGCTTGAACGGAAGATAGCAGGTGGCCCGCTCAGCGACTCTGCCGCCGACGATGCGCAGTATGGTGGCTGCGGTAAGGGTGACCTTCTTTCCGGTCGCTCTGACGCCCGGCTGTGCGCGGTGCCTCTACTCCTTGATCGAGCCGATCATGGCTCCCTGCACGAAGTACTTCTGGAGAAGGGGGTAAAGCAGCAGGATCGGAACCGTCGCGACCACGGTCGTGGCGAACATGATGGTCTCGGAGATCTGCTCGAGGTCGCCGAGATTGCCTACGGATTGCCCTCCCAGCATCGTTTCCGCCGAATTGGCGATCAGTATCTCCCGCAGGATCAGGGCCATCGGATACTTGATGCGGCTGCGCAGGAAGATCATCACGTAGAAGTAGCCGTTCCAGCGGCCCACGGCGTAGAACAGCACCATCGTGGCGACGACCGGCTTGGCCACCGGCAGGATGATCCTGAAAAGCACCGTGAAGTCGTTGGCCCCGTCCATCTTGGCGGATTCCTCGAGACTGTCGGGAATCGTCAGGAAGTAGGTGCGCATTATGATCATGTTGTAGGTGCTGATGGCGAACACCAGGATGACGGACCAGTACGAGTCGAGGAGCCCGAGCGCCTTGACCTGGAGGTACAGCGGTACGAGGCCGCCGCTGAACATCATCGTGAACACGGCGATGACCATGAGCGGCTTCTTCCAGTACACGTTCTTGCGTGAGAGGACGTAGGCGGCAAAGGACGTCATGATCAGATTGACCGCGGTCCCCACGAGCACCAGATAGACGGAGTTCAGGAACCCCCGCACGACCATGGGATTGTTGAACACCATCCGGTATGCGGCTCCACTCACGCCGAGAGGCGCCCAGAGCAGCCCGGTGTGAGCCATCAGGTTCGATCCCTTGCTCAACGAGGCCACCACGACGTAGTAGAGCGGGTACAGCATCAGGACGCACAGCAGCACCAGGAACAGCGCGTTGAGGATCTCGAACCCGTAGGAACCAACGCTTCTTTCACGCACCATGATCGTTGGCGCTCCCTACCACAGGCTCGTCTCGCTCACCCTGCGACTGACGGTGTTGGCCGCAACGAGAAGCATCAGGTTGATGGCTGAGTTGAACAGGCCTACCGCAGTGGCGTAGCTCCAGCTGAACTCCAGGAGGCCCTTTCTATATACGAATGTGGAGATGACATCCGCCGTCTCGTAGATGGTCGAGTTGTAGAGGAGGATGATCTTCTCGTGGCCGACCGTCATCATGTGCCCCATCCGCAGGATCAGGAGAATGATGATCGTGGGAATGATCGACGGAAGCGTGATGTGGACGAGCCTGCCCCAACGGCCCGTCCCGTCTATGGTTGCGGCCTCATAGAGTTGTGGATCGATGGCCGAGAGGGCGGCCAGGTAGACGATCGAGCCCCACCCCATCTCCTGCCAGATCCCGCTGGCGATGTAGAAGCCTCGGAAATAGGCGGGATCCTGGAAGAACGCGACACGGCGGCCGCCGAGCAGGACAGCGATGTCGTTGAACAGGCCGCTCATCTGCGAAAACTGCAGGAGCAGCCCGCAGACCACGACGAGAGAGATGAAGTGCGGGACATAAGTGATGCTCTGCACCACGCGCTTGAATCCCTCGCGGGTGAGCTCGTTGATGAGCAGAGCCAACAGGATGGGAGCGGGGAATCCCCAGAACAGGCTGTAGAGGCTGATCAACACCGTGTTCCTGATCAGCCGCACGAAATAGTAGGAACCGAAGAAATCGCGGAAGTGCTTGAGGCCGACCCATTCGCTGCCCATGATCCCCTGGGCCGGCACAAAGCGCTTGAACGAGATGATGACCCCGTACATCGGCAGGTAGTGAAAGAGCGCGTAGTAGGCCAGCACCGGAACCGCCATCAGGTAGATGTACCTGTTGCGGGCAAAGTCCTTTCTCAGCATCAGGCCGTAGGCCCGCCGCCCGATCCACGGTCGGTGGAGCCCCGACGCCGCTTCGCCCTCGCTCGCCGCCATGTCGGCCCTTCCTTCTCGCCGGAGCGGGCCGGCGGAATGCCCGCCGAGCCCGCATGGCGCCGCAACACGGCACTACCGCTTCTCGTACCGCTCGAGCCCTGCCTGCCGGATGGCGACGGCCCGCTCGATTCCCATCTTCTTCAGCTGCGCCTGGTAAGCCGCGAAGTTGGCGATCGGCTCCTGGCCTGTCACGAACTTGACGAACATCTCGTCGCGGTAGGTCTGGACCTCGGCCATGATCACCGCGAATTCCTCCGCCTCCTGCGGCGTGGCGCTGATCGCCGGCAGATTGTGCCTGGCCGCATTGGTCTGCGCCCACAGCTTGAGGGCCTCCCGCTGCGCGGGACGGTTGGCGTACTGGTAGATGTACTGCCGGTCCTGCACGATCGCGCCGTTGTAGAATGAACGCGTGTAGAGGCCGCCCATCTGGGCCATGGTCTTGCCGCCCGGGTTCTTCATCACCAGAGGCGTGAACTGCGCGAACTTGACCCCCTCGAACCCGGGATAGTCGGTCACCCAGGTATAGCTCTCCCCTTCGATGCCGAAGTTGAACAGAAGGTGGCCTTCGTCGCCGTAGGCGAAGTCGGCCCACGTGGCGCAGAGGTCGGCGTTCTTGGCCTGAGTGGTGATCGCGTAGCCGTCGCCCCTTACGGGATTGTCGATCTGGCCGGAGAATGCCACGTCGCCCTTCTTGAGCACCGGGTACTTGGCCGCGGCCAGGTCGAACGTTCCGCCTTTCCCCCGCATGGCGTCGAGGTAGGAGCCGATCCCATTGCCGGTGTTCGCCACCCAGGCAAAGGCCTGGCCGTTCAGCACCTTCGCGTCAAAGGTCTTCAGCTCGCTGCTGATGAACTCGGGATCGATCAGACCCTTGTCGAACCAGCTCTTGAACAGGACGAGGAAGTCCCTGTAGGCATTCTCATACTGGCCAAAGTGGACCTTTCCATCGTCATCCTTGTAGAATCCCCATGTGATGCCGAAAGGCTGCATGAAGACGCCTGCGCCTGCCTCGATCGAGGAGCGAGTGACCCCGATGCGGGTAAAGATGAGAGGGTAGGCGGCCTTTCCGCTGCGCTTGACCGCGGTGAGGGCCTCCTCCCACTCCGCCAGCGTTTCCGGACGCTGCAGACCCAGGCTGTCGAGCCAGTCCTTCCGCAACTGCGGTCCCTGGAACACCATGAGGTCCTGGTGGCCGCGGATGAAGGGGAACATGTACAGGGTGCCCTTGTCGGTCTTGGACCCCTTGAGCCATTCCGGATTCTTCGCGTACCGGGACATCAGGTTCGGGGCCTTTTTCGCCAGCACGTCGTTGAGCGCGATGATGACGCGATCGGTGATCGCCTTTTCCGGTCCACCGGGATACCCGGTCAGCCAGTTGCGGTAGATCAGGTCGGGCAGCTGGTTCGAAGCGATCATCAGATTGAAGTTCTCGTTCTCCTGGCCTTGAGGCGGATGGATAAAGGTCACCTTGACCCCCGTCCTCTTCTCCACCTCCTTGTACAACGGCGTGTCAGCCAGGTTCGTGGCCGAAACCGCGATGTTGTTCCACAACACCTCCCATACCGCCAGCTCTTTGGCAGCGGCAGTGGCCGGGGTCGCGGTCTGTCCTGCGGCGAATCCGAGGCTGCACGCCAGAGTCAGGACCGCGAGTACCAGTTCGGCGCGCTTCATTGGGGGACCTCCTGAAGGTTCTGTATCGTGGCACCTCGCCACGTGATCCATCGATTGTCCCCCCGGACCATCTTTGCGGTAAATGGCTGTCTTCCAATCATCGTTGACGGCGCCGCAGATCGGCGTGGCCGATTTCGCACATTGATTGACAACAACGTAGATCGCGGCCGTTCAGGCCGACACGGATGCCCTGAACTGCCCGGGCGTGACTCCCTGCGTCTCCTTGAAGGCCCTGATGAGGGCGCTGCTGCTGGCAAATCCGACTTCGGAGGCAACCTGGACGATCGCCAGGTTCCCTTCGGCCAGGAGCGCCTTGGCCCGGGCCACGCGGTACTGCTTGATGTAGGAGCCCAAGCCGACGGACATGTGCTCGCGGAAGAAGTGCGACAGGTAGGCGCCGTTGCGTTTCAGACGCTCCGCGATGCTGTCGGCGCAGAGGTTGGGGTCCCTGTAGTTGCTGTGAACCTGCTCGAGAATATCCCTCTTGAGCTGCTCGTTCCTGCCGGTCTGACCGCGTCGCACGTACTCGCATACCTTGGCCACGATATCGTCCATCTCCGTCTTGAGTGCTTCGAGGGAGCGGCAGGCGATCAGTCTCTTGATCGGTCTCACCGCCGACCAGAACGAGGAGTCCTCTTCGCGGCCGACGATGCTGTTGAGGGTCTTGACCATTGTGGAGATCAGGTCGAACATCAGGCACTGGGCCATCTCGAGGGACAGAAGCGTTTCCCCGAAATTGTGCTTGTAGGTGTCGCCGAGGATCGCTGACGCTTCGGCGGAGTCCCCGGCCCTGATCGAGTTGATGAGCTTGGTCTCGAGCTCCATGGGGTAGTAGTAAGTGCTGTTCGCAGAGGCGATGTCCCTGTAGAGGATGGGCAAAGCGCGCCCCTTGACCAGGCGGAAGTCGATCGCGCTTCGGGCCTCGTCGTAGAGGGTCTTGAGGCTGACGTCGCGCGGGCGGACGGAGCTCGCCCCGATCGCGCACCGGACGGGGAACTCACCTTCGACGCGAGTCTTTGCACGCACGAGCTCACCAAAGAGCCCCTCGGCGGTCATGCGATCGCCGCTCACCAGAAAGCCTTGCGCGCCGTCCAGGTCTCCGAGGGCGACGATCACGTTGTCGGCGCCCTGGTTCCACAACGCCTCGAGGCATCTGTCGCCGACCAGGGGGTCGACGCCTTGGGCGGGCTCCGCCTCGGCCAGCACCAACGCCACCGAGCGGTGCGCGAGCGATACGCCGAGCCTGGCGAGCTCCTTTCGCGCCGCAGCGCCGTCACGGATGTGGCCCCTGAAGATCTGCTGGAGGTAGCGCTGCGCCAGGACGGGTTTTGCGCGACTGACCTCTCGCCGCAGCCGCCGGCCCTCGGCGACCTTTAGCCGCAGGCTCGAGGTGATCATGGCGAACTCGTCGGACCGCATGGATACCGTCCCTCCCGCATCGGGCTTGAGCATCGCCAGAAGTGCGTGGACCGGTCGGTAGCGTGCGGAGGCGAACCAGTAGATGAGCACGCCGCCCGCGAGCACACACAACGCGAACGCGAGGGCGGTGGAGCGGGAGAGCGCGACGAACCTGCCGGAATAGATGTCGACGGGAACCAGCGATATGTACTGCCAGTCGACCTCGTCGGAATCCCGGCGAAGCAGAACATAGGGTCTGCCTCCCAGCCGGACCTGCCGGCGTTGCAGTGTGGGCCCGGCCGGATCCTCGGACGCCGGCAAAGCTGCGAGGGGCACATCCGCGCCGGAGGAAGAGATCACCCCGAACTCCTCGTGGTAGACGAGGAGCAGGCTCTCCGCGGTCCAGGCCGTGTTGCTGAGTATGTCCGTGAAGACACGCGCGTCGATGTTGATCACGAGCCACCCGGCGGGCATCTCGGCCAACTGGGCCACGGGCAGCTGGGACAACACGGAGACGGTGTTTACGACCGCGTTGGTTTCCGTCTCCACGACCGCCCTGCCGTACGTACGCCGGCTGAGGGGCCTGAACTGGGCCGTCCAGTCTTCGTAGGACACGCCGGTGCGGGGCATCCGCGCACTGTGGTAACCCCTGCTCGTGAAGTAACCCTTGGGGGATACGATCAGGTCAAGGCGGGGGAGATAGACGTAGAAATCCACGATGCTGCTGTACGCGAGGAGGTAGGCCCGGAAGTCATTTACGGTCAAGTAGTAGCGGTAGTACTCGTCGTTGGTGATGGGCCGCGCCTTGTACAGAAGACCCTGAAGCGTGTTGTTGTGAGAGACGAGCGAGCTCAGCTTCTGGACGTCAGCCATGACCATGTCGAGATGCGACTTTACCTGATTGAGCAGCAGCTGGTTCGCTCGGTCGGCCTCCGCCCTGACGACGGCGTGAGCCCGGTTGAAGAGGGCGATGCTCAGGAGAATCGGGATCAGAAGCACAAAGAGATAAGAGAGAAGGTAGCTGTAGAAAACGCGACCTCTCTTGAGGTGCCGTAAGAGCCGCATGGCCAGCGCCATTATAACACGAGGGATGTCAGGCGAGGGCGTACCGAGCCGCCGACCGGCGGAAACGGCTGGAACGCCGCCGGTATCCCGGCGCCGACCGGGCATGAGGGCCCACACCAAGGGCATGCTCTATGACATGCAGGTGCGGCAGGTTGGCGAGAGTGGTTTCACCGCGGAAGCCGTGATCCTCGAGGACTGCGGCGACTCGTGGCTCTTGCGGGAGATCGTCGGCAGTGCGGATGCGCTGCTGGACAGCCGAAAGGCCGCGGAGGATCTCGCCGGATCGCTCGCGAGAGACTGGATCGAGAAGAACACATGATCGCCGGCATGCCCTGGCGGCAGCTGCTCGCGTTCGCCTGGCCCTTCGCGGCGACGGACGGGGCGATTCCCAGGGCGCTCGTCGAGGTGTTGCGGCTCGCGCCGGAATAGACAGAGGAGATGGGAGATGCGCAATCGCGATCGCGGCAGGAGAGAGTTTCGCAGTCAGATGGTGGACGTTGTCTGGCGCAAGGGCGCGGTCGTCCAGGCAGACAATCGGGCGATGCGCCGGCGGGATGCGTGCGGGGCGGTGATGGACCGCGATCAGGCCGGCAAGGAAACCCCGACCGGATGGGAAGTCGATCACATACTGCCCAAGGCGCGAGGTGGAGGCGACGATCTGGCGAACCTGCAGCCGCCGCAGTGGGAGAACAAACGCCACAAGGGCAACGATCACCCGGGCTGGAGTTGCCTCAGGCGGGGCTGAGCGGCAACTGACGATGGAGTAGATCGAGGACAACGGGCGAGCGCTGCCGTTCCCACCTCGAGCTGAGAGCAGATCCCGTCTGCCGCGTCCCTCCCCTGCAGCCCAGGAGCGGGCCGCCTTGATCGGCTTGAACACGCCGGGAACTCGCCGTACCATGCCTCATGCCAGCGACCACATCGGCCCGGCCCCGAAGACGTCCGTCGGTTTCCGCGCTCCTGGCGGCTGCTCTCCTCCTGCTTGTCGCGGCGGCACCGCGCCAGGCCAACGCGCAGTCGCCGCCGTTGGCGGCAGCCGCGGCCGTGAGCAGCCTCGCGCGGGCCATCGTCGCCGACGCCCAGGCGCGCTCCACTGTGCGGCTGGCCGTGCTCTCGTTCAGCTCCACGATCCCGGCCGACGAGAGCGCGGCGTTCGGCGCATGGCTGACCGAGGCGCTGCTCGGTGCCCTGGGCGCAGGCTCTTCCGAGGTGACGCTGCTGGAGCGCGGCCGTCTCGATCTGGTGCTGCAGGAGAACGAGCTCGCAGTCAGCGGAGTCGTCGACGAGAGCCAGGCCAAGCGCATCGGCCGCCTCCTGCCGCTCGACGCCGTGGTGTCGGGCACCTTTGCGCGATTCACCGACCGCGTCGAGGTGCGCGCCAGGCTGGTGCACGTGGTCACGGGCCGCATCCTCGCCTCCTACACCTCGCTGCTCGCCCTCGACGCGGATCTCGCCCTCCTGTTCGGCCCACCGGCCTCCGGCATCAAGTCGGACGCCGAGGAGGCGTGCCAGGCCGCGCTGGCCAGGATCAAGGCGCTGCTGCGCGACCTCTCCGCGCCTGCCAAAGTACAGGCCGTGGTCGACGCTGCGGTCTCGGCCCCTTTCGAGGGGGAATGCGCGGCCGTGCACCGCGAAGTGCTGGCCGCCTTTCGCCGCTACTCGATCGTCCACCCCGACTACCGCCGCTTCCTGCTCGGTGAGCTCGCCCGCATCGAGTACCCGGCAGAGGACGCCCGCGCCTACGAGATCTTCCGCTACCTCGCCCTCGACGGCGTGATCGACGCCGAGGAGTGGTCGGCCGCGTTCGCCGCCCTGCGGCGCATCGGCGACTCCAGCCTGTCGCGCCACATCGCCCCGCTGCTGGCCCCCGCCGCGGCAGCCCCGCGGGGCAGCGAGCCCTACCGCGCGGGCCTGGCGCGGGCGGGTGAGCTGCTGCGGGCCGCCGAGGCCGGCCAGGTAGGGCTTCCGGTGCCCGTAACCTTCAACGTTGTCTTTTTCGAGCTGATGGAGGCGCTGAACTCCACCTACGCAAAGGACAACCGCCTGCTCGACGAGCTGCACGAGGAGCACGGCCCGCGGCTGGTTCGCGACGCGCAGACCGACGGGCGGGTGAGCTCGCTGCTGCGGGCGATGTACGCCCGCGAGGCCGACGGCGAGCGCAAGCTGCGCCTGCTCGGCCGCATCACCGCCTTCTACAACAGCCGGGAGCCCGACGAGAAGGCGGCCGACGACCTCTTCGGCTTCGCCGGCCAGTTCGAGCTCACCGAGTACCGAAGGTCCCGTCCCGAAGAGCTCGCGAAGTACCCCGAGGCGCACCTGCGCGTGCTGGTCGCCGAGTGCGCGCAGACCTTCTGCCGCCTGCTGCCGTTCTCGGCGCAGTACCCGTACAAGCATCGCGACCAGGTCGACTTCTGCCTCGAGCAGGGGATCGGCTGCCCGGGCGTGATCCCGTCGCGCGAGCAGGCCCGCGACATGGTGCTGTCTGCGAATTGGAGCGAGCGCATCCGCGGCGCCGAGCTGTTGCTGCGCATGGGTGCGCGGGCCGGCGTCGCCGAAGAGGCGATCCTCTCCGTCTACCGCGACGAGGAGGGAGGCAGCGAGGCGGAGGTGAACGTGTTCCAGAAGCTGGCCGCCCAGGTGCTGGGCCTGGTGCCGAGCCCGAAGCCGGCCACGGTCGCCCTGCTGGTCGACGAGCTGGACAGCCTCAACGGCGGTGTGCCCGACGCCGCGGCCGCTGCCCTGCAGCGCATAGGCCGTCCCGCGGTCCGGCCGCTCATCGCGGTGCTCTCCGGCGAATCGGGGGCTGCCATCTACAAGGCCGCGGTGATCCTGGGAAGGCTGGGCCGCGACGCCGCGGGGGCGCTGCCGCACCTGGAGGCGCTGGCGCGCTACCCCAACGCCGACATCCGCGCGGCGGCGGCCAAAGCGGTGCAGGCGATCCGAGCCACGGGGCAGTGAGGCGCACGGGCGGGGCGACGCGCGAAGGCCCGCCCGGTCGGCGAGGCGCCGCGGCGCACGCGTCCGGCGAACGCGCCGCAGCGCAGCTCAGTCCTCGTTAGCTCTTCGGCGCGAAGCCACGAAACGCTGGAAGTCGTTCAGGTTGCGGATCAGGATCTTGTCGGGCATCACCTCGAGCCGCCGCTGCGACACGAAGTGGTTGATCACGTTGCGGCACTTGTCCGCGGGCATCGCCGCCCAGCCGGCGATGTCCTCGACGGTGGCGTGGATGGCCACGTTGCGGCCGTCGGCCGCCTCCTCGCCCCGCGGCTGCTGCTCGGCCAGCATGAGGAACACGTCCGCCACCCGCGCCTCGGGGTCCTGCAGCGTGAGGATCATGAAGCGCCGCTTCTGATCGTAGATGCGCTTGGTAAAGGTCTTGAGCAGCTTCATGGCGATCTGCGGGTTGCCCTGCATCAGGATCTCGAAGTTCTCGCGGTTGAACTCCAGGGCGGTCACCTTGTCGAGGGCGATGGCCGTGGCCGACCGCGGCGCCTCCTCCAGGATCGCCATCTCGCCGAACAGCTCGCCCGGCTGCAGGATGTCGACGGTCTTCTGCAGGTCGCCCATGATCTTGACGATCTCCACCCGGCCGGTCTGGATCAAGTAGAACGTATCGCCGGGCTCGAACTCGCAGAAGATCACGTCGCCCTTCTGAAAGGTCTTGGCAAAGCGCTGGAACATCGAGCTCATCGCTGCTGAGCTCCCTCGAGGTCGCGCATCGCCTTGCGCACGCGCCGCTGGAGCGAGTCGCCCTCCTTGGTCATGGTGAGCAGCTTCTTGTACAGGCCCTCGGCCTTGGCCTTCTGGCCGAGCTGGGCCTGCGATTGCGCCACGTAGTAGATGGCCTCGGCGAGGTCCGGGTGCTTGGGGTAGGTCTGCACCAGCTCGGAAAAGGCCCTGATCGACGGCTCGTAGCGCTTGAGAAAGAAATGGCAGCGGCCGATCTCGAAGCGGCTCTTGGCCACGTACTCCTCTTCGCCGCCCTCTGCGACGATCTGCTGAAAGGCCTTGAGCCCCTCCTCGTACTTCTCGGCGGTGACGAGGCTCATCGCATCGTAGAAGCGCTGCGCAGCCCCGGAGAGCTGGCGGCTTCGTTCGGGCCGCGGGGCCGCAGCGGCGGGCTCGGCTGCGGCAGCCGGGCCCTTGCCCTGGCCGTACTTGCCGAGCGCCTGCTCTGCGGCCTCTAGGTACTTGGTGGCCTGGTCGGAATGGCGTCCCGAGGGGTAGTAGGTGAGGTAGCGGCCAAAGGCGTAGATCGCCTGGGCGTACTGCCGGCTCTTGAGGTAGTACTCGGCGATGCTGAACAGCCCCGCCTCGGGGTTGCTCTGCTCATCGAGGGCCATCAGGCTCTGGACCCGCTTGTGGATGCGGCGCAGCTGGTTGGAGAACACCTGGAGCATCTTCATGACGACCCGGATGTTCTTGGAGGCCAGCGCCTCGAAGTCCGGCACGGTCATCGAGATGCACTTGGCCTCGGTGAGCGCGATCGCGGTCTCGTCGCGCGGATAGCGGCCGAGCGCCGACTTGACGCCGAAGAACTCGCCGGTCTTGATCGGCTCGTGGACGTCCTGGCCCGTTTCCACGTCCATGTACTTCAGCGTGACCTTGCCGGCGTTCAGGATGAAGACCCTGTCGCTGATGTCACCCTTGAAGTAGATGATCGAGTTCGGCTGATAGACAACGGCTTTTGGCGGCACCCTCTTCAGCCCTCGGTGTGGTCCTTACGCGCCGGGCTCGCCTTTCCGAGACCCTCTTCGACGACCCCAGACGGATTGTAAGTTTTGCCGTTGCGTCTGTCAACGTCCCGACGCGCCGCGCCGCCCCGAAGCGGCCACGGGCTCCCTCGAGGCCACGCAGACGGTGCGCCCCCAGGCATCGAGGCCCCTCCTCGGATTGGCCGGATCCGGCGTCCAGACGCCGTCAACGACGAACATGTAGAGCCGCGGCCCCGCCGGCAGGCGCACGTCGATGCTGTACAGCCCCGGCGACACCTCGGCCAGCGTGTGCATGTAGGGATCCCACCGGTTGAAGTCGCCCGCCAGCGCCACGCGCCTGCCCGGCTCTCCCGCAAAGCGAAACCGCACCAGCCCGCCCTCGATCCACTGCGGGCTCTCCAGCCGGGTGAGCTCGCCGGGGTTGACCTCCATGACCGACCACGGCAGCTGCGTCGCCGGGTCGACCCACAGCAGCGGGTTGGCGGGATCGGTCATCCATGTGCCGTCGACCGACATGCGGTACAGCAGCCGCCCGCCGGCAGGCATGTCGATCTCGGCGAGATCGATGGTCAAGATGAACAAGGTGAAGGCTTCGGCCATCGGGCCCGCACCCGACCTGCGGGTCTCGCGCCCGTAGACGTGCAGCGCCGGATCGTCGCGGAAGCGCAGGGCCACGTAGCGCGTCGGATGCGACGGCCGGTGTGCGAACAGCGCCGTCGAGCCGTGCAGCTCGGGAGCTATGCTGCCCGCGAGGCCGGCTATCCGGTGCTCGGCCGAGACAAAGAGGTCGCGCGCCGCTGCGCGCCCGCATGCCAGCGCGAGCGCCGCCCCCACCAGGGCGGCGCAGCGGGATCGTCCCGCGAGCCGAAAGGCAGGCTTCGACGCCGGTGCGCTCATGCTATATTGGTTTTCGGCGCGGTGGTCGGGCCCCTTGAGGCGAGGTAATCCGGCCGTGCGCCGCGGCCGAAATTCTCGGTAGGAGGCTCCTTGCCCACTCTCGAGAGCATCCGTCGATTCGAGAAAGCCCTGGTGTCGCTGGGCTCGGAGCCCGAGATCCTCGCCGAGCGCGGCGAAGAGATCGAAGAAGTCGTGCCGCCCGACGAGGCGATGTCGTCCGATTCGGACCTGCAGAGCCTGCTGGCCGCGCCCGAGATCGTTCCTCCGGTACCCGCAGCGGCCGCCGAGGAGGCAGCGGCGCCGCCCCGGCAGGAGCCGACCGAGGAACCGGCGCTCGACGCCCTCGATCTCGACGTGTTCGGCATCACCGACGAAGCCCGCGACCAGATCGACGCCGCCCAGGGTCCGCAAGCCGCGGGCCCCCAAGAGGAGGCCGAGGAGTTCACACTGCCCGAGGGGCTCTTCGAGACGGCGCAGGACGAAGGCGAGCTGCCGCCCGAGGCCGAAGCGCCCCTTGAGGCGCCTGAGCTGGAGGCGCCTGAGCTGGAGGCGCCTGGGCTCGAGGCGCCCGAGCAGCCGCGCGCCGAAGCCGAAGAGCTCGGAGGCCTCGAGGACCTCTCGCTGCCCGACGACCTTTTCGAACAGGCCGCGGCCGAACCGGGGCCGATCGTGCCGATCGAAGAGCCGCCTGCACCGCAGCCGCTCGCCGAGGCGGAGCCTGAAGCCCCAGAGCGTCCGCCGGACGAGGAGACGATCGAGTTGCCCGAAGGCGGGCCGGAAGAGACCTTTCCGCTGGAGGCTTCCGCTTTCGAACTGCCCGACATCGAACTCGAGAAGCCGTCAGAGCAGGAAGCCCAGGCCGGCACGGCCGCCGGAGAGGAGGCCCCTGCGCAAGGGCCGGTGCCCCCGCAGGAGGACTTTGTCATCGACGAACTCCAGCTGCCGGGGGCAGAGGAGGCAGCGGAGGCCCCGCCTGCGGCGCGGGTCGCGGCCCCGCCGCCGCCGGAGGGTGCCTACCAGGCCGAAGGCGCACAAGCCGAGTACACCGAGGAGGAGTTCGAGGCGATCCGCGAAGCGCTCGTCGGACTACCGCTGAACCTGCGGCTCGCCGTCGAAGAGCAGATCGGCGCGCGCAAGATCACCGGCGAACCGCTGCGCGCCATCCTCGACCTGCTGATCGACGGCGGCAGCGCCGTCGCGATCGCCCGTGCCCTCGAGAAGGCCGCCGGCGTGCGCGTCTCGCTGCCGCGGGGCGTCGAGAAGGGCACGGGCCTCGCGTTCGAGCGCGAGCGCGGCAGCCTCGGCTACCTGCTGCGCAACAGGGTCGTCCCTGCGCTGCGGGTGCTCGTGCCCGTGGCCGGATTGCTGGCGGGGCTGTTCGTCGCCGGCAACGAGTACATCGTCAAGCCGATCGAGGCCCAGCGCGGCTACCGCCGCGCGGTCCGGCAGATCGAGGCCGGCCAGTACGCGGCGGCGGCCCAGAGCTTCAACCAAGCCACCCACACCCACGCCCAGCTGCGCTGGTTCCATCGGGCCGCGCTGGCCTACAGGGCCAAGGGCGAGTACGGACGCGCCGCCGACATCTACGAGCGGCTGCTCGGAGGCAAGTCGCTCCTCGGAATCGATCCGCGGCTGCTCAGCGCCGCCGATCGAAAGTGGGAGGCCAAGACGCGCGCCAGGCTGCGCCTGCTCGACAGGGCGGACCGCGAGGCGGTGCTTGCCTACGCCAACATGCGTACCCACGAGACGCTGGAGTACCGCGAGGCCGAGACGCTCCTCAAGGGCTACCTGGCCCAGACCGGCAGGCAGGGCGACTACCATGCCCTCATCGCCCTGGGGGACAACTACATCGAATGGGCGGCCGAGCAGCCGGAAAAGTACCACGAGGCGGCCAGGGCCTACGGCAAGGCGATGGCCGAGCAGAAGCCTCCCACCGACGAGCCGATCTTCAGGATGTTGCGCACCTACGCCCGCACCGGCAACCTGGGGCAGGTCGAGAAGCTCGTGCAGGGCTTCGAGCAGAAGAAGCGGGTTAGGATCGACGCCGCGGTGTACGCCGAGGCCGCGGGCGCCCTCATCGACGGCGGCCGCTACGACCTCGCGAGGCAGGCCCTCGGCCGCGCCTACGACGCCGACAAGAAGATCGCGGAGATCTACTACCAGTTCGGAAGGCTGTTCCGCTGGACCGACGACGCCGGCAGCGAGCGGCGGGCCCTCGAGGAGGCGATCGGCAGCTACGACGCGGCCGAGGCCGCCGGCCGGCCGACTGTACGCCAGCGCAAGCTGGCGCTGCTGTCGCGCAACGCCCTGGGCGAGCTGCACGCCCGGCTCGGCGAGCCGGTCAAGGCGCAGGCGGTCTACACCGAGGCGATCGAGAGGCTCGAGCGGCAGCTGGCGGAGAAGCGCCTCAAGCCCGCGCCCGAGTTCGGACGCCTCTACGCCAACAGCGGCGACGTGCACTACTACCACGACGGCGATTTCGGCCGGGCGCTGTCGCTGTACGAAAAGGCCCGTTCGATGGGCCTCGACGACGAGGGCCTGGGCTACAAGATCGGCGCGATCCACTACGAGGGCGGGAACCTGGAGCGCGCCCTGCGCGAGCTGCACCGCGTGGCCCAGAAGAGGCGCGACAACCCGAGCGCGCTGTACGCGCTGGCGAACACCCTGTACCTCCGCGGCGACTACTTCGCCGCCCAGGGCTACTACAACCAGCTGCTCAAGCAGATCGAGGCGCGCAGGCAGCGGCTGGAGCCGCGAAGCGCCCAGGGGGACGCGACCGTGCGGGATCTCGTGGAGCTCAGCATGCGCACGTACAACAACCTGGGCGTCAACGAGAAGAAGCTCTCCCAGGACACCCGCAACCCGAACCGCGAGTCACGCGCCCTGTTCTACCTGTCGCGCTCGATCGAGTTCTACGACCAGATGACGCGCTCGCCCGAGACGCTCGAACGCTCGCTGGCCCGCAACCTGGGCTTCTACAACTCCAGGGCGATCATGTACCCGCAGGCGGGCATCGAGCTGGAGATCTACCGCGAGATCCCCAGGGACCTCGACAGCCAGCGCATGTAGGGCTCGCGCCGCGGCCCCGCCTCAGGCCTGGGCCCGCGCAGGCAGCCGCGCCTCGACCATCCATCCGAAGCGGTCCTCGACCGCCCCGTACTGGATGCCCTTGAGCGTAACCAGCAGCGTGCGGGTCGTGTCGCCCATCCTGCCGTTGTTGTAGACGACGGTACGGCCCTTGTGGGTGATCGACTCGATAAAGGCGATGCCTGCCGCCGTTCCCGTCACGAAGCACTCCCTGGCGTCGGTGAACGCCTCGTCGACCGAGATCCGGCGCTCCTCGGTGCGCATGCCCATCGAGGCGGCCAGCTCCAGGATCGACTTGCGGGTGACTCCGGGCAGGACGGTGTCGCCGAGGTCGGGTGTCGCCAGCGTCCCGTCCTTCATGAGGAAGAACACGTTGCAGGAGGAGCCTTCTTCGAAGTACTTCTGCTCCCTCGCGTCGAGGAACAGCGCCTCCATGTAGCCCTGCTCCATGACCTCGTACTTGGCCAGGGTCGGGGTGACGTAGTTGGCGTCGCACTTGATCCAGCCGGTGCCGCCCGGGAACGCGCGCACCTTGTCTGTGGTGACGGCCTTGGAGCTGCCCGGCTCGAAGTAGGCCCCGACGTTTGAGGT
>CAZKGO010000072.1:0-25224 GCA_964552235.1 uncultured Spirochaetales bacterium | reverse complement strand
GCCAACTGCTAATCCCGCGACTTCTTCATGTTCAAGCACGAGATCCCCAACGCCGTCTACACCAACCACGACTACGCCCTCCCAGGATTCGTCTGGGGCGGGCCCTACCCGGGCGTCACGCGGGGCCGCTACATCGACCGCGAGGCGCTGCGGGAGACGTTCCTGCAGCGCAGCGAGTTCATGCTCTCGCGCGACATGCCGATCTGGGTCGGCGAGTTCGGCCCGGTCTACGTCGGCGATTCGGCGAAGGTCGAAATGCGCTACCAGGTGCTGCGGGACCAGCTGGAGATCTACGACGAGTTCCAGGCGAGCTGGTCGATCTGGACCTACAAGGACATCGGCGTCCAGGGCCTGGCGTACACCAGGCCCGACAGCCCCTGGAACAGGTTCCTGCGGCCGATCACCGAGAAAAAGGCCAGGCTCGCGGTGGACCGCTGGGGCACGTCGGACGAGCAGATCCGGGACGTCATCGGCCCGATCGAGACTCTGATGGAGCGCGAGTTCCCGGGCTACGACCCGTTCCCTTCGGGAGTCTCGTGGCAGATCTGCCGCCTCGTGCGGGAGATCCTGTTCGCCGAGGCGATGCTGCCGGAGTTCGGGAAGCTCTTCGAGGGAGCGAGCGAGGCCAGGCTCGACGAGCTCGCCTCCTCGTTCGCTTTCGGCAACTGCGTCGTGCGCGAGAGGCTGGCGAGCGCCCTCAAGGAACACGCTCGGGCGCGATAGGCGCCGCCGCGCGCTCTTGCCTTGCCGCGGCTCGCCGGCCACATTGAGAGGTGCACAAAGGAGGGGCTCCCATGGCCGATCGAGTCGTTCCAGGGGTCGATTCGTTTCTCCAGGACAGGCGCTTCAGAGGCGATCGCATCGGCCTGATCACCAACCATTCCGGCGTCACCTCCGAAGGGGTTCCCACCTGGAAAGCGCTGATGCAGGCGGGGTTCCGCCTCACGGCGCTCTTCGGGCCGGAGCACGGCTTCCGCGGCGAAGCGCAGGACGCGGTCCAGGTCGGCGACGAGACGTTCGCCGGCGTGCGCGTGCACTCCCTCTACGGCGCGCGGCAGCGGCCCACCGAGGAGATGCTGCGCGACGTCGACCTGATGGTGTTCGACGTCCAGGACATCGGCTGCCGTTTCTACACCTACCTCTACACGCTGGCCTACTCGCTGGAGGTCGCCTCGAGGGCGGGCAAGGGATTCTGCGTGCTCGACCGGCCCAACCCGATCGGGGGCGTGGCCGTGGAGGGCGGCCCCATCGCCGAGGAAGCGGCGAGCTTTGTCGGCGGCTACGGGCTGCCGGCGCGCACCGGGCTCACGGTGGGCGAGTACGCGCGCTACCTGCAGGACCGGTATTTTGCCCAGGCGCGCCTGGAGGTGATCGGCCTGCAGGGGTGGAGGCGGCCCATGTTCTTCGGGGAGACGGGTCTGCCTTGGCTGGCCCCTTCGCCCAACATCCCGACGGTGGAGGCCGCCCTGGTCTACCCCGGCACGTGCCTGTTCGAGGGCACCAACCTCTCCGAAGGCCGCGGCACCACCCGGCCGTTCGAGACCATCGGCGCGCCGTGGATCGACGGCGAACGGCTGCGCGAGGCGCTGCAGGAGCTTTCCCTGCCGGGGGTGACCTTCTGCTCGACCTTCTTCAATCCCACCTTCTCCAAGCACAAGGGCGAGTCGTGCCAGGGAGTGGTGCTGCACGTCACCGACCGGGAGCGCTTCAGGCCGCTGCGCACGGGCCTGGCGATGCTCACCGTGATCAAGCGCGACTATCGCGAGCGCTTCCAGTGGAGGCCCGACTGGGAAGGCAACTTCAGCTTCGTCGACAAGCTCGCGGGGGGCCGCTGGCTGCGCGACCTCATCGACGCGGGCAAGGAGCTCGACGAGGTCTACGCCCGCGCCTGCGAGGGCCAACAGAGCTTCGAGGCCGCGCGCGCCCGCTGCCTGATGTATCGAACGTGAGCGGTGCGCCCGCAGTCACTCTCCGACCTGGATGACGCCCAGCAGCGCAAAGAGCACGAGGCAGGCGCTGGCCAGGGCGACAACGGCCCATCCGACCTCCCTCCTGCTGCGCCTCAGGTAGGCAAAGGCCGCGGCGACAAAGGACAGGCCCGCGCTCGAACACCCCAGCACGATCCCGAAGTGGGTGAGGCCGTCGCCCTTGAGCAGGTTCGCGAGCCAGAAGTGGGCGCCGGGGAAGCCCTGGCCCGCTTCCTTCCAGACCTGCTGCGCGTTCTTGCCCTGCCAGACGGCGTAGAACAGGTAGTGCGGGTTCAGGACGTTGTTGGCGGGGAACACCACCGCGATGAACGGCCCGATGGTGCAGATCAGCGCTGCGGCCACGGACACCCAGTAGATGACGTTGCCGTAGGCGATGGCAGCCGCCGGCTGCCGCGGCGCGTCGATGCGTTTGTCGCTCATTCGTCTGCGCTCCTCGAGTTCTGGTTCCTCAGGATCATCAACACCACCCCGGCAAGCACCACCAGCAGCACTGCGATGTTGGCGGGCCCCGAGACCGACCCCATGACCTTGATCTTCTTCAGCCCGGCGGTGATCAGGCCGAAGCTGGTGTACGCCATGATGCCGATGAGCATGAAGCGGATCGACTGGGAGCGGACCTTGATGAGCGCCTCGGCACCCAGGATGCCCCCGAGGACCTGGCCGATGAGCCAGGGGGCCGCGAAGACCGGGATGATCGCGCCCGCGTAGATGTAGGGCCAGACGGTGACGCAGTCGCCCATGCCGATGACGATCCCGCTGACCGCGGCTGCGACCTTGAGGGGGAGCCCCATGATGAGGTTGATGGCCGGCACGATCGCCCATCCGGCGCCCATGCCGAAGAAACCGGAAGTGAGGCCGACGAAGAACATGGCCCCGATGCCCCATCCCACGCGCGTGACCTTGTAGTCCACGACCCTGTCGATCGAAGGCTCGTAGTAGGGGTTGCCGACCTTGAGCCACGCGGAGAACCGGTCGACCCGCCTGATCACGGGCCACTCGGCCTTGACGCCCCCGAAGTAGAAATAGACGCCGAGCAGCAGCACAATGGCGCCGAGGGCGAGCCGGATCGCTCCCTCCCCGCTTTCACCCATGCGCTGCGCCACGTAGATCGCTCCCTGGGCGCCTGCGTAGCCGCCGAGCCCGTAGCCCAGCGTGCAGAGCATCGAGATCTTGAGGTTTCCGACTCCCCTCTTGAGGAACGGCCCGCTGGAGACCGTGCCGCTGAACATCGCGACGACGAGCCCGGTGGCGCGGATGATCAGGCTGTTGACCGGCGTGAAGGCGAGCATGATCGGCGTGTAGATGACTCCGCCCCCGATTCCGGCCAGTACCGCGACCGCTGCGATGGCGAAGCTCAGGAGAAAGAAGCCGAAGATCAGCAGGGTGATGCTGGTGAGCGCCATCCCTCCCGGAGGGACCTCGGAGCCCCGCGTGATGAACAGGAGCGCCACGTACGAAATCACCACCGTCGAGCTCATCACGATGAGCTCGATCCATGGGGACTTCAGCCTCCACGCGACCCGGCGGCCCGATATCCGCTCATTCGTCTCCGTCGTCATAGGTGCGCTCGCGCCTCCCGCCGAAAGTGTCTCGTCGAAGAACTATCGCTCTTCGTAGACGAACCGTTCTTCCTTGTTCTGGACGTCGATCTTGTAGTGGGCAAAGTCCGCCAGCCTGCGCTCGAGGCGGCGGTTGGCGTTCTGGACGCTCAGGCGCTGGCGCTCCACGGGCTCCTGCAGCACGATGCCGCCCATCTGCTCGTGGTAGGTCACGACCCTGTTGCCGAAGTCCCAGGTAAAGTACCCGAGAAGCAGCCGTATGAGAACCTGCTGGTTGGAGGTTTCGTCGCTCTTGAGCTCCATCGTGACGCGGAGGAGGTTGTTCGACGACATGTAGTCGATGCAGTCGGCAAAGCAGCTCGGCTCGCCCGTAAGGATGTAGCTGATGCTTCTCATCGAGGCGTTCCTCCCGTCTCATGGCGGCGTCTTGCGGATCATCGCGGCGCGGTCGTCGGGGCCTCACAATAGCACCCGAGGGGCAGGTAGCTCCAGAGCGGTTCCCGCGCGCGGCGCCCCCTGCCCAGCGCAGCTGGGTTGACGCGGGCCTGCGGCGGCGTCTACCCTGTCGCCCGCCATGCCCAGGCGCAACGACATCCGCAAGATCATGATCATCGGTTCGGGCCCGATCGTGATCGGCCAGGCCTGCGAGTTCGACTACTCGGGCACGCAGGCGTGCAAGGCGCTTCGCAGGCTGGGCTACGAGATCGTGCTCGTGAACTCCAACCCGGCCACGATCATGACGGACCCCAGCATGGCCGACGCAACCTACGTCGAGCCGCTGACCGCGGACGCCCTCACCAGGATCATCGCCAAGGAGCGGCCGGACGCCCTCCTGCCGAACCTGGGCGGCCAGACCGCGCTCAACCTGTCGTCGCAGCTGCACAGGACCGGGATCCTCGACCGCTACGGCGTGCGCATCATCGGCGTGCAGGCCGACGCCATCGAGCGGGGCGAGGACCGCGAGGCGTTCAAGAGCACCATGGGCAGGCTCGGAATCGACGTGCCGCGCAGCGACATCACGCGCACCGTCGAGGGGGCCAGGCGGATCGCCGACGAGCTCGGCTACCCGGTGGTGGTGCGCCCGGCCTACACCCTCGGGGGCACCGGCGGCGGCATCGTCTTCAACCAGGAGGAGCTGGGGGTCGTGGCCTCGCGCGGTCTCTCGGCCAGCCTCGTCGGACAGGTGCTCATCGAGGAGTCGGTGCTCGGCTGGGAGGAGCTCGAGCTGGAAGTGGTGCGGGACGCGAACAACCGCATGATCACCGTGTGCTTTATCGAAAACGTGGACCCGATGGGGGTGCACACCGGCGACTCGTTCTGCACGGCGCCGATGCTGACCATCGGCGCCGCGCTGCAGGAGCGGCTGCAGCGGTACGCCTACCGGATCGTGGAGGCGATCGCGGTGATCGGGGGAACCAACATCCAGTTCGCCCACGATCCGGCCACCGACCGCGTCGTGGCGATCGAGATCAACCCGCGCACGTCGCGCTCTTCGGCCCTGGCCTCAAAGGCCACCGGCTTCCCCATCGCCCTGGTCTCCTCCCTGCTCGCCGGAGGGCTCACTCTCGACGAGATCCCCTACTGGCGCGACGGAACCCTCGACCGCTACAGCCCGTCGGGCGACTACGTGGTGGTCAAGTTCGCGCGCTGGGCCTTCGAGAAGTTCCGGGGCGTCGAGGACCGGCTCGGAACCCAGATGCGCGCCGTCGGCGAGGTGATGAGCATAGGCAAGACCTACAAGGAGGCGCTGCAAAAGGCGATCCGCTCCCTGGAGATCGGGCGGCACGGCCTGGGGTTCGCGAGGGACTTCAACCGGCGCTCCCTCGAGGAGCTGATGCAGATGCTCGCCTGGCCCACCTCCGAGCGGCAGTTCGTGATGTACGAGGCGCTGCGCAAGGGCGCGAGCGTGGCCGATCTGGCGGCCAGGACGCGCATCAAGCGGTGGTTCATCGAGCAGATGCGCGAGCTGGTCGAGCTCGAGCAGCGGATCCTGAAGCACAAGGGCGGCAGCCTCCCGCCCGCGCTGCTCGCCGAGGCCAAGAGGGACGGTTTCGCCGACGCGTACCTGGCCCGCCTCCTCGGACTGCCCGAGGAGCGGATCCGGCAGGACCGCACCGCGGCGGGAGTGATCGAAGCCTGGGACGCGGTGCCGGTCTCGGGCGTCGAGAACGCCTCCTACTACTACTCCACCTACAACGGCCCGGATCGGGTCGAGCGCAGCAGCCGCAGAAAGGTGATGATCCTCGGCGGCGGCCCCAACCGGATCGGGCAGGGCATCGAGTTCGACTACTGCTGCGTGCACGTGGCCCTGGCCCTGCGCGACCTCGGCTTCGAGACCATCATGGTGAACTGCAACCCCGAGACCGTGTCCACCGACTACGACACCTCGGACAAGCTGTACTTCGAGCCGCTCACGGTCGAGGACGTGCTGTCGATCCACGACAAGGAGAAGCCCGAAGGCATCATCGTGCAGTTCGGCGGCCAGACTCCGCTGAACATCGCCCGCGAGCTCGAGCGGGCGGGCGTGCGCGTCCTCGGCACCCCGGTCGCCGCCATCGACCTCGCCGAGGATCGCGACCTGTTTCGAAAGGAGATGGAGGCCCTCGGCATCCCGCAACCCGACTCGGGCATGGCTGCCAGCCTCGACGAGGCGCTGGCCGTCGCTTCCCGCATCGGCTACCCGCTGATGGTGCGGCCGTCGTACGTGCTCGGAGGCCGCGGCATGGAGGTCGTGCACGACGAGCCGATGCTGCGGCACTACGTCGCAAAGGCGGTCGAGGCGACGCCGGAGCGGCCGATCCTCATCGACCGCTTCCTGCAGAACGCCCTCGAGTGCGAGGCCGACGCGCTGTGCGACGGCACCGAGGCCTTTGTGCCCGCGGTGATGGAGCACATCGAACAGGCCGGGGTCCACTCCGGCGACTCGGCATGCGCGATTCCGCCGATCTCGATCCCCCGCCGCCACCTCGACACGATCGAGGACTACACCAGGAGGATCGCCCTGCGCCTGGGGGTCGTGGGGCTGATCAACGTCCAGTACGCAATCCGCGATGACACGGTCTACGTGCTGGAGGCCAACCCGCGCGCCTCGCGCACCGTCCCGCTGGTGTCCAAGGTCTGCGACATCCAGATGGCCCGCATCGCGGTGCGGCTCATGATGGGCGCCAAGATCGCCGAGATCGGCCTTTCTTCGCGTTCGGTCTCCCACGTGGGAGTCAAGGAAGCGGTCTTCCCCTTCGCGATGTTCCCCGAGGTCGATCCGGTGCTGGGTCCCGAGATGCGCAGCACCGGCGAGGTGCTCGGAATCGCCGACTCCTTTGGCCTCGCCTTTGCCAAGGCCGAGGAAGCGGCGGGCTCCCGCCTGCCCCTCGAAGGCACGGTGCTCATCAGCGTGACCGACTCGGAAAAGCCGGCGGCCGTCGAGGTTGCCCGGCGATTCGCCGCCCTCGGCTTCGGCATCCGCGCCACGGCCGGCACGCAGGCGTACCTGGAGCGCAGCGGCGTCGCCGCGGAGCTCGTGCTCAAGATGCACGAGGGCAGGCCTCACATTGTCGACGCGATCACCAACCGGGCGGTTCAGCTCGTCATCAACACTCCCGCGGGCAAGTTGAGCGTCCACGACGACTCCCACATCCGCAAGGCGGCCATCAGGCACAAGGTGCCCTACATCACCACCATGGCCGCGGCCGCGGCCGCGGTGCAGGGAATCGAGGCCTGCCGGGGAGGCCAGAGCGCAGTCAGGAGCCTGCAGGAATACCACGCGGACATCGCGCGGTCGAAAGGAAAGGAGCAACGATGAAGGGCAAGGTCGTGGGCATCCGCGAGATCCGGCTCGAGGATCTGCACACTGCGGCGTTCATCCGCGAGCAGGCGGCCGGGATCGCCGAGGCGGTGGGCAGCGGAACGGCGGTCAACGCCCTTTCGGGTGGCGTCGACTCCTCGGTGGTGACGATGATCGGCCACCGCGCGCTCGGCAGCCGCCTCAAGACCTACTTCGTGGAGAACGGCATCATGCGCGAGGGCGAAGCCGAGCGCATCGTGGCGATCTTCAAGCAGCTCGGCGTCAAGGTCGAGGTGGTCGACGCGCGCCGGCAGTTCTTCGCGGCGCTGGCCGGCATCGAGGATCCGGAGGAAAAGCGCGAAGCGATCACCCAGACCTTCTACAAGACCGTCTTCGGTCCCCTGGTCAAGAGGAGCGGCGCGCGGTTTCTCCTGCAGGGCACCAACTACACCGACGTCGAAGAGACGGTGGCGGGAGTCAAGCGCCAGCACAACATCCTCGCGCAGCTCGGCATCGATACGGTCAGGACCTTTGGCTACGTGGTGCTGGAGCCGATCATCCGGCTGCGCAAGAGCGGTGTGCGCAAGGTCGCCCGCGCCCTCAAGCTGCCGCGCGAGATCTGGGACCGGCCGCCGTTCCCGGGCCCGGCGCTGGCCGCGCGCGTGATCGGCGAGGTGACCCCTGAACGGGTGGCGGTCGTGCGGGCCGCCACCTCGATCGTCGAAGAGGAGCTGGCGCGCAGCGGGGCGTTCCAGTACCTGGCGATCCTGCACAAGGACCTGGTCACGGGCGTGAGGGGCGGCAAGCGGCAGTTCGGCATGCAGATCGAGGTTCGCTGCTGGGAGAGCAGCGACGCGGTCAAGGCCACGCCCACGCCGTTGCCCTTCGCGAAGCTCGAGCGCCTCGGCAGGCGCATCACGTCGGAGGTGGAGGGCGTCGTGAGCGTGACCTACAACGTGACCCGCAAGCCGCCTTCGACCATCGAGGCGGTGTGAACGGACCGGGCGACCTCGGGCGCACCGGGGAACCGCCCGGCATCCGGGAGGCTCGAGATGGCGAGCGCGGTGATCGGCCAGTCCGGCGGCCCGACGTCTGTGATCAACGCCAGCCTGGTCGGGGCAGTCGAGGCGGCCCGGGCCAGCCGCAAGGTCGGCAAGGTGCTCGGCATGCGCTTCGGCATCGAGGGCTTCATGGAGGACCGCCTGGTGGATCTCGGCAGCCGGCCGCAGGCCGTGCTGCGGGCCTTGCGTCGCACGCCCTCGTCCGCCCTCGGCTCATCGCGCCACAAGACCGGAGAAGCTGATTTCCCGCGCATCCTCGAGGTGCTGAGACGGCACGACATTCGCTACTTTTTCCTGATCGGCGGCAACGACACGATGGACACCATCCGCCGCGTCGAGGCGTACTGCCGGGGGGAGGGCTACGAGCTGTTCGGCGTGGGCATCCCCAAGACCGTGGACAACGACCTCTACGGCACGGACCATGCGCCGGGCTTCCCCTCTGCGGCACGCTGCAACATCCTGAACGTGATGCAGGCCGGTCTGCTCGCCCGGGACATGCAGCGGGTGGACAAGTACGTCATCTATCAGTCCGTCGGCCGCGACGCGGGCTGGCTGGCCGCCGCCACCGCCCTGGCCCGCCGGCAGGAAGGGGAGGCTCCCCACCTGGTCTACCTGCCGGAACGGCCCTTCGACCCGCAGCGCTTCCTGGCCGACGTCGAGGCCGCCATCGCCCGCCACAACTGGGCGTCGATCGTCTGCGGCGAAGGCCTAAAGTACGCCGACGGCACTCCGGTCAGCGCCTCGGAGGTCAGGGACAAGTTCGGCAACGTGGAGTTCGGAGCCATGGCCGGCGCCAGCGTGGCGTTGAACCTCCACCGGATGATCGCGCAGCATCTGAAACTGCGCGGAGAGTTCCAGATCACCGAGAGCCTGCCCATGTGCGCCATGGACCGGGCCGAGGAGCAGGACCTCAAGGAGGCCTGGCAGTGCGGCGGCAAGGCGGTCCAGCTCGCTGAAAAGGGCACTTCGGGTGTGATGGTCTCGATCCAGCGGCGCCCCGGCCTGCCTTACCGGATGGAGCTGGGCGCGGTGAGCCTCGACGACGTGGCGTCCAGGAGCAAACCCATGCCCCGGGAGATGATCAACGACGCGGGCAATCAGGTCACCGAGGCATTCTACGAGTACATGCGGCCGCTGGTGAGCGCGCTTCCCCGTTATGCGGCGCTCTGAAGAGCCGTGGGCGCACCGCCGGCGTTTCCGCGGAAACGCCGGCGGTCCCGGCCCACTCCCCTCCCGAGCATGCCCGACGGGGCCCTTTGGACCATCGCCAACCGCCTGGACCACCCGCGGGACGCCAGCACGCCCGGCCGAGCTTGCCGCAAAGGCAGCAATACAGCAAGCGCCCTCCATGAGAACCACCCTGGATTTGCCTGAAGCCCTGCTTCGGCGAGCCAAGATCGCGGCCGTGGAGCGACTCTGCGCTAACTCGCGGGCACGGCGTTGTCCAAGGAGCTTGGCGTATCTGCGGAGCCACCGCGGCGGATCGTGTTTCCCATCTTCGGCGCAGCCGCGCCCGGTGCGCTCGATCTGACCGACTCTGGTCTCCGTGAGGCCGAAGCACAAGAGGCCGCTGCTCTCGCGCCGTGCGCTGGCTCGAAAAGAGAAACGAGCCCGGTTCGCTGATGATCTGCCGGGTGGCTCAAATGGGCGCCCTGCGCGTGCTGACAGCGTCGCTGGAGGCAGATCACGGCTGCGCTTCCCAAGGGCTCCTGCGCAGGCACCGACGCCTATTTCGCAGCGTTGGCCCCGGCCGGCGGGTGGACCCTCGTCAGTTTCGATGCGGCCCCAGTTCAGCGCGGCGCGAGGTCCGGAGCGATGCCGCGCGCCACGCGGTTGGCCAGCAGACGCGCGGTGCCCTGCTCGGCCGGAAGGTCGGCCACGCGGACGACCACCCCCGGCCAGCGGCTGCGCAGCGCCTGCTCCATGGCGGCGCGCACGCGGGCAGAGTTGCGCAGCACCGAGCCGGCGGCCGCCACCTGCGGCCTGCTGCCGAGATCGAGGCGCGCGAGGACGCCGCCGGCCAGGTCCGCGAGTGCGGCGCCCGCCGACGTGAGTATGGAGGAGGCTGCGGTGTCGCCCTGGTCGGCGGCACGCTCGACGTCGCGGGAAACCCCTGCGATCTCCTCCTTGGTGCGCTCCGGCGCGTGCACCCAGGTCACCAGCTCGATGGGAGCGCCCAGACCCAGCCGCTGGACGACCAGCGCCGAGATCCGCGACGGCTCCTCGCGGCCGTCGACCTCGCGCATGATGCGGCGCAAGGCCTCGATGGCGATCCAGTAGGCGCTGCCTTCGTCGCCGGCAAAGCGGCCCCAGCCGCCGCAGCGCGCCTCGCCGCCGCGTCCGTCAGCCCCTACGGCGAAAGAGCCTGTGCCCGACGACACGACCACTCCCCGCCCGTCGGCGTGTGCCGCCCAGAAAGCGCTCTCGGTGTCGTGGAACAGGTAGAAGGAGGCGCGCGGAAACAACGACGACCGCGCTGCGTCGAGGTCGCGGAGAGCGGGCCCGCGGATGTCGGGGCGGCCGACGCCGGCCATGGCGAGACCGACGACTGCCGGGGCGGGGCCGGCGAGCGCGTCCGCTATGGAGGCGAGCAGCCGCTCCAACCCTTCGCGGCCGCTCTCGGCGTAGTTCGCGCCCTCGACGGTGCCCGAGGCGAGCGGCCGCGCCGGGTCCTCGAAGAGCAGCCACGGCGCGCGCGTGGCTCCGGAGTCGATGGCGAGGCAGAGCGGCGGCGGAGCATTCCGATCGCCGGCTGCGTCGCCCTGCGGCTGCCGCGCTTGCGCGCTCACTTCGCAACGAAGCGGTAGCCGCCGGTCAGCGTGAACAGCGGGATGACCCCGGCGGCTCCGCCGGTGTCGCCGAAGGCGATGACGATCGGCACCTCCAGCCTGACGTCGAAGCCGTTGCCAAAGGAGTAGCCGGCCCCGAGGTTGAACAGCAGTCCCCCCACGCTTCCCTCGAAGTCCTGCATGCTGCCTCCGCCCGGCAGCAGCTCGCCCAGAGTGACGTCGGTGTCGCTGCGTTCCTCCCAGTAGACTCCGAGGTACGCCAGACCCGCCCCGCCGACGAACAGCCATCCCTTGCGATCCCGCTCGTAGCCGTAGAGGTAGTTGACCAGGGCGGCAAAGGCCGTGACCTCGGTGGTCTCCTCGTATTCGTTGACCCCGTTGTCGGAGGTCTCCTCGAACTTGCCGTAGTAGCCCATCAGGCCGATTTCCAGCCGTTCCTGGAACAGGCTGTTCACCCCGGCCCCAAAGGCGACGCCGCCAAAGGTGATGTCCGTTCCGATGCCGCCCCGCACTCCGATGCCGTCGCCCAGCGGCGCGGCGCTCGCGGAGACGGCGACGACCAGAACGACGGCGAAGCAGAGTTTCCCTGTGCGTCCCATGGCTCCCTCCTCGACATGCAAGGCGCCGGCGCCCGAGGGCGCCGGCTACCTGATCGCTCCCTCGGTCAGCCCCGCGATGAACTGCCTGCTCAGCAGCAGGAACAGCACGATGACGGGGACGATGGCGATGTTCAACCCCGCAAACAGCAGGTCCCACTGCACCGCGAACTCGCCAAAGAAGCTCTGGATCCCGAGCGGGATCGTCTTGCGAGCCTTGGTGCTGATGAAGATCAGCGGGAAGAAGAAATCGTTCCACACGTTGATGAAGCTGAAAATCGCTACCGTGGCCAGGGCGGGCCGCAGCAGCGGCAGGTTCACCTGCCAGTAGATGCGGAAGCTGCCCGCCCCGTCTATGCGCGCCGAATCCTCGAGGTCGACGGGGATCGTCTTGAAGAAGTTCGTCAGCAGGAAGATCGAGAACGAGAGGCCCCCCGCCGTGTTCACGATGCAGAGCCCGAACAGCGAGTCGAGCAGGCCGATCCTGCGCACCAGGAGAAAGATCGGGATGATGGCCAGGCGCGCGGGCAGCACCAGGCCGGCGAGGATGTACAGGTAGACCAGGCGCTTGCCTGGAAACTCGAAGCGCGCCAGCACGTAGGCGCCCATCGAGGACACGAGAACGATGAGAACGATCGAGACCACGGAGACCAGCACGCTGTTGCGGAAGTAGACGGCGAAGCTCGCCTTGTTCCAAGCGGTGACGTAGTTGCCGAAGCTCCACCTGGCCGGCAGGCCGAACGGGTTGGTAAAGATCTCGGCCGTCGACTTGAATCCTGAGAACATCATGATCCCGATCGGGAAAAGGTTGGCGAAGGCCCACAGCAGCAGGATCGCCATCATTGCAGCGGCCTGGGCGCGATTGAGCCGGAACACCCTACCGCCCTCCCCCCACCCTGCGGTCGACGATGTAGACGTAGACGATCGAGACCGGAAACACCACCAGAAAGGTGAGGGTCACCACGGTGGCGCCCAAGCCCATTCCGATCTGGGAAGCGCCCAGCCCGCCGAAGGCGATGCGGTAGAACAGCGTGCCGAGCACGTCGCTGGAGCCGGCGGGGCCGGCCTGCACCCCTTCCATCGCGAAGATGATGTCGAAGACATTGAAGCTCCAGATCACCTTGAGCATCGTGAGCGTGCCCACCAGCGGCAGGATCTGGGGCAGCACCAGGCGCAGGGCGATCTGCAACTCCGAGGCGCCGTCGATGCGGCCGGCCTCGGGGACCTCGCGGCTCACGCCCAGGATGCCGGCGAGGAACACCAGCACGTAGAAGCCCATGCCGCGCCAGGAGTTGACCGTGATGATCGTGGGAAACGCCAGCGTCATGTCGCCCAGCCACGGCTTGGCGAGGAAGCCCAGTCCGATCGCCTTGAGCGTCTGGTTGATGATGCCCCACTGCGGGTTCAGCAGCAGGCCCCAGAGAAACCCGACGATCACCACCGAAAGCGTGTTGGGAACAAAGAAGATCGCCTTAAAGGCGTCGGTCCCGCGCAGGCCCGAGGCGAGCCCGATGGCGAGCACCAGGCCCGGCACCATGCTCTGAACCCACGACAGCACGAAGAAGTAGAAGTTGTGGCCGAGGGCCGGGAGGAACTCCCTGCTCATCGCCCCGGTGAGCACGTTGGCGTAGTTGGCCCAGCCCACCCACTTTTTGGGCCCGATGCCCGGCCACTCGTAGAAGCTCAGCGCCAGGCTGCTCACGAAAGGGTAGGCCACAAAGGCGGTGTAGAGCGCAAAGGCAGGCGCAAGCATGAGGAGAAAGCCGTAGCTGCGAAGCGACCTGCGGGCCATGACGGTGCCGGGAGCGGGGCGGCGCGCGCCGCCCCGTTCACCTTCTTCCACTACTTCTTGAACGGCGGGTACCAGGTGGCCACGCCGTCCTGCACCCTCTTGGCCAGCTCGGCCGGCGTGATCTTGCCCAGGTACATCTCCTGCATGCCCGGGGTCAGGATGTTGTAGACCGTCGGGTTGCCGGCCTCGAAGGGCGAGCCGACCCAGTAGATGTGCTTGGCCGCGAGCTTGTTGGCAACGTCGTAGGCCTCGGCCAGCACGGGCTTGTTCGCGGGCAGCGTCACGCCCTTCATGGCGGTCATCTCGCCGGTGATGGCTGAGAAGATCGCGCCGAACTCGGTCGTGGCCGTGTAGTTGAGCACCTTGAGCGCAGCGTCGCGGTTCTTGGACGCGGAGTTCAGCCCGTAGGAGCCGTCCATGTAGACGTAGACGCGGGCGTCGCCGGGCTTGATCCCCGGCACGGGGAAGTAGCCGTACTTGAAGTTGGGGTTCAGCTTGAGCCAGTTGCTGTCGCCCCACACTCCGTAGAACACCATGGCCGCCTGGCCCAGCGCGAAGGCCGCGTCCATCTCGGCGGCGGTGTTGGCCATGAAGTCCTTCTGGTAGAATACCCGCAGGTCGTACAGCTTCTGGTTCAGGTCCACGAAGGGCGGATCGGTGAACCTGGCCTCGCCTCTGATCGCCTTGCCGATCCACTCCTCGCCCGGGATGCTCACGCCCGTCATGGCGTGCTGCATCGCCAGCACCCACGCTTCCTTGCCGGGCACCGAGAACGGCGTGACGCCCTTGGACTGCAGGGTCCTGCAGATCGCGGCGAGCTGGTCTGCGGTCTCAGGCTCCTTGAGGTTGTACTTGGCGAAGATGTCGAGGTTGTAGAAGATGCCCACGACCTGGTTGGCAAAGGGCACACCCCACGTCTTGCCGCCCTGCTGGATAAAGGCGAGCGTCGTCGGCTGGAAGTTCTTGAAATCCACCAGCCCGTCGAGCGGCACGATGTACTTGCCGTCGATCAGCGGCTGCGTGCGCGTGATGTTGGGCAGCCGCCGCGTCAGGAAGATGTCCGCCGCGGTCCCGCCCTGCAGCGACAGCAGCACCTTGGCGTCGTACTCCGTGGCGACGAAGCTCTCGTAGGCGATCGAGATCTTCTCGCCCTTCTTCTGCAGCTCCTGCTGGACTCGCTCCCACAGCGGCACGTCCTGGGCTCGCCAGCCCCACAGCTTCAGGGTCACGGCCGCGGCGGCGGTCTCGCCGCCCCCTCCGGCCCACGCAGATGCGGCGAGAACGCCGAGCGCGAGGCAGAGAATCAGGCTTCTCTTCATGCAGAACCTCCCGTATGATGGCTGACATTGTAAATGCGGGGGTCGCCGGTTGTCAAAAAAGCTCGCGGACGGCGTCGAGGCAGTCGTCGAGCAGGGGATCGTCGATGGGACGTTCCCCGGCGCCGTGGTCCTGATAGAGAAAAAGGGGAAGGTCGCGCTCTCCGTGGTACGCGGCGACCGGCAGATCGAGCCGGTGCGGGAGCCGATGAGCCCAGACACCCTCTTCGACCTGGCGTCGCTGACCAAGCCGCTGGCCACCGCTCCGCTCGCGCTGCTGGTGGCCGCCCAGGGTATCGATCTCGACGGCCGCCTCGGCCGCTACCTGCCCGGGCTGTGCGCCGAGAGCCGCGACCTCACCCTGAGGCAGCTTCTGCTGCACACCAGCGGGCTGGCCGCCGTGCCCGACCTGTACACCGCCTTCGCCGACCCGACCGCGGTCGACCGTGAGGCCGCCGAGCGGCTGCTGCTCTCGAGACGGCCGCAGCGGCCGCCGGGCACCGAGGTGGTCTACAGCTGCACCGGCTACCAGCTGCTCGGCCTCCTGCTGAGGCGCGTGACCGGCCTGCCGCTCGGCGAGCTGTTCCGCACGGTCATCGCCGAGCCGCTCGGGCTCGCCAGGGAGCTCCTGTTCAACCCGCCCGAGCCGGGCCGCTGCGCTGCCACCGAGCGTTGCCCCTGGCGCGGGCGCTGGATCCGCGGCGAGGTGCACGACGAGAACTCGTGGTGCCTCGGCGGCGAGGCCGGCAACGCGGGACTGTTCGGCACGGCAGCGGCCGTGCTGCGGCTGCTCGGCGTGCTGGCGGAGGCCGACCAGTTCCGGCAGATGCGCACTTCGTTCACCGACGGCCTGAACCGCAGGCGCGCCATCGGCTTCATGATGCACGACGCCGAGGCCCCGGTGGGGCCGCTGTTCAGCCGCGACTCTTTCGGCCACACCGGTTTCACGGGCACCAGCGTGTGGGTCGAGCCGGCGGCCGAGCTCTCGGTGGTGGCCCTCACCAACCGCGTGCACCTGGGCCGGGCCGGGACGCAGGAAAAGCTGGTCGCATTCCGCCGCGCCCTTCACGAGGCGGCGCTACGGGACTGGGGCTAGCGCGTCGGCGGTGAAAACCACGCGCTGTTGGGCCGAAGATCTAGAGAGACGCGATTGAGCGGTCCGCACGCGGGACGGTTGCCGTGGGCGTCAGCGAAGGCAAGAGCAAAGCGGCTCGGCTGTTGCAGCTTGAAGCGCTCCTCGTGGATCGACCGCGGGGACTGCGTAGAGCCGAGATTGCGCTCCGGCTGGGGATAAGCAAATCGACAGCCGGTCGATACGTGACGGATCTCGAAGGCCTCGTGCCAATAGTGGAAGAGGACGACGGCCGGCTCTGGATCGATCGTTCCCGGTACCTGCCTCCGGTCCGCCTGTCAGCTCACGAGATAGAGAGCATACGGCTCGCGTACCGGCTGTTCGCGCGCAAGATACGGCTGCCCTTTCCTCACGCCGCGGCGTCGCTGCGCAAACTCGCCATAGCCGCACAACAGGCATCGCCGCAGCTGTCGCGTCGTCTGTCGGAAACAGCCGGCTCGCTCGATTGCCGCTCATTCCCTCGGTTCACCAGGAGATACCGTGAGGTACTGGAGGCGCTTATTTCAGCCGGCGCGGAACATCGGGCAGTACGTCTGCGACATCTCTCGCTTCGGCGGTGCACGACCGAGGAGTATCTCTTTCACTGCTATTGCATCGAGCCGTACCCGGATGGGAACTCACTCCACGCAATCGGCTTTTGCCCCGAACTAGGCGAGATGCGGACCTTCAAGCTCGAACGAGTCAAGTCGGTGCGCGCTACTCGCGATCATTTCGAACCGCCCGCCGCGTTTGACGTTGAGGAGTACACCTCAAGGGCGTGGGGAATCTGGCACAGCGACAAAGCTGCGCCGAGAACCATCACGGTGCTGTTCTCCGCGGCGGTCGCTGAGCGCGTCCGAGAGACGCTGTGGCACGCCACTCAGGTTCTGGAAGACCGCCCTGACGGGTCGATCTTGTTCCGTGTTACGGTCGCAGAGCCGCTGGAGATGTATCCGTGGATCCGAGGGTGGGGAGCAGATGCGGAAATTCTCGAGCCAGTCGAACTGCGAGAACGTTTTCGTGCTGAGGTGGCACGGATGACTAAGCTGTATGGGGTGGTCTCCTCGGTTGCTGAATCTGCAACGGAGGACGGCTACCATAATCAGGACGCTCGATGAGGGCTTCCCGTTGAGTCGCTGCAAGGGTGGGCTTGCGCGGATCCACAGGTAAGCCGAGTGCGACGTCGGCGTTTCGGCGCCGCGACGGACTATGGGCATGAGCCGCAAGGGTGGCTACTGGGCACACTCTCCGAACGCGAGGGGCGAGCCGCATGATCTGCGGGACCACCTGGAGTCCGTCGCCGCAATGGCTGAGCGCTTTGCGGAGCCCTTTGAGGCCGGCGGGTGGGGCTATCTGGCAGGCCTGTGGCACGACTTGGGAAAGTTCTCGGAGGCGTTCCAACGACACATACGAGCCGCGGGCTCGGAGGGCGCGCACGAAGCGGAAGTGCGGGGAGCCGTCGATCACGCGAGCGCCGGCGCACAGCACGCCGTGTCGCGCTGGACAGTCCTCGGCCACCTCGTTGCCTACGCTATCGCCGGACATCACTCCGGCCTGCTTGACGCGATCAGTGACGGTGCATGCCTGGAACGTCGCTTGCGGAAGTCCGTTGAGCCCTGGCAGCAAGGGCTCAACGATCTGGCAAAAGAAAAGCTGCCTGAGCTGCCCCCGTTTCTGAAACGGGCTCTATCGCAGCGACAGCAGGATCCCAAGCGAGCTGCGTTCTCCTGTGCCTTCTTCGCCCGCATGGTGTTCTCCTGTCTGGTAGACGCGGACTTTCTCGACACTGAGGCCTTCCTGAGTCCCGAAACGACAAAGCAACGAGCAGTCTGGCCCTCCGATATCCTCACGCGGATGAAGAGCGCTCTTGACAGCTACGTCGGTCGGCTGCCCGCGAAAGGCCCTGTCGACGTTCGCCGTAGGGATCTACGCGAAGCTTGCCTGCGCCGGGCTGGCGACTCTCCCGGCCTCTTCTCGCTGACTGCACCCACGGGAGCCGGCAAGACGCTCTCGTCACTGACCTTCGCCATCGAACACGCACTGACTCACGGTCTACACAGAATCGTGTACGTGATGCCGTTCACGACCATCATAGAACAGAACGCCGCGGTCTTTCGGATGGTCTTTGCGGATCTCTGTTCATCGGGTCACCCCGACCCTGTAGTGGAGCATCACAGCGCCCTCGAGCTGGACCAAGAGAGTGCTGCGAGCCGTCTCGCGTCAGAGAACTGGAATGCTCCTCTGGTTGTCACGACGTCGGTCCAGTTCTACGAGTCCCTTTTCGGTAATCGGGCTTCGCGATGTCGGAAGCTGCACAATCTCGCAAGGTCCGTCATCGTGCTGGACGAGGCGCAGAAGTTGCCCGTGGACTATCTCGCCCCCTGCCTGCTCGCTATGGAGGAGTTGACAAGCAGCTACGGCGCTACCGTGGTTCTGTGCACGGCAACGCAGCCAGCAGTGCAGCAGCGCGAGGACTTCAGCATCGGGCTCCAGGGGGTCCGTGAAATAGTGCCGGAGCCCCAACGGCTGTACCGGGACTTCAAGCGTGTGGAGGTTCGCGATCTCGGCAACGTGGCAGATACGGAGTTAGTGGAGCGCCTGCTCAAGGAAGAGCAGGTGCTGTGTATTCTAAACACCCGTAGACACGCTCGCGACCTGTACCGAATGATCGTACAAGATCGGAAAGCAATTCACCTGAGCGCCGCCATGTGCCCGGAGCACAGGACGCAGGTGCTTGAGACCGTCAGATGTCGGCTTGAACGAGGCGAGCCTTGCCGCGTCGTCTCGACTCAACTTGTGGAAGCGGGCGTCGATCTGGATTTTCCTGTCGTCTACCGGTCTCTTGCCGGCGTAGATTCCATTGCTCAGGCGGCAGGTCGATGCAACCGCAACGGCAGGCGACCGATCGGAACCACGTACGTCTTCCGCTCCCAGCACGCCCTCAGCGAGGCCTTTCTCCGCGAGACAACAGAAGCCGCGCTCCAGCTTCTCGGTGCGGGCCGGACACCGCCACTCTACCAAGACATCTTGTCGCCGGAGGCGGTCGAACACTACTTCAGGCTGTACTACTGGAACCAGCAGCAGCGATGGGACGCCCGAGGGATCGTCGACCGCTTCAAACTGGGCAGCCACACTGACCTGCCTTTCCTCTTCGACTTCCGCTCCGCGGCTGAGTCGTTTCATCTCATCGATGATCTCGGAAAGCCTGTGATTGTGCCTTGGGGAGAGCTGGGCAGGAGTCTCTGCAGGCATCTACGAACTGGCCGTGGCCACCCGCGCATCGACCTCCTCAGGTCCCTGCAGCGCTTCATCGTGGAGGTGCCTACACGGACATGGTACGCCGAGCTCAATCGTTCCATCGAGCTTGTCGATGATCGGTACGCAGTCTTGATGGCTCCCGAGACACACTACGCCGAAGACGTGGGCTTGGTTCTGGAGGCAGGACCGCTGAGCGCGGAAACGTTGATTGTCTGAACGAGGAGGAGGCGCTATGCCGTTCGGGATCAAGCTCGAGGTTTGGGGAGATTACGCTTCGTTCAACCGGCCTGAGATGAAAGTGGAGAGGGTCTCCTACGAGGTGATGACGCCGAGCGCGGCCCGCGGCGTGCTCGAGGCAGTCTACTGGAAGCCTCAGATGCGGTGGGCGGTCGACAGGATCCGGGTGCTCGCCCCCGTACGCTATACGCATGTGAGGCGGAACGAGATTGACCAACGCATTCCAGCAGCAAATGTCGAACGAGCCGCCCGGACCGACGGCTGTGCCGCCCTCGCCATCGCAGTCGAGGATCACCGCCAGCAACGCGCGGCGAGGATCCTACGGGACGTTCGCTATGGAATCGAAGCACACGTGGAAGTGGTCGATCACAGAGACGCGGACGGTGGCGTACTACAGCACCCGGAGGCGAAGCACCTCGAGGCGTTCAAGCGCAGAGCGGCCAAGGGTCAGTACTTCCATCACCCCTACCTCGGCTGCAGGGAGTTCCCAGCGCATTTCCGACTGCTCAAGGATGAAGAGGATTTCGCCTCTTGTCCGTCAGAATTGCTGGGGCCGCGAGAGCTCGGATTGATGTTTTGGGATCTGGTGTTCACGGAGGATCCGCAGGAGGGCAGGATCGTCGAGAGCAACAGGGGCCGACGCCTGCGAGCCGAACCGAGGTTTTTCTGCGCGCGCATGGTCGACGGAACCATCCGCGTCCCCAGCCTGAGCGAAATCGGAGGGCTGCGATGATTTTCCAGAGCCTTTACCAACTGTACGAGCGGCTGGCCGGCGACCCCGACTACGAAATCGCCGCCCCGGGCAAGAGCTACCAGAAAGTGACCTTCGTTGTGGTGCTCAATCGGGACGGCCGGCTTTTCGACATCCAGGATGCTCGGCAGCCTGTGGCAGGCAAGCCCCTGCCGCGCCGGACGCTGGTGCTGGGGGACACAAAGCCTTCGGGTTCGGGACTCAATCCGTGTTTCCTGTGGGACAACGCGGGATACATGCTCGGATGGGATCCTGGCAGGGCGAAGCGAGCGTTGAGCACCTTTGCGGCGTTCCGCAAGAGGCATCTCGAAGCAGAACAAGAGATAGACCTGCCGGAGTTCTCCGCCGTGTGTCGCTTTCTCGAATCCTGGAAACCCTCAAGGGCGGCGGAGTTTCCTATCCTGGAGCAGGTCCAGACGGGATTCGGGGTGTTCCAGATAAGGGGCGAGACGAACTTCGTGCACGAGCACCCCAAGATCAGTCGGTGGTGGGAGCGGCGATTTGCCGACAGGGCAACGGGACCTCCCGGCCAGTGTCTGGTGACCGGCGGGGTCGGTCCGATCGCGCGAACGCACCCGAAGCTCAAGGGCGTTGCGGGCGCACAGCCGAGCGGTGCCACGATAGCCGGCTTCAACGATTCGTCGTACTGGTCCTACGGATTCGAGCAGAGCTACAACTCGCCGGTCTCGGAAGAGGCTGCGAGGCGCTACACAGCTGCACTCAACAGCATGCTGGATGGGCCGAAGCGGGAGAAGCACAGGCTCGTGGTAGGCGGAACGACCGTGGTTTTCTGGACGGAAAAGCCGACCCTCATGGAAGACATCTTCGCACCGTTCACCGCCGAAGGCAGCGCGGCCGTGGCGACCGATGCGGTTCAGGACGAGACGCTGCGGGCAAAGATCGAAAGCTTCTTGAGGGCGCTCCGAAGCGGGCTGGAAGCCTATAGCGAAATCGAAGAAACCCCTGAACGAACTCGGTACTTCATTCTTGGCCTGGCCGCGCCGACTCCGGCTCGAGTATCAGTGCGGTTCTTTCACGAGGGGACGCTGGCGGAACTGCTCCGCAACCTGCGTCGCCACCTTTCCGATATGGCTATCGAGCGCAGGTTCGGCGCCGATTCCCGGCGTCCCGATCCGGAGTTTCCTCCGCTCTGGTTCTTGCTCAACGAAGCCGTGCCGCGGGGAGGAGACATCCCGGCTGTGCTGCCACCGCGACTGCTGGAGTCGATCGTGACAGGAACTCAGTACCCTGAGGCCATGTACGCCGCTGTGATGCGGCGCATCACAGCGGATCGCAGCGTGAACTACGCTAGAGCTTGCCTGATAAAGGGCTGCCTAGTGAGAAACAGGGGCAAGGAGGTATCCATGAGTCTCGACACAGGGCGTCTCGATCCTGCGTACAGGCTAGGGCGCCTGTTCGCCGCTCTCGAAAAGACACAACAGGACGCGCTTGGCGGCAGCGTGGGCGCGACGATTCGTGACCGTTTCTATGCCTCCGCGTCGTCTACGCCGGCCACGGTGTTCCCCCGGCTGCTAAGGACCTATCAGCATCACCTTGCAAAGCTCGAGGGGGGCTGGAAGGTGAACCGCGAGAAACTGGTTCAGGAAATCCTCGATCCTTTGGCCGACATGCCGGCGCACTTGGGGCTGTCAGATCAAGGACTTTTCGCTCTCGGCTACTACCACCAGATGAACGCGTTCTACAAAAAGAAGGAATACGGCGAGGAAACGGTGCAGGAATAGATCCTGGAAGGAGAAAGGAACATGAATCGATATGATTTCGTCTACATCTTCGATGTCAAGGATGCAAATCCCAATGGCGATCCCGACGCGGGGAATCTGCCTCGTGTCGATCCGGAGACCGGCCATGGGATCGTCACCGACGTGTGCCTCAAGCGCAAGGTACGCAACTACGTCGCTCTCACGAGAAACAGTCAGGAAGGTTTCCGCATCTACTTTCAGGAAAAGGCTGTCCTCAACCTGTTCCACGAGGAGGCGTACAAGTACCTGAAGATAAAGCCGGAAGCTGGCAAGCTGCCCAAGGAAACCGACAAGGCGCAGCAACTCACGCAGTTCATGTGCCGCAACTTCTACGACATCCGAGCGTTCGGCGCCGTGATGAGCACTGAGGTCAATTGCGGACAGGTACGCGGGCCGGTGCAACTCTCCTTCGCGCGATCCGTGGAACCCATAGTCGCTCTCGAGCACGCGATTACGAGGAGCTCCGTGACAAATCCACGGGACCTCGAGAAGGAACGTACAATGGGGAGAAAATTCACCGTGCCGTACGCAGTGTACGTCGCCCACGGATTCGTGAACCCCTTTCTCGCCCAGCAGACAGGCTTCAACGACTCGGACCTCCAGCTCCTCTGGGACGCCCTACGGTCCGCATTCCAGTTCGACCAGTCCGCAGCCCGACCGCCCGGCTCTATGGCCGCCCGCAAGCTGGTGGTGTTCGAGCACGCGAGCCAGCTCGGCGTCGCTCCGTCACATGTTCTGCTCGAAAAGATCCAAGTGCGACGGCGAGACCCTGCACGACCAGCACGGGATTTCTCGGACTACGTCGTCCAGGTGCCGGAGGACAGTCTGCCAGCGGGAGTGACTGTCCGGTCGCTGCTGTAGCGCGGTGTACGACGACGAGGATCTGCTGCCGCTTTCAGCGCTCCAACATTTGGTGTTCTGCGAGCGGCAGTGCGCTCTCATATACCTCGAGCAGTTGTGGCGGGACAACTCGCTGACTCTGCTGGGAACGAACCTACACCGGCGAACACACGAGGGTAAACCGCGTCGCGAGCTCCGAGGCGACCTTGTGATATGCCGCGCGCTCCCTTTGAAGTCGGTTACGCTGGGCGTCGCGGGCGTGGCCGACGTCGTGGAGTTCCATCGAACCGTCCAGTTCTGCAGCTCGAACGCCCAAGGGCGCGCGGTGGCACTCTCCGGTCTGCAAGGTTGGTGGATGCCTTTTCCTGTCGAGTACAAACGCGGCAAGCCCAAGGTTGACCCGTGCGATCGAGTGCAGCTATGCGCGCAGGCGATATGCATCGAAGAGATGCTGAGCGCATGCGTGCCGGAAGGAGCACTCTTCTACGGGCGCACACAGCACCGACTCGAAGTTGTGTTCGACGACGCTCTACGGGCGGCGACCCGAGAGGCGGCGGGCCGGCTGCATGGGTTGGTCAACAGCGGAGCTACGCCTCGCGCAACTCGCGGGCCCAAGTGTCGTCGCTGCTCGTTGCTCACGGTGTGCAGGCCCGACGTCCGGACACACCGACAGTCGGCAAAGCGTTACCTCGCTTCGGTCCTCACGGGCGACGAACACAACGACGAAGGCCTCGGATGAAACGCCACCTCAATACGCTGTACGTGACCACACAAGGCAGCTACCTGGCTGCTGAGGGTGAGACCGTGGTCGTGCGGGTTGATGGCGGCGTCAAGGGCCAGTTCCCGCTGCACATGCTGGAAGGGATCGTCTGTTTCGGCAGGGTATCCTGCAGTCCTGTGCTGATGAGGAGGTGCAGCGAGCGAGGCGTTGGAATTTCATTCCTCACTGAGCGCGGACGTTTTCTCGCTCGCGTCCAGGGCCCAGTGTCGGGCAACGTGCTTCTTCGCAGGGCTCAGTACCGCTCGTCCGACAACCCTGTGACATCGGCAAGGATCGCCCGTTCCTTTGTGGCCTCGAAGATCGCGAACAGTCGTTCGGTGATTCTTCGCGCGCGCCGCGATCATCCGGACGTCGCGGGGATCCCAGCGATCCATGCAGCGCTGCGCAAGCTTGCGGATGCTTTGAAGCGCCTGGAAGATGAACGTGACCTCGAGGCGATTCGTGGAATCGAAGGCGATGCGGCGCGATCGTACTTCGATGTGTTCGATCATCTTATTGTTGCCAAGCAGGAAGGATTTCACTTCGTCGGGCGTTCTCGCCGACCGCCGCTCGACCGGGTCAACGCTCTTCTGTCGTTTGTCTACGTCTTGCTGACAAGCGACGCGGCTTCTGCGCTTGAGTCTGTTGGACTCGATCCGCAGGTAGGGTTTCTGCATCGTGACCGCCCCGGACGCTCCGGTTTGGCGCTGGATCTCGTCGAGGAGTTCAGGGCCTTTCTCGCCGACCGTCTGGTCTTGTCTCTCATCAACCGAAGGCAGGTCGCAGAGAAGGGTTTCGTGACTACGGAAACCGGCGGAGTCGCAATGGACGATGAGACGAGAAAACAAGTGCTCGTCGGCTACCAGCAGAGAAAGCAGGAGGAGATCAAGCACCCGTTTCTAGGGGACGTCACTACGGTCGGGATGCTGGTCCATTTGCAGGCACTGCTGATAGCGCGGTATCTGCGGGGCGATCTCGACGATTACCCCCCATTCATTTGGAGGTAGAGCCGTTTCATGTTCGTCCTGGTCAGCTACGACGTATCGACACGGGATGCCAGCGGTGCACGCAGATTGCGCCGAGTGGCGAGGGCGTGCAAAGACTACGGGCAGCGTGTGCAGAAGTCGGTATTCGAGTGCATAGTGGACCCTGAGCAGTGGACCAGGCTCAAGCTGCGTCTTCTGCGCGAATTTGATGCCACGCAGGACAGTCTGCGATTCTACTTTCTGGGCTCGAACTTCCGACACCGGGTTGAGCATCACGGCACCAATGTGGTCGTAGACCTCGAAGGCCCGCTAGTGCTCTAGGCCGCCAAGACGCGGACTAGAAGCGAGCATGGATTCATCGGCTCGCTCGCGTTAAGTATATGAGTCGTCAGTGCAGCGACTTACGAAGCGGTGCGTGGGTCTCAGCAGTGGGATGCGTGAGGTCTGAGGATAGGTTCGCGTTCGGCATCCACTATCTCCAGCCTATGCCGAAAGATAGACGCCGAACGGTCGCGCCCCGCGCGGGCGCGCGGATTGAAACTCGATGGTCAACGACGGCAAGACCTACCGGGCGCGTCGCGCCCCGCGCGGGCGCGCGGATTGAAACGTGATGTTGGCGGCCCACACGGCCGAACTCGT
>CAZKGO010000071.1:0-25517 GCA_964552235.1 uncultured Spirochaetales bacterium | reverse complement strand
CCACGATCGAGAGGTTCGTGTCCGATGAACCGAGCGAGATCAGCCTGATCGGCGTCTCCTTGAGGCAGCCGAACACGCGGGCAATGATGGCGGAATCCTTCCAGAGGCTCTGCCCGACGAGGCATATGATGCTGCGGGCCCGCTCGACCTGAACGCCGCCGAGGCCCTCGAGCTCGCGCGTGATCCGATGGAGGGCGTGGTCGTCGTCGATCGTGACGGAGACCGAAACCTCCGAGGTCGCGATCAGGTCGACCGAGGTCCGGTGGCGCTCGAAGATCTCGAAGATGCGCTTGAGGAACCCGTAGGCGAGCAGCATCCGAGCCGAGGTCACGCTGACAACGATGATGTTCTGTTTGGACGCGATCGCCTTGGGACCCGCGGTCTCGAGCGCCGCGACGATGCAGGTGCCCGCGGCCTGCGGATCGCGGGTGTTGCGCACCCAGATGGGGATCGATCGCGCGACCGCCGGCTGCGCCGTCGACGGGTGGATCACCTTGGCGCCGAAGTAGGCCAGCTCGGCCGCCTCCTGGTACGTGAGGCGCGGGATCGTGGCGGCGCGCTTGAAGATCCTGGGGTCGGCGGTCATGACCCCGGTCACGTCGGTCCAGATCTGGACCTCATCGGCGCCCAGCGCCGCCCCGATGATGGTCGCCGTGTAGTCCGAACCGCCCCGTCCCAGCGTCGACGTGATGCCGTCGACCGTCGAGGCGATGTAGCCCTGCGTGATGATGATTCTGCCCTTCGCGGGCCGCACCTTTTCCCGCACCAGCCTGGTGGTCAGCTCCTCGACGGGCGCCGCGTGCCCGAAGGAGTCGTCGGTCTTGACGAACTCCCGCGTGTCGAGCAGCTCGGCGTCCAGGCCCCGCTCCCAGGCCCGGTGGGCGATCAGCAGCGTGGACAGCCGCTCGCCGAAGGAGAGGATGAGGTCGCGGCTGCGGGGTGTGATCTCGCGCAGGAGCGCGAGCCCGGTCACCATCGAGCCGAGCTCCTTGAAGTGCGCCTCGATGGTTTCCAGGCAGCGCTCGAGGTTGGTTCCGGTCAGGAAGGCCCGCGCGGTCTGCTGATGGTGCCTGCGGATTGCGCCGAGGGTGTCGCGGCCGGCGCGGCCGTCGCCGGAGGCGGCGGACTCCGCGGCCGCGAGCAGATCATCGGTGGTATCGCCCATGGCCGAAGCCACGAGCACCGGGGCCCTGTCGCTCTGGTCGACGGTGATGTCGAGCGCCCGGTCGATCCACTCTGCGTTGGCGACGGATGTTCCACCGAATTTCAGGACGATCATCGCGGAGCGCTCCCCCCATCCCACGGGCCGGCGCACTCCATAACACATCGCCGCACAGCTGTCAACAAAAGCGCCGGGGCTGCAGCGCGCCGGCAGGCGCTATCGAAGCCCGGCCAGCTCGTCGAGGCAGCGATCGACCCACGGTCGCGCCTGGGCGTAGTACAGATCGAGGGCGGGCAGCATTTCGACGAGCGCCTCGGCGGTGCGCCGCTGGAAGTAGAGGGCCTGACCCAGGTAGAAGCGCCCCCGCGACTCGATCGCGGCATCGCGCCTGACGCCGAGGAAGCCGCGCAGCCTCTCCTCGGCGGCGCGGCTGTCGGCGGCCAGAGGGGTCTCGCGGAGGATCGCCTGAAGCAGCGCCTGGTCGCCCGCGCCCGGCTCGACCCGATCGATCTCGAGGAGGACGGGCTGCATCGGCTGGCGCTCCGCTGCCTCGAGGCCGGCCACCAGGCGTGCGACCGCCTCTTCAGCGTCGCTGCCGAGCGGCCTGCGCGAGGGCATCACCTGAGAGGGAACCACGTCCTGTCCGGAGTAGACGCCCCGCTCGAGGGCGAGGTACGGCAGGGGACGGACGCGCGCCTGAGGAGGCGGCGCCCCGCCTGCAGCTTCGGCCGCGGCCACCGCAGCGGAGGCAGGCGCTGCCGGCTGGGGTCCAGGCAGGCTGCTCGCCGGGACAGCGGCAGCCGCCGGTGCGGCAGCGGCCGGGGCCTCCGGCCGGCTGCCGGCGGTGGGCGCGGGAGCGGCCGCAGGGGCGGCCTCGCCCGCGCTGGCGACCGGCTCGTCGACCGAAGCCTTCGCCCTGTCGTCGACCTCGCTGCTGTCGGTCGCTTCGGCGGCGACGGGAACCAGAGTCTTGTTGCGGAACGCGACGAGTACCTTGTATGGCGTCCCCTGCCCGTCGCTGGCGAGGGCGGCGTAGAAGTAAGGCTGCCGGTCCGGCGGCCGGTCGCTCCAGGAACCGGTCCCGTGGGGAACCTCCGCCACCTTCTGCGCCTTGGCGAGGGTTTCGGGGCTGATCTCCTCGGTGTGTCGATAGATGGTCACCGGACCGGGCGCGTCCGCCGAGTCCTGCCACGTGAGGATGACGGCGCCGCCCTGGGCCTGGGCCTTGAGGCGCGAGACGAAGGGCGCCGAGACTGCCGTCGCCTGCCCCTGTCCGCAGGCAGGCGCCACGACGCTTGCGACCAGAACGGCAACGAGGACTCGCATGCCACTATACTAGTCGGCGCTGCGGCGTCTTGTCCATAGACCGTTTGACAGCGCCGCGGCAATACTCATACACTCTCCCCGATGTACGTCGCGGTGTGCGTCGAGTTGGCGGGAGAGGATTCCCGCGCGGCGGCGCAGGAGCTGCTCGCCGAGTACGGGTTCAAGCGGGTGCTGGCAGGGCTCTACGAGTGCCGGACGGTCAGCGACGAGCGCCTTGCGCGGTTGAAGCGGGACCTGGACCGCGTCACCGATTCCTACGACCGGGTGCGGTTCTACCAGTACCCGATCGACGACACGCTGGTGATCACTGATCTCGAAACCAAGAAGTGGCGGCGGAAGAAGATCGTCGTCTGAGGCCGCGCCGCCCTCCCGGAGGACCGATGCTCGAGGAGCTGCAGACCCGGGTCAGGAGCCTGGGAGAACAGATCGAAGAGACCTGGAGGCATCTTTGACCCGGACAAGCTGCGGGCCGAAATCCAGAGCCTCGAGGCGCTGACGTCGGGGCAGGATTTCTGGGCCGACAAGGAGCGGGCCAGCGGAGTCCTGGCCGCTCTCAAGGAGCGGAAGCGGCGCCTTGATCCCTGGACCTCGCTGCGGCAGAAGTACCGCGACCTGGCCGAGCTGTACGCCCTCGCCCTCGAGGAGGGCGACCGGTCGGTCGAGCCGGAGATCGCCCGCGGGCTCCAGGATCTGGAGTCGACCTACGCGCGGGCGCGGGTCCTGGAGTTCCTCTCCGACGAGCACGACGATGCCTCGACCTTTCTCACGATCCACGCGGGGGCGGGGGGGACCGAGGCGTGCGACTGGGCAGGCATGCTGCTGCGCATGTACACCCGGTGGGCCGAACGGCGGGGTTACGAGGTGGAGATCGAGGATGCCCTCGAGGCCGAGGCCGGCTTCAAGTCGGTGACGGCCCTGGTCCGCGGCGAGAACGCGCACGGCTATCTCAAGACCGAGTCGGGAGTACACCGGCTGGTGCGCATCTCGCCGTTCGACGCCAACAAGAGGCGCCACACAACCTTTGCCTCGGTGTTCTGCTCCCCCGAGATCGAGGACGACGCGAGCATCGAGATCAAGCCCGAGGACCTGCGGGTCGATACGTTCCGCTCCGGCGGCGCGGGCGGGCAGCATGTGAACAAGACCGAGTCGGCGGTCCGCATGACGCACCTGCCGACGGGGATCGTGGTCCAGTGCCAGAACGAGCGCAGCCAGCACAAGAACCGGGCGATGGCGATGAAGATGCTCAGGAGCCGGCTCTACGAGCACATGCGCCTGCAGCGGGAAAAGGAGCGCGACAGGATCGAGAGCGAGAAGAAGGACATCTCGTGGGGCAACCAGATCCGCTCCTACGTGTTCCAGCCGTACACGCTCGTCAAGGATCATCGCACCCGGCACGAGACCGCAAACGTGCAGGCCGTCATGGACGGCGCCATCGACCAGTTCATCGAGGAGTACCTGAAGCTTGCCTGGAGTCTCAAGCAGAAGCAGAACTGAGGTCCTCCTGTTCCTGCTGGCGGCCGCGACGCTGGCGGCGGGCGAGGATCTGAGCTCCGACCTGCCCAAGGCCCTGCGGGTAGGATTCGCCGCGTGGGGCGGCGGCGCGCTGGAGGCGAGGGACGAGTACCTGCGGGCGAGCCTTCCCCTCGAATTGCGCGACCGGCTCAGCGGGGCCGGCGAGCGGGAGCTCGCCGACGACGAGCGCCGCGCGCTGGCGGCGAGCCTGGCCCGCAAGCGCGCGCAGACGCTCTCGACCCAGCTCCGCGACGCCGCTCGCGCCCGTGACGAGGTGCTGTTCAAGGCGCTGCCCGAAGACGAGCGGGCCAAGGCCCTCGCTCCGCTGGAGGCCAGGCGCCGCGAGCTGCTCGAGGCCCTGCTGCGCATGGAGCAGGACCTGCCTCACCTGCAGGTGCTGCCCCGGGCGATTCCCCTGCTGTACGAGCCGGCGGATCTCATCGAGGCTCCGCGCTATTCCGTGGCCGCGGCCGGCCGCAAGGCGGGCGTGGACCTGATCGTGTGGGGCAGGCTCGAGCCGCTGGAGGGGCACCTGTACTGGCGGGTCGGCTGTCACAGCGTGCTGCTCGACCGCGAGCTGTTCGCGGTCGAGGATGTCTCGTCGCCGCAGGACATCGCAGCCGCGACCGCCAAGGCGGTCGCAGGGCTCGCGGAAGCCCTGCTCGGCCGCCCGTGGTCGTCGCTCACGGTCGCGTCCGTCCCTCCCGGCTCGCGCGTGCGCGTCGACGGCAGGCCGCAGGGGATCGGTCCGGTGGACTTGAGGTTCCTCACGCCGGGCCCCCACGAGATCGAGGTGTCGCTCGAGGGCTACCGGACCTACACGACCACGGTCTTCTTGGAGCCGTTCGCTCGACAGACGGTCGAGGCGACTCTCGAGCCGCTGGACGCCCGCACGGTGCGGCTGTCCAGCGCGCCCGCCGGGGCTCTCGTCTACCGGGATTCGCTGTACGTCGGCGCGACGCCCCTCGATCTCGCGCTGCCTCCGGCCGGCGTCGTCACCTACCGCCTGGTCGCCGACGGCTACTTCGACCGGTACCAGTCCGTCGACGCCGCCGGTCCTTCGAGCATCGAGGCGACCCTGCGGCGCCGGCTCGTCGATCCCAGCGAGTGGCAGGAGGTGCGGCGCAGGCGCTTCTTCCGCTCGCTCGGGGCCTTTGCCCTGTCGATCCCGATTCCGATCGTGAGCTACGCGATCGCCCTCGACAGCGGCCTGGCCCGGCAGCACACGGCGCCGGGCACCGATGAGTACGACACCCTCACCAGGAGGGCCGTGATCGGCACGGCCCTGTGGGCGGGCGGCATCTTCGCGAGCGTGGTGCTCGGCATCAACATGGCGGCGGATCTTCGGGAGTACATCCGGTACGCCGACGATCCCGCCTTCTAGCTGGGGGGACGGCACGTGTTCGACAGGAAGCCCCGCGGACTGGCAGCGCGACTGGGCGCGCTTCTGGGCGTCGGCCGGCGCGACGAGGAGTTCTTCGAGCAGCTCGAGGACGCGCTGATCGAGGCCGACCTGGGAGCGGCGACGGCGATGGAGGTGGTCGACCGGCTGCGCCGCGACGGCGGCGCGGCCGCCCCGCTCGAGCTGCAGGCCCGCGTCAAGGAGATGCTGCGGCCCGAGCTCAGGCACGTGCTGCCCCGGCCCGAAGGCTCGCCGCCGGGCCTTGTGCTGGTGCTCGGCGTCAACGGCGTCGGCAAGACCACGACGGTGGCCAAGCTGGCCGCCTACTACCGACGCGAGCTCGGCTTCGAGGACGTGCTGCTGTGCGCCGCCGACACCTTTCGCGCTGCGGCGATCGACCAGCTGCGGCTGCTCGGCGAGCGGCTCGGCCTGCGGGTGGTGAGCCAGCAGCCCGGTTCCGACCCGGGCGCGGTCATCTACGACGCGATCAGCAGCGCCCGCTCGCGCTCGACGCCCCTCGTCCTGGTGGACACGGCGGGCCGGATGCACAGCAAGAGCGACCTCGTGCGGGAACTGGCCAAGATCGACCGCGTCGTTCGCGGCCGCCTCGGCCAGGGGTGGTACCACAAGGCGCTGGTGATCGACGCGACCACCGGGCAGAACGCGCTGCAGCAGGCCGAGGTGTTCCACCGGTCGATCGGCGTCGACTCGGTGATCGTGGCCAAGAGCGACTCGACCGCCAAGGGCGGCATCGTCGTTGCGATCTCGCGCGCCCTCGGGCTGCCGTTCTCGTTCGTGGGCGTGGGCGAGCGGCTCGAAGACCTCGTGCCGTTCGACGCCGACGCCTGGCTGGACTCGCTGCTGGGGCCGGCGTGAAGATGCTGGCGTGGTGCGCGCTGCTGCTGCTGCCGGCCGTCGCCTCCGGCGCGCAGACGACCCGGGAGTACCGCTCGAACGCCGTCGGCCTGCGCGTCGGCCCCGCCTCGGAAGGCGGCGCGGACGATTTCCTGCTGCGCGTACGTTCGACGGACGGCACCGAGGAGTCGGTGCTGCTCGAGCAGGGCAGGGAGGTGCGCCGGATCGTGCGTGTGACCGACCCCTCGAACGGGAGGGTGAGCGAGACCGTGCACGAGGATGGAGAGGTCACGGCCGCGCGGCTGTTCGACGCGCAGATGCGGCTGCTCGAGGAGCAGACCGCCGGGGAGAAGCGGGTCTACCGCTATCGCGGCGAGCTGCTGGAGACCCTCGAGGTGTCCGCGGCCGGCGGCGAGCCGCTGTACGTTGAACGCTACGGCTACACGTCTCGAGGACGCCTGCGCGAGGTCGACCGTTGGTATGCCGACGGAAGCCGGTCGCTCTCGTCCTTCCTCTTCGTCGAGGGGCGGCTGCTGGGCGAACGGCTGCAGGCCGAGCCGGGAGTCCTCACGGCGCGCTACGACGACTCGGGACGGCTCGTGGCCGAGAGCGAGCGCCGCGACGGCCGGACGCTGTGGGAGCGCACGCACAGCTACGATCCGGCCACAGGCAGGCGAAAGGAAACAGTGGAGCAGCGCGCGGACCACGCGGTGCGGCGCATCTACGACGCCGACGGGCGGATCGCCGAGGAGATCCGAAGCGGCTCCGACCCCTACCGCAGCGCGTACGCCTACGACGGCGAGGGGAGGCAGATCCGGCTGCGGCGCGTGGGGGCGATCGGCTCGGAGGAGTGGCTGACCGAGTACGACGAGGAGGGCCGGCCGGCGCGCGAGAGCTACCTGTGGCGCGGGGTTCTGCGCCGCGTGCGCGTGCACACGGGCGAGCGCCAGTGGCACGACGACCTGTACCGCGACGGCAGGGCGGTGCTGCGCGTGTTCTACAGCGACGACCAGCGCAGCGGCGAGGAGAGGCTGCCGTGAGCCGCGGATTCGCCTGGAGGGTGGCGGCCCGCTATTTCCGCTGCCGGCGTCGCGTCGGCTCGCCGCTGTTCTCGGTGGCGGGCATCGCGGCCGGCATCATGACGCTCACGACCGTGCTGGCTGTCATGAACGGCTTCCAGCTGAGCTTTATCGAGCCGATCCTCGAAGCGCGCAGCTATCACCTGCAGGTGCGCGGCGCCGGCCCGGAGGCGGTCGAGGCGCTGCGCAGCCAGCCCGACGTGGTCGCCGTGACCCCTTTTGTCGACATCCAGGCGATCGCGGGGACGAGCGTGCCGTGCGTGCTGCGGGTTGTGGACCCCGACCCCGCGGACTCCGGCTTTGTCGCCGCCTTTGCCCCGCAGTTCGACCGGCCCGGCGGCGGCGCGGCTGCCCCCGGTTCGGTGCTGCTCGGCTCGCAGCTGGCGGCCCGGCTCGGCGTCAGGCCCGGGGACCGGCTGTCGCTGTTCGCCTTTGCGGTCGGCGGCAGCGCCGAGGTGTCGCCCCGGGAGCTGGAGCTCAGGGTGGCGGGCATCTTCAAGACCGGCTACTACGACCTGGACCTGAACTGGGCCTTCGCGCCCCTGGCGACCATCGGCCTGGTGGCCGAGCCGGGCGCCGTGGCGCCGGTGCTCGGCCTGAAGATCCGAAGGCCGGCGCGGGAGATCGAGGTCGGCCGGCGGGTCGGCGAGCTGCTCGGGCCGACGGTCGCCGTCTCGGGATGGCGGGAGATGAACCGGTTGTTCTTTACCGCGCTCAAGACCGAGAAGGCGATGATGATGCTCCTGATCGGCCTGGTGTTCGTCGTGGTGGCCGTCAACATCTTCCACTCGCTGCGCAGGGCGGTCCGCGAGCGCGAGGAGGAGATCGCCACGCTGCGGGCGATCGGGGCCACGGGCGCCGGCGTGCGGGCGGTGTTCGTGATCGAGGGTCTGCTCATCGGCGCGGCCGGCGCTTTCCTCGGCAACCTCCTCGGACTGCTGGTCTCCTACAACGTCAACGAGCTGTTCGCGGCCGTGGAGCTCGCGGCAAACCGCGTGCTCCTGCCCCTCGCCGAGGCCGTCGCGCGTCCGATGTTCGGCGGCTCGTCGCCCGCCGAGCTGGCCCTCTTCTCTCCCAAGGTGTTCTACATCGACCGGGTGCCGGCGCGGGTGTTGCCCGGCGAAGTGCTCCTCGGCAGCACCGCGGCCATCGCGTGCGCCCTGACGGCCGCCCTCGCGGCCTCCCGCCGGGCGGCAGAGGTCGACCCGCAGGAAGTGCTGAGGAGGCTCTGATGGCCCTGCTCGTCCTGCAGTCGCTCGCCAAGACCTTTTCCAGCGGTCCCGAAGAGGTGCGCGTCCTCACCGGCGTCGACCTGGAGGTCGCCGAAGGCACCTCGGTGGTCATCACGGGCGAGAGCGGCTGCGGCAAGACGACGCTGCTGAACCTGGTGGCGGGCCTCGACTCGCCGAGCGGCGGCCGCGTTCTGATCGACGGCACGGACATCGCGTCTCTGGACGAGCGGTCGCTGGCCGCTTTTCGGGGCCGCACGCTGGGGTTCATCTTCCAGTTCCACTACCTGCTGCGGGATTTCACCGCCCTCGAAAACGTGCTCATGCCGGCGTGGATCGCCGGCAGGCCGCGGGCGGCTGCGCAGCGCGCGGCCGAGCAGCTGCTGAGGGACGTGGGCCTCGGCGGCAAGCTCGCGCGCTATCCCTCCGAGCTGTCGGGCGGAGAGCGGCAGCGCGTGGCGGTCGCCCGCGCCCTCGTCAACAGCCCGCGACTGGTCATTGCCGACGAGCCCACGGGCAACCTCGACGAGCGCAACAGCGAGGCCGTGCGCGAGCTGCTCTTCGACCTGGTGCGGCGATACGGACGAACGCTCCTGGTGGCCACCCACGACGCCCGGCTGGCGGCGTGCGGCGACCGCACTCTCGCCCTCGCCCACGGGGTCCTGGGATGAAGATGCGCGTGGCTGCTGCGCTGGCCTGGCGCGCCCTGGCGCCGCGGGGCGGCGGCTACGGCCTCGCGGGAGCCGTGGCGGCCATGGGCCTCAGCCTCGTGCCGCTGGTGCTGGTCTTGGTCGTGTCCAACGGGATGATCGAGGGCATCACCCGCCGCATCATCGAAGCCGGATCCTACCACGTCCAGGTCGCCCTTCCGGCGGCGCTCCCGGACGACGAGCTGGAGCGGCTGCTGCAGGCCGTGCGGCGGCTGCCGGAGGTCAGGCTCGCCTTTGCCGAGACGCAGGGGCTCGCGCTCGTGTACTCGCCCAGGGCGCGGCTCGGGCTGCAGCTGAGAGCCGTGCCTGCGGACCTGTACGAATCGGACGCAGGCTTGAGGCAGACGCTGCGGCTGGAAGCAGGCAGCTTCGACCTGGCGCCGCGGTCGCTGGTGCTCGGCAGGCCGGTGGCCGACGAGCTGGGCGTGAGCGTCGGCGAGGAGATTCGCCTGCTCACCGCCCGTCCGGTCCGCGGCCGCTTCGTGCCGCGCGTGAGCCGCTTCGTCGTGGCCGGGCTGTTCAGCTCGGGCTACCAGGAGCTGGACCGGGGCTGGATTTACTGCAGCCGCGAGGACGGCCGCGTGGTTCTCCCTTCGGGAGCCGGCAGGCTCGTGCTCGCGGTCAAGCTGCACGATCTGGCGCGGCTCGAGGCGGCGGCGGCGGCGATCGAGCGGGTCGTGGCCGAGGCCGGGTTTCCGGGACGGGTCGCCGGCTGGTACGAGCTGGAGGAGAACCAGTACCGCTCGTTCCAGACGACGCGGGCCCTGCTGGTCCTCATCATGGCTCTCATCGTTCTCGTGGCCGCCGTCAACGTCTCCTCGGCGCTCGTGATGATCGTGCTGGAAAAGCGGCCGGAGATCGCCATCCTCAAGAGCATGGGTGCGCACCCGGCGCTGCTGGAGGGATCCTTTGTCGCGGCGGGCTTCCTGGCCGGCTCCCTCGGCGCGCTGGCGGGCGTGCCGCTCGGCCTTCTGGTCGCCGTGAACGTCAACGCGATCGTGCGCGGCCTCGAGGCGGCGGTGAACGCCGTGCTCGCGGCCGCGGCCGCCGCGGGGGCGCTGCTCGGCGGCGCGGCGGAGCACCGCCCCCTGCTGCTCATGAATCCCGCCTTCTACCTCGAGTCGATCCCCGTTCGCATCAGCCCGGCGGAAACCGCCGCGGTCGCCGCCCTCGCGATCGTGGTGTCCACGGCGGCCTCCTACCTGCCGGCGCGCCGCGCCGCAGCCGTCAAGCCGCTGGAAGTGCTGCGCCGCAGCTGAGCCGATGCGGGCCGCGGCGCAGCGGGTGGGCGGCTCGGGGAATTCGGCCGGTTTTCTTGACAACCCGGAGGGCAGAAGGTACCCTTTGAGTCGGGAGGGACCTCTTGCTCTGCGATATCTGTGGTTGCGAAGAAGCAACCCTTCACATCCGCCAGGTCACCGAAGGGGAAACCGTCGAGCTGGCCCTGTGCGCCAGGTGCGCCGCGGTGCGCGGAATCAGCGCCGGCGAGGGTCCGGCCTTTTCCGTGTCCGATCTCCTGATGGGCCTCATCGACGTCAAGAGGCGGGCTCCGAGCCGGCGCCGGGTCTGCCCGCGCTGCGGCCAGACCCTCGAGAACGTGAAAAAACATTCGCGCGTCGGCTGCACGGAGTGCTACGTTGTCTTTGGCAGGGAGATCCGCGGCCTGCTCGGGCGGCTACACGGCAAGGCGCAGCACAGGGGCAAGCTGCCCCGCAGGCTGGCGACCTACAAGACGCTTCTGATCGACGTCGAGTCGCTGAAGCGGCGGCTCAAGTCCGCGGTGCGCTCCGAGGACTACGAAGAGGCGGCCCGGATCCGCGATCGCATTGCCGAGCTCAAGGGGCAGGGCCAAGATGACTGACGCGCTGGCAAAGCCCTGGTTCACCCGCACGGGGGCCGAGGGGGACGTGGTCGTCTCCAGCCGCGTCCGCATCGCGCGCAATCTGGCCGAACATCGGTTTCCAGGCTTCATGAGCGGCGAGGAAGAGCAGCAGGTGCAGCGGGCCGTGGTCGACGCCTTTGGCCGGTTGCCCGCCGCCGCCGATTTCGCGATATTGTTCCTCGACGAGCTGAAGCCGCTGGACCGGCGGGTGCTCCTCGAGCGCAACATCATCACTCAGGAGTTCTCGCTGGCGCGGGGCAAGGCGATCGCCGTCGAGCGGGAAACCGGCGTGACGGCGATGATCAACGAGGAGGATCATCTCAGGATCTCGTGCATTCGCGAGGGGCTCGCCCTCTCGGAGGCCTTTCGAGAAGTCGACAGGCTCGACACGATGCTCGAGGACGCGCTGAGCTACGGCATTTCCATGGAATGGGGCTACCTGAACCCGAGCCTGGAGAACGTGGGGACGGGCATGCGGGCGTCGCTGATGCTCCACCTGCCGGCGCTGGTGATGACCGGCCTGATCGACAAGGCGATGAAGGCCATCAACGAGGTCGGCCTGGCGGTCAAGGGCTTTTTCAGCGACGGGGATTCGTCGCTAGGCGACATGTACCAGGTCAGCAACCAGGCGACGCTGGGGCTCGGCGAGCAGGAGATCGTCGACGGCCTGGTCAACATCGTGACTCCGCTGGTCCAGTACGAGCGCAAGGCGCGGGAGGAGCTGCGCGAGCGGCAGCCGCTCGAGCTCGAAGACCGGGTGTGGCGGGCGTTCGGGATACTCACGCACTGCCGCACCATCTCCTCGCGCGAGGCCATGGAACACCTGTCGAGCCTGCGCCTGGGCGCGAGCCTCGGCATGATCGAGGGACTCGCGCTGGAGACGGTGACGTCGCTGTTCTTCCTGTCGCAGAAGCACCACGTGCAGCAGATGATTGCCCACGGCGACGAGGCCAGCGGCTCGAAGGCGATCGATGGGATGCGCGCCCGCACGATCCGCGACGCGCTGGCCGGCCGGGATGTTCCTGGAGGATTCGGATGTTCAAAGGGCTGACCCAGAGAGCTCAGAGAGTATTGACGGTTCTCGCGCAGGAGGAGGCCAAGCGTTTCCACTCCGACCAGCTGCAGCCCGAGCACGTCGTGCTGGCGCTGCTCAAGGACGGCGACGGCGTGGCCGTCAAGGCCCTCCAGAGGGTCAAGGTCAACATCGCCGAGATGCAGCTTGAGATTGAGCGGAGCATACCCAGAAAGAGCGGCGGGCTGATCCTGGGCGACGTGCCGACCTCAAGCCGCGGCAAGCGGATCCTGGAGGACTCGGCCGAAGAGGCGCGCAACCTCGGACACGAGTACATCGGCACCGAGCACCTGCTGCTGGCCGCGGCCAAGGAGAGCGGGAGCCCGACGGCGCGCTACCTGGCGCGGTACAACATCAGCGCGGCGGTGCTGCGCGACATTATCATCCGCATCACGGGCCTGGGTCATTTCCGGGACCCCGAGCAGGCCAAGAAGCGCCAGGGGCCGGCCCAGACGCCGCCGGCCGCCGGCAAGGGCACGCCGACGCTCAACGAGTTCTCGCGCGACCTCACCTACTACGCCCGGCAGGGCAAGCTGGATCCGGTGATCGGAAGGGCCAAGGAGATCCAGCGCGTCATCCAGATTCTGGCGCGCCGCACCAAGAACAACCCGGTGCTCATCGGCGAGCCGGGAGTGGGCAAGACCGCGATCGTCGAAGGCCTCGCCCAGAGGATCGTGGACGGCACGGCGCCCGAGGTGCTGATGGGCAAGCGGGTCCTGACTCTGGACCTCGCCTCGCTGGTGGCCGGCACCAAGTACCGCGGCGAGTTCGAGGAGCGTCTCAAGCGGGTCCTCAAGGAGATCACCTCGTCGAGCAACGTGATCCTGTTCATCGACGAGCTGCACACGATCATCGGGGCCGGCGGCGCCGAGGGCGCCATCGACGCCTCGAACATGCTCAAGCCCGCCCTCTCGCGCGGCGAGCTGCAGTGCATCGGGGCGACCACGCTCAACGAGTACCGCAAGTACGTCGAGCGCGACGCCGCCCTCGAGCGGCGCTTCCAGCCGATCTACGTCGAGGAGCCGACCGTCGAGGAGACGATCGAAATACTCAGCGGAGTCAAGGTCAACTACGAACAGCACCACCACGTGAGCTACACCTACGACGCGCTGCAGGCCGCCGCGGTGCTGTCCCACCGCTACATCTCCGACCGGTTCCTCCCCGACAAGGCCATCGACATCATCGACGAGGCCGGCTCGCGGCGCCGGCTGTCGATCAACGTGCGGCCCAACGAGGTGGCCGAGCTCGAGCAGGAGATCCAGCGTCTGTCCAACGAGAAGACCAACCTGGTCAACTCGCAGGCCTACGAGCAGGCGGCCAGCGTGCGTGACAAGGTGCGCCAGCTGCGCAGCAGGGTCGAAGAGCTCAAGCAGGAGTGGGAGAGCAGCATCCGCAGCGAAGAGAACGTGATCGACGCCGACGACATCCAGCACATCGTCTCCGACATGACCGGCGTCCCCCTGGTGCGCATCGCCCAGAGCGAGAGCGAGAAGCTGCTGCACATCGAGGAGGAGCTGCACAAAAAGGTGATCGCCCAGGACGAGGCGATCGCCGTCGTCGCCTCGGCGATCCGCCGCTCGCGCACCGGGCTGAGCTCGACCAAGAGGCCGATGGGCTCCTTCATTTTCCTCGGCCCTACCGGCGTGGGCAAGAGCCTGCTGGCCAAGACCCTGGCCGAGTTCCTGTTCGGCGACTCGGACGCCGTTGTGCGCATCGACATGTCGGACTTCATGGAGAAGCACAACGTGTCGCGCCTCGTCGGGGCGCCCCCGGGCTACGTCGGATACGAGGAAGGCGGCCTGCTCACCGAGAAGATCAGGCGCAGGCCCTACAGCGTGATCCTCCTCGACGAGATCGAGAAGGCGCACCCCGACGTGTTCAACCTGCTGTTGCAGGTGCTCGAGGAGGGGCAGTTGCAGGACAACCTGGGCCACACGGTGAGCTTCCGCAACACGATCGTGATCATGACCTCCAACGCCGGCGCCCGGCAGATCAGCAAGGACGCGCTGCTCGGCTTCCGGGCCGAGGGCGGGCTGATGAAGCACGACGAGATCAAGACCTCGGTCCTGAGCGAGATGAAGCGCGTGTTCAACCCGGAGTTCATCAACCGGCTCGACGAGGTGGTGGTGTTCCACAGCCTGAACAAGGACCAGCTGCGCCTGGTGTTCGACAACCTGGTTCGGGAGGTGGAGGAGCGCCTGGAGGAGAAGCACATGTCGATCACGGTGCGCAAAAAGGCCAAGGAGCACCTGATCGACAAGGGGTTCGACGAGAAGTACGGCGCTCGGCCGCTGCGGCGCATCATCCAGAAGGAGATCGAGGACCCCCTGTCGCTGCAGATCCTCAAGGGTCGCTTCGCTCACGGGAGCTCGATCATCGTCGACATCAACAGCGAAGGAAAGATCGTGTTCCGGGCGGGCCGCTCCGACAAGTCCGTGGAAAAGGCCGAGCTCGAACCGGTGGTGGGATAACGCCGGCCGCCGGCCGCCGCGAATCGGCTGCAGACCCCGACCGGTCAGTCAGGCGGGAACCGTCGCGCGAAAGGCCGTCGCCTCGCCCTCGAGGGCCCAGGGGCCCACGCAGGCGGGCACGACGAACGAGTCGCCCGCAGCGAGGGAGAGGCTTTCGGCGCCCCAGCGGGCCCGCGCCGCTCCCTCGGTGAGGATCCACAGCTCGATTGCCGATCGACGGCCCGACGTCCAGCGTCCGCGCAGCGGCAGCCGGCTCAGGCGGAACTCGGCCGCCGGAGTCGGATAGACCTGCTCGGCGCCGCGGCCGCGCGCCGGCGCTACCCTGCACGGGGGGCCGGGCGTGAAGTCGACCACGCGCAGCAGCTCGGCCACGTCGACGCGCTTGGCGGTGAGCCCGCCGCGCAGCACGTTGTCGGAGTTCGCCATGAGCTCGATGCCCGTACCTTCGAGGTAGGCGTGCAGAACGCCGGCTTTCTGGTAGAGCGCCTCGGTCGGTCCCAGCTCGACGAGGTTCAGGAGCAGGACGCTCACGGCGCCGAAATCGCCCGGGTACTCGGCAAGCGCCCGCAGGATCCATTTCGCCTCGGGCAGCTCGGATTCGCGGGCGAGCGCCGCGCTCTGGAGCCTGTCGACGGCGCGCCGTTTCGCCTCGGCGTCGAGGCAGACCAGGGCGCGGTAGAGGCCCGATGTCGTGACGCGCGGCCCTGCGTCCACCGGCACGTCAAGGGAGCGCAGCAGCGCGAGCGCCTCGCCGGGATCGCGGAACCCCGACAGGGCATGGAACCGCGTGAGGGCGCAGAGCACCTCCGGTTTGTGGTTGTCGTCGACGTAGTTGCGCTCGGCGGCAGCGACGCCCTTGGCATTCTCCTCGGCGTGCCCGCGCCGGGCCTGTTCGAGGCTCGGATGCGCCTGGATCGACAGGGGCCGCGCCGCAGCCAGCACCTTGAACAGGAACGGCAGCCTGCCGTCGAAGCGGCGCGCCACCCTGGCTCCCAGCGCGGCGGCAGGATCCTCGGCAATCAGGTCCTCCAGCGAGCGCTCGCCTGAGGGGGTGATCACCATCGACGGCGCTCGGGGATGGGCGCCCATCCACAGCTCCGCCTCCGGCTGATCCGAGGGCCCCGGCCTGCCGAGGAGGCCGGCGATGGCCGTCCTCGATCCCCAAGCGTAGTTCTGGATGATGCCGCGAATGCGGGCGATTCGGTCCACGGGGTGCCGCCGTGGTCCTATCGAGCCCGCGCGACGGCTTCGCGGTACTTGGCCGGGTCTGCGCGAAAGGCCACGATGTGGCCGGGGCCGTCGGCCCTCGCCTTCTCGACGGCGCGCTCGGCTTCGCTGAGCAGGGTCTTGCCGCTCACCAGTCGGCCGTTGCGCGAGCTCAGGCCGGTGCACAACGTGACCCCCGGCGGCAGGCCCTTGAGAAAGCGCCGGACGCTGTCTATGCCGCGGTCGATGTCCTGGTCGGGAAGGATCAGGGCGAAGCGTCCTGCGCCGTGCTCGAACGTCAGGTCCTGGTAGGCGAAGGCCCGCCGGATCGCGCTCGCGACCTCGCCGTAGAGGTCCCGTGCGCCTGCGGCGCGGAAGCCATCGATGGCCATGACCGCCAGCGCCAGGTCCTGGTCGAACGAGGCGGCGCGCTCGAGTTCGAACTTGAGCCTCTGCTCGAGGTGGTCGCGCCAGCCGAGACCGGTAGCCGGCGAGAACAGCTCGGGCGGCCGCTCGGTCCGCGACTGGGGCTTCGCACGGCCCCGCTCGCCGTCCGGCTGCCCCGATTCGACGCTGACGCCGGGGGCGAGCAGGAGGACGATGCAGGTGAGAACGAAGAAGCAGAATAGAAGGACGAAGGTTTCTTTCAGGATGGGAAAGGCGTCCTGGCGGCCGACCACGGTGTACAGGCCGTCCACCGTGAGGTCCGCGCCGTGGCCGGGCGCGTAGGGCATGCGGTACAGCCGCGTGCCCCAGGGCAGCGCTCCGTAGCCGGGGCTGCCCGCCCAGGCTGCGGTCGGGTCGGGCAGGATCTCGCGGTCGCGAAGGAAAGCATAGCGGATCCCGCCGCTGCGCGAATACACGACGAGCGCGAGGATCCTCTCCTGCCTCTCGGCCTCGTTCCTCATGGGGGTGCGGAACGCGGGGTCCGCGAAGTCGCCGACCGCCAGGTAGCGCGAAGCCGACTGGCGCGCCAGCGCGTCGAAGTCCGCCCGCGACTGCCGGGCGTTGGCTCCCCAGGTGGTCGAGACCCGCAACACGAGAAAGCCTGCAAGGGCCAGGAAGAAAAAGATGCAGAACACGAGGTAAGCGCCTATAATCTTCCTGTACATGCAACCATATTATAGGCAAATGCCCGGGTTTTAGAAGTCCTGATCCGATGAGAACACGCAGACGCTGCCTGCCCGAAGGATGGTACCCCGCTTCGCCCGACGAGATCCGCCGGCGGATCGGCGAGTTCCTCGCCGAGTGCCCGCCCCGCCAGCCGGGCGTGCCCGCGGTCGTGGCCCCCCATGCGGGCTGGGAGTTCTCAGGCGCCCTGGCCGCAGCCGCGGCCGCCAGCCTGCGGGGCACGGCGCAGACGGTCGTCGTCGTCGGAGGTCATCTCGGTCCGCGCGACGAGGTCTGCGGGGCCTTCGAGGAGCTGCTGGAGACGCCGCTCGGGCCGGCGCACGCCGACGTCGAGCTGCTCGAGGCGGTGCGACGCAGCCTCCCCGTGGTCGAGGATCGCGTGCCGGACAACACGGTGGAGGTTCAGCTGCCGCTCGTGCGCGCGCTCCTGCCCGCCGCTCGCGTGGTCGCCTTCCGGGCGCCCCCCTCAGAGCGCGCGCGGGAGCTCGGCGAGGCGGTGCACCTCGCCTCGCGGCAGCTCGGCCGCGACGTGGTGCTCCTCGGCTCCACCGACCTGACGCACTACGGCCCGTCCTATGACTTCGCGCCGAAGGGGCGTGGGGAGTCCGCGGCCCGCTGGGTCAGGGAGGTCAACGACCGCCGCTTTCTCGACGCCGTGTTGGCCCTCGACGGCGGCGAGGCGATCCGCCTGGCTCTGCATGAGCGGTCGGCCTGCTCGCCGGGCGCGGCAGCCGCGGCGATCGCCTTTGCGCGTGCCGGCGGAGCGACCACCGCCCAACTGCTGCACTATCGGACCAGCCTCGACGTGATGCCCGCCTCGTCGTTCGTCGGATACGCGGCCGTGCTGCTCGGCGGCTGAGCGGAGGCGGGTTCCGGCCCGGACCGTGTCCGGGTTGCCGAGCGGGGGGGTTCTGCGCTACCCTCGGTGGCGTCGCATGAGGACCTGGAACGTGTCGCTGGCTCTCGCCCTGCTGCTGCTCTCCGTTGCGGCATCGGCTGACCCTCTGCCGCGCTTTGCCGACCCGGACACCCCCGAACGCGTGGCCGACCGGCTGCTCGCGGCGATGCTGCCCGAAGAGAAGCTCGGACAGGTGTTCTTCGTGGGCTACCAGGGCAAGGCCCTCTCGCCGTCGGTGCGCCGCTGGATCACGGAGCGCAAGGTCGGCGGGGTCAAGATTTTCACGCGCAACGTCTCGACCGCCGAAGCCCTGGCGCGGGATGTGCGCGAGATGCAGCGGCTGGCGCAGGCCGACCGGTTCGGCATTCCTCTCCTGATCGCCACCGACCAGGAGGGCGGCTGGGTGCAGCACATCCGGGCCGGCGTTGCCGACTCTCCCGGCAACATGGCCGTGGCCGCCTCCGGCATCCCGGCCGACGCCTACCTGACCGGCTACTACGTGGCGCGGGAGCTGCGGGCGCTGGGCATCAACATGAACTTCGCCCCGACGGTCGATGTCTACTCCAACCCCGCGGACACCGTCATCGGCCCGCGGGCGTTCTCGTCGGACCCGATCGAAACGGCGCTGTTCTCCGTGGCCTACTTCCGGGGGATGGAGGCCGCCGGCGTCATCGCCACGGCCAAACATTTTCCCGGCCACGGCGCCGCAGACCGCGACTCCCACGGCTTCCTGCCGATCGTCCGCGTGCCCTGGCAGACGCTGTGGGAGCGCGACCTCGTTCCCTACCGCCTGCTGGTCCGCGAGGGCATCCCTGCGGTGATGAGCGGACACCTGGCGTTTCCCGAGATCCAGGGCGACGTGGTCCCCACCACGCTCTCGGCCTTCTTCCTGAACGACGTCCTGCGTCGGCGCCTCGCCTTTGACGGGGTGATCGTGACCGACGACCTGGAGATGCACGGGGTGCACCAGGGCCGCCACGACGCCGCCGAGGTGAGCCGCCTCGCCCTCGAGGCCGGCAACGACATGGTTCTTCTCTCCCACACGCCGCAGCTGCAGGAACAGGCCTGGGAGCGCTTCCGCAGCCTGTTCAGCAGCGACGACGCGTTCCGCAGGCGCGTCGAGGAGGCGGCGCGCCGCGTGCTGCTGCTCAAGCTGCGCCGCCTGCGCGACTCCCATGAGCGGCAGCCCGACGGCGGGCCCGCGGCGCCGCCGCTGCGCGATGGGGCGGCCGCCGACTTCTTTTTGTCCTCGGCGACCCGCGCGGTCACCACCGTCGCAGGCACGGACCTGCCCTACCGGCCCGGCAGCGGCGAGAAGATCCTCCTGATGGGCCAGCTCGCCGCGTTCTTCGACGAGGGGCGCAGGCGCTTTCCGCAGGCAGCCGAGCATCGCTTCTCCTACGTGCCCTGGGAGTGGGCGAGCGAGGAGGACCTGCGCGAAGCGCCCCGAGCGGCCGCGGGCTGCGACACGGTGGTCTTCTGCCTCGCCAACATGAACAGCCTCGAGGTGCTCGAGCGCATGCGCTCGTTTCCCGGCCGACTCATCGTGATATCCGCCCTGTCGCCGATCTACCTCGACCGGGTCCCGTGGGTGGCCACCGCCCTCGCCGTCTACGGCATGGGCGCCGACTCGTTCCGTGCCGGCTTCGCCGCGTTGTCGGGCGATTTCGTGCCCAAAGGCGCGCTGCCCGTGGAGTTGCCGAGTTTCACCGGTGAGTGAGGGCAGCCTCGCAGCCGCCCGTCCGGGTTGACACCCCTTGTCCGCCGTGGTATATGGCGATGATCGGGCTGTAGCGCAGATGGTTAGCGTACATGCTTGGGGTGCATGGGGTCGGCGGTTCGAGTCCGCCCAGCCCGATAACCAAGACGCGGTTGCGCGAGCTGGCCGCGCGGATGGCGCGGGAGCGGTCGGCTGTGATTCGCGGCAGCGCTTCGAGCGAGATCCTTCGGACAGTGGAATCGTCGCGAGCGTGGCGGGATGCGCAGCTGCTCCTGTGCTACATGGCCCTTGCGAGCGAGGTCGCGACGTGGGGCCTGATGGCGCTCGCGCGCGAGCGGGGATGCGCTGTGGCCGTACCGCGTGTGGTGGGCGGCCAGCTGCGGTTCTACGCCGCGCCTGAGTCAGCCTCGGGATACGTGAAGAGCCCGATGGGTGTGCTGGAGCCGTCGGAGGGCGCGCCTGCCCTCGAGCCCGCGGGGTCGCAGCGCGCGCTGGTCCTGGTGCCCGGGCTGTTCTTCGACCTCGAAGGCTACCGGCTGGGAAGGGGAGGGGGCCACTACGATCGCTTCATCGCCCGCGCGAGGCTGCTGCCGGGCGTCACGTTCATGGGGCTCTGCTTCGACGAACAGCTGGTCGCGCGCCTTCCCCGCGACCATTGGGACGAGAGGGTGGACGCAGTGGTCACGGAGCGCAGGGGCCTGGTCGTCTGCGGCCGGCCAGCAGTCGCGGATGGACCGGCGCCCGGGGGTCCGGCCGCGCCTTGATGCCCGTTTCGCTTGCGTATTACATTCGCACTCGGAGATGACTAAGATGGCTCTGATCAAGTCCGCTGTGGAGATTGCCCTCGAGAGGACCGAGTCGGTCAAGATCGACAGGGAAGCCCTCGAGGCCGACCGGGCCCGCAAGGAGGGCAAGATGCTCGCTTCGCGCTTTCTGAGCGAGCCAGAAGCTTCCCTCAAGGACGGTTTCGCGGGAAAGGACGCCCGGATCACACGCTGGATGCGCGAGGGCGTCACCGAGGCCCTCCTCTCCAACCTCGTGCTGCCGCAGGATGCCCACGCGGCCAGGAGAGTCAAGAGGATCGCCGAGGGGTTCGCGGCGATGGGCAAGAACGACCGGCGGCTGCAGCAGACGTTCGGGCAGCTCGAAGGCTTCTTCAAGGAGTACGTCGAGGAGCGGGAGCGGCTGCGCGAGATGGTCAACAAGCAGTACGAGCCCGTGCGCAAGCAGAAGGAAGCGGAGCTGGCGCAGCGGATGGGGCAGCAGGTGCGCATCGACCCGCAGTCGGATCCCGACTACGTGAAAGCCCTGCGCCGCGCCCTGGGCACGATCGAGGACCGCTACGGCAGCGTCCTCGCCAAGGTCAAGGGCGAGATCGGCGCCCTGGTCGCCGACAAGTAGGCCGGCGGCTCTATCGACCGAGCAGCCGCTTGAGCTCCGCGGCCGCCGAGGCCTCGGCCACCCCCTCGAGGCTTTCCCGGCTGCCCAGGTTCTTGATGGAAACCACGCCGCGGGCCTTCTCGTCAGCGCCGCAGATGACCGCGTAGGGGATGCCCTTCTTCTCGGCGAGCTGGAACTGGCGGCTGAGCTTGGCCTTTTCCGGGTAGACCTCGGCGGAGAGGCCCGCGCGGCGCAGCGAGGCGGCGAGCGCCTGGTAGTGCGCGTCGAGCGACTCGTCGAGGCAAAGCACGAGAGCGTGCACGGCGGCGGCGCCGGCCGAGGCGCCGCCGAGCTCGCCGAGCGCGGCCTGCAGCCGGTCGAGGCCGATCGACGCTCCGACCCCCGGCATCCGCTCGCTGGCGAACAGCGACGTCAGGTCGTTGTACCTGCCTCCCGAGCACACCGAGCCGATCTGAGGCAGATCGGTGAGAAACGTCTCGAACACGATTCCGGTGTAGTAGTCGAGGCCCCGCGTGATCGACGGGTCGAGACGGTAGCGGTCGACCACCCCGAGGGCTTCGAGCGACTCGCGGATGCGCTGCAGCCGGGCCACGTGGGGATCCTCGGCGCCGACCGCCTCGGCCATGGCGGCAAGCGTCTGGCCGAACTCGGCCGCCGGGGTCACGAAGCGCATGAGGGCCTCGACGGCGCCCGCGGGCGCGAGGGCGGCCAGCTGCTCGGCCACGGCGTCGCGGCCGATCTTGGCCATCTTGTCGATCGTCCGCAGGATCTCCGCCGAGCGGGCCGACACCCCGAGCCGCTCGAGGAGGGCCGTGAGCACGCCGCGGTGCGCCACGTGGATGCGGAAGCGCTCGATGCCCAGGGCGCGCATGCCGGCCGCCATCAACAGCAGGATCTCCAGGTCGGCCGAGGCCGAGTCGACGCCGATGGTGTCGAAGTCGCACTGGTAGAACTCGCGGTAGCGTCCGCGCTGGGTATTCTCGCCGCGCCACACCTTGGCGATGTGGTAGCGCTTGAACGGCAGGTAGAGCTCGTGCCTGTGCTGCGCAACGAAGCGCGCGAACGGGACGGTCAGGTCGTAGCGCATGGCGACGTCGCGCCGCCCGTGGTCGAGAAAGCGGTAGACCTGCTTGTCGGTCTCGCCGCCGCCCTTGCCGAGGAGGATCTCGGCGTACTCGAGCACCGGCGTGTCGATCGGCAGGAATCCGAAGCTCTCGAAGGTCCTGGAGAGCGCCCCGACCATCGACTGGCGGGCCAGCTCTGCCTCGGGCAGCGAGTCGCGGAAGCCCTTGAGCACCCTGGGTTCGATGAGGGCCATGGGCCGACTCAAACACGAAACCCGAGCCAGTGTCAAAGGCGCGGGTGCCCGGCGCGGCGCCGGCGCGGTCCGCCGTTGACGCCTGAGGGGGAACTCGGTAGATTATCCGCCGTGCCGTGCGCGGCACCTCGTCTCCTTCGTCTAGTGGTTAGGACACCGGGTTTTCATCCCGGCAACACGGGTTCGAGTCCCGTAGGAGATAGCACCACCGGAGGTTGATCGTGAAAACCAAGGCGCTCTGGATGCTCGTGTTGATTGCGGGGGTTTGCGTCGGCGCGTCCGCCGCCGAACCCCTGAGGGTCGGCCTGGAGTTCGGCAGCCCGTCGGCAGTGATCATCGTGCGCCCGGCGCCGTTCGACATCAAGGTCGGCTACGACTTCACGGATTTCGGCACCGATTTCGGCAGCAGCTACATCCATGTCAGCGGCGACTACCGCTTCATCGATCGGCAGCCGCTGGTCGAGTGGCTCAGCTTCTACGTGGGCGCCGGCGCCTACATGCAGATCATGACCGGCAGCGCCGATGACCCGTTCGTGCTCGGCGGTCGGCTGCCGGTGGGGCTGCAGGCATTCCTGGTCGACGGGAAGATCGAAATCTTCCTGGAGGTCGTCCCCACGGTCAAGCTGCTCCCCACGATCCTGGCCTTCGATGACTGGCATGGATTCCTGGGGTTCACGGTGCCGGTTTCGATGCTCCAGCTGCGCCGGTAGCGGCGCCGCAGGGCGGCGTGCAGACTTCTTTTTCGTTGACCATCACCAATCGATCGAATAGAGTGCCGCCGAGGGGGCGCGCATGGCCAAGGTGATTCTCCAGGCCCAGGATCTGGACGGGTTCCTGTCCGACGAGGACAAGGGCAGCATCGCCGCCATGGACTCGCTGTACGGCAGGGCCGTCGAGCTGTTCAAGCGCCTCGACGCCGGCGAGCGCGCCGCCCGCGAGCCACTGATCACCCTCTACCGGGAGATGGGCGACCGGATGCAGGAGATCGTGTCGCGCGAGCGGCGGGTCCGGGTCTACTCGTGGGAGACGCCGCCGGTGACCCACGGCGAGGTCTCGCGCCTGATCGCGAAGCTGCGCGACGAGCGGACGCAGCGCGAGGAGTTCGTCTACTACATTCAGCGGGCCTACGAGCTGCTGTTCAACATGGCCTACTGCGGGCCCAACACAGCGCGGCGCAACTATCTCGTGGTCAAGACTCCCGTCAACTTTCCTGTCCAGAACTACGCCGTGCACAAGATCCCCCACATCGACGAGGACATCTCCGACACGGTCATGTGCGTGATGCTGCGGGGCTCGCTCCTGCCTTCGATGATCATGTCCAAGGAGATCCAGGAGTACTCCTCGGCCGGGTACGTCACCCCCTTCGCGCTGTTCAAAGTGGCGCGCAACGACACGCGGCGCGAGGACAACATGGAGTACATTCTAGACCTCGACCGCTCGTACCTCGACCCGGCGGCGCTCGACGGCAAGCAGCTGATCTTTGCCGATCCCATGAACGCCACCGGCGGCAGCCTCGTGACGATCATCAAGTACCTGCGCGACCAGGGGGTGCGCCCCAAGTCGATCCGGTTCTTCAACGTGATCTCGGCGCTCAAGGGAGCCCTCAGGATCGCCCGCGCCCTCGAGGGGGCCGAGGTCTTCACTCTCTGGATGGACCCCGTGCTGAACGCCAAGGCCTACATCCTCCCCGGCCTCGGCGACGCGGGGGACCGCCTCAATGGGGCGGACGAGGACGAACACCCGCGCAACATCATCCAGCTGATCGCGGCCTACGGGACCAACATCGTATCGCTGTACAGGTCCCAGGTGCGCAAGATCGAGGAGACGGTCCTCGGGCGGCCGGACTGACGTGATGCTGCGTGCGGCGGTGATCGCCGCGGCCACCTTTCTGTGTTCGTGCGTTTCGGCCCCGGAGCGCCGCGCTGTCGCCGAGGAGTACTACAACCTGGGCAACGCCCAGTTCGCGGCCGGCAGGTTCTCGCGGGCGCTGTCGCTGTTCGAGCTCGCCATCAAGGCCGACCCCTCGCTGCTGCAGGCCCACTACAACCTGAGCCTGGCCCTCCTGCGGCTGGGCAGGGGCGAGGAGGCGGTGCGGAGTCTCGACGGCCTTCTCGCCCGCGATCCCGACAACATGATGGTGGTGTCGCTCAAGGGGTTCGCCGCCTACCAGATGGGCCGCATGGATGAGGCGCTTTCGCTGTACGAGCAGGTGCTCGCCCGCAGCCCCGGCGACCGGGATGCGCTGTACAACAAGGGTCTGGTGCTCGCCAGGCTCGGCAGGCCTCAGGAGGCCGTCGCCGCCCTGCAGAGCGTGGCGGACTGGTCGCCGCCCGACGACCTCGCCCTGGAGGCGCTGCTGCGGATCGGGCGGGTGCACCGCGAGGGCGGGGCCTGGGATCGCGTCGCCGGGGCGCTCGAACGATACGTCGAGTGGAAGCCCGAGGACGCGGCGGTCCTCCTGGATCTCGCCGCCGCCTACCGGCAGCAGAAGAAGCACCAGGCCGCCATGGACGTGTACCGCAGGGTCACAGCCCTGGCGCCGGAGAAGGTCGAGGCTTGGATCGCCCAGGCCGAGTTGCTGCTGACTGTCCTGGAAGACCCCGACAGCGGCCTGGCGACTCTGGAGAGGGCCCTGCGCGGGGGCTTTCAGGACAAGAGCCGCCTTGCAGCGCTGCTGGCTGACGAGCGGCTGCAGGATCGGGATCGCGTGCGCCTTGTGATCTCGCGGTGGGGAATGCTCGAGGAGCCGAAGGGCGGCGGCGCCGTCGGCGAAGCGCCGGGCCCGCAGCCTAATAAGCCGGGAAAGCCGTAGGGTCGTTCAGCGCGACCGCAGTCCGGCCTGCCAGGCGATACCGCACCGAGCAGGCCGCAGAGCAGAACGGAGGCGTCTCCCGCACCGAGGCGCGGTAGTAGCGTCCGCACACCGAGCAGGCGACGTAGACGTGGGAGCAGGCCCTGGAGCAGAAGACCTGGCTGTACCCGGCGCCGGCGGCAAAATAGCGGCCGCAGGTGCGGCAGCGGCGGAAACTCGGTATCGAGCCGGGCTGCTCCATTACCGATAAACATAGGGCCGGCCGCGGGCCCCGTCAACGTTTCGGGCCCTTTCCGGAGACGCCCGAGTGGAATTCGGGCCCGTTTTTTCC
>CAZKGO010000070.1:0-25604 GCA_964552235.1 uncultured Spirochaetales bacterium | reverse complement strand
CCCTGCTCGATACGCGGAAGCGGCGCCAGACCGGAGGCCGGACCCCCTGGAGCGAGACCTTGAGCACGTAATCCGGCGCAGACCGCTGCGAGCCCGCCGTCGGCGGCCGCGGCGCCCGCCGCGCCGGCGCGCCTTCCGCCGCCCTGGAGGGCCGCCGGGCACCGCGCACGTCCCGGCGCACGGATGCGGAGCGGCCCTGCCGCCTGCCCCGTCGACGGCCGATCTTCTCGCTCATCGCCGCCATCGCGTTCACGAGCATCTCCTCGAGCCCGTCCATCGAGACGGCCAGCTCGGCAGTCTTGCCCGGGTCGAGGGGCTCCGATCCGTTCAGGAGGGCCAGCGCGCCTTCGAGAAAGTGGGTGCACTGGATCAGGGTCATCATGCCCTCGGTGGGCAGGTCGCCCGGTTCCACTCGGTCGGCGTCGAGGCCGCGCAGCCAAAGCAGCCACTTGTCGTATATCTCCAGCGCTCGCCGCCGAAGCGGCGCCGCGGCCTCTTCGCGCGAGGAGTGGCTCGTCGCCCGCACCCGATACCAGATCTCGTCGATGCACCGGTCAAAAGCGTCGGCCTGCTCCCGGTTGACAAACACGGGGAGATGACCCGCAAAGACGCGGCTGATCGCGCGCCCCACGGCGTCGCCCGCGCCCGAGCTTTCGTCGCGCAGGTACGCCTCGATCACCTCCGGCTCCACCGAGTAACCGAGATCATCGAGGATCGCCTCGAGGCTGTCGCGGTCGCCGCGAGGTTCGTTCTCGGGAGCGTGGCCGAGCTGCGGCTGCTCGCCGGCGCGCCACAGGCAGCGCCCGCTGCCGAGGCTCGCGACCCCGACGCGGGCTGAGCGCTCGAGAAACCCATCGATGCCGATCTGCGGATTGCGCCGCACCCACTCGCCGGCAAAGAACAGCGCGTGGGCGATCACCTCGGGCACGGCGAGCGTGGCTCCCATGCGGTCAAAGGCGCGGAGGAAACCCTCCTCCAGCTCGGCCTGCCAGCGGTCGATCTCGCCGAAGAGCGGCGAAGCCGTCTCGGCGGAGAGCAGCTGGAGGTCGAACACTCCCGCGAGCCAGTCGCGCACCGTCAGCAGGAGCAGGTCGCCGGCGCGCGGGTTCGCGTCGAGCAGCAGCGGCGGCAGGTCGAAGACTGTGAGCGAAGCGCGGCCTCGCCGGCCCCTGGCAGATGGGCTGCTCTCGCCGGCTGCCGCTGCCAGCGCCGCAGCGAGCTCTCCGGGGCCGGAAAGCGCAAAGCACGCATGGATGTCCTCGAGCGCCAGATCCGTCCGCCGCGTCGGTATCTCGACGCCGTCGACCCTGATCGTGCACTCCCAGGAGCCGAGTCGATGCGAGTGAAGCGGCAGCAGGCGGTGCCCGGGCACGAACAGGGCAGCCGCCGCTTCGGCTTCGCGCAGCAAGACCAGCAGGCGCGATCCCTCGAACACCGCCCGGCGCGGTGCGAAGCGGCCCGCCTCGGCGGCAAAGACCAGACCGCTGCGCGTCAGGATCGTCGCCAGGCGGTCGTCGGAGACCGAACCCTCGTCGACGCCCTGAGCTCGCAGCGCCGTGCGAACACTCCCCAGATCGAACTCCTCTGTTGCCTCCTCGGCGAACAGCTCGACCTTCGCGGCGAGATCGGCGGCCGGCACTCGCTGCCTCCCTATTTCTTGCCCGTCACCTTGATGATGTGGTAGCCGAACTGCGTGCGCACCGGGTCGGTGATCGAGCCGATGCCGGTCTTGCGGCAGGCGTCCTCGAACTCCTTGACCATCTTGCCGGGCCCGAACCAGCCCAGGTCGCCGCCGCTGCTCCTGCTCGGGCAGGTCGAATGCTGCCGCGCCAGGTCCTCAAAGCGCGCGCCCTTCTTGAGCTCGGCCTGCAGCCTGCGCGCCAGCCCGTAGTCCTTGACCAGGATGTGACTCGCCTTCCATTCCATGGGATTCTCCGGAGCGGATCATAGATGAAGGCTGCGGTCCGTGGCAAATGCCGCTTCCGGCCGCTGGAATCACCGCCTCCCTTGCCTGTATACTGCCGCCGCAGTGACGCCCGACTCGCCGCCCGTGGAACCGCCTCCGCACAGACGCCCGGATCCGCTGCAGATCATCCGCACGCTCTTCAGCCCGCTCGACCACCTGCGGCCCCAGCGGGTGAACTGGGAAGGACTGATGAGGCCGCTCGACAATGGCCTCGCCCGCCAGTCGAGCATGCCGCTGACCCGCATGCGGCGCGTGGGCCTGCGCTGGCTGTGGCTCGACGGCTTGTTCAGCACGATCAGCGACAACTTCCACGCGGCCTTCGTACCCCTGTTCGCCCTCGCCTACGGAGCGACCAAGGCCCAGATCGGCCTGCTCGCTTCCGTGGCCAACGGCCTCGGCATGATCGCCTTCCTGCCCGGGGCGCGGGCGGCCGAATGTCGGGCGCGGCGCAAGCCGCTGGTGCTCGCCGGCGGAGGCGGCGTGAGCCGCCTCATGCTGCTGCTGCTCGCGGCGAGCCCGTTCGCGGGGCTGGAGCCGGGCGCGATGGTGACGGCGATCATCGCGCTGAACGGCGTGCGCTCCTTTGCCGGCAACTTCAGCAACCCCGCCTGGACCACGATGGTGGCCGATCTCGTCCCGCCGGCGATCCGCGGCCGCTACTTCTCCGGCCGCAACGTGGCCATGGCGCTCTCGGCCCTCATCGCGGCCCCGCTGGCCGGCCGGCTCGCCCTCGAGCTCAACCGCAACGGGTCGCACGTGGCCGGCTACCAGACGGTGTTCATCCTGGCGGCGCTCGCCGGATTGATCGCCACGCTCTCCTTTGCCCGCATCCCGGAGCACGGCGTGAGGCGAGCCCCCCACTCGGCCTCGCAGATGCGCAGCGTGCTCGCGCTCCTGCGCTCCAACCCGACGTTCGCCGGTTTCGCGGCCAGCGCCTTTGCGTGGAACTTCGCGCTGCAGATCGCCGGGCCCTTTTTCAACCCCTTCATCGTCACCGATCTGGAGGGCGGCAGCACGACCGTCGTCGGGCTGGCCGCGGGAAGCTTCAGCCTCTCCACGCTCCTCGGCCAGCGGTTCTGGGGGCCGCTTGTAGACCGCAAGGGGAACCTCGCGATGCTGCGCCTCACCGGCCTCATCATCCCGCTCGCGCCTGCCGGCTGGGCCCTCGCCCGCGCTCCCTGGCACCTGTACCTGCTCGAGGTGTTCGCGGGCTTTGCCTGGGCCGGCTACAACCTCGCCAACTTCAACCTGTTGCTCGAGCTCAGCCCCGCGCGCGAGCGGCCCAGCGCAACCGCCATCTATCACACGGCCGTCTTTGCCAGCGCAGTGCTCGGGCCGGTCGTGGGCGGGGTGTTCGCCGAGGCGATCGGCTACCGCGCCTGCTTCGCGGCCAGCGCCGTCGGCCGCACGATCGCCACGATGCTGATGATCTGGTTGGTGCGCGCGGTTCCGCTCAGCGCGTCGCGAAGCCCTATCGCCGCGGGCTCAGGCGACCAGGCTCGACGATCCACGGGCGCTGGCCAAGGTCGGCCGACCGCAGCGGTTCCCGAAGCGCGCGGCAAAGCGCCGGGACTGCCTGTTTCGACTGAGTCTCGGAACGAAGGACGGTGACACCCCGGTGCTCACGGGGCGGGTAGGCTATGATGCCGGCGAAATCCGCATCAAGCGTGACACGAGCCCTCTGCTGCGATCGGCAAGCTGCCGCGATGTTCTCGTCAGCTCTTCCGCGAAGACCCTGGTCAAGGACGGACCACGCGTCGTGTCCGGCGTCGCGAAACAGATCCCGCACTTCGTCGGGCAGATTCTCGTCGATCTTCAACCTCATGGCTCGCTTCAGACCGAGATCGGCAGAACGCGTTCTTGGGGAAGGGCGGCGGCGTTGGCGATCGCGGCAGCCACGGCCTCCAGAGGCAGCGAGGTGCAGCTGCTCGCGATCTCCTCGGGCGACAGGCCGGCCGCGAGGTTGTCGAGGATGACCGACACCATGATGCGCGTGCCCCTCACTCAGGCTTCTCCGTGGCACACGTCAGGGGCCACGGTTATGTGGTCTTCCCACCTCCTAGCCTCTCGAGTATGGCACCTCCGCGCGGAGTAGATTCCCGCGATCGGGAGCTGACACCGGCGCCGCGGCACGTCCCGACGCGCCCCGGCCGCAGCCTTCAACCTTCCCCTTGCTTTTTCCCGCGAAGTGGTTCATGGTCAGTCGCCATGAGCAGGACTTTGCGCGCATTCGCCGCCCTCGCGCTGGCCGGCGCCCTCGCGGGGTGCGGCGCCGTGGTGGGCGACAAGAAGGTGGTCAAGATCCACTACAAGGGGACGCTGTCGAACGGCAGCGTCTTCGACTCGTCCGAGGGCAAGGATCCCCTCGAGTTCCTCTTCGGCGGCGGCCAGGTGATCCCGGGCCTCGAGGCCGGCGTCAAGGGGATGAAGGTGGGCGACAAGAAGCAGGTCGCGGTCAAGGCGGCCGACGCCTACGGCGAGTACGACCAGGCTGCGATCCAGGAAGTGCCCAAGGAATCCTTCCCGCAGGACATGCGGCTCGAGCGGGGCATGGAGCTCGTCGCTCAGACCGCGATGGGTCCCATCCCGGTGCGCATCGGCGAGATCAGGGACAAGAGCGTGATGGTCGACTTCAATCATCCGCTGGCGGGCAAAGACCTCACGTTCGACATCGAGGTCGTCTCGATCCGCGACGCGACCAAGGAAGAGCTCGACGCGGTTCCGGCGCAGCCGCAGTAGGAGCGCGGCGGCGCGAGAGGGGGCGCGGATGGTCACGGTCGCGGTCATCGGCCTGGGGATGATGGGCCGCACGCATCTGCGCGCCTACGGCCGCATCCCGGGCGTGAGGGTCGCGGCCCTGTGCGACAGCGAGGTCGATCTCACGGATCCCGGGGCGCTCCTGGCCGAAGCGGGGTTGGCGCCGCAGGATGCCGGCGTGCGCACCTACCGCAGCCTGGAGGCGCTGCTTGCAGACGGCGGCGTCGATGCCGTCGACATCTGCCTGCCGAGCGACCTGCACTGCGACGCGACGGTGGCCGCGCTGCGGGCCGGCTGCCACGTGATGTGCGAAAAGCCGATGGCCTGCGACATGGTCTCCACCGAGCGCATGATCGCGGCCGCGCGGGACAGCGGCAGGCTGCTGTCGGTCGGCCAGTGCCTGCGCTTCTGGCCCGCCTACGTCGAGATCAAGCGCCTGGTCGACGGCGGAGTCTACGGCGCCGTGCGCACGGCCTTCTTCGAGCGCCACTCGGGGCCGCCTTCGTGGGGCCGCAACTGGTTCGCGGACCCGGCGCGCTCCGGCGGGGCGCTCCTCGACCTTCACATCCACGACGTGGACATGGTGCTGCACCTGTTCGGTCTGCCCCGCTCGCTGGTCTCGACGGGTCTCGGCCCGGGCGGCGCCGCTCACGTCAGCACCCTCTACCGCTACGAAGACAAGGTCGTGGCCAGCGCCGGCGGATGGACCGCGTCGAGCACCCACGGCTTCAACATGCGCGCCTTTCTGACCCTCGAGCGCGCCACGATCAGCCTCGACTTCGCCCGTGCGGACAAGCTGGTCGTGTACCCCGAGCGCGGAGAGCCTCAGGTGCCCTCCCTGCCGGCCGGCGACGGCTACGAGGGCGAGCTTCGCGACTTTGTCGACGGCATCCGCGCCGGTCGCCTGTCGGGAATCGTGACCGCCGAATCGGCGGCCCGCTCGGTGCGGGTCTGCCTCGAGGAACGGCGCTCGATCGTCGAGGGGCGCGAGCTCGCGATCCAGTAGTGGGCGGCGCGGGGCCGGAGGGAATCATGGACAACCGCATCGGGGTGATCTCGACGATGAGCGAGGACGCGGGCAACCTGGCCGAGGTGGCCGGCTACGGGCTCGACGTATGCCAGCTGGTGAGCTGGCGGCCCGAGCTGTGGACCGAAGAGACGGCGGCGGCCGTGCGCAGCCGCAGCACCGAGACCGGCGTGCGCATCAGCGCCTTCTGGGCCGGCTGGTCGGGCCCCAGGGAGTGGAACTTCCGGGCGGGCCCCGTCACGCTGGGGATCGTGCCCGAGGAGCACCGGGGCCGCCGCGTCGCCGAGCTGATGAGGGCCGGGGAGTTCGCAGAGATGTGCGGCCTTCGGGCCGTGATCACGCACCTGGGCTTCATCCCCGAGAACGCCACCGATCGCCAGTGGCAGCCGGTCGTCGACGTCGTGGCGGCGATCGCGCGGCACCTGGAGCGGCTGGGAGTCGGCTTCTGGTTCGAGACCGGCCAGGAGAGCCCGGTGGCGATGCTGCGCCTCATCGAGGCCGTGGCGACGGGCAACCTGGGCCTCAACCTCGACCCCGCCAACCTCATCCTCTACGGCAAGGCCAACCCGGTCGACTCGCTCGACGTCTTTGGCTGGTGGGTGCGCAACGTCCACGTCAAGGACGGGCTCTATCCCACCGACCCGATGGAGCTGGGCCGCGAGGTCAGGGTCGGCGAGGGCAAGGTCGACTTTCCGCGGCTGCTCGGCAGGCTGCGCGACTTCGACTACCGCGGCGAGCTGATCATCGAGCGCGAGATCTCGGGCGCGCAGCAGGCAAGGGACATCCGGGAGACGATCGCGTACCTGCGCGGCCAGCTCGCGGCGGTCGGCTGAGGGCGGCCGCGGGCTACCCTTTGCGCGCCGCGGCCCCTATACTCTCGGTAGGAGGGCGCGTATGTCGGCACAGCCCTACAATCCCTTTGCGGTGGCCCAGCAGCAGTTCGACGCAGCGGCCGCTCTGCTGGATCTCGCCCAGCCGGTGCGGGACCTGTTGCGCGCTCCCCTGCGCGAGTACCACGTGGCCATCCCCGTGCGCATGGACGACGGCGGTTCGCGCGTGTTCCGCGGCTGCCGCATCCAGCACAACGACGCCCGCGGACCGGCCAAGGGGGGCATCCGCTTCCACCCCATGGCCACGCCCGACAGCATCCGCGCCCTGGCCATGGACATGAGCTGGAAGTGCGCGGTGGTCGATATCCCACTCGGCGGCGCCAAGGGCGGCGTCGAGTGCGACCCGCACAATCTCAGCCTCCGCGAGCAGGAGCGCATCTGCCGGGGCTGGGTGCGGCAGTTGTTCCGCGACCTGGGCCCCGACCGCGACGTTCCCGCCCCCGACGTGATGACCAGCGGCCAGCACATGCTCTGGATGCTCGACGAGTACGAGACGCTGGCCGGCGGCAGGCATCCGGGCTTCATCACCGGCAAGCCCGTGGGCCTCGGCGGCTCCCTGGGGCGGACCGAGGCCACGGGGTACGGCGTGATCTACACGCTGCGCGAAACCCTCGCCGAGCTCGGCGGAAAGATCGCGGGCACGACCGCGAGCCTGCAGGGCTTCGGCAACGTGGGCCGGCACGCCGCCCGGCTGTACCACCAGCTCGGAGGCCGGCTGGTTGCGGTCGCGAGCTGGGATCAGCGCGAACAGTCCGCCTGGACCTGCGTCAGGAAAGAAGGTCTCGACCCCGAGGCGCTGCTGCCGATCACCGATCGTTTCGGCGGCATCGACAAGGCGAAGGCGCGCGAGCTCGGCTGCCAGGCGGCGGGCGCTGACGCGTGGCTCGAGCAGGAGGCCGACATCCTGATCCCGGCGGCGCTCGAGGCGCAGATCACCAACGCCAACGCCTCGCGGATCTCCCCCTCGGTCAAGGTGATCGTCGAAGGGGCCAACGGCCCGACCACGCCCGAGGCCGACGCCGTGATCGCCGGCAAGGGCATCACGCTGGTGCCCGACCTCCTGGCCAACGCCGGCGGCGTGACCTGCAGCTACTTCGAGCAGATCCAGTCCAACACCAACCACTACTGGACCAAGGACGAGGTGCTCGCCCGCCTCGACGGCCTGATGACGCGCGCCCACCACGGCGTGTCGGAGCTGGCGGCGCGCAAGCGGCTGCGGATGCGCGACGCCGCCCTTGTGATCGCCGTCGGCCGCGTGGCGCAGGCGTGCCAGGACCGCGGCTGGGTGTAGGGCCGGCGGAGCCGGGGGAGAAGGGCGGACGGCGGTGGGCGACGAGCAGGCCCGGGAGCAGATCCTTCGCGACCTCAACGAGCGGACCAAGGAGCTGAACTGCCTCTACGGGGTCGAGGAGGCGCTGCGCGGCGGCGACGCCGACCCGTCGAGCGCCCTCTCGCAGATCGCCGACATCCTGCCGGGCGGCTGGCAGTACAGCCAGCTGTGCCGGGCGCGCATCACCATCGGCGCCGATCAGTACCTGTCGAGCGGCTTTGCCGAGAGCCCGTGGTCGCAAAAGGCGCCGGTGATCGTCGAGGGCGCGACGGTGGGCTCCGTGGAGGTCTACTACCTCGAAGAGGTCGTGCCGTCGGGCCGCGATCTGTTCCTGCCCCAGGAGCGGAAGCTGCTGGCCACGGTCGCCGACCGGATCGGCCACTTTCTCTACGGACGGCGGCTGCGCAGGTCGCTCGATGACTGGCGCACGCGCCAGAGGCGCCTGGAGACCACGGGCAGCAGCGAGTGGGAGATCATCCTCGACCTGATCGAGCGGACCGACCGGGTGCTGTTCCTGAAGATCTGCCGCAAGATGATCAACACGCTGTGCTGGATCGGCATCGAGGAGGCGCGGCTGCTGCTGCAGAACGCCAGCGATTCGGGCAGCCTGCAGGCGGCCGAGGCGTCGCTGGACCCCAACCGGCCCAGCCGCCGCGCCGAGATCGCTCCCGCCGGCGAGCTGGCGCAGCGGATCTTCTCGCTGGCGCGCGAGCACCTGAGCGACCGGGACATCCTCGACAACATCCAGAAGTGGATCCGCCAGAGCCGCGTCGCCTTTCTGGCGCGCACCCTCGAGAACCAGGACAGCACCATCGCCGACATCTTCGACGCGGTGTCGCGCTTCCACCACCTGCCCGACGACGAGGTGGAGATGAACCCCTACGCGCGGCAGAACGTGAACGTGCGGCTGATCCACCGGCTGTTCACGAGCCAGCTCGACTTTGTGAGGCTCGCCCGCGACCACATCGACGTGCACCAGATCTACGAGGTGCTCAAGGCCACGATCGCCCCCAAGGACAGCCACGGGCTGCTCGGCGGCAAGAGCGCAGGCCTCTTTCTCGCCTCCCAGATCCTGCGCGAGCGCGGGCGCAGCGATCCGTCGCTCGCCCGGGTGCTGGTGCCCAAGACCTGGTACGTGACCTCCGACTGCCTGCAGAGCTTCCTGATCTACAACGACCTCGAGGAGATGCTCGAGCAGAAGTACAAGAGCGTCGAGCAGATCCGCGAGGAGTACCCGAACATCGTCCAGATCTTCAAGAGCTCGGTGTTTCCCGGCGAGATCCTCACGTGGCTTGCGGCCTGCCTCGACGACCTCGCCAACCGCCCGATCATCGTGCGCAGCTCTTCGCTGCTCGAGGACCGCGTCGGCACCGCGTTCTCGGGCAAGTACAAGAGCCTGTTCCTGGCCAACCGCGGGACCAAGGAGGAGCGCCTCGACGCCCTCACCGACGCGATCGCCGAGATCTACGCCTCGGTCTACGGCCCCGACCCGATCGAGTACCGCCGCGAGCGCGGGCTCACGGAGTTCCACGAGGAGATGGGCATCATGATTCAGGAGGTGGTCGGCTCCCGCGTGGGCCGCTACTTCCTGCCGGAGCTCGCCGGCGTCGCCTTTTCCGACAACGAGCTGCGCTGGTCGCCGCGCATCCGCCGCCAGGACGGCCTGGCGCGCCTGGTGCCCGGTCTGGGAACCCGGGCCGTCGACCGGCTCGCCGACGACTATCCCAAGCTCGTGGCCCCGGGGCAGCCGGCCCTCGCGGTCAACACGACGGTCGAGGAGGCGCTGCACTACTCGCCCCGCTCGATCGACGTGATCGACCTGGAAAAGCGCAGCTTCGTCACCATGAGCTTCGAGCGGCTGCTGGCTGAGTGCGGCGACAGCTACCCCGGCATCGAGAACATCGTCTCGGTGTACAGCGACGGGGCGCTGCAGCGCAGGAGCCGCATCGCCATCAACTTCCAGGCCGACACGGTGGTGGCGACTTTTGACGGGCTGCTGCAGAACACCTCGTTCATCCGCGATCTCAAGGCGCTGCTCGACCTGCTGCGCGACAAGCTGGGGCAGCCGGTGGACATCGAGTTCGCCGTCAGCGGCGGCAACATCTACCTGCTGCAGTGCCGCGCCCAGAGCTCGGCCGGAGACCAGCGGCCGATGCCGATCCCCGACGACGTGGATCGCGACGACGTGCTGTTCCACGCGCGCAAGCACGTCACCAACGGCTGGGTGCCCGACATCACGCACGTGGTCTACGTCGTGCCCGAGGCCTACGCCGCCCTCCCCGGGGCGCAGGAGCTCACGCAGGTGGCGCGGGCCGTTGGGCGCCTCAACGCCCTCCTGCCCAAGAGGCAGTTCGCCCTCATCGGCCCCGGCCGCTGGGGCAGCCGCGGCGACGTGCGCCTGGGGGTGCCGGTCACCTACTCGGAAATCAACAACTGCGCCATGCTGGTGGAGGTGGCGCGCAGGGACGGCAGCTACTCGCCCGACCTCTCGTTCGGGACGCACTTCTTCCAGGACCTGGTCGAAGCCTCGATCCGCTACCTGCCGCTGTACCCCGACGAGCCCGGCAACGCCTTCAATGAGCGGCTGCTCACCGAGGCGGAGAACCTGCTGCGGCGCCTGCTTCCTGAGCATGCGGCCCTCGAGGGCGTGATCCGCGTCGTCGACGTGACCCGCGCCTCCGGCGGCCGGGTGCTGCGCGTGGCCATGAACGCCGAGGCCGACGAGGCCCTCGGCTGGCTCGACGCGCCTGCCGACTCCGGCTCTCCGCCCGCTGCAGCGCAGCCGCCGGCGATTCCGCGCCGCGGCGAGTACTGGCGCTGGCGGATGCGCGCCGCCGAGCGGATCGCGGCCCAGGTGGACGCCCGCCGCTTCGGCGTCAAGGCGATGTACGTGTTCGGCAGCACCAAGAACGGGACCGCCGGCCCCGCCAGCGACATCGACCTGATCCTGCACGTCGAAGCCTCGGAGGAGCAGAAAAAGGAGCTGCTGGTGTGGCTGGAGGGATGGAGCCTGGCGCTGGCCGACGAGAACTTCATGCGCACAGGCCTCAAGACCGGCGGCCTGCTCGACGTGCACCTGGTCACCGACGAGGACATCGCCCAGCGGTCGAGCTACGCCGTCAAGATCGGGGCGGTCACAGACCCGGCGGAGCCGCTGCGGCTCGGGCCCGAATGAGCCTCTGCCTCTTTGCCGCGGACCTGCACGGCCGCCGGGACCGCTACGACAAGCTGCTGGAGGCCATCGCCGCCTGGCGCCCCCGCATCGTGCTGCTCGGGGGCGACCTCCTGCCCTGGGAAGGCATCGGCAGCGCGGCCGCGGTCGCCGGAGGCGGCTTTGTGGCCGAAACCCTCAGCGACCGCCTGCGGCGGCTGCGCCGGAGCCTCGGGGGCGACTACCCGCAGGTGCTGCTGATCCTGGGCAACGACGACCCCGCCTGGGAAGAGAGCGCCATCGCCGACGGCGAACAGCAGGGCCTGTGGCGCTACCTGCACGGCCGCAGGGCCGCTCTCGCCGGCTACGCCTTCTACGGCTACAGCTGCATCCCGCCGAGCCCGTTCCTGATGAAGGACTGGGAGCGCTACGACGTGTCGCGCTTCGTCGACGTGGGGGCGGTGGCTCCGGAAGAAGGCTACCGCAGCGTGCCGGCCGGCAGCGAGGCGATCCTACGCGCCACCATCACGCAGGACCTGGAGCTGCTGGCCGGCGACGGCGACCTCGGCCGCGCGGTGTTCCTGTTCCACGCCCCGCCCTACGGCAGCGTGCTCGACCGGGCCGCCCTCGACGGCCGCAGGGTCGAGCACGCGCCGATGGACGTGCACGTCGGCAGCATCGCGATCCGCCGCTTCATCGAGGCGCGCCAGCCCCTGATCACGCTGCACGGCCACGTGCACGAGTCGGCGCGGCTGACCGGGGCCTGGCGGCAGCGCATCGGGCGGACCTTCTGTTTCGGCGCGGCACACGACGGGCCCGAGCTCGCCGTGGTCCGCTTCCGCCTCGGGGAGCCGCACCGCGCCGAGCGCCTGCTGCTGTAGCGGCTTTCCCCCGCGGGCGGGCCGGGGACAACCGGCGTGCCGACGCTCGCCGTACGCCTGTCGCCGGCGGCGCCCCCGAGTCAGGGCACGATGTCGAGGGCGATGCAGCAGGCCCCGAACCCGTCGAACAGGACTTCGCGCGAGCCTCCGGACGTGGTGCAGCGCATCACCTCTCCGCTCGTGCGGTCCACCCAGTACAACATGGCGTTCGCTGCATCCACCGCGATACCGACAGGATAGGGTCCCGTCGACGCGATCGGCGTGAGGGTCCCGCCGCCGATCGGCATCGAAAAGATCCTGCTCGCGCCCTGGGCCGTGAAGTAGATCAGGCCGCCAGCCACGTCCAGGGCGATGCCGTTCGGCACGGGCAGACCGGAGGCCAGGATCGAGGAGCCGCCGCTCACCGATCCCATGTAGATGCGGTAGGTCGCGTAGTCGGGCCAGTAGAGCAGGCCGCCTGCGGCATCGATGGCCACGTCCAGGATCCCTGACATTCCGCCGGTGACGGTCGTGACCGAGCCGCCGTCCATCGGAGCCCGCTGGATCAGCTTGGGGCCGTTGTTGGCGAAGTACAGCATCCTGTTGGCCACGTCAAGGGCGAGGCCGTCGGGGTAGCCGCTGACGCTCGCCACCTGCTCGATGCTGCCGCCGTCGAGATCGGCCCGCATGATGCGGGCGGCCTGCCACTCTGTCCAGTAGACCTTGCCGCCCGCCATGTCGAGGGCTACGCCAAAGGGAGCCGCTGCCCCCTGGATCAGGGCCTCGACTTCGCTGCCGTTCCTGTTGGCCCTGAAGACGATCCCGTAGTCCTCGTCGGTCCAGTACATCTTGCCTGCCGAGACTCCCTCTCCCGTGAGCGTGAACGTGTAGGGATTCTCGTCGGCGTCGTTGCTGGCGATGCTCACGGTTTCGGTCCTGTCCCCGGAGCAGGTCGGGTCAAACGCTGCAGTGAACGTGGTGGTGTTGCCGGCCCTGACGGTCCGCGGCAGAGTGCCCGGCACGAGGTCGAAGTCCGCGCCCGAGGCCCCGATGGCCGTGATCGTCAGATCGCCGGTGCCGAGGTTGTCTATGGTGAAGGTCACCGGCTTCGTCGTGCTGTTTCCGTTGCCGTCGGTGCCGCACTGCCCGAAGTCGTGTGTGCCCGAGCCGTCGGGCAGTTCCGTCGCCCCTTGGCGAACCCGGATCTCGGGAAGGCGCACGAACCCCGACAGGGCGATCACGTACAAGGCCTCGTCGGAATCGTCGGTTGTGAACGTCACCGCCGCCTCGTGGGGAGTGCCGACCCCGGTAGTCGGCTGGTAGCGGATCTTCATCGTCGTGCTCGATCCCTCGGGGACCGGGGTGACCGGCGCCTCGTCGACGTGGAACATGGCCGATTCGGCTCCCGACAGGCTCGGAACGCCAAGGGCGAGCGCCTCGCCGGGAGTCCCGATGTTTTCGATGACGAAGGTGGCGTAGACGGGAGTCCCGACGTAGGTGCCGCCCATGTCGTAGCTGCCGCTGTCGTCGATGTTCTGACCCGCGCACCAGACCTGGATCTCGGGCCCGGGAGCCGCGACCCCCGTGCCTTCGATGTCAACATGGAAGGTTCCTTCGTCGGGATCGTTGCTTGCGATCTCGATCCAGGCAAGCTTGACTCCGACGCTCTGAGGCTCGAACTCGATGGTGAACGTGGAGCTGGTCCCTGCGGCGATCGTGGCGTTGGGAAGGCTCAGGATCTCGAACTCGTCGGCGTGGGTGCCGCCGAGGCTGACCCGCGGACTCCCGCTGAGCCTCAGGTCGCCTCGTCCCTGGTTCTCGATCGTGAACATCGCCTGCTTGGCGGAAACGGCGCCCACGACTCCCACGCCCACGGGGACGCCGCCGTTGTTCGGAATCTCGACCACGCCCTTGAACACCAGGATCTCGGGCGCCACCGCCGCCCTGACCTCGAGCTTGACCGAATCGAGAAGGGGGTTTTCGCAGGCTGCCGCGGCGAGAGCCAGCCCGACGACGGCCGGCCGCATGCGTCTGGTCACTCGCTCCATACGACCCTCCTGGTTTCCGCGGCAGCAGCCGCACGGGCTCCCGCCTCGCCGCCCTCTCCGATGTAGGCGAACTGCTGCGCCGTGGCCGGATCGACCTGCCGCAGCTGCTCGAAGCTCACCCTCGCCTCGGAGTAGGCCTCCATCCTGTGCTGCGTGCGGGCCACGGCCAGCAGCGCGGCGGCGCTCGCCGGCGACTGCCTGCGCGCCCTCTCGTAGTAGGCGAGGGCGCCGGAGAGGTCGCCGGACAGGTAGCGGATGTTGCCGAGGTTCACGAGGGCGGGCATGTGCTCTCCCGCCCGCAGAATCGCCTGGAACTGGGCTTCGGCCTTGCCCATTTCGCCGATGCGCGAGTAGAGGATCCCGAGCTTGTTGCGCACCGCTGCGCTCGCACCCCCTGCCGCGACCTGCGCCTCGAGTTGGGCGATCTGAGGCAGGATCTCCCGGTTGGTGAGCTTGGCCGCCTCCAGCGCGAAGGACCTCAGCACCGAATCGCGGCTCGGCAGGGGAACGTCGGCCTCGCTGCCGCCCGGAAGCCCAACCGGCTCGTAGAGGGCCCAGGCAGACCGCACCGGAATGAAGGCGGCCTGATGCGACGGGGAGTGCTCGCGCCAGCTCCTGGCCCCCGCCTCCCACGCCTTGAGGAACCCGCCCGCCCGCTCGGTCACCTCGAGAGGCACCCAGACCCTGCCCTCGCGGAAGATGAGCTCGCCGGCGTTCAGAAAGCTGCGGCGCGCCTCCGGCTCGTTCGCCTTGAGGGCGAAGGCGGCGTAGATGTGGCCCGGCACCGTGATGAACGCGCTCTCGACGCCCACCGACTCCAGGAGCGCGCAGAAGAGGATCGAGAGGTCGTCGCAGTCCCCCGCCTTGTACTCGAGGGTCTGGCGCGGGAACTGCAGAAAGTCCACCTGGCGGTCGTCCCTGGAGAACTGGACATAGGGCGTGCGCGGATCCACGACGTAGCTCACGCCGTGCAGCGAGAGCGCCTCGTGGATCGCGATCGCCTTCTGCAGGTCCTCGTCGAGGCCCTCGGCGGGCGCCTCCCTGATCATTCCGACGATGTTCCTGGCGAACGACAGCACCCGGGGATCCTTGGCGGTCACAAAGGCGGCGGCCTTGCGGTCGTCGTCCCAGGTCATGGCGTTGCGGTCGTACAGGCGCACCGTCTCGACCCGGGTGTCCCGGTAGCGCTGGCCGCCCATCGTGTACTCCAGGCCGATCTCCGCAGCCGTCTTGGTGCCCTCGGTGACGCCGAGGACCCGATCGTTGAACAGCGCCCGCAGGTCCACGACTCTCGACTCCGAGGCCGCGAGCGTTCCGATCTGGGCGCAGACCTTGGGCGTGTCCATGTACTGGTTGATGAAAAAGCTCACCTGCACGTCGCTGATCGGCTCTTTTTCCGGGTTGCGCAGCGCGACCGTGCCGATGGGATGCTCGTCGTAGTGCTTGTGCAGAATCGGGAAGACCGGCTCCAGCGCCACCGTGCCGAGCTGCACGCCCTGGCCCGGCGCCGGCCTGCGCGCCTGCAGCAGGTCAGGCCTCAAGGGAAGGGCGCTCCTGATCCGCTCCAGGCGCTCGGCGCGGCCGCCCAGGTAGTAGGCCGTCTCCACGGCGAAGCGCATCCCGTGGTACAGGCCCAGGTCGCCCCTGTAGGCGGCGGCGACTCTCAGGTCCAGCGACGGCGACAGGAGGTAGGAGACACCGACTCCGGCGGCCACGAAGGGGTTGCCCCCGGACTCGGTGTCGGCAGCCTCCAGGGCCCCGGGGTCATTGAAGGTGCCGTAGTAGCAGCCGGCCGAGGCGTCGGCGCGCAGCGACAATCGCGGCGAGAGGGGCACGAGCAGGGCACCGCCCACCCCGCAGCCGAGGATAGAGAGGCTGTTGTCGGCCTCGATCGGCGCAAGGGCGTACTCGATGCCGCCGCGCAGGGCAATGGCGGGCCGCGTGGCGAGGGTGTACTCGCCGGCCACGGCCAGCGATCCGCCGAGCTTGAAGTAGTCGGAGCTCTCGCCTATGGGAACGTCGAGCCCCGGGGCCGCGCTCACGGCTACGACGCCGGGCCGCCCGGCCGTCGGCGGACCGGCCGGCTGGCCGAAGGCAGTCGGGCCGAGGCAGATGATGAGGACAGCGAAAAGCGGCGCCATGGACCCACCTCCTTGGCCGGCGAGGGGATGCCACTGATGGATTGGATTATAGTGCAACCGCTGGGCGTCAGCGAGCCGCCTGCCCCGCCGTCGAGGCCGGGCGCACCAGCCTGCCCGCGAGGGTCCAGACCAGGGCCAGGGTGATCGCGGCGACGATGACGAACATCGGGCGGATGCCGAGGCTCTCGGCGGCGAGGCCGCCGATCCACGGCCCCGCGAACATGCCGACGGCGTAGACCGCCTGGTGGATGCCGGTGGCCGTCGCGCGCTCCTCGACGGCCACGTCACGCACGGCCAGGCCCATGAGCATCGGGTAGTAGACGCCGTTGGCCAGGCCCATCACGGCTGCGGCCGCGAACAGCGGCGCGAGCGCGGGCGAAACGGCGGCGGCGACGATGCTCGCGCAGTAGAGCGCGAACGCCGTTCGCACCAGGGCCACGGTCCCCAGCCGGCGTTCGGCCGCGGCTGTGATCGCGCTGCCCACCAGGCTCGTGCCGGTCATCAGGCTCATCAGCAGCCCCTTGGCCGTGCCCGTGGCTCCGAGGCGGCCGGCCAGCACCGGGAGAAAGGTCATCATCACGGCCCAGTTGGCAAACGAGGCGAAGGTCTGGGCAACCGTGGGCACCAGCACCTCGCGCCTGCGGGCCAGCGCCAGAAAGCGCGCCATCGTCGGCGGCCTCGGCTCTGCCGCCGGCAGAGGGACGGCAGCCAGCGCGGCCGCGGCGAGCAGGGCCGAGAGCGCGGCGAAAACAAAGGGCATGGCCGCGCCCGCGGCGTCGTTGACGAAGCCGCCGGCGAACGTGGCGAACAGCCGCCCCGCCGCGGCCACCATGGCGAGCAGCGACGTGGCGGCCACGAGGCGCTCGGGCGGGAACAGCCCCCCGAACACCGTGACCATGGGCACCCACGTCGCCGCCGCAAGGCCCGTGAGGGCGCGGCCCGCCGCGAGGACCGGCGCCGTGCGTCCGGCCGCCAGCACGAGGGCGCCGGCGGCCGACAGGACGAAGCCGCCGATCATCACCCGGCGGCTGCGCCCCGTGGCGTCCACCGCGACTCCGACGGGGATCCGCGCAAAGGCCTGCCACAGGCCGTACATCGAAACCACGATCCCGACCGCGGTGAGGCTGCCGGTCCTCGCCTCGATGACGCCGGGGAGGGTCGGCATATAGAGGTACATGCTCGCCCAGTAGAGAAAGTCGGCGACGAGGAACAGGCCGACGGTGGCGCGGGAGCGGGCGCAGACCATCCGACAGCCATCATAGACCCGAACCCGCAGCAGAGGCAAAGACGCCTTGCCATCGGCCGCCTCCGCTGGCACTATAGGGCCATGATCTACGAGCTGCGCATCTATCACGTGATGCCGGGCAGGATGGAGGACATCAACCGGCGCTTCCGCGACCATACGCTCAAGCTGTTCGCCAGGCACGGGATCAAGGTCGTCGGCTTCTGGCAGACCGTGGTGGGCGAGAGCGACGAGCTCATCTACGTCACCGCCTTCGAGGACATGAACGCCCGCCAGCGCGCCATGGACGCCTTTGCCGGCGATCCCGAGTGGCAGAAGGTGCGCCGCGAGAGCGAGGCCAGCGGCGTGCTGGTGGCCCGGGTCAGCAACCGATTCCTCAAGGCCGTCGACTACTGGAAGCCGGAGTAGAGCCTGTCGCCGGCGCGGCAGCTGCCGCGTGATCAGCCGTCGCAGCGCCTGCGCGCCGAGGTCGACCCTTGAAGTATTTCCTGCTCGCCATCGGATGCCAGATGAACCTCTCCGACGCCGAGCGCATCCGCACGGTGCTCGAGGCCATGGGCTGCGTGCGCACCGAGCGGGAGGAGGAGGCGGACCTGCTCGGCGTCGTCGCCTGTTCGGTGCGCCAGCGGGCGATCGACAGGGTCTACGCCCGGGTCCTCCGATGGAACAGGATGAAAGCTGCCCGCGCGCTGCTCACCTTTGTGGCCGGGTGCGTGCTGCCCGCCGACCGCGACCGCTTTCTCCAGCTCTTTGACCTGCTGCTGCCCACCGAGCAGATCGCCGAGCTGCCCGAGATCATCCGCCAGTACGGCGTGGTGACTCCGCTCTCGGCCGCCGCCTCGGCGGGCGAGGAGGCGGGGATCGAGGGCTTCTGGCGCATCGAGCCGCGGCGCAGCTCCTCCTTCGAGGCGTACGTCCCTATCCAGAACGGCTGCGACAAGTTCTGCTCCTTCTGCGCCGTGCCCTACACGCGGGGCCGCGAGGTCTCGCGGCCGTCGGCCGAGATCCTCGCCGAGGTCGAGTCTCTCGCAGCCTCGGGCTACCGCTCGATCACCCTCCTGGGCCAGAACGTGAACTCCTACGGCCTCGACCGCCGAGGCGCGGAGATGTCGTTCGCCGGGCTGCTGCGGGCGATCGGCGAGGCGAACCAGCGGGCCGGCAGGCAGGTGTGGGTCTACTTCACCTCGCCCCACCCCCGCGACATGAGCGAGGAGGTGCTCCAGACCATCGCCGCTTTTCCGAGCCTGGGCAAGCAGATCCACCTGCCGCTGCAGTCCGGCGACGACGAGGTGCTCGAGCGGATGAACCGCGGCTACCGCCTGGAGGACTACCGCCGCGTCGTGGAATCGATCCGCAGGATCCTGCCCGCAGCCACGCTGTTCACCGACATCATCGTCGGCTTCTGCGGCGAGAGCGAGGCGCAGTTCGAGGCCACGCGGGCGGCCATGCGCGAGTTCCGCTACAACATGGCCTACATCGCCGCCTACTCGCCGCGGCCCGGCGCGCTCAGCAGCCGCTGGAGCGACGACGTCCCGCACGAGGAAAAGCAGCGGCGCCTGCACGAGCTGTCCGAGGAGCTGAAGCGCACCTCCCGGGCGGCCAACCAATCGCTGGTCGGCTCGACGCTGCGGGTGCTGGTGACCGGCCGCGCCCGCAAGCCCGGCTATGCGGCCGGCCACACCGAGGGGCGCATCCCCGTGCGGCTGCCCGCGGTCCCCGCTGCCTCGGCCGGCAGCCTTCTGGACGTGCGCGTGACCGCCGCCGCCGCTCTCTCGATCGAGGGCGAGGCCGTGCTCGCCGGTGTCCCATGAGCAGGCAGCGCACCGTCGCTTTTGGCACCCTCGGCTGCCGCCTCAACGCGGCCGAGACCGAGGCGTTGGCCACCGACTTTGCCCGCGGCGGCTGGCGCATCGGCTCGTGGGACGAGCCGGCCGACGCCTGGGTGGTGAACACCTGCACGGTCACCGGCCAGGCGGACCGCAAGTCGCGCAACCTGCTCAGCCAGGCCGTACGCCGCGGCGGAGTCGTGGTCGCCACCGGGTGCTTCGTCGAGCGCGGCCGGCGGGGGCTTGAGGAGCGCGGCGTCACCTACGTCGTCGACAACCGGCGCAAGGCGAGGATCTTCGATCTCGTCGAGGCGCACTTCCGCGGCGAGATGCCGGCCGTCGACGCCCTGGAGGCGGACCCCTTTGGCTACAGCGACCCGGGCGGGGTCACGCGCACGCGGGCCGCCGTCAAGATCCAGGACGGCTGCGACAACTTCTGCAGCTTCTGCATCATTCCGTTCGTGCGCGGTCGCGCCGTGAGCAGGCCGGCCGGCGAGGTCGTGGAGGAGGTGCGCCGGCTGGCAGGCTCGGGGGCGCGCGAGCTGGTGATCACGGGCGTCAACATGGGTCGCTACGGCCGCGACGGAGTCGACCTCGCCGCCCTGCTCGAGCGCGTCCTCCAGGTGCCCGGCGACTTCCGCGTTCGGCTGTCGTCCCTGGAGCCGGAGCCGCTCGACGACCGCTTCGCCGCGCTCTTCGAGCATCCCCGCATGTGCCCCCACCTGCACCTGTGCCTGCAGAGCGGCAGCGACCGCATCCTCGAGGCGATGAGGCGCACCTACCGCGCCGCCGACTACGTCGCTGTGGCCGAGAGGCTGCGCCGCCGGGCTCCGCTGCTGAACCTCACCACGGACATCATCGTCGGCTTTCCCGGCGAGAGCCAGGAGGACTTCGAGGCCTCCTGCAGGATCGCGCGCGAAATCGGCTTCGGCCACATCCACACCTTCAAGTACTCGCGCCGCGAGGGGACCCGCGCCGCGCGCATGGACGGCCAGGTCGACGAGAGGGTCAAGGGCGAGCGCAGCGAGGTCGTGCGCCGGATCTCGGCCGACAGCAAGCGCCTCTACCGCCGGCGGCTGGTCGGCCGCGTCGAGCAGGTGCTGGTGGAGAAGGCGGGTGCGGCCGCGCACGGCTACGGCGAGCACTACGTGCCGGTCGCCTTCGACCTGCCCGGGGCGGAGCGCAACCGGATCTACGCCGTCACGATCACGGGTCTCGGACCCGGCGACGACCCCGTCCTCGAAGGCACGGCGCGCAGCAGCTGAGCTGGAGTTGCGGTTCGGCCCGGTCGAGCCTACACTGGGCTCATGATGCGTACGGCCAGCCTCGTCACGGTTCTCGCGCTCGCCGCAGCCGCGCTCGCCTCCCAGTCGCTCGCCGTCGAGTACGTCTCGGGGCAGGTCGAGGCCCTGCGCGGCACCCAGTGGGAGCCCCTGTCCGCCGGCTCCAGCATCGACGCGAGCGCCACGCTGCGCCTGGCAGTCGAAGCGGTGGTCGATCTGTCAATCGGGGGCGCGCGCCTGACTCTCGCGGCGCCGGGCACCTACACCGTGCGGGACCTGGTGGCCGAGCGGGCAGCCGCAGACCGCGACGTCGGCTCGTTTCTCAAGTCCGCACTGCGCGGGCTGCTCGTTCCGCCTCCGCCGCGCGGCTCCCACCTGGGAGCCCGCGCCGGCCAGGCGAGCAGCGCGCCCAGCGCCTGGGTCGACGAGGAGGAAACCGCGCTCGACTCGGCCATGGCGCTGCTGCGCGAGGGACGCACCGTGGAGGCGCAGCAGCTGCTGGCCAGGGAGCGCGGCCGGGCGAGCGATGCCGCAGCCTTCGACTTTCTCGTCGCCTACGCTGCGGCGCTCGACGGCAGGTCGGGGGCCGCACTGTCGATTCTGCGCGCCGGCCCGTTCGATGCTTCGATGCGCTTTCACAAGGAGGCGCTTGCCCTCCACGCCCAGCTCGCCCTCGACGCGGGCGCCTACGCCGAGGCCGCGCGCGTGGCCGCAGCCTGCCTCGCCGACTACCCTGGCGGCCTGCGGGCTGCGAGCTGCTCCCTCGTCGAGGCCCTGGCGCTGCGAGCCGCAGGCCGCCCGACCGAGGCGTGCGCCGCATTCGAGCGCACGGCGCGGATGGGCCCGGACACCGACGCGGGCCGGCTCGCGGCCAGGGAGCTCGCCAGGTAGGTCGTGGATGGCATGGCCGGCGATTCACGGCACGCTGCGTACTTGAGGATCGAATAGGTCCATGGCATATGGACCACGCGCCGATCCCGCCGATCGCCTGATCCTGGCCACCGCTGTCGTCCTCAGCCGCCCTCTGGTGACCAAGGACTCGCGTCTCGCCCAGTACGGCGGCGCGCGCGTGGTCTGGTAGAACGGCGGCGGCCGCAGCGGTCAGGAGCCCGACGCGAGGGCGTGCACCACCGGCCGCGTCCGCTCGTAGAGCTCGCGGAACAGCGGGTAGCGGGTTTCGTAAAAGGCGACCGCTTCGGGATCGGGCCGCACGACGGTCCCCGCCTCCAGCCAGCGCCGGGTCTCGGAGAGGCTGCCCGCCAGGCCGACGCCCACCGCGGCCATCATCGCGTCGCCGTAGCAGGCGCCGGGGCTGGCCTGCACGACCTGCTCGCGGCCGGTCACGTCGCTCACGATCTGCGTCCACAGGCGGTTGCGCACCCCGCCGCCGATGGCCACCAGGCGGCGCGGCTCGGCGCCCGCCCTCGCCATCGCCTCGAGGTTGCCTCTGATGCCGAAGGCGACGCCCTCGAGGGCGGCGCGGCAGATGTGCGGCCTGCCGTGGGAGAGCGTGAGCCCCACCATCACGCCGCGGGCGAGCGGGTCGTTGAGCGGCGACCGCTCGCCGCTGAAGTAGGGCAGCAGCAGCAGGCCGCCGGCGCCCCGCTCGACGGCCGCGGCCTCCTCGGCCAGCACCTGGTAGGCGTTCAGGCCGCCTTGCCGCTCGGCCGCCGCCTCGCCGGGGGCGAGCTGGTCACGGATCCAGCGGATGAGCGCGCCGGCGGTGGACATCCCCGCAGCCAGCGCGTACATGCCGGGCTCCAGGTAGACTGTCGGCCACTGCTGGCGGCTCGCCGGCAGGCTGCTGCAGATCTGGATAAAGAAGAGGGTGCTGCCGTACATCAGCATCGTATCGCCGGCATCAAGCACACCCGCGGCCACGGCCTCGGCTGCCGCGTCGGCGGTGCCGACCGTGACAGGGGTCCCCTCGGCCAGCCCGGTTTCCGCAGCCGCCTCGCGCGAGAGCCTGCCGGCGAGCCGCGCGCTCCACTCGAGATCCGGCAGCAGCGAGCGCTCGCACACCAGGTCGAGCGCCCGCGGGTCCCAGTCGCGGGCGTGCAGGTTGTACAGCGGCCCGTACGCCGCGGCCGTGTAGTGGTCGATGACCGCGCGGCCGGTGAGCCGGTGCACCAGGTAGGAGGTCGAGGTCATGAGGCGAGCGACCTTTTTCCATACTTCCGGCTCGTGGCGGCGGAGCCACAGGATCTTGGGCCCGCCGGCCTGGGAGCTGAGGGCGGACCCTGTCTGGTCGAGCACCCATTCCTCGCCGAGCCGCTCGGTGAGCTCGCGAGCCTCTGCCGAGGCGCGGGTGTCGATGCCGTAGAGGATCGCCGGCCGCAGGGGCCGGCCGTCGCGGTCGACGGCCAGGACGCAGGGGCCGATGGCGCTGCAGCCGACCCCCGCGATGTCGCGGCTGGAGACCCCCGAGCGGGACAGCAGCTCGCGCGAGAGGGCGACCGCGTCGTGCCACCACACCGCGTCGGCGTCGTGCTCGGCCCAGCCCGGGCGCGGCAGGCTCAGGTCGTGGGCGATCGAAGCCGAGGCCACGATGCGCCCCTCGCGGTCCACGAGGGCCCCCTTGCTCTCGTAGGTGCCTACGTCGATGCCGATCAGATGCTCCACTGCGGGCTCCCTTGGATCAGGATGTCGATTCTGCGCGAGAGGTCGCGGATGCCCTCGTCCGGCCGGAACGGATAGGGCGGCACCTCGGCGATCAGGTATCCGTCGTAGCCGACCTCGCGCAGGGCGTCCATCACCGCCTGCCACGGGACGCTTCCCTGGAACAGCCAGGTGAACGCCCGGATGTTGTTGATGCTCTCGTTGTAGTCCTTGAGGTGGATGTTGAGCAGGCGCCTGCCCAGGATGCGGATCCACTGGTCGGGGTAGCCGTACTGCATGACGTTGCCGACGTCGAAGTGGACGCCGACGAACGGGCTGGCGAACCCGTCGACGAAGTCGCGCATCTCCAGCGGCGAATAGAGGAGCTTGCCCCAGACGTTCTCCAGTCCGAGGCCGACGCGCCTCTTTTCGGCCTCTTCCCGCAGGATGCCGATCGCTTCGCCGAGCCTGCGGTATGCCTCTTCGTATCCGATGCGGGAGGTGACCACGCCGGGCACGACCAGGAGGTTGGGCGCGCCCACCAGGAGCGCGAAATCGAGCAGGCGCCTCACGAGGTCGATGCCCGTGGCGCGCAGCTTGGGGTCGTCGCTCACCAGCGAGTAGTGGAACTGGGCGATGGTGAGCAGCGACGACACCGCCACCCCGTGATCGGCGGCCATGGCGGCCACGGCCCTGAAGTCCTTTTCCGGGCTGTGGAAGGCCAGCGCCTTGCTGTTGCGGAACGAGGAGCCGACGCTCCTGGCGATCTCGGCGATCAGCCCTTCGCCGGGCTCGCGGGCCATGGCCTCGAAGAAGGGCAGGTAATCGATGCACAGCTCGATCGCGCCGAAGCCGGTCTCTTTGCACAGGCCGAAGACCTGCTGCCAGCTCCACTCGGAGGGGAAGCACCACTGGTTGATGGCTTTCTTCACGACGGCAACTCCTCGCCCTTCAGGCGGACCACTCCAACAGCACGCCGATCATGTCGCGGTGCACGTCGCCGCGGCGCTTGCCCGCTTCCTTGGCCGTCTCGTAGTCGGCCCGCTCGGCTTCGCCGAGCAGCCGGTAGACCTCCGGCGCCTCGGTGCACCGGTAGCAGTGCGTCAGCAGGTCCTTCACGTTGATCGCGCCGCGGCGGATCAGGTCGAGCATCGTCCGCCGGTTGTGCTGCCCGGTCAAATGGTAGTGGATCGAGTCCTGCACGGGGTTGCGGGGCTGCTGCGAAGCGATGAGCGAGAGCCCGCGCGAGATGAACTCGCTGTACATGTCGAGCTCGACCCCGCCGACGCAGTCCCGGATCCTGGCCACCAGGTCCTCGCGGTTCGGGTCGATCGCGAAGTCGGCGCCGATGCGCCTGGCGAGCTCCAGCCTGCGGGGGCTCAGGTCCACGGCGACCACCGGCGTCGCCCCGCTCCGGCGCGCCGGCTGGATCGTCAGCAGCCCGACCAGGCCGGCCCCCATCACGACGACATCCTCGCCGAGCCGCAGGTTCGCCCGGTGGACGGCGTGAAGGCTCACGCTGGCCGGCACGCAGAACGCCGCCTCCTCGCAGCTCACGCCGTCGGGGATCTTCAGCGTGATCGAGGGGTGCGCCGGCACGACCGCCAGGTCGGCGTGGTGGTGCAGGGCCACGACGCGGTCGCCGGCGGCCAAATCAGCCGCGTCCCCGCCCACGGCGATCACATCGCCGGCCAGGGCGTAGCCGCGAAAGCTCCGGTTGCGCTCCATGTCCCAGGTCTCGCCGCGGCCGTAGTCCTCGAAGTCCCACTCGTCGTCGACAACGGCCGGCCTCGCGCTCCCGCTTCCCACCGGCGCGCCCTGGAGGGCGTCGTCTCGCGCCGATGCTCACCAGGGAGCAGCGCGCCCCCACCAGCAGCTCTGCCGGCCGCAGGCCGCGGCAGCCAGTGTAGCCGCAACCAGCCGCGCAGGCCAGGGTGCCGACGGCCCGCGCGGGGCGGCGTCCCGGCCCGCCCCTGCCGCGGCGCTCGCCTGCGCCCCGGGGCGGCCGCTCTACAGCCGGCCGCAGGCGTAGCCTTCGTCGTACATCGCGACGATGTTCTCGACGGGACTCACCGCCTGCAGGTTGTGGCACGGCGCGAGCACGTACCCCGGGCCGAAGATGTCGATGTTCTCCCGCACCTCGCGCCGGACGTCGGCCTCGCTGCCCCGCGCGAGGGTCGCCTGGTTGTCCACCGCGCCGTGAAAGATCACCCGGCCGCCGAAGTCGCGGGCGAGGCCCTCCCGCTCCATGCCCTTGCAGCGCCACTGCACCGGGTTCAGCATGCCGATGCCCGCGTCGATCAGGTCGGGGATCGCCTTGCGGATCGCGCCGTCGCTGTGCATCGTCACGAACGCTCCGGCCTGGCGGCCGAGAGCGGCCATGCGCCGGATGCCCGGCAGAAAAAGCTTCCGCATCGTCTCGGGCGAGAACAGCAGGTCCTCCTGCGAGCCCATGTCGTTGGCGATCCAGGCAAAGTCCACCCG
>CAZKGO010000069.1:0-26058 GCA_964552235.1 uncultured Spirochaetales bacterium | reverse complement strand
GCCGAGCTGGAGCCGGTGGCGGAGGTGGCGGCCGTTACCGAAAGCGAGCCCGTGGCCGAGGCCGAAGAGCGCGAGGCCGAGAAGGTGCTGCCTTACGCGGTGTCTGTGCCGCGCCCGCCTGCCGTCCTGGCCCAGGCCCGGGGCATGCTGGAGCGCGCAGCGGCGCTGAGGAGGCTCGTGCCCGGGCATGAGGCGCTCAGCGAGATCGCTGCGGGACTGGAGGCGGTCGGCACGGATGCAGACCGGGAGCCGCTGGAGGACATCCGGGAGGCGATCTCCGGGCTGGAGGCGCAGGAGCTTCCCGAGGAGGTCGAGGAGCTCGAATCAGTAGCGACGTTCGCGCCTCTGCCTCCCGAGCCGTTCGAGCAGCTGGAGTACCTGCCGGAAGCCGCGGTGCCCGTCGGCGCGGACACAGCGCCCGCGAGCGAGGCACGCAGGGGCAGGCCGCTGCCGATGGCTGCCGCGGACACCGTCGAGACGGAGGCTGTGATCGATCTGCTGCGCCGCAAGGATGCGACCATGTATTCGATGCCCGAGGTGCTGCGGATGGCGCCGGAGCGCGAAGAGCCGGTGGTCGAAGAAGGCGGCGTGCTCCGCATCAAGGAGGAGGCCTACGTCTCCGCGGCAGGTGGAGGAAGCGGCGAGCTGCAGCGGCTGGCCACAGCGGTGCTCGGACGTCCCTCTGCGACGGGCAGGCGGCCGCCGGTCAAGCGCCGCGCCCGCATCACGCCGTCGGGCCTCGACTATGACGACTACCTGGATCAGTTCCCGAAACCCCTGACCGACCGGGTCGTGTTCCGATCGCTGATCGCAGTGTCGCAGGACATCAGTGCCGTTGGCGTCATTCTCCTGGCGGACCACAACGGCATGTACGAGCCTGTGCTGAACATCGGGGTCGACGATGCGACGCTGTCGCGTTGCCGCTTCGCCCCCGACGATCCGTTCTCGGTGGACGTGCTGCGAAAGCGCAAGGCGCTGATCCTGAACAAGCCGATCGCGGAGATCGATCTGCTGCGAAACAGGGTCTCGGCCGAGGATGCGGCATACATGAAACGGGTCGTCTTTTTGCCGGCGACCTACCGGGGCGGCCCCGCATACCTGCTGTTCGCGTTCGCGCGCGAGCGCAGCGTCGTCCTGCGGGACCTCCTGATCGCGCTCAACGGCGAAAGCGTGCCGTCCCGGGCCTCCTAACTGCTTTAACCGCAAAGGAATAGTGACTCCCGCCGAGCCCTCGGGTTGACAAGATCGGGAAAAGCGCTAAAATGTCCCCAACTTGGCAACCGGGGGAAGATGATAATGGCTTTCTTGGTCATTCTTCCTCTCGTTGGTTTGGTTCTAGGTTGGACGATCAGGTGGCTATACGCGAGGTTCCAGCTTTCTTCTGCTGAGCAGAAGGCGGTCCGGGTAGTCCAGGAGGCTCTCAGAGAGGCTGAGGTCAAGAAGAAAGAGGTCCTGCTCGAAGCGAAGGACCAGCTGCTGCGGGAGAAGAACCAGCTCGAGAAGGAAGCCCGCGACAGACGAAGTGACCTGCAGCGCCTCGAGAGACGGGTGCTGGGGCGTGAGGAAAACCTAGAAAAGAAGACGGCCGCTCTTGAGAAACAAGAGAAGGCCCTGACAAACCGAGAGAGGGCGCTGGAAGAGAGAGAGCTCGGGCTCGCGCACGAAGAGGAGCGGTGGCGTGCCGAGCTGGAGCGGATTTCGGGTCTTACATCCGAACAAGCCAGGAACATGCTCGTCGAGAGCCTCAGCCGCGAGGCTAGGGACGAGGCTCAGGTCCTGATCAGCAGGATCGAGCAGGAAGCGAAACAGACCGCCGAGCGGCGCTCGCGGGAAATTCTGCTCACCGCGATCCAGCGCATCAGCACCGAGGTCAGCTCGGAGTTCACCGTCGCATCGGTGAGCCTGCCGAGCGACGAGATGAAGGGGCGGATCATCGGCCGCGAAGGCCGCAACATCCGCACCCTGGAGACTCTCACCGGGGTCGACATCATCATCGACGACACCCCCGAGGCCGTGGTCATCTCCTGCTTCGACCCCGTGCGCAAGGAGATCGCCCGGACCGCGCTGGAGCGCCTGATCTCTGACGGCCGGATTCACCCCGCACGCATCGAGGAGGTGGTGCAGAGAGTCACCAAGGAAATCAATCAGACGATGGTGCAGGAGGCCGAGAGGCACCTGTACGAGCTGGGCATCCACAACATCAGCCAGGAAGGGGTGCGCAGCCTCGGCAAGCTGCACTACCGCACGAGCAACGGCCAGAACCTGCTCGTGCACTCTCGCGAGGTGGCCATGCTTGCAGGCGCGATCGCGGCCGAAGTGGGGGCCGACGTCGAGCTGGCCAAGCGCGCCGGGATGCTCCATGACATCGGCAAGGCGGTAGACAGCACCGGGGATGCCGGCTATGTGGAGGCGGGCGCGGAGCTCGCCCGCAAGATGGGCGAGGACGCGCGGGTCGTCAACGCGATCGCCTCACAGGACGGCGGGGTCGCTCCGCAGACGATCGAGGCTGTGGTGGTGCAGATCGCCAACGAGCTGTCGACGGCCAGGCCGGGTGCCAGGCGTGATTTCCTGGAGAGCTACATCAAGCGGCTGGAGAGCCTGGAGCGCCTCGCGCGCGAGTTCGAGGGCGTGCAGGAGGTCTTCGCGATCCAGGCCGGCCGCGAGCTGCGGGTCCTGGTCAACAACGCCACGGTCGACGACGCCCGGGCGCGAGAGCTGGCCAAGGAAATCGCGCGCCGGATCGAGCAGGAGCTTCGCTACCCGGGGCGTATCAAGGTCACGATCGTCCGCGAGAAGCGGCTCATCGAGTACGCAAGGTAGCCGGCGGTACCCCCTTGCTGCGCGCGCTGCTGCTGGGTGATGTGGTGGGCGCTCCGGGCTGCCGGGCGGTCTTTGCAGGCTTGGGCCGTCTCGTTTCGCGCACCCGCGCCGACCTGGTGGTGGCCAACGGCGAGAACGCGGCCGAGGGACGCGGCATCCGGCCTCAGGACGTGACGGCGCTGTTCGCCGCCGGGGTGCAGGTCGTCACGTCGGGCAACCACATCTGGCAGAAGCGCGAAATCCTGCCGCTGCTCGACAGCGAAGACCGTCTGCTGCGTCCCGAGAACTACCCGGTCGGCGTCCCGGGAAAGGGACACTGCGTGCTTTCGGTCAAGGGAACGACGGTCGCGGTTCTCAACCTCCAGGGGCGCGAGCAGCTGCCCTCCATCCGCTGCCCCTTCCGCGTGGGCCGCGAGGCGGTCGCCCGGCTCGCGCAGCAGGGCGCGATCGTCCTGGTCGATTTCCACGCCGAGGCGCCGGACGAGAAGGAGGCTCTGGCCTACCATCTCGACGGGCGCTGCGCCGTGGTATTCGGCACGCACACGCACGTGCAGACCGCTGACGAGCGCATCCTCAGCGGGGGCACCGGCTTCATCACCGACATCGGGATGACCGGTCCGGTGGAGAGCATCATCGGGATGAGCGTGGACACCGGCATCCGCCGCAGCCAGACGCAGATGCCCCTCAGGATGCAAGTCGAAGACCGTCCTGCCCAGATCTGCGGAGTCCTCGTCGAGATCGACACCGAGCGGCGGGCGGCGACCGCCATCACCCGGATCCGCGAAGCGTCGCCGGTCTGAAGCCGTGGGCAGGAAGCTGCCGCTTGTCCAGGTCGCCTCCCGGGTTCTCGCCTCCCTTTCGCGGGACCAGGTCGTCGCGCGGATCGTCTGCGGCGAGGTCCTGGTCGCAGGCGAGCGGGTCAGGGACCCCCGGAGGCTCGTCGACGAGGACGCGGAGATCACGCTCCGGCAGCTGCGGCGCTTCGTCTCGCGGGCCGGATTCAAGCTCGAGCACGCTGTGTCTCTGTGGCAGCTTCCCGTCGGCGGACTGTCGTTCATCGACGCCGGGTGCTCGACCGGAGGATTCACCGACTGCCTGCTGCACAACGGCGCCCGGCGCGTATACGCTGTGGACGTGGGGTCGAACCAGCTCGACTACAGGCTGCGCCGCGACCCGCGGGTCGTCGTTCGGGAGCGCACCAACGTCATCGACCTGAGGCTTGCGGACTTCGACGAAACGCCGTCAGCAGCTGTCGCCGATCTCTCGTTCCGATCGCTGCGGACAGCGGCCGTGCACCTGCTGTCCCTGGTCAGCGAAGGCTGGCTCGTGGCGCTGGCCAAGCCGCAGTTCGAGTGGAGACGGCCCGGCCTCGGGTTCGACGGCGTCGTTCGGGACCCCGCAGTGGTGGCCGACGTCCTCGCCGGGCTCGTGGGCGATCTGTGGGCCGAGGGCGCATTCCTGTGTCGCGCGACCGTAGCGCCGCTGAGGGGACGCCGGGGGAACGTCGAGGTGCTCCTCGACCTGCGGCTGCGCGCGGAGTGTTCTCTCGAGGGTGCGCAGCAGCGCCTACGGCAGGCCCTTGATCAGCTGGTCCCGTGAAATCGGAGCGGAGATCCGCGGGCCCTCGGAGCTGAGGTAGTCGAGGCGCTTGCCCTCGATGAGGAACTGGACGGACCTGACGTTGGAGAACTCGGTGGCGGTATAGACCAGCTGCTTGATCTGCGCCACGAGCCCCGCCCGGCCCAGCGGGTTGAAGCGGAACTCGTCGGACAGGTCCACGTAGGCGGTGTTGTCCTTGATGTAGACATCGCGCAGCCGCACGCCGGTCGGAATCATGGTGAGCAGACCGCCGCTGAGCTCGCGCGCAGCCTGGCCGTCGAGGAGCGCCACGAGGGTTTCACGCAGCGGAGAGTCGGTGTAGGAGACTGGCCGGATGACCCCCTGGAGCGCGATGTCGCCCGATTGCGCGATCTGCACGAAGAACAGCCGCGCCTTGCGCACGCGCGTCGCCTGCGGGGCGGCCGCAGGCTGCTCCGCCGCGGGGGGCACCGCAGGCACGCGGATGACCACTTCGGGCGAGGCGGGCGGCGGCGCAGGCCGCGCCGGCGGGGCCTGCTGCGCGGGGGGGCGAGGCTCCGTTCGCACCGTGACCTCAGGCCGCTGGGTCCCGGGCAGCAGCCCGCTGGAGGCAAGGACGCGATTGATGCGCTCCCTGTTGTACAGGAAGACGACGACGACGAGCAGGGCAAGTGCCACCCAGAACAGGCATCCGAGGCCGGCCTTCTTCTTCATGACCTATTTCTATGATCGGTACAGCGGCGCGAAGCGTTTACGGACCGGGCGGGCGCCGAGCCGCCAAAATTGACACCTGGATTCCAAAGCCATATAGTTCGCGTATGCAGAAACTGGTCGGGATCGGCGTTTCTCCCGGAATCGCCATCGGTCCGGCGCACGTCATCCGCGAAGAGACGCTGTCGGTGCCCCGCTACGACATCCTGCCGTCTCAGGTCGCCGAGGAGGTGCGGCGATTCGAGGCGGCCCTCGCCAGGGCTGCCGCCGACCTGTCCGGGCTCAAGTCGCTGGCCTCGGAGCACGGAGACGCTACCCAGACGGCCATCGTCGACAGTCATCTGCTCATGCTCAGGGACCCGGAGTTCTCCCGCAGCGTGATCGCCGCCGTCGAGCGGGAGCGCAAGAACGCGGAGTGGGTCGTCATCGAGACCATCGAGGAGATCGTCGAGCGGATGTCGAAGCGCCGCACTCCGATCGATCGAAGCTCGGACTTCCACGACATCTCGCGCCGGATCCTGCATCACCTGCTGCAGCGCGAGCGGCCCGATCTCCAGGGTATCGCGGGCGAGGTGGTGCTCGTCGCCCACAACCTCATGCCGTCGGACACGGTCAGCCTCCCGCAGAACTACGTGCTCGGGATCGCGACCGACGGGGGCGGCAAGACGTCGCACACCGCGATTCTCGCCCGCTCGTTCGAGATACCGGCGGTCCTGGGGCTCTCGCACGCCTCGCGCCTGGTCGAGCAGGGGCAGCAGGTGATCGTCGACGGCAACACCGGGACGCTCGTGCTCGACCCGGACAAGCGGACGCTCGAGCGATACCGCCGGCTGGCCGAACAGGCTCGGCGCCACAGTCTGGCTCTCCAGGGCCTCAGCAGGCTGCCCGCCCAGACGCGCGATGGAAAGGTCGTGCGCTTGGAAGCGAACATGGAGGTCCCGGAGGAGATCGAGCACATCCAGGCGCACGGCGCCGACGGCATCGGGCTCTACCGCACAGAGTTCCTCTACATCCGGCCTCACGACTATCCGCCGGAGGAGGAGCAGTACCGCGTCATTCGCGGAATCCTCGAGAGAATGGGCGGGCAGACCGTGGTCGTGCGCACCCTCGACCTCGGCGGCGACAAGGTGATTCCCGGCTACCGAGGCGCGGCCGAGGACAACCCGATTCTCGGGTGGCGCGCGGTGCGCTTCTGTCTGGCGCGGCCGGCCGTGTTCAAGACGCAGCTGCGCGCCATGCTGCGCGCCTCGGCCCACGGATCGATGAAGATGATGTTCCCCATGATCTCGGGGGTCGAAGAGCTGGAGAGCGTGCTCGCGATCGTGGAGGAGGTCAAGGAGGAGCTGCGCGCCCGCGGGACGCCCTTTGACGAGCGGCTGCCGATCGGGGCGATGATCGAGGTGCCGTCGGCCGCCCTCACGGCCCGCTCCCTCGCCGACAAGGTGGACTTCTTCTCGATCGGGACCAACGATCTGATCCAGTATACGATCGCGGTCGACCGGGGCAACGAGAAGATCGCCTATCTGTACGAGCCGTTCCACCCGGGCGTGCTCAAGCTCGTCAGCATGATCGTCGAAGCGGGGCACGAGGCCGGCATTCCCGTGGGGATGTGCGGCGAGATGGCGGGGGATCCTCTGGCGACGGTGGTGCTGCTCGGGATGGGGCTCGACTCGTTCAGCATGAGCGCCGCGAGCATACCGGCGATCAAGCAGATCATACGCTCCGTGACCATGGAAGAAGCCTCGGCTCTGGCTCAGCAGGTGCTTCGCCTCTCAACCTGCCGCGAGGTCGACCAGCTGGTCAGGGAGTGGACCAGGGAGCGACTCGGTGACGTTGCCTTCCGATAGACCGCGCCTTCCGCGAGTGGTGATCGTGGGCGGAGCCAACGTCGGCAAGTCCACGCTGTTCAACCGTCTGATCGGCCGCAGGCAGGCGATCACGGACCCGAGTCCCGGGGTCACGCGCGACCCGGTCGAGTCGCTCCTCACCGTCCAAGGCCGCCGCTGCGTGCTGGTGGACACCGGAGGCTTCAGCCGCCGCCCGGCGGACGCTCTGGAAAGGGCTGTCACCGAGGCGAGCCTCGCGGCGGCCGGCGAGGCCGATGTGGTGATCCTGGTGGTCGACGTGCGGAGGCTCGACGAGGACGACCTCGAGCTGATCGAACGCGCGCGCTCCTGGGACGCCAAGGTCATTCTGGCCGTGAACAAGGTGGACACCGAGTTGCGCGACGCGGAGGCGGCCAATCTCTCCCGCCTCGGCTTCCGCAGAATCGCGGCGGTTTCGGCCGAGCACGGCCGAAACATGGCGCAGCTTCTGGGGCAGGTCGCCGCGCTCCTGCCCGATCGCCCCGTCGAGGAGGACGAAGGACATCGGCATGCGATCCGGGTGGCGATCCTCGGCAAGCCCAACACCGGCAAGTCGACCCTTCTCAACCGCCTGCTGGGTCGGCAGCGGGCCCTGGTCTCCGACGTGCCCGGAACGACCCGCGACGTGATCGAGGGCGCATTCGAGTTCAAGGGCCGCCGGATCCTGGTCCGCGACACGGCGGGCGTGCGGCGAAAGGGAAGAGTCACCACCGCGCTGGAATACTACTCGGTGCACAGGGCGATCGCCAGTGTGCGGGACGCGGACATCGTCGTGGTCGTGGTCGACGCCCAGGAGGGGCTCGCCGAGCAGGACAAGAAGATCGCGTCGATCGTCGAGCGCGAGGGACGGGGGCTGGTGTTCGCGTTGAACAAGTGGGACCTCCTGGGCGGCGACGCCGCGCGCGAGCGGGCGGCCCGGGAGCAGGTGCGCCGGCTGCTGCCCGGCCTCGACTTCGCGCCGGTGCTGCCGATCTCGGCCCGCACTGGGCGCAACATCGGCCGGCTGCTCGACACCGTGATCGGCATCCACGGGGAGTTGAACACGCGCGTCGGCACCGGCCAGCTCAACCAGGGGCTGGAGGCCTGGACCCGGGAGCACCCGCCTTCGGCTCGCTTCAACGTCAGGATCCGCTACGGGACCCAGGTCTCGACGAGCCCGCAGCGCTTCGTGTTCTTCGCCAACAAGAGCTGGCGCCTGCCGGCTTCGTATGAGCGCTACCTTGCAGGCAGACTCAGGGAGTCGTTCGGGCTGGAGCGGGTCCCCGTGGCGATGGAGATCAGGCAGAAGGGCGGGTGAGGGCGGCAGCCTCATGTACACGATCCGGGAGGTGTGCGACCTGCTCGACCTCAAGCCGCACGTGCTGCGGTACTGGGAGCGCGTCATCCCGCTGGTGGCTCCGCGAAAAGACCGCTACGGCCGCAGGACCTACAGCAGGGCCGACGTCAACCTGCTCGCGCGAGTCAAGTACCTGATCCAGGAAAGAGGGCTCAGCGCCGCGAGCGTAGCTCGGCAGTTGTGGCGCGACGCCGACGACGGAAGCGCGGACCTGCGGTCGACGATCGCGGAGATACGCGAAGAGTTGCTGAGGGCGCGAGCGCTGCTGCGCCGCGGCAAGGAGGGTCCCGAACATGTCAAAAGCGGCTCGTGACCGCCTGGAAGCGCTCGGGCAGCGGCACCTGCTCGACAGGTGGCAATCGCTCGGCGAGGAGTCGCGCTCGCGCATCGCGGCGGACCTGGAGGCCACAGACCTTTCGGTCGTGGAGCGGTTCGCCGAGCTCACGCGCGGATCTCAGGTGCAGTCGCTTCCGATCAGACCCGCTCCGTACGTGGCGGTAGCCGGCCGGGACCGATCGCCGGCGGCGAGCGGTCTGGCGGCCGCCTCCGCAGGCAAGGCCGCGTTCCTGACCGTTGCCGGAGGGCAGGGCTCGCGGCTCGGGTTCGAGGGCCCCAAGGGCATCTTCCCGGTGACGCCGATCCGCCGGGCCTCGCTGTTCCAGGTGTTTGCCGAGAAGCTGCTCGGCTTCTGCAGAGCCACCGGCGCCCGGATGCCCTGGTACATCATGACAAGCCCCGACAACCACGCGGCGACCGCCGAATACTTCGCGAAGAGCGGCTTCTTCGGGCTGCGGAGCCAGGACGTGATGCTGTTCCCCCAGGGCACGCTGCCGACGCTCGACGCCGGCGGACGCCTTCTGCTCGCCGCCGACGGAGGCCTGCTCCGCAACCCTGACGGGCATGGCGGCCTGGTTCAGGCGCTGGTGCGCAACCGCATGATCGACGACATGCGCGACCGGGGTGTCGAGTACCTCCTATACTTCCAGGTGGACAACCCGCTGGTGATCGTGCCGGACCCGCTGTTTCTCGGCTACCACATCGAGCGCGGAGCCGACGTTTCGGCCAAGGTGATTCCCAAGAGGTCGCCGGAAGAGAAGCTCGGGGTGATCGCGCTGGCGGCAGACAGGGCGTGCATCGTCGAGTACTCGGACCTCGACCGGGAACGGATGTACGCTCGCGGCGCCGACGGGCGCCTGCTGTTTGAGCAGGGCTCGATCGCGATTCACATCTTCGGCGTCGAATTCCTCGCTCGCGCAGCCGCCGAACTGCCGCTGCACGTGGCGCGCAAGAAGGTCAAGGCCATGGATCCGGCCGGCGGCGGGATCGTGGAGATCGAGGCGGTCAAGTTCGAGCGCTTCATCTTCGATCTGCTTCCCCTCGCCGATCACGTCCTGTTCTACGAGACCGTGCGGGAGGACGAGTTCTCGCCGGTCAAGAACCGCGACGGGCTGGACTCGCCCCAGACGTGCGAGCGCGACCAGGTGGCCCTGGCGGCACGGATGCTCGAGGCCTGCGGGGTGTCCGTGCCCCGCGACGGCAGCGGTGCGCCCCGCTACAGGCTGGAGATAGCTCCCACGTATGCCTGGGACACGGCCGCGTTGAAGGCCCGTCTCGCGGGCGCCGATATACGGATCGAGGGGGATCGTCTCTTTGCGGACTGAATCGACGCTGCTGGCGGCCGCGGCCTGCCTGCTGCTCGCCGCCTCCGCGGCGGCCTCGCAGCTGCCGCCCGAGAACGCCCGCGTGCGGCTGCGCCTGCGCCACCTGATCCTGGGTCCGCTGAACCAGGCGCAGAAGGCCGATACCCGGCAGTTCGGCGACGACGGCCACCCCGTGCGCTTCGAAACCGTCGATGCCGGCGAGCACACCTTCTACCTGTTCCTGAACCAGGCGTCGAGCGGGGGCTTTCCCACCGTGTGGGAAGGCAACGTCTCGATCAAGCGGCGCACCTCCGACGGGCGGCCCGCCTACATGACAATGCTCCTCAGGCGGGACCCGGGAACCTACGTGCGGCTGCACCCGGACGGCGGCCGCGTGCGGCTGGAGGCGTCCCTCTACGGCGTGCAGGTGCACTCCGGCGTCATGATCGCCATGCCGTTCGAGGAAGCCGTCTCGGTGTCCCTCGAGCGACTGGTGGAGCTCACCGCGGCTCGCGTCGACTGGGACCTGTTGCTCGGCCAGGGGCAGCACAGCGCGGCCGTCGCCCGGGTCCTCGGCCGCATCCGCGAGATCCTGCCGCGCCTGCGCGACGAGGACGACGGCGCGTTCGATCGGTCGGACCGGCCGGTGCTGATCTCCACGGGCCTGCCTTCGAAGGGAGGGCTCAACTGCTCGGGATTCGCCAAGTGGGTGATGGACGGCTTCTACCGCCCGCTGACGGGAGCGGCCATGGACATCGGCGCGCTCAAGACCAAGGATCCCGCCGCGCGCGGCAACCGCTGGAGCGCCCGCTACGAGGCTGAGCGCGACCCGTTCTTCGGCCTCGACTGGACGCGGAACATGGCGCGCGCCCTTGCGCGGGCGCGAAAGGGCCGCGGCAGCGGCGCCGAGAGCTTCGACGTGCGCACCGTGCCGTTTCTGCGCTACATCGAGGACGTCGGCTACCCGATCGAAGACATCGAGCTGGCGCTGTACGTGCTGGCCCGCGGCGAGCCGGACCGCATGTACCTGGCGAGCATCAACAAGCACTTCGGGGGCGAGCCCATGCTGCGGCAGCACACCCATGTGGCCGTGCTGCTGCCGTACTTCGACCGAGACGGCCAGTTCCGGGTGAGCGTGCTCGAGCGGAACGCGGAAACCGGCCTCGACTCGCTGCGCGCCGGCCATCCGGGCGCTTCGGTGCACCTGGTGCAGGTGCCGCTCGAAGGTGAGTTCTCGCCGTTCGACCCCGGGTCCCGATGAACACGGTCGGCCGGCCGTGAAGATCGACGCCGTCGGCTTCGACTTGGACGGGACGCTGTACTCCCACGCCCGGATGTCCAGGCTGTCGCTGCCGCTGGTGGTCCGAAACCCACGGGTCATCTTCCACTTCAGCCGCGTTCGTCGCGAGGTGCGTCGTCTCGACCGCATCGACGGTTTCCGCGCCACGCAGGCGAGGCTGCTCGCAGACCGGCTTGGCATCGAGGCCGCCGAGGCCGAGGCGCGCATCGAGCGCCTGGTCTACGGCGAGTGGATCAGTTTGCTGCGGAGGATCAGGCCGTTTCCCCACCTGCACGGCGCGCTCGCGCGGCTGCGGGCCATGGGCCTGCGCCTCGGCCTGATGTCCGACTACCCCGTCGAGCGGAAGCTGGTCTTTCTCGGCCTTCAGGGCCTGTGGGACGCGTGCTTCTGCTCCGAGGAGACCGGCTATCTGAAGCCCCGCCCAGAACCCTTCCAGCGGCTGGCCCGCGACCTCGGGACCGAGCCGTCGAGGATTCTCTACGTCGGCGACAGCCTGTCCTACGACGTGCGGGGAGCAGCCGCCGTCGGCATGCACACCGCTCTCATCGGCCGGCGGGATCCGGCCGCGGAGCTCTGCTTCCGCTCCTACAAGCGCTTCGCCGAGCTGGTCGCGGAGCGCTTCGGCTGACGATCGGCGCGCCGCGGCCGCCGCCCCGACCGCCTGTATCCCGTGATCGCGCCGCGGTTTAATTGACTTAGACCGGACCGTCGGGTACACTGGTCGGCGTATGGCGATCTTTGGGAGGGGAAGATGCCTGTCTCGTTCGTCGGACTCGTCATAACCGCGTCCATCACCGTCTTCATACTCCTGATCTACCGCCAGCTCGACCGGGGCAATCGATCGCTCGACAAGGTGCGACGCTACAGCGACATGGTCCGCGCCAAGCTGACGGAGCTCGTCGACGAGAAGACCGCGGAGATCAAGGACATCGCCATCGAGCTGCAGGTCAACCTCAAGACCGGCAAGGAGATCCTTAAGAAGGTCCAGTCGATCGAGGGCAACCTCAGCGAGCGCATCAATGCCATCTCGGGCGTGCAGGCCCAGGTCGAGGAATACGAGGCGTCGCTGAAGAACCTCGCGGACATGTCGCAGCGCGTTGACGAGAACCTGAATCGAATCCACGAGGAGTCCAAGTTCGTCGACGGCGTCGCCCAGCGCCTGAAGACCGCCTCGACGCGCCTCGACGGCATCGAGGCCCGCATTCCCGCGATCCTCGAAGAGGCGGCCAAGAACGCGGCGGCGCGCCTCGAGCAGGTCGCCGCGCGGGCGACGAGCGACACGGCGGCGCGCCTGGCCAAGATCGACGAGGCCGTCACCAGGACCGACGCGCAGGTCAAGGATTTCTCGGCGTACCTCACGCGCCTGGAAGCCCGCAAGGAATCGATGGAGAAGCAGCTGCAGAAGAACCTGGAGCAGCTCTCCGACCAGGTCACGCTGGCCAGCCGGGAGGCCCACAACAAGCTGGTGGTCGACCTGAGCTCCCGGATCGCGGCCTTGATCGCTTCGGGCGAAGACAAGCGAGCCCAGCTGGAAGCGTCGCTGGCCAGCGCCCTCGAGGCCGGCGAGGGCCGCGTGGCCGCCCTGGAAAAAGACCTCGGGGGCGTCCTCAATCGCTTCGAGGGCGATCTGGCGACGATCGAGGCCGACTACAAGAAGCGCCTGGACAGCGCCGCCGACCGCGGCCGGGCGCTGGAGCACGAGGCGTTCGCTAAGCTGCGCGAGGACATCGAGAGCCACGCGCGTGCGGCCCAGGCTCAACTGGCAGCCGCGAGAAAGTCCGTGGAGGAGCAACTCGGAGGGGTCCACCGCGACGTGGAGTCCCTCTACGGCAAGGTTCGCTCGGACCTCAAGGTCTGGGAGGCGGAGGCCTCGCAGGCGGTCAAGGAACGGGCCGGCATCCTCACGCAGGAGCTCGATGGCGTGGCGCAGGCAGTGGCGCGGCGCGGTGAGGAGATCGAGGAGCGCCAGGGGGCCATGCGCAGGATCCTCGACGAGGTCGAGGCCGCGGAGGCCGAGGCCCGCCGCAGGCTGGAGGAGTACAAGAGCGCGTTCGTGCAGAAGCTCGACACGGCCGCCAGCGAGATAGAGGCCGCAATCCTCGAGAGGGCCGAGAAGCGCCTGGCGGACGTCGAAGGCGACATCGCGTACCGGTTCGACCGCCTGCAGCAGGTCAACGCCGACGTTCAGGAGCTGGAGGGCAACCTCCGCACGGCCATGGAGAAGGTGGGGAGGCGCCTGAACGAGGACTTCGAGTCGTACATCCAGGTCCTCGAGAGCCGCAGGCAGGACGAGAAGCGCAAGACCGAACAGGTGATTGCGGGGATACGGGCGGAGATGGCCAGCCTGGAGCAGGGCCTGTCCGAGCTCAAGGCGAGGGCCTACCAGGACGTGTCGGAGAAGCTCAAGGGCTTCGAGGACGAGTTCCTGGCCGACCTCAAGCAGCGCAGCGTGGGCATGGAGCAGACGCTGGCAAGCTGGCAGCAGACCGTCGAGAAGCGCATGCACACGATCGCGGAGGCGCACAGCTCGGAGCGAGCGCGCATCGAAGAGGAGTACCGCGACGGGCTGGCGGAGCGGATCGAGCAGGTCAAGGCGCTGAACCAGCAGCGCTTCTCGCAGATCGACGAGGAGATGGACAACCGCATCGGCGCCCTGCAGCTGGAGCTCGAGCGCGAGCAGACCCGGCTCGAAGAGCAGCTGGCGCAGGCCCGCGCCGCCCTGGCGGGATGGCAGCACGAGATCGAGGGCGGCAGTCGGGAGCAGAAGGAGCGCGTGCGCGCCGAGCTGCTGGACATCGGCAGGCGCGTCGACGAGCTCAAGAAGGTCCTGGAGGAGAAGACCAGCTCGGCGATCGAGGCGGCCCGTCGGGAGCGCGAGGGGCTGGAGAACGAGCTGCGGATCCGCGGCCAGACACTGCGCGAGGACATCGCCGATCAGCTGAGGCTGTTCCGCAACGCCGGCGCTGACATCAAGGAGAAGGTCGACGCCGCGCAGCAGAAGCTGCTCGCCCGCATCGAAGAGGAGTACGCGGCGGCCGCACAGCGGATGGCCGCCATCGAACGGCAGCAGAAGGAGTTCGTGGCCCAGACCCGGCTGTTCGAGCAGGCCGAGCGCTACCGCCTCGACCTGGAAAAGGGCATCGACGAGCTCAAGCGCGAACTGGCGGCCCTCGAGCCGACGCGCAAGGAGCTGTCGCAGATCGACGGCGACTTCAAGCTCACGCGCCGCCTCGTCGAGGAGATCTCGGGGAAGCTGTCCCGCTTTCTCGCCGAGAAGCGCCGCATCGACAGCCTCGACAAGGACTTCAACCGGCTCATCGGCATCTCCAAGTCGATCGACGTCAAGCTCGCCGCCGTCACGGCGACCGGCGACTCGCTCGACGAGATCCAGGTCAAGCTGCGCTCCCTGGAGAGCCTCGAGCAGGAGGTCGAGTCGCGCTACGAACGGCTGGAGAAGCGGCAGGCGATCCTCGACGCCACCGGCGCCGCCGTGCAGAAGAACTTCGACGCGCTCGCCGAGATCGAGACGAGCCTGGCGACGGTGCGCCAGGAGCTCAAGGCCCTGCCCGGCAGCATCGAGGAGATCAAAGGCATCGTCGAGGCCCTGGCGCGCGACAAGGAGCGGGCCGACGCGGCCGTCGAGCGGCTCGGCAGGCTGGACGAAGTCCTGCGCGACATCGAGGAGCGCATGGACAAGCTGACCAAGGCGCGGGAGTGGCTCGCCAAGACCGAAACGCGCCTGGAAGCGATCGGAAAGCAGGCGCAGGACCACGTCAAGCTGCTGCGGACCCTGGTCAAGAGCGACAGCCTCAAGAAGGAAAAGGGCGCCCCGCCGCTGGACACGCGCCAGACGGTCATGCGGCTCGCCAACCAGGGGTGGAGCGCGCTGGAAATCGCCCGAGCGACAGGCATCAGCCTCGGCGAGGTCGAGCTCATTCTGGAGCTCACGCCGCAGAACAAGTAACGAGCACGGAGGACGAGATGAGAGCTGTTGTTCTGGAGAGGAAGGGCCTGATCCGCATTCGCGACATCGATCTGCCGGATTCCCTCGGACCGCGCGATGTGCGGATCGCGATCCACACGGTCGGCATCTGCGGCAGCGATGTCCACTACTACGAGACCGGCGCCATCGGTCAGTTCGTCGTGCGGGAGCCGATGGTGCTCGGCCACGAGGCCTCGGGGACCGTCGTCGAGGTGGGCAAGGCGGTGGACAACCTCAGGGTCGGCGACCGCGTGTGCATGGAGCCGGGAATCCCGGATCCGTCGAGCCGAGCGAGCCGGCTCGGCTACTACAACCTGGATCCCGCGGTGCGCTTCTGGGCGACTCCGCCGGTGCACGGGTGTCTCGCCGGCTCGGTGGTGCATCCCGCGGACTTCACCTTCAAGCTCCCCGACAACGTGAGCTACGGCGAGGGCGCCTTGGTGGAGCCGCTGGCGATCGGTATGCACGCCGCGAAGAAGGCCGAGATCAAGCCCGGCGATACGGCCGTGGTGATCGGGGCGGGAACCATCGGGGTCGTGACGGCTCTGGCGGCTCTGGCGGGAGGATGCAGCTCGATCATCATGCTGGACGTCAAGCCCGAGAAGCTCTCGATCGCGGCCGGGCTCGGGCCGATCACGACGGTGAACGTCGCGCAGCGCGACCCCGGCGAAGCGGTGCGCGAGCTGACGCAGGGGTGGGGAGCGGACCTGGTCTTCGAGGCCAGCGGCTCCGAGAAGGCGGCCGAGCGCATGTTCGAGTACCTGTGCCCGGGCGGCCGGGTGGTCTACATCGGGTTGCCGGGCGCGCCGGTGCGCTTTGACGTGGTGGCGGCTTCGGTCAAGGAAGCCAGTGTGGTGACGATCTTCCGCTACGCCCACGTGTACCCGAGGGCGCTGGCGCTGATGGGTTCGGGCAAGATCGACCTCAAGCCGCTGATCACTGATCAGTTCGGGTTTGAGGACAGCGTCAAGGCCTTCGACTACGCCAGGAATCCAAAGCCGACTTCGATCAAGACGCAGATCGTCCTGCAGTGAGCGAGCGGGGCGTCCGGACGCCGCGTCCGGCGCTCCCCTCAAGCCGCGCGTGGCGTCGTCTCTGAGGGAGGCCGGTCGAGGGCAGTGCACGCCGGTGCAGGCCGGTCGAGGCCGCGGCGGGAACCCGCACCCGGGGTTTCGGCCCAGAAAAGGACGTTTCTCACCGCCGGATGTTGACATGGCCGGAAGGCGCTGATTATTTTACCTTGACGTATGAAATAAACAGGGGTCGTCATGTCCAGGAAAGAAGAGAAAGGGGTGGTGCCGGACACCGCGCCACAGCCCGAAGCGGAGACCCAGACCGCGCAAACCGAAGAGCCGCAGGCGGGCGAGACCCCGCAGGGCGGGAGCGAACAGGACGAGAAGATCGCCGCCCTTGAGCAGGAAATCGCGTCGCTCAAGGACCAGGTTCTGAGGCGGGCCGCCGATTACGAGAACTTCAGGAAACGCATGGCACGCGACCGCGAAGAGGCGGTGGCCTATGCCAACCAGATGCTTATGCTCGATCTGGTGCCCGTGATCGACGATTTCGAGCGCGCCGTAAGCTCCGCCGAATCCTCGCGGGATTTCGACGCGCTGCACGACGGCATACAGCTGATCGAGCGGCAACTGACCGCGATGCTCGAAAAGAAGTGGAACCTGGTTCGCTTCGACTCTGCGGGGCAGCCGTTCGATCCGCACAGGCACCAGGCGATCGCATCCGACCACGGCGATCACGTCGAGCAGGCCACCGTGGTCGAGGAGTATCAGAAGGGCTACATGTTCCGCGACAGGGTGCTGCGGCCGGCCAAGGTGAAGATCCTGCAGCCCCGACCGCGGAACGCGGACGAACAGGACAGCAGCGAGGACAAGGAGACGTAGATGGCAAGGATCATCGGCATCGACCTGGGAACAACCAATTCGTGCGTGGCAGTCATGGAGGGCAGCGAGCCGGTCGTGATCCAGAACTCGGAAGGACAGCGGACCACGCCCTCGATCGTGGCCTACACGGCCAAGGGCGAGCGTCTGGTCGGCCAGCCGGCCAAGAACCAGATGATCACGAACCCGGAAAACACCGTCTACTCGATCAAGAGATTCATGGGGCGCCGCTACAACGAGGTGCCGGCCGAGATCAAGATGGTGCCCTACAAAGTGGCCGAAGTCCCCGGAGGCGTCGCCGTCGAAATCGGCGGCAAGCAGTACAGCCCGCCGGAGATATCGGCCGCGATCCTGCAGAAGATGAAGAAGTCGGCGGAGGATTACCTCGGCGAAACGGTCACCGAGGCCGTCATCACCGTTCCGGCCTACTTCAACGACTCGCAGCGGCAGGCGACCAAGGACGCCGGCCGCATCGCCGGTCTGGAGGTCAAGCGCATCGTCAACGAGCCGACCGCCGCGGCGCTCGCCTACGGCCTCGGCAAGAACAAGGACGAGAAGATCGCCGTCTTCGATCTTGGCGGCGGCACCTTTGACATCTCGATCCTCGAGCTCGGCGACGGGGTCTTTGAGGTCAAGGCCACCAACGGCGACACGCACCTGGGCGGCGACAACTTCGACCAGCGAGTCATCGACTGGCTGATCGAGAACTTCAAGCGCGACTACGGCATCGACCTGTCCAAGGACCGCATGGCTCTCCAGCGGCTCAAGGAAGCGGCCGAGAAGGCCAAGATCGAGCTGTCGGGCTCGCAGACCACGGAGATCAACCTGCCGTTCATCACGGCGGACGCCTCCGGGCCCAAGCACCTGCAGTACACGCTGACGCGGGCCAAGCTCGAGCAGATGATCATGGACCTGATCGAGAAGACCAAGGCGCCGTGCCGACAGGCGCTGTCGGACTCGGGGCTCAGCGTCGCCGAGATCGACGAGGTGATCCTGGTCGGCGGCGCGACTCGGATGCCGATCGTCCAGCAGGTCGCGCGGGAGCTCTTTGGCAAGGAGCCGAACAGGGGTGTGAACCCGGACGAGGTGGTGGCCGTGGGCGCCGCGATCCAGGGAGGGATCCTGGGCGGCGACGTCAAGGACGTCCTCCTGCTCGACGTGACGCCGCTTTCGCTGGGAATCGAGACGCTGGGCGGCGTCTCGACCAGGCTGATCGAGCGCAACACCACAATCCCGACGCGCAAGAGCCAGATCTTCTCCACCGCGGCGGACAACCAGACGGCGGTCTCGATCCACGTGCTCCAGGGCGAGCGCGAGATGGCGTCGCAGAACAGAACGCTGGGGCGATTCGACCTCGTGGGCATCCCGCCGGCGCCGCGGGGCGTGCCGCAGATCGAGGTCACCTTTGACATCGACGCCAACGGCATCGTGCATGTCTCGGCAAAGGACCTCGGCACCGGCAAGGAGCAGAAGATCAGGATCGAGAGCTCGTCGGGTCTGAGCGAAGAAGAGATCAAGAAGATGATCAAGGACGCCGAGCTGCACGCCGACGAGGACAAGCGGGAGCGCGAGCGCGCCGAGGCGCACAACGAGGGCGACAACCTGATCTACACGACGGAAAAAGCCCTCAAGGACTACGGCGACAAGGTCGGAGCCGACGACCGTCGCAAGATCGAGAGCGCGGTCGCCGACCTGCGCAAGGCGCTCGAGGGAAACGACGTGGCCGACATCAAGAGCAAGACCGAGGCGCTCAAGCAGGCGTCCTACCGCCTCGCCGAAGAGGTCTACAAGGCATCGAGCAGCCAGGCGCAGGGACAGCAGGCCAAGGCCGGCCAGAGGCCGGGACCGTCCGGCTCCCGCGCTCCGGACGACGGGTCGGGCGCGGGAAAGCAGAACGTCGAGGACGTGGACTACGAAGTCGTCGACGACGACCAGAAGAAGTAATCGCGCTCACAGGGCCGCCGAACCCCGGGTTCCGGCGGCCCCTGCGGCGCACGGAACGGCGGTCACTTGGCCAAGCGCGACTATTACGACGTCCTCGGCGTAGCGAGGGGCTCGTCCAAGGACGACATCAAGAAAGCCTATCGAAAGCTCGCGATCCAGTACCATCCCGACCGCAATCCGGGCAACAAGGAAGCGGAGGAGAAGTTCAAGGAGGCCACCGAAGCCTACGAGGTGCTCGGCGACGACTCCAAGCGGCAGGCGTACGACCAGTTCGGCTTTGCCGGCGTCGAGGGAATGGGAGGCGGAGCCCCCCACGACTTCTCGGCGGTGTTCCGTGATTTCGAGGACATCTTCGGGGACTTCTCGGGCATCTTTGACTCGTTTTTCGGAGGCGGTGGCAGGCGACGGCGGGGCCCGCAGTCGGGCGCGCGTCGCGGAGCGGATCTGCGCTACGACCTCGAGCTGCCGTTCGAGGAAGCCGTGTTCGGGTCTTCGGTCGAGATCGCCTACGCTCGCAGCGAGACCTGCTCCGAGTGCAAGGGCTCGGGGGGCGCGGGCGGCAGCAAGCGGACGCTGTGCCCCACCTGCGGCGGAAGCGGCCAGGTGAGGCGAAGCTCCGGGTTCTTCTCGATCGCAACGACGTGCCCGACCTGCCAGGGCGAAGGCGAGACCGTCGAGAAGCCCTGCCCCGCCTGCGGCGGAGCCGGCGTCGTCAAGTCCCGACGCAAGCTCCGCGTCACCATCCCCGCCGGCATCGAGAGCGGGAAGCGCATCAGCATTCCGGGCCAGGGCGACGCCGGGGCCCTCGGCGGTCCCGCGGGCAACCTGTACGTGTACGTGCGCGTGTTGCCCCACAGGTACTTCGAACGGCAGGGTGCCGATCTCTACTGCATGATCCCCGTTTCGTTCACGCAGGCCGCGCTGGGCGCCGACCTGAACGTGCGCGCCCTCGACGACAAGCGGATACGGGTCAAGATTCCGCCCGGCACCCAGAACGGGCGGATGCTTCGCATCAAGGGCGAGGGCGTGCCGGACGTTGAGGACGCCCGCCGGCGCGGCGACCTCTACGTCAAGCTCCGCGTCGAGGTTCCTACCAAGGTGTCCGCGCGCGCCAAGGAGCTGCTGCGCGCGCTCGCGGAGTGCAACGGAGAGAACGACAGCCCGGACCCCGTGCTGCTGTCCGAGGTCGAGCGGAGCTGACGGGACGGCCGCGTGATCACGATCAACACCGCTGCGGTGGCGGCCCACGGCGCTCTGGTGCTGCTGGTTCCTCTGATGGGGCTGCTGGCAGCGCGGCGGGTGTCTTTGCGGCTGGTGTGGCCGGCGGCGGGACTGCTGGCGCTCGCGTGCGCTTCGGCGGCGCCCGCAGGTTCGTCGGCGCGGGCGATCCTGGGAATCGCCGCCGCTCTTGCGGCCACCGCGGTCGCCGGCGGCGGCTCCATGGTCACGTCCGTGGTGGCCGCCTGCGCCTTTGTCTCGCTCGCGGTGGCCGCCGCCCTCGGCGTCGAACGCTTCGCGGGATACACCCTGTGCGCAGTGGCGAGCGCGCTGCTGGTGCTGGCGACCGCAGCCCTCGAACGGCAGCGGGCCGGCGCCAGAAAGCGATGGCTCCTGGCCACAGCCGCCGTCGCGGTCTCGGCCCCCCTGCTGGACTTTGCCGGACGCTGGCAGATGCTGGCGCCGTGGGCGACGCTGCCTCACGCCCTGGCGCTGGCCGGCGTCGTGGCCTGGCGGCGCGAGCCCGTCGGCGCCGATCCCGCTCTCGCGGCGCGCCTGGAGCGCTTGGAACGGGAGCTCGGGTTCACCCGCAGCGCCGGAGCCGTGGCGATCGTGGCTGCCGCGGCGGTCCACGAGCTCAAGGGGCTGCTGGCCGACCTGGGGCTGGCCGCGGAGTACGCGGCCGCGAGCCAGGATCCGCCGGCGCGGGAGCGGGCGCTTGCCCTGATGATCGACGCCGTCAGCGACGGAAAAGCGAAGGCGCTTCGGCTGCTCGAGGACATGCAGCGGGCCGACCGGGAGCCGTTGAGCGTCTGCGGGGTCAAGGAGGTGCTCGAGGAGGTCGCACGGTCGTGCGCGGCCGCGGTTCGACCGGGTTCCGCGCCGGTGGTCTCGATTGAGGCGCCCGCGGACCTCGCGGTAGAGACGCGACGCCGGGAGATCGGCCTGGCCCTCAGCTGTCTGGCGCGCAACGCCCTCGGCGCGAGCGCCCGCCGGGGCCTGCCCGAAGTGCGCCTGCGGGCCTGCGCCTCGGCAGCCTCGCTCGACATCGAGGTGGGTGACGAGGCCGGCGGCCTGCCGCTCGACGTGCGCGTAGGGCTGTTCGACGCCCCGCCGCAGCCGCGGGAGGGGCTCGGGCTGGTGCTGGCCGCACGGCTGATCGAGCAGAACGGCGGGCGACTCGATTACCTGTCAGCCGAGGGACGCAGCTCGTTCCGCGTGAGCCTGCCCGGGCGCGTGGACTCGGCCGACAGGGCGCTGCTATAATGGCAGCCACAGGCAGTTCCTGAGCCATGACGTTCTCACTGCTGGTCAAGCCTGCTTCGGCCGACTGCAACCTGCGCTGCACCTACTGCTTCTATCTGCCCAAGAGGTCGCTGTATGCGCAGACCCCGCGCCCGAGAATGAGCGACGAGGTGCTGGAGCACATGATCCGCAGCTACATGGCCACCACCCAGCCGACCTACTCGTTCGGGTGGCAGGGAGGGGAGCCGACGCTCATGGGCGCGGCGTTCTTCCGCAGGGTGACCGAGCTGCAGCAGGAGCACGGCCGCCCGGGCACCGTCGTCGCCAACGGGCTGCAGACGAACGCCACTCTGATCGACGACCAGTTCGCCGAGCACCTCGCACGCTACCGCTTCCTGGTCGGGGTCAGCATTGACGGGCCTGCGCATCTTCACGATCTGCACCGCCTCACGATCGACGGCCGGGGTTCGCATGCCCGCGTCCTCCAGGGCCTCGAGACGCTGAGGCGCGCCAAGGTCGAGTTCAACGTTCTCGTGCTGGTCAACCGCCAAAACGCAGCGAAGCCGGGGGACATCTACCGCTATCTGCTCGACCTGGGTGTGACCTTCCACCAGTACATTCCGTGCGTGGAGCACGACGGGACGGGCGCGCTGCGTCCCTACAGCATCGACGGGGCCGCCTGGGGCGACTTCCTGTGCGGGATCTTCGACGAGTGGGTCAAGGGCGACGTGCGCCGGGTGTCGGTGCGTCACTTCGACTCGGTGCTGACGATGCTCGTCGCCGGCACCCCGAACGTCTGCCACATGGGCGCCGACTGCCGCCAGTACTTCGTGGTGGAGCACAACGGCGACGTCTATCCCTGCGATTTCTTCGTCGAGCCGCGCCTGAAACTGGGCAACATCATGAGCGACAGCTGGGAATCGCTCGCTGCGTCGCCGGCGTACCGCCAGTTCGGTCTGCAGAAGCGAGAGTGGAACCCGGAGTGCGACTCGTGTCCGTACCTGCGCCTGTGCGCGGGCGACTGCCTCAAGCACCGCCTCTATGGCAACGGCGACCCGTCCAACATGAGCCTCCTGTGCGAGGGATGGAAGCGCTTCTACGGAAAGACGCTGCCGGTGTTTGAGGCGCTTGCCTCCGAGATCCGTCGCGACCGGGCGGCGGTCGAGCAGCGGCGGCTGCGGGCCCTTGCGGCCGCGGGCCCGGTCGGGCGAAACGAGCCCTGCCCGTGCGGCAGCGGCCGCAAGTACAAGCACTGCTGTGGGCGATAGAGTGCTGGCATCGCCGGCCGGTCGCGACGTCTACCTCGTCGGGATCAAGGGAACGGGGATGAGCGCGTTGGCCGACGTTCTGGCCTCGCGGGGGGCGCGCGTCCAGGGATCAGACACGTCCGACACCTTCTACACCGACGCCATTCTGAGGCGGCTGGGCATCCCGGTGCGCGAAGGCTTCGCGAGATCCAACCTCCCGGCCCACGTCGACCTGCTGGTGCACTCCGCGGCCTACGACCCTCGGACCCATGTGGAGATCGTGGCGGCTCGCGAACGCGGGATTCCTGTTGCCAGCTACGCCGAAGCCCTGGGCGGGCTGTCCCGCGCCGCGCACTTCGTGGCGGTCTCCGGCGTTCACGGCAAGTCCACGACCACGGCCATGGCGGGCGTGCTGCTCAAGAGCCTCGGCCTGCCGGCGACCACTCTCGTGGGCACGGAGGTCCCCGCCTTCGGAAACCGCAGCGTGCACGTGGGAGGCGATCGCTACTTCGTGGCGGAGTCGTGCGAGTACCGCCGCCATTTCCTCAACTACTCGCCGCGCTGCGTCGTCGTCACGAGCGCGGAGGCCGAGCACCTGGACTACTTCAAGGACCGCGAGGACGTGCTGCTGGCGTTCGTGGAGCTCGCTGACCGGATGCCCGCCGGCGGGACTCTGATCTACTGCGCTGACGACCCGGGGGCCGCCGAAATCGCAGGGCGCACGGCCGCCCGGCGGCCCGACTGCCGGCTGACCCCATACGGGGCCGGCGCCGCGGGCCCCTACGCGATCGGTGATGTGCGCTGCGCCGCGGCAGAGGTGACGTTCCGCCTGGGCGGGGACCGATTCCGGCTGCGCGTACCGGGGCGGCACAACGTGCTGAATGCCGCTGCCGCGACTGCGGTGGCGCGCTACGTCGAGCAGTGCGAAGGCCGCGCTCCGGCCCCCTCCTCGGTGCTGGCCGATGCGCTCTGGTCCTTCGGGGGCACGCGCCGGCGCAGCGAGGTCGTCGGGGAGGCAGGCGGCGTCCTGTTCGTCGACGACTACGGCCACCACCCGACCGAGATCAGCGCCACGCTCAGCGCCCTGCGCGAGTTCTACCCCGGCCGGAGGATCGTGGCCGATTTCATGTCCCACACCTACTCGCGAACGCAGAAGCTGCTGGCCGAGCTGGCCGCCTCGTTCTCGGCCGCCGACCTCGTGGTGCTGCACCGCATCTACGCCTCGGCGCGGGAACAGAACCCGGGCGGCGTCAGCGGCATGACGCTCTACGAGGAGACCCGCCGCCGTCACCCCGCGGTGCTCTACTTCGAGGAGCCGGGCGACGCCGTCGAGCCGCTTGCGGGCCGACTGGCCGCCGGGGACCTGTTCGTGACCATGGGAGCCGGAGACAACTGGAAGCTCGGGAGGGCCCTCCTCGAGCGGCTGCGAGGAGGAGTCGCGTGAAGAGCATGACCGGATTCGGCTACGCCGAGAGCCAGAACGAGCGAATGAGCATCACGGTCGAGGTCAAGTCCTACAACAACCGCTACCTCGACATCTTCGTGAGCCTTCCTCCCTACCTCAACGCCCTCGAGCCGCAGCTGCGGTCCCGCGTCGCCGAGCGGGCGCAGCGGGGGCGCGTCGAGGTCTCCGTGCGGCTGACCGAGCTGGCTGACGACGTGCGGGTTCTTGTGGACCGTCGGGCAGCCGCGGCCTACAAGGGGGCCCTCGAGACACTCGCGGCCGAGCTGGGGCTGCGCGAGGCCGTGGGTCTGTCTCACCTGCTGCGCCTGGAAGGCGTGGTCAAGGCCGACCGCGTGCGCGACATGGAGGCCTACAGCCGGGCGATCGCCGAGCCGCTGGACCGCGCCCTCGCGGCGTGGGACGCGACTCGGGCGGCCGAGGGCGCGGCGCTGGAGCGCGACCTTGCCTCGATGACCGCGGTTATCGAGGAGGAGGTCGGCCTCATCGCCTCGCGGCGCGGGCGCATCGAGGCCGCGATCAAGGAGGACCTGCGACGGCGCTTTGCCGAGGTCATGGCGGGGGAGGTGGACGAGAACAGGGTGTACGCCGAGACGGCCGTGATGCTGGTCCGCTTCGACATCAATGAGGAGATCGTCAGGCTGGGCGCCCATCTGGCGAGCTTCCGGTCCGCTGCCGGGCAGCAGACCGGGATGGGCAAGAAGCTGGATTTCATCGCACAGGAGCTCAACCGCGAGGTCAACACGATCGGCTCCAAGAGCATCGACCTCGAGGTCAGTTCGGCGGTGATCCGGGCCAAGGACGCCATCGAGAGAATCCGTGAGCAGCTGCGCAACATCGAGTGAGGCGAGGATCGCCATCTCCGGCAAGAGCGGGTGCGGCAACTCGAGCGTCACCCGGATCGTCGGGGAAAAGCTCGGACTGCGCGTGATCAACTATACGTTCCACGACATGGCCCTGGAGAAGGGCATCTCCTTCGAGGAGATGTGCGAGCTGGCCGAGCGCGACGACCGCTACGACCAGGACCTCGACCGCAAGCAGGTGGAGCTGGCCGCGGCCCCCGGGTGCGTGCTCGGCTCGCGCCTGGCGATCTGGTTGCTGCCCGACGCGGACCTCAAGGTCTACCTGGACGGCACGCCGCAGATCCGGGCGGCCCGCATCGCTCGACGCGAGGGCACCGACTACGCCGACACCCTGGAGCGGACTGTCGAACGCGACCGGCGCGACCGGCAGCGCTACCTCAGGCTCTACTCGATCGACATCGATCGCTTCGAAGACGCGGACCTGATCATCGACACCGCGCTCGGAGACCAGATGTACGTGGCCCAGCGGGTCATCGAGGCGCTGGACAGGCGTCGGCGGTGAGTCGCGCCGTGGACCCGACCGCGCTTTACACGAACGGGCCGCGTGAGTATACTCTGCCCGTTTCCAAGGAGTAGTGAGTGGCAGTTCCCCTCGACCTGCTGATCAAGCTGGACGATCGAGTCTACGAGACCACCTGTGCCGCGATCCGGCGCGCCATCCAGATCAACCTGGCCGGAGATGAAGAGCTCGCCAGCAACCGCAACAAGATCGTTTCTCTGGCCATCCGCCAGATCCTGACGCACAAGGTGCAGTACAGCCTCGAAGACTGACCCTCCTGCCAGAGTCATCGTTCTCTTCGGTCCCACGGCCGTGGGCAAGACCGAGACGTTGCTGCGCGTCAAGCGCGACGGCTGGGAGGTCGTGAGCGCCGACTCGATGCAGGTCTACAGGCAAATGGATATCGGCACTGCCAAGCCCGACCCATCGGTGCGCGCGCGGCTTCCTCATCACCTC